>NZ_JBHYOB010000002.1:429773-448577 GCF_042744565.1 Streptomyces sp. NPDC058812
CTCCCCCAGCCGCCGTCCTTCCGCCTCTCCGGGCGGGGGCGCGGCCTCCCCTCTCACCCCCGCGCCGGGGCCCCCCCCCCCCCCCTGGGGGGGGCCCCCCCCCCGGCCCCGTCTTCGCTGAGCGGCGTCAGCGCAGGAACTCTTCCAGCGCATCCACCAGATCGGCGTTGTGCTGGATGTCGACGATCCGCTTCACCGGCTCTCCGTCGACGAAGACCATGAGGGTCGGCAGCTTCATGATGTCGAAACGCCGCGCGAGGCCCGGCGCGTCATCGAGACGGACCGCGCCCACGCGCAGCGCTCCGGTGTGCTCCTGGGCGAGCTCCTCCAGCAGCGGGAACAGGGCCTTGCACGAGGAGCAGTCCTCGGCCCAGAAGTCGACGAGGACCGGTTGGAGTGCGCTGCCGACATGTTGGTCGAAGTCCGCCTCGGTCAGCGTCTGGACATGCTGAACCATCACGCCTCATTTCTCTCCATGAATTAGTGAAGACGGTACACAATGAAGTGATGGTTGTGAAGCGTGGCCGGGAGTCAGCCGGTAGTCGGGCTGACGCGGATCATGCCGCCGAGTACGCCCTGGTAGTAGCTGCCGTCCGGCCCCAGCATGCCGTTGAGCTGGAGGCCCTCATAGACGAAGTGGTGGCCGAGCGGAGTCCGGGAGAGGGTCTTGCCCGTGTGTGCGTCGATGGCCATGAACGAGTAGGTGGGAACGCCCGCGTCGTCCACCGTCCGCTCGAAGTTGTAGACGATGCCCTTGCTCATGGACAGCTTGGCCATGGTGGTCGTCGAGGTGGGGTTGTTCCACACCACGTCGCAGCCCGACTCGTCCTTGCGCACATCGATACGGGTCATGCCGCCCGGCAGCGGCTTCGGCGTGTAGTCGAAGTAGTCGTAGCCGTTGGTGTTCACCGCGATGACGCTGCGCCCCGCCACGATGAAAGTGTCGTCGGTGCTGCTGGCGCCGTGGGCGAAGACCGGGATCGTGCACAGGAGCCGCCGGCCCGCGCGGGCGTCCACCCGGTAGACGCGCACGCTCTCCCGGGGCGCACCGCCGTCCATGAGGGCGAGGTAGCGGTCGTCGCCCGGACCGAAGAAGCTGGGTGAAGTGCCGCTGCCCTCGGTCCACTTGCCGGGTTTGATGAAGTCGGCGCGGTCGTACGTCTCGCGCCAGACGATTCTGGGCCGCCCGAGGGCATCTGCCTTGAGGAGGTACACCGCGTAGTCGGAAGCGAGTGCGACCCCTCTGAAGGAGGTCGAGATCGCCTTGACCACGCGTTCGCCGTCGGGCAGGTGGAGGGTGCGCACCGCGCCGGTGCGCGGGTTCAGGGTCCCCACGACACCTTCCAGGGAGGAGAACCAGATCCGCCCGGCCCAGTCCGGCTTGACGCTCACCAGGTAGTCGCAGCGCGGAGCGCCACAGTGATCGCTCACCTGACGGCTGAGGTCCCAGTCGTCGTCGACCCGCAGCCTCCATTGCCCCGAGGAGTCCTGGCGGTGACTCACCCGGAGGATGTGGCCGTCGCCGTTGGAGATGACGGTGCGGTCGTAGCGGTCGATGTAGAAGTGCACACCGTACTGACTGGTGGGCGGCTGCGGTATGGAGGCCAGTACGGCCAGCGTCTTGGGGTCCATCAGGCGGATGCTGGGCTTGTCGTGCCCGTCCATGCACAGTCCGACCAGGAGTCCCTCGCTGTCCATCACCGTCGAAGGGCAGGTGGGTCCGTAGACCATGGACGTGTTGTACGGACCGGCCCCCGGCCCCGTCTGGGGCGTCGCGTCCGACGACTGGCTGTCGTTATGGGCGGTTCCGAGGCCATGGGGCGCGACGAAGGGGTTCTGCGGTCCGAGGACTCCCGGGAAGGGTGCCGGCTCGGCGGAGGAGGCGGTAGTACGGGCGGGGGGAGCTGCCGTGGCCTGCGCTTGCGGGAGTGCGGCCAGAACGACTGCCGCCAGGGACAGTGCTATCAAGGGACGTCTGCGGAGCGAAGGAGACATGTTCTCTCACCAGGTGATGGGCAGCGCGGTCAGGCCACCGGTGGACGGATTCTCGTGCTGGAGCAGGTCCTCGACGGGGGCCGCGAGTCGCAGTGTCGGCTCATGCCGTACGAGGGCCGAGAAGACCGCTTCGAGTTCGAGCCGGGCCATGCTGGCGCCGAGGCAGAAGTGGCCGCCGTGGCCGAAGCTGAGATGGGGGTTGGGGGACCGGGTCACATCGAAGCGCTGGGGGTCTTCGAACACGCGCGGGTCGTGGTTGGCGGCCTGTATGGCCAGCATGACCAGATCGCCGGACTTGATGGACACCCCGCGCACCTCGAGGTCGGCGCGGGCATAGGCGATGCGTGGCGGGCGGCTGGGAGCGGCCACCCTGAGAACCTCCTCGACCGCCGAGGGCATCAGGGACGGATCCTTGCGGAGTAGTTGCATCTGATCCGGGTGGGCGAGCAGGTGCAGGGCTCCGAATCCGAGGCGCTCGACGGTGGTTTCGTAGCCGGCGTAGAGCAGTCCGGCCACCAGTTGAGGCAGCTTGGCCGCTGCCTCCGACTCGTCCACGGCCGCGAGCAGGTCCGTGATGATGTCCTCGCCCGGCTTCTCCCGCTTGAGGCGCACCAGTTCGTCGGTGTATCCCATCAGGGCCGCGTAGCCGCTCGCTATCTGGTTCTGGTCGTACAGAGCGGTCGCCGCGTCGAGCCAGCCCCGGAACCGGTCGCGGTCGTCCTCGGGCACGCCCAGCAGCCGGCAGATGACCATGACCGGCAGCTGGAAGGCGATCGCCTCATGGAAGTCGACGGGCGCCGGCCGGCTCAGGGCCTGGTCGAACAACTCGTCGACCAGGGCGAGGACGCGCTCGTGCACGGTGTGCATGCGCCGCGGGGCGAACGAGGGGGAGAGCAGACTCCGCATGCGTCCGTACTCGGCGTCCTCGGTCTTCGGGTCGCCGAGCGGACCGCCCTCCATGCGTGAACGGGAGTAGCGGGCGGCCCGTTCCGGTTCGGCGTGTCCGCGGCCGAGGCGAGGATCCGCGAGCAGCTGCTTCACGTCTGCATGCCGTGTCACGAGCCAGCCGAAGTCGCCGGTAGGGGTGCGGACCCGGGCCACCGGGTCCTGTTCCTGGAGCTCGTGAAAGAGAGGCGCCAGGCCGAGGATGTCCGGCCTGGCGAAGGGGAGCGTGGGGTGATTCTCGGTGATGGTCATGCACGTGATCCCTTACGGTGAGGGAGAGAT
Source organism: Streptomyces sp. NPDC058812 (assembly GCF_042744565.1). Lineage (NCBI taxonomy): Bacteria > Bacillati > Actinomycetota > Actinomycetes > Kitasatosporales > Streptomycetaceae > Streptomyces > Streptomyces sp. NPDC058812. The sequence goes on from NZ_JBHYOB010000002.1 coordinate 432,996, forward strand.
CAGGAAGTCCCATCATGCATGAATGCAAGGTTTATTGGAATAAGGTGAGGTGCGTGTGAAGGGTGCCCGTCCGGACGGAGTGGGGCACCTCGATGGTCAACTCGCGCAGTGCGGTTGGTCGCCCCTGTGCGTCACGGAGGAGTCGAGGGTGTCGAGGATGGCGGTGAACATGTCGAGCTCGCTCTCGGGTACCTTCGCGAAGAGTTGCTCCGCCCAGTTGCGCCGTTCCTCGTTCATGATGGCGACGGCTGCCTCGCCCTTGGTGGTGAGGGTGACCATGGAGGCCCGCCGGTCGGTGGGGTGCGGGCGGCGCTCGACCCACCCGTCGGCCTCCAGTGTGTCCACGAGGCCCGTCACGTGACGGGGCGTGACCCCGAGGGCCTGGCTCAAGCCGCGCTGAACTGTCGGGCCGCCGTGGTGCAGCACCATGAGCAGCGTGGCGTGAGCGCGGTTCAGGCCGCGCTCGGCCATGCCGCGTTCCATCACCTCGGTCAGGCGCCCCGCCAGGGTCAGTAGGCGGTCGAGAGCTGCGGTTCGGCTGGTCACAGTTGCTGCCCCGGAAACATTGTGTATTGACTTCACCATGTTGTATGGTCCCTATCCACGAGGCATCTTAAACCGATCTCGACAGATGTCCCACGGTGGTGGGCGGGGGGACCGTCCGAACGGCGAGCCGGGCTGGATTCCCCGGTGTTCGGCGCCGTGTCCGATGTCGTAGCCACCTGCGATCTGCGAACCCGCATCCGGCGCAGTGTCCCGACTCACGATGGAGGACTGTTCTCATGGGCAAGAGTAGCGTTCCGATCGAAATCTCTGGCCTGACCAAGTCGTTCGGTGACGTCAAAGCGGTCGACGGGCTGTCCTTCTCCGTGCAGCCCGGGTCGGTCACCGGCTTCCTCGGCCCCAATGGTGCGGGCAAGAGCACCACTCTGCGCATGCTGCTCGGGCTCGTGCGCCCGGACGCCGGTGTGGCCACCATCGGAGGGCGCCGCTACGGGGAACTCGCCTCGCCCGGCGGGGAGGTCGGTGCGGCCCTGGACGCGTCCGGATTCCACCCGCGGCGCAGCGGCCGGGGGCACCTGCGAGTGCTGTGCACCGCCAACGGGATCCCGGCCGAGCGCGCCGATGAAGTGCTGGAAAGGGTGGGCCTGGCGGATGCGGCGCAACGCAAGGTGAAGGGCTACTCCCTCGGTATGCGCCAGCGCCTCGCGCTCGCCGGTGCCCTGCTCGGCAACCCTTCGGTGCTCGTGCTCGACGAGCCGGCCAACGGGCTGGATCCGAAGGGGATCAACTGGATGCGTTCGATGCTGCGGGAGTTCGCCGACCAGGGTGGGACCGTGCTGGTCTCGAGTCATGTGCTCTCCGAGGTGGAGCAACTGGTGGACCGGGTGGTCGTCATCAACAGGGGCAGGCTGGTACGCGAGGGCACCCTGGACGAGGTGGCGGGTGGCGAGGGGGGCGTCGTGACGGTGCGCACCCCTCATGCCGACGCCCTGATGGAGCTGTTCGGTGAGCGCATGGCCGGCGGGGTCCGGGCCGATCGCACGGAGGCCGACCTCGTGCGGGTGTGGGGCCTGGATGTGGCGGAGGTGGGGCGCATCGCTTCCGCGGCGGGTCTCGAGATCCATGAGCTGGGCTCCGAGCGCAGCAGTCTCGAGGACATCTTCTTCGCCCTCACTGGCGACCAGTAGCGGCTCTCACGGCCGAACTCGATGTCGTGGAGGGGCTTCTGGCGGCCCTCCACGGCGTGCTATGGTCCTGCCCGGTCATCAAGTTCCATTATTTTCAGGAATAACGCATAAGCTAGACGTGCAAGGCCCCGTCCCCTGATGAGGCGGCGGCCGCCGTAGGAGACCGCGGAGGGCTTGTATGAGCGAAAATGCGGTACCGACCCTGAGATTCCCGCAGCCCCTCACCCCCGAGGGACTGCCTGATCCCCTGCTGCTGAAAGCGGCTCGGAGCAACCCGGTCCTGCGGGTGATCGGCCCCGGGGGCAACGAGGCCTGGCTGGTGGCCGGCGAGAAAGAAGTGCGTGAGGTGCTGTCCGAGCCCGCCCGCTTCACCAGCCGGCCGGACCCCGGTCTCGAGGACAAGCGAGCTCAGGCGGCCGTTCCGATGGTGGGAATGGATCCGCCCGAGCACACCCGTATCCGCCGCCTGGCCGCGAAGGTCTTCACGGCACGCCGTATCCAGGTGATGGTCCCCACCATCAAGGAGCTGGTGGAGTCCCTTCTCGACGACGTGGAGGAGAAGGGCCCCGGCGTAGACCTCATTTCGACACTCGCGCTCCCCCTTCCCATGGCGGTCATCTTCCGCGTGCTCGGGGGCGTTCCGGACGAGGACAAAGCCGACCTGAGGCGCTGGTCGGAGGTGTTCATCTCGCTCAGCACGAGCACTGCGGAGGAGATCGAGACCGCGGTCGTGGAGTTCCACGCCTCCATCCAGCGGCTCGTCGTCGACCGGCGAAAGAACCTCGGCGACGACCTCCTGTCCGACCTCATCCGGGCCCGGGACGGCCGGGACGCGATGACGGAGGAAGAGCTCATCGCCACGACCGGCTTGATCATCATCGCCGGCCATGAGACCACCGCCAAGGCCATCACCAGGGGAGTGATGGTGCTGAGCGCCACCGGCCAGTGGTCTCGCATCGCTTCGGGCGAGATCCCGATGGAGCAGGTCGCCGAGGAAGTGCTCCGTCATCAGCCGCCCATCGACACCTCCATCTGGCGGACTGCGGCGGTGGACACGGAACTCGCGGGGCAGCAGATCCGGAAGGGCGAGCAGGTTCTGGTCAGTCTCAACCTGGCCAATCTCGACCCGACCGCGCGCATGGCGCCGCTCGTCTTCGACGCTGAGCGTACCGACGCGGGTCACATGACCTTCGGCTACGGCGCGCACTTCTGCTTGGGCGCCGCGCTGGCGCGGGTGGAGATGGTGGTCGCGTTCGAGGGGCTGGCGAGGCGCTTCCCGAACCTGCGACTGGCAGTGGAGCCGGGGGAGTTGGAGTGGTCGGTCGGGTCCATGCTCAACGCGCCGGTCGAACTGCCCGTGACATGGTGACCCGCAGCCCGGCGTCCGGGATGCGCAGTGTGCCGGTGAGTGAGGCGGGCCCGGGACAAGCGTCATGAGCGCCGACAGCTTCGAGACGGTTGTGGTAGGCGGCGGCCAGGCCGGCCTGGCCGCCGCCTACCACCTGGCTCGGCAAGGGCGGGACTTCGTCGTTCTGGAGGCGGCGGAGCGCCTGGGGCACTCCTGGCGCTCACGCTGGGACTCGCTCAGGCTGTTCACTCCCGTGAGCTACTCGCATCTGCCTGGCATGAAGGGTCGGGCCGCCGACGGTCTCTACCAGACCAAGGACGAACTGGCCAATTATCTCGAGACGTACGCGACGTCGTTCGGTCTGCCGGTGCGGCTCGGCTCCCGCGTGGAGTCGCTGACCCGGTCCGGTGACCGCTATGGGCTCATGGCAGGGGGGCGTGAGATCGAGGCAGCCCAGGTGGTTGTGGCCACAGGGGCCTTCACCGCGCCGTACGTTCCCGAGTTCGCGGACAAGCTGGATCCTTCCGTCGACCAGCTCCACTCCTTCGACTACCTCAACCCCGGCAGGCTGGAGCCGGGTGACGTCATGGTGGTCGGGGCGGGTAACTCGGGCGCGGAGATCGCCCTGGAACTGGCCGCGTCCCATCGAGTCTGGCTCGCCGGTCGCGACACCGGCCACGTCCCCTTTCCCATGGGCGCTGCCGCGTACCGCGTCATGGGAAAGCTGTCCGTCCACACCTGGCCCGGCCGGGGCATTGCGGCGTCCGGGACGGGCCGGGGACACCCGCTGATCAGCGTGAGCCCGGATGCTCTGCGCCGTGCGGGAGTGCGGCGGGTGCCGCGAGTGGTCGGCGTGGCAGAAGGGCGCCCTCTGCTCGCCGACGGCCGGCTCCAGGACGTTCGTACCGTCGTGTGGTGCACCGGCTTCGTGCCGGACTATTCCTGGGTCGACCTTCCCTTCATCGCGCCCGACCGCGTCCCGGGCCACCGCGATGGATCCGTGCGGGGGGAGCCGGGACTCCATCTCCTCGGCCTGCCCTTCCAGTCGACGGTCACCTCTCACCTGGTGGGAGGCGTCGGGGCCGACGCGGCGCGTCTGGTGAAACGCCTGACGTACCGCGTCGCCCACTGAGCTTCGGAGTTCCGGCGCTCAACTCTCATATGTCTGCGCCTCATTGACGGACCAGGAAGCCGCCCTTTAGGCTTCTTTCTACAAAGATACGTGGATAAACGTATTGGGGAGGATGGGTTCCGGTATGGGACTGATCGAGAAGAAACTGTTCCCAGGTAAAAAAGCAGAGGACATTCCCGCACTGGCGAAGGCCGAGACGGAACCGACCATCGTGCCGTTCTTCGCCGATCACGAGATCATGGTGGAGCCGTACGAGCTCTACCAGCGGCTGCTGCGCGAACGCCCGGTCCACCAGCTCGGCGAGACGCTGGTGATGATGAACTACGCGGATGTGTCCGCGGCCCTGAGACACCCCGACGTCAGCAGCGACGACCAGCACGGCGCGGGCCAGCAGTCCAAGATCGCCTCCGGCGAGCTTCCGCAGAACCTCATCGACACCCTCGGGCAGCGGTCGTTCCTGCACCGTGACCCGCCGGACCACACCCGGCTGAGGGGCGTCGTGAGCGAGATGTTCACGCCGCGGCGGATCGAGCGGCTGCGCCCGATCGCCCAGCAGATCGTCGACGAGGTCCTCGACAGGACCGCGGCGCGCGGTGAGATCGAACTGGTCGAGGAGCTGGCCTATCCCCTCCCGATCAAGGTCATCTGCACCATGCTCGGTATCCCGCCCGAGGACCACCTGGGTGAGGTGGCCTGGAAGCGGTCGCAGCTCTGCTGCGACTTCGAGGCACCCGCCGGAGCAGGCGCCTGCCTCAGCTACAGCGCCGGCGTGCAGGACGAGATGACGCTGTACTTCGACCGGCAGATCGCCAAGAAGCGCGACAACCTCGGCGACGACCTCCTGTCGGTCATGCTGGAGGCAGAGGCGCGCGGTGAGATCACCACATCGGAGATCAACGACACGTGCCGTCTGATGGTGGTCGCCGGCCACGAGACGACCATCGGCCTCATCGCCAACGGCATGCTGGCCCTGCTGCGCAACCCCGACCAGCTCCAGCTGCTGCGGGACAAGCCCGAACTGGCCGCCTCCGCGGTCGAGGAGGTGCTGCGATACGACTCGCCGATCCAGTTCACCCGGCGAGTGGCCGCGAAGGACCTGGAGATCAACGGTACCCAGGTGAGCAAGGGCACGCCGATCATGCTCTGGCTGGCGTCCGCGAACCGCGACCCCGCGCGTTTCCCCGACCCCGACCGGTTCGACATCACGCGGACCGACAACCGCCACCTGGAGTTCGGCGGTGGTATCCACTACTGCCTCGGTGCCCCGATGGCCCGTGTACAGGGCGAAGTGGTCTTCGCGACGCTGGCCCGCCGGCTGGCCAACCCGCAGCTGGTCCAGGACCCGCCGACCTACATGCCCGAGGCCGTGCACGCCATCAACGACATGACCCTCACCTTCATCCCCGAGCCGGCCTCCGCACTCGCTTGAACCCCGGTCGGTGGCGCCGGTCGAGCATCCGTCGCCACCGACCGGACAGCGGTCCTCCGCGGAACCACCGCGACAGGTCACCCCGTGTCCCTGCCCCGAGCGAACCTCCACAGGAGTTCAAAGCGTGAGTTCCGAGACTCTGAAGAAACGAGTGGCCGAAGCCGTCGCCAGGGGCACGGAGTACCTCTACACGCAGCAGCGAGCCGACGGCGGCTGGACGGATCGCCTGTCGTCATCGGCCATGCCGACGGCCCTCGCGGTGCTGGCGTTCGCTCGCGCCGGCCGCCGGACGTACCGGGAAGAGATTCAGGACGGGCTCGACTGGCTGCGACAGAACCAGCGCGAGGACGGCGGATGGAGCGTGGCCGACGCCGACCCGCCCTCCGACGTCAGCGTCACCGCGTTCGCCCTGGCCGCTCTCAAGGTCCTGGACCCCCAGGGCTCTCAGCAGGCCATCGACGCGGGCACGGCCTTCATCGACGCGGGCGGCGGAGATGCCGCCGTCTTCCCCAACGTCAGGACCTGGCGGGAACTGGTCGCCATCACCTGGGCGATGGAAGGGCTGCGGGATGTGGAACAGCAGCCCGTCCAGCCGCTGGAGATCATGCTGCTGCCCGCCGGTATGCGCGCCCGCGCGTCCATTGCGCTGCCCGGAGTCGTCGCGCTCGGCATCGGCCAGTCCCGCCAGCTCCCGGCCGGCCGCGCACGGAGGACCGTACAACGGCTCGCGGAGCAGAAGGGCCTGGACTGGCTGCGCACCGCCATGGCCACCAACGGGGGCATCGAGGAATGCCCGTTGATGGCGGCACTCGTCTACACCGGTCTGCGGGTCGCGGGCGAGGACGTGGGCCCTGACATCCAGCGTGGCTGCCTGGAGTACCTGAAGGAGACGAGGCGGGCGGACGGCTCCTGGGCCATCGACCGCGACTTGGAGCTCGCGGTGACCTCCTACGCGGTGCTGGCCCTGGCCGAGAGTACCGACGTGGCGAACGAGCCCCGGCTGCGCCGCACCCGCGACTGGCTGCTGTCGGCGCAGTGGAACGGGCCCTTCGAACCCCTCAAGCTTCCCGCCGGCGGCTGGTCCTGGGCGAACCCGTCCGGCTGGCCCGAATCCGAGGACACCGCGGTGGTACTCACCGCACTGTCCCTGCTCGGACTCCCGCATCGCCACCCAGCCGTACGCAAGGCCCTGCGTTGGCTGTACGGCATGCAGAACAAGGACGGTTCCTGGTCCGAGTGGATGCGGGACTCCTCGATGGTCCACGACGGCCCGTGCACGGGTGTCACCTCGCACGTGGTGATGGGCTTCCATCGGCTCGGCATCGGGCGCGGACCCAAGTCGCCCGTGGACAAGGCGCTGCGCTGGTTCGAGACCACGCAGCAGGCCGACGGCGCGCTGCCCTCGCTGTGGTTCCGCGACTCGACCCACGGCACCGCCAAGGTGCTGGAGACATACGCCGAGCTGGGTGACGTGGCGAGCACCGTTCCGGTTCGGGCACGGGCCTGGCTGCTGGAGAACCAGCGGGCGGACGGAGCCTGGCCGGAGAAGGCCATCGAGGGCGCTCCGGACGGCGGCACGGCCGAGGAGACGGGCTGGGCGCTGTACTCACTGCTGAGGTCCGACCTGCCGTGCTGGGACGAGCGCCTGGTCCGCGCGGTGGAATGGCTGCTCGACCACCAGAACGACCGGGGCACTTGGCGGCAGAGCATGGTCGGGCTGTACTACGACCAGCTCTACTACAGCGACGATCTGATTGCCCACACCTATGCCCAGCGTGCCCTCGCCCGCTGGCTGAAGCTGGCCGGCGCGCAGGGCCCGGAGGCCGGTTCCGCGTCCGCGTGAACGATGTCTGGAGCTGATATGGAAGCCAACGCAACCGAACCCGGTGAACTCGCCGAGTGGGTCCTCGACGGTACTGAACGCGCGATCCAGCTCGTCGCGGACCTCGAGGACAGCCAGCTGCTCGGCCCTCTGCTGCCCACGGTTAATCCCATGCTGTGGGAGATCGGCCACCAGGCATGGTTCCAGGAGAAGTTCGTCCTGCGCGGCGCGTGCGGGCAGGCCCCCGTCCTCTCCTACGCCGACTCGATCTACGACTCCGGTGCCATCCCGCACGACACCCGCTGGCGACTCGACCTGCCCTCGCGCGAGGAGACCGTCGCCTACATGCGCACCGTGGCCGAACGCGTCGCCGAGGAGGTCGCCCGCCCGGACGCCACCGACGTGGTGCGCCACTTCGCGCGCTACACCGTCCACCACTACGACACCCACACCGAGGCCTTCACGTACACGCGTCAGGCCCTCGGCTACGCGCCGCCCGCACTGCCGGGGCTCACCGACGCCGAACCCTCGCACGGCGCGAGTTCCGGGCCGTGGACCGGGGACACGTCGGTCGGAGGCGGACAGTTCCTGCTCGGTGCCCTGCGCCGGGACCCCTTCGTCTACGACAACGAGAAGTGGGGTCACCTGACGCGCGTCGCGCCGTTCACCATCGCCAAGGCGCCGGTGACACAGGCCGAGTTCGCGGCCTTCGTCGCGGACGGCGGATACACGGACCCCCGGCTCTGGGCCGACCAGGGCGCCTGGCTCGCGGCCACCGGAGCCGAGCACCCCTTGTACTGGCGTGGCAGCCCGGACGAAGGCTTCCAGCGCCGGCACTTCGACACGTGGGTCGACCTCGAGCCGCACCTCCCCGTACACCACGTCTGCTGGTGGGAGGCCGACGCCTACGCGCGATGGGCGGGGCGGCGCCTGCCCACCGAGGCCGAGTGGGAGTTCGCGGCGTCAGGAGGCGGCCTGCCGAAGACCTGCTACCCCTGGGGCGACCACGCTTCCGATGCGAAGAACGCCACGACGGACTGGCGCGGCGGTGGTCCCTCCGACGTGGCCGCCTGCGAGGCCGGCGACAGTCCGTTCGGATGTCGTCAGATGATCGGCAACGTCTGGGAGTGGACCGCGAGCGACTTCGTGCCCTACCCCAACTTCGAACGGGACTCCTACGCCGACAACTCCGAGCAGTTCTTCGGCAGCCGTAAGGTGCTGCGCGGCGGATCGTGGGCCACACGCGGTCGCTACGTCCGTTCGACCATGCGCAACTACTTCACTCCGGACCGGCGGGACGTACTCGGCGGCTTCCGTACCTGCGCGGTCGACGCATGATTCTCCTCGTCACGCCGACGGCGGTCGACAGCACGCACGGCAACGGGGTGACGGCGCGTCGATGGGCCGGGATCCTGCGCGATCTCGGCCATCGCGTGGAGATCGCGCAGGAGTACCGGCCGGGCCGGTACGACGCCCTGCTCGCTCTCCACGCCCGCAAGAGCGCGGACGCCGTACGTGCCTTTCGGGCCGACCGGCCTGGCGCTCCCGTGGTGATCGCCCTCACGGGAACCGACCTGTACCCCAGTCTTCAGGACTCAGGCGTGGACCCCGGGATCCTGGCCATGGCTGATCGATTCATCGTGCTCCAGCGCCGAGGCCTTGCCCAACTGCCTCCGGACCTCGCCCGATGCGCCGACGTCATCGTGCAGTCCCTCCCTCCCGTTCCGTCGCGTCCGCAGCGGGAGGACTGCTTCGAGGTGGCGTTCCTGGCCCACGTCCGTCCCGTGAAGGACCCGATGCGGCTCGCCGGAGCCGTACGGCTGCTGCCCGCCGACTCCAGAATCCGGGTCACCCACGCGGGGGAGGACCGGGACGAATCGCTGTCCGTGGAACTGGCCGCGGAATCGGCGGTCAACCCCCGCTACGACTGGCGCGGCGCGGTGCCCCGTGAAGAGGCGCTGGCGATCCTGGCGCGCAGCCGCCTGCTGGTCCTCACATCCCTGCACGAGGGCGGTGCCAACGTCATCTCCGAGGCGATGGCTGCCCGGGTGCCTGTGATCTCCTCGGCGATCGAAGGATCCATCGGTCTCCTCGGTGAGGACTACCCCGGCTATTTCCCCGCACAGGACACCCGGGCGCTCGCCGACGCACTTTACGCCGCAGAGCGCGATGAGAACGGCTATCTGCGGAAACTTACCGAGCACTGCGAGCGATTGGCCGGGCAAGTGGATCCCGCGCTCGAAAGAGAGGCATTCCGCCGGCTTCTGGACACGCTCGGCGTCACTACATCAGCCCGGCGCATCTCGGCGTAGCGCCGAGGGGGTATTCAAGAAGAGGAAAGTGAATGACCTACGTCATTGCGCAGCCGTGCGTCGACGTGAAGGACAAGGCCTGCATCGAAGAGTGCCCGGTCGACTGCATTTACGAAGGCTCCCGGGCCCTGTACGTCCATCCGGACGAGTGCGTCGACTGCGGAGCATGTGAACCGGTATGCCCAGTCGAGGCCGTCTTCTTCGAGGACGACCTGCCGGAGGAGTGGGAGGACTACCGCCGGGCGAACGCGGAATTCTTCTCCGAGCTGGGCTCGCCGGGAGGAGCCAGCAAGGTCGGCCTCGTGGGGCACGACCACTCACTGATCGACGACCGGCCACTGCAGGCCGGCACCGGCTGAGGACGGCCGCCCGAGACCAGAAGCAGTCGGCTGCCGGGTTCACGCTCCCTTTGGCATGAGCCCGGCAGCCGACTGCGTGGCGAGCGGGTCGCAGCCGTGTCAGCCGGCCGACGGAAGACGCAGCACGGGCTCGTGCCTACGCGGCCGGTACGCGGCGGCGTTCCTTGAGCCGGCTTCCGCCATGCGCCGCCAGGTGAACTCCCGCCCCCTCACCTCCAGCGAGTAGTGGTAGAGAAGTTCGGGATCGAGGTGGGGGCCGAGCGGCCCTGAACCCAGCAGGTGTGCGTCCACGCCCATCACACGCGCCGCCCGCACCGCGTCCGTGATGCCGGGGGTGTCCGCCGGCTCCGATTCCGCGCGACCCGTCACGGCGACCAGTACGCCGGCGCGTTGCAGCATGCGGGCGGCTCGTACGGCCGATTCCACCGCGGCCGTCCCTGAGCCGGGACCGGGAGCCGCCAGGAAGACCATGTCGGCCCCCGCCTCAGCCAGCCGCATCGGGCCCGCCGCCCCGGTGCGAGCGCCGAGCGGTCCGTCCTGGGGTGCACGGCCCGCCCAGAGAGACACCTCGGGGCCGACCAGGGAACGAATCCTGGCGACATCCCGCGTGAGATCGGCGTACGAAGCCGAAGTGGCCGCGTCGTCCGTGACCCAGATCGCCGCTGCGCCCTGATCGGCCAGCCGCTGGGCGTTCCAAGGGGTCGCACGACCCGGCACCGGAACGTCACCGGTCCGCAGCACCACGCAGATCGGTCGCCCCAAGTCCTGGGAGACCGCGTGCAGATCCGTGTAGCGGCCGAGCACGGGAAAGTTCCAGGTGTCTCCGTCCCACACTCCCTGGATGGAGTCGAGCACCAGCACATCCGCCCCGAAGGCGCGAGCGAGCTGGAGGGCGTGGGCTCGTCCGGCGAAGGTGCCGTCCGCCGGCGCCCGCACCAGCAGAGTCCGTCCCGAAGCGGCACGGACGGACGTCGTCAACTCCCTTCCTCGCAGCTCCGGCAATTGCGCGGCACCGAGATCAAGTATTCCGTCGGACACGAGACGTCACCCCGTTTATCGACTACGGACGAGCTGTGAATCGAGTGCGAACGATCAGCCTACGATCCGTCGCGCCACCCGACCAGAACTGTTCCGCTCTGCTGGACAACACTGGCCACCCGCCGGACGCTCTCCCTACCGTGAGGTACATCGTCTCTGCAGAGGGGAAAGCACATATGAGCCTACTGGAAAAGATTCGATGCCCGGCCGACGTACGCGCGTTGGGCCCTGAAGAGTTGCCGGACCTCGCGGCGGAAATTCGTGAATTTCTGGTGGACGCGATATCGAGAACCGGAGGGCACATAGGGCCGAATCTCGGTGTCGTCGAGCTCACCATCGCTCTGCACCGGGTCTTCGAATCCCCCAGGGACCGGCTGTTGTTCGACACCGGCCACCAGGCGTACGTGCACAAGCTTCTGACGGGACGGCAGGAAGGGTTTCGGCTGCTGCGGCAGCGCGGGGGCCTGTCCGGCTACCCGAGCAGAGCGGAGTCCGAGCACGACATCATCGAGAACTCCCACGCCTCCACCGCCCTGTCGTACGCCGACGGACTGGCCAAGGCGAACGCGCTGCGGGGCACGGACGGCAAGGTGGTCGCCCTCGTGGGCGACGGCGCCCTCACCGGCGGCATGGCCTGGGAAGCCCTGAACAACATCGCCGCCGGTGAGAAGCGGCCGGTCGTCATCGTGGTCAACGACAACGGCCGCTCCTACTCACCCACCATCGGCGGCTTCGCCAGCCACCTCGCCCAGCTCCGGCTGGACCCCGGCTACGAGAACACCATGGGCTTCGTCAAGCGCGTCATGCCGCGCGCTCCGGTGGCCGGCTCCGCCGTGTACGAAGCACTGCACGCGCTCAAGAAGGGGCTGAAGGACGCGTTCACCCCGCAAGCCATGTTCGAGGACCTCGGACTGAAATACGTCGGGCCCATCGACGGACATGACGTCCATCTCCTCGAGGAGGCACTGCGCAGCGCCCGGGACTTCGGCGCCCCCGTGATCGTCCACTGCGTGACGAAGAAGGGCTGCGGCTACCGGCCGGCCGAGAGCAACGCCGAGGACTGCTTCCACGGCCCCGGCGCCTTCGATCCGGCCACGGGCAAGTCCCTCGCCGGCGCCTCCACCTCGTGGACCGAGGTGTTCGGCACGGAGATGGTGCGTCTGGGCGCCGAACGGTCCGACCTCGTCGCGATCACAGCGGCCATGCTCCATCCGACCGGTCTGGCCCGCTTCGCCGACGCCTATCCCGACCGGGTCTTCGACGTGGGGATCGCGGAACAGCACGCCGCGACCTCGGCCGCCGGTCTGGCCGTCGGCGGACTGCACCCGGTGGTGGCCATGTACGCGACGTTCCTGAACCGCGCCTTCGACCAGGTGCTGATGGACGTCGCCCTGCACCGGCTGCCCGTCACCTTTGTCCTGGACCGCGCAGGGGTCACCGGCAGCGACGGGCCGAGCCACAACGGCATGTGGGACCTGTCCATCCTTCAGCTCGTTCCCGGTCTGCGTATCGCGGCCCCTCGTGACGCCGGACGGCTGCGGCAACTGCTGCGCGAGGCAGTGGCGGTCGACGACGGCCCGACGGTCGTGCGCTTCCCCAAGGGCTCGGTGGGGGCAGACCTGGAGGCCGTCGACCGGATGGGCGAGATGGACGTACTCCTCCGCAAGCCGGGGCTGAGCCGAGTGGCGGGCGGGCCCGAAGACGTTCTCATCGTCGCCGTGGGCGCGATGGCCGGACCGTGTGTGGAGGCCGCTTCACTGATCGCCGCGCACGGACTGGGCGTGACGGTCGTTGACCCCCGTTGGGCCAAGCCGCTCGACACCGAGCTCCTCGGAGCCGCGCGCCGCCACCGGCTGGTCGCCACTGTCGAGGACAACGGACGTGTGGGCGGGGTCGGCGACGCCGTCGCACGGATGCTGCGCGATGCCGAGATCACCACGCCGGTCGTGACCCTCGGCCTGCCGCAGACCTTCCTCGACCACGCCAAGCGGGAGGAGATCCTCGGCGACGCCGGGCTCACCCCGCAGGGCATCGCCCAGGAGATCACCCGACTCGTCCACGGGCCGATGACAGCCACCGACGACGGCCGGCCGGCCTCACTCCACGCATGAGGGGATTGCGGACCATGTCAACCACCCCGACCACCCGCGGCGCCCGGACGGTGGGCAACCCGGTGGGAGGCGCCCCGTGAGCGTCGCCCTCGGTATGCCCCGGACGCGACCGCGAGCCGTGGCCGAGCGCCGCAAGTCCCGACAGATCCAGGTCGGTTCCGTGACGGTCGGCGGCGACGCCCCGATCTCGGTCCAGTCGATGACCACTACCCTGACCTCGGATGTCAACGCCACCCTTCAACAGATCGCCGAGCTGACCGCGTCCGGCTGCCAGATCGTGCGGGTGGCGGTCCCTTCGCAGGACGACGCCGACGCTCTGCCCGCTATCGCGCGCAAGTCGCAGATCCCGGTCATCGCCGACATCCACTTCCAACCGCGCTATGTCTTCGCGGCGATCGAGGCGGGCTGTGCCGCCGTCCGTGTCAACCCGGGCAACATCAAGAAGTTCGACGACCAGGTCAAGGAGATCGCACGGTCCGCGAAGGACCGCGGCACCCCGATCCGTATCGGCGTCAACGCCGGCTCCCTCGACAAGCGCCTGCTGCAGAAGTACGGCAAGGCGACTCCCGAGGCACTGGTGGAGAGCGCCCTGTGGGAGGCGTCCCTCTTCGAGGAGCACGACTTCCGGGACATCAAGATCTCCGTCAAGCACAACGACCCGGTCGTGATGATCGAGGCCTATCGCCAGCTCGCCGCGCAGTGCGACTACCCCCTCCACCTCGGCGTCACCGAGGCGGGCCCGGCCTTCCAGGGCACCGTCAAGTCCGCCGTCGCCTTCGGAGCCCTGCTGAGCGAGGGGATAGGGGACACGATCCGGGTCTCGCTGTCGGCGCCGCCGGTCGAGGAGGTCAAGGTCGGCACTCAGATCCTGGAGTCGCTCGGCCTGCGGGAGCGGGGGCTGGAAGTGGTCTCCTGCCCGTCGTGCGGTCGAGCACAGGTCGATGTGTACAAGCTCGCCGACGAGGTGACAGCGGCGCTGGAAGGATTCCCCGTCCCCCTGCGCGTCGCCGTCATGGGCTGCGTGGTGAACGGACCCGGCGAGGCCCGCGAGGCCGACCTGGGCGTCGCCTCCGGCAACGGCAAGGGGCAGATCTTCGTCAAGGGACAGGTCGTCAAGACCGTCCCCGAGTCACAGATCGTGGAGACCCTCATCGAGGAAGCGATGCGCATCGCCGAGGAGTTGGGCATCGACCCGCTGGAAGGGAGTGAGGGTGACACCCCGGCCGCCTGAAAACGCCGAGCCGTCCGCGGAACGACGTGTGCTGCTCGCCCAGCCGCGCGGATACTGCGCCGGCGTGGACCGGGCCGTCAAGACGGTCGAGGTCGCGCTGGACCGATTCGGCGCCCCGGTGTACGTGCGCAAGCAGATCGTGCACAACGTGCACGTCGTGAAGACGCTCGAGGAGCGCGGGGCCGTCTTCGTCGAGGAGACGGAGGAGGTCCCGCCGGGTGCGGTGGTGGTCTTCTCCGCACACGGCGTGGCCCCGGTCGTCCACGAGGAGGCCCAGGCGCTGAACCTGAGAACGATCGACGCGACCTGTCCACTCGTGACGAAAGTGCACCGCGAGGCGGCCAACTTCGCCAAGGCCGACTACGACATCCTCCTCATCGGCCACGAGGGCCACGAGGAGGTGATCGGAACGGCGGGCGAAGCACCCGACCACGTGCACCTGGTCGACGGCCCGCAGGGCGTGGCCGATGTGCGGGTACGCGATCCCGAGCGCGTGGCGTGGCTGTCCCAGACCACGCTGTCGGTCGACGAGACGATGGCCACGGTCGAAGCGCTGCGTGCCCGGTTCCCGCGCCTGGTCGATCCTCCGTCCGACGACATCTGCTACGCGACACAGAACCGGCAGGTCGCCGTGAAGGAGATGGCCGCACAGTCCCAGCTGGTGATCGTGGTGGGCTCGGCCAATTCCTCCAACTCCGTACGTCTCGTCGAGGTCGCCCTGGAGTACGGCGCGGCGGACGCCCATCTGGTCGACTACGCCAGGGACATCGACGAGTCCTGGCTGGCCGGTGTCACCACGGTAGGCGTCACCAGCGGCGCCTCCGTTCCCGAGGAACTGGTGCGGGACGTCCTGGCCTGGCTCGCGGCACGGGGATACCGGGACGTGGAGGTGATCGAGCCCGTGACGGAGAGCATGCGCTTCGCCCTTCCGCGGGAACTCCAACGGCTTTCCCTCGCCCCGGGGAAAGAAGGAAAGGGATAGCAGAAGGAAAGGCGAGGGCGGGGGGGGGGGGCCCCCCCCCCCCCCCCCCCCCCGGGGGGGGGGGGGGGCCCGGGCGGGGGGCCCGCCCGGCATAGGCCACCCGGGGCGGGCGGGGTGGGAGGACAGA
>NZ_JBHYOB010000002.1:448587-491545 GCF_042744565.1 Streptomyces sp. NPDC058812
TCCAAGGGTTTTCCCTCGCCCCGGTGAATTACGTAAAGGTTTAGATTATGTAACGGCGGGGGGGCGGGGGCGGTCACGCCCACCGCGCCCTCGCCTTTGGTCGATCAGAGAACCCGGGAGTGGCCGCCGGCCTTCTTGCGCCAGCCGTGCCGGGAGGGTTCGTAGCTCCTGCGCATGATGGCCACGGACGCGACCAGGGCCGCGGCCGCCGAAGGCAGGAACAGCAGCACTCCGACGACGGCGGACGTCACCGTGGCCACCAGGCCCGAGGTCAGGACCAGCCGCTCGATGACCAGGACCTCGTGCGCGCGCAGGCCGACCAGGCGGGGTATGGGACGCGGACTGCGGAAGAGCATGCCCGCGGAGACCACCGCCATGACCACGGCGACGGCGAGGAAGCCCGCGTACGTGGGGGAGAAGACGTCGTCGAGGGTCAGTGGATACCAGATCGCCAGGCTCACCCACGCCACGTCGAAGCTCAGCATCAGCCACAGCGAAGCTGTGTCCCCGTGGCGTACGGGGAATGTCCCGTACCCGCCGGCGCGGTCGCCCTCGCGGTCGCAGATCGCGCCCACGACATTGGACCCCGAGTCGTGGAGCCAGAAGATCAGAGCCAGCGGCAGAAGCTCAGGTTGCAGATCCGGGCCGGTGGCCAGGGTGCCCATCACGAAGGCCATCGCGGTCACGCCCCCACGGCTGACGTTCCCCAGCACGCCGTGGGACTTGAGGCTGGCGTTGTAGGCGACACCGAGCCCCAGCGTGACGAAGACGACGACGACGTTCAGGGGGTTGAGGACCGCGGCGACGACCAGCCCGAGCAGCACGTTGATCACCATGCCGAGGAACGCGCCGCGCGCGGTCACCCGCCCCGACGGCACGGGACGCTGGGGCTTGGAGGTCGCGTCGAGGTCGCGGTCGAAGTAGTCGCCCCCGTACATCGCGGCGAGCCAGCCGAAGGTGGGCGCCAGCCAGGCACCGACGATCCGCCACAGGGCAGGGTCGTCCGAACCGAACAACGCGCCTGCCACGCCCACGAGACCCGCGTAGGAGAACAGATCGAGTCGCCAGATCTCGATGTGGGCGAGAAGCCGCTCCTTGAGACCGAACCGTCCGGCGGGCGGGCCACCGCGCACGCTGTTCGACCGGAGGGGTGGGTTCGCCTGTGTCATGCGTTGGTGCCCTTCTCTACCAGGACCGAGCAGTCGGGAAGGCCGCCTGGCCGTTCGTTCGGGCCGGTGCCGCCGTGTGCGGCGCCCGGAACGGCGCGAGGAGCCGGGGCGAAGCGATGAGGTGGGTGTGGCCGCGGGCTCAACGCGTCGCGGCCCCAAGGGGCTTGCGCAGCAGCCGGGAGATGCGGTCGACAACCAGGATCAGGAGCAGCACGGCGATGAGCAGCGTGGCGAGTTCCTCGTAGCGGAACAGCGAGAGCGAGATTCCGAGGGCCTGTCCGATGCCGCCCGCACCGACGAATCCGACCACGGTCGAGCTGCGGATGTTGCACTCCCACTGGTAGAGCAGCAGCGAGATGATCCCGCTGCGGCTCTGCGGAAGGATCGCGAGCAGCATGGTGGCAGTTCGAGAGGCGCCGGTCAGGCGCATGGCCTCCACGGGCGCGGGGTCGACCGCCTCCATCTGCTCCGAACACAGCTTGGCGAGCAGCCCCGCGGCGTGCAGCGCCACCGCGTACACGCCGGCGGCCGGCCCGAGACCGACCGTCGCCACGAACAGCAGCGCCCACAGCAGTTCGGGTACGCCCCGCAGGAACGCGGCCACGACACGCGCGCCGCTGACGCACCAGCGCGGAGCCCCGACATTGCCCGCGATGAGCGCGGCGAGGGGCAGACCCATCACGGCGCCCAGGCAGAGCGCGGTGATCGAGATCTGAAGTGTCTCCAGCGTTGCTGTCAGAACCGCCGACAGCAGATCGGCGCTGAAGTCGGGAGGAAAGAGACCGTTCAGCAGCCGGCCGGCCCCCTCCCGGCCCGCGACGAGCGAACTCACTCCGACGTCGGTGCCGTGCACCGACCAGGCGATGACGAGCACGGTGGCGGCGACAAGTGCCCAGCGCAGAAGGCGTCTGCCCGGGGGCCGCTCCTCGGAGGAGAGCTCCGGGTGGAGGTCCGTCTTCCGGTCACTCGGGGGACGGGGTGGCGGAGGGCTGGTGAGTACGTGAAGGTTCAGGCGCATGCGGGTTCCTCGGCGGCGGCGTAGATCCGGTCGAGAACGTCCTGGCCGGGAGGCGGGCCGTCGTAGGTGACACGCCCTTCGCGCAGGGCGACGACACGGTCCAAGCGATTGGCCACGGCGAGGTCATGGGTCGCCATCACTACGGTGCGAGAGCCTTCGAGGATGCCGTCGATCACGATCGACGTGTTTCTGGGGTCCAGCCCGGAGGTCGGTTCGTCGGCGAGCAGGAGGGACGGGTGGTTCATCAGTGCCCTCACCAAGGCCACTCGCTGCCGCTGCCCGCCGGAGAGGTTCTTCACCTGTGAGGTGAGGCAGGAGGTGATGCCGTAGCGTTCGGCCAGCGTCGCCAGATCCTCGTTGTACCGTCTGGGCGTTCTGCCCCTCATGACGGACAGCCAGTCACCGAGCCGCCATGCGGGAGTCGTCGCCATCAGCGCGTTGGTGCGTCCACTGATCCCGGATACCAGGTCGTCACGCTGCCGGACGCATCCGGTGCGCCGACGCAGCCAGGAGACTTCGTCCACTGTGCCGAAAGGATTCCGCCCGCCAAGGCGCACGTCGCCGGCGGCGGGGCGGACGGCGCCGAGAAATAACCGCAGCAGGCTGGTCTTGCCGGACCCGGAGGGCCCGAGCAGGGCTACCCGCTCGCCTTCCTCGATGACGAGGTCGACATCGTCCAGGACGCGGGTTCTGGGTTGATCGAATTCGATGACGATGTTGCGCAGCACGATGTCCACGTGGCTCAAGCCTCCATGGGCGCGTCGGCAGAATCCGGACGACCGCACCGATCAGCGGTCGAGGCAGTGCGAGCAGGCTGAAGCAGCCGCTGTACAGGAGTGCTCATCCCTGTCCCTCTGTGGGTGCGGGCAGATCGCTGTGCGGGTGCTGACCAGGGAGGGCTGGAACCTATCATCTAAAGATAACGAGAGTAAAGGAGCTTTGGGACGCGGGTAGACATGCTCAGGTGGGGCGGAAAACGGAATTGCTGACTCCGAGATGGGGTCGGTCGACGGCGGCACTGTATCTGCCGTGTAACCCAAAAGTTGATCAAAACACGGTCTTCTCGCGGCCTGAACCCACTGCTAGGCTCCAGCCGCTGGCTAGGGAGATCCAATCCATGTGAAGGGATCCGTAACGGGGGCAAGAATCGCCTGGTCCTTGGGGGGTGCGCCATTCGGCGTTTGCCCTCCTTTGAGCTGCCAGTAACATCCCGTTTGGGTTCCGCCTTGAAAGCGGAGACGAACGATGAAGCGACTCATGGCGGGGCTCCTCGTCCTGCTCATTTCCGCAACGCTGAGTGCCTGTTCATCGGCCGACGATGCGCCGAAGAACGCAATGGGAGTACCGAAGACCCTCCGTGTGGGGATCATTCCCAATGTCTCCCCGGACAAGCAGAAAGCCCAGTACGAACCGTTCGCCGGCTACCTTTCCGACCGGCTGGACGTCAAGGTCGAGCTGTTCGTCGCGAGTGACTACGCCGGCGTCGTCGAGGCCCTGGCCTCGAAGCACGTGGACATCGCCTACTTGGGCGGGCTCACCTACGTGCAGGCGGAACGGCAGGTGGACCTCACCCCGCTGGTGACGGAGGTGGACAAGGACACCGGCACCCGGGAGTACGAGTCGGCCATCGTCGTCAAGCAGGACTCCGATGCCCGGTCCGTCAAGGACTTGCTCGACAGCGAGGCGTCCTTCGCCTTCGGCGACATCAGCTCGACCTCGGGCAGCCTTTACCCCCGGATGATGCTCGTCGACGCCGGCGCCGACTGCGACGATCGGTCCCTGACCTCGTGTGCTCCGCTGTCGAAGGTCACCTTCGCCGGTGGGCACGACGCCGTGGCCCAGGCGGTCGCGAGCGGCAGCGCCGACGCCGGCGGACTCGAACTTCGCATCCTGCGCCGGCTGGAGGCGGACGGTTCGGTGACCGAGGGGGCGCTGCGCGTCGTGGAGTCCCGGCGTGTCATGGGCTACCCCTGGGTCGCGCGCGGCGCCCTGGGCGAGAAGGCCATAGGGGAGATCCGGGCGGCCTTCGAGTCGGTGTCCGACCCCGAGCTCCTCGACCTGATGAGGGCCCGCAAGTACGCGGCGGTCACCTCCGCCGACTATGCGGACGTCCGAGCGGGCGCGGAGAGGCTCGGACTGGTCACGGGCTAGACACGGCCGGTCGACTGGGCCGGCCGCGCCAGTCCGGGCCGCGGTCCGTTCCGGCGCCCGGGCGACGTGCGCCGTAGCCCCGGCGCCCGCCCCGCAACCGCACGGGGCGGCTCCCGCCGCGCCGTGCCACGTGCGACTTACCTGCAGGGAAGGCGGAATTGTGCCTATCTTTGAGACCGAATGCCTCGTCACGCCGGCCGATATGGAGCAGGCGCTGCGCAGTGATGTCGCGTGCGGACTGTCCGGAATGCCCAAGGAAGTTCCTCCCAAGTGGTTCTATGACGAAAAGGGGAGCGAACTGTTCGACGAGATCACCAGGCTGGACGAGTACTACCCGACGCGACGTGAACGAGCGATCCTCACCAAGTACGCGGAAGACATAGCGAAATCCTCTGGAGCTGTCACCCTGATGGAGTTGGGGGCCGGATCCGGAGACAAGACGCGCACGCTTCTGGACGCGCTCATCTGTGAGGGAACACTTCAGTCGTACGTGCCGGTGGACGTGAGCCGGGAATTTCTTCTGGACTCGGCGGCGAAGATCGCTGCTGATTATTCCGAGCTCCGAATTCATGCTGTGGCGGCCGACCATGATCGGCATCTGGCCCTGCTTCCGCACGGGGAACGGTGCCTGATCGCGTTTTTGGGCAGCACGATCGGCAACATGGCGCCCCAGGAGCGGGCACGGTTCCTGGGTGGACTGAGAAGGATCATGGGTCCTGACGACTCGCTGCTGTTGGGGGTCGACCTGGTGAAGGACCGCTCGCGGCTGGTGAGGGCGTATGACGACGTCCGGGGCGTGACGGCGGCCTTCAATCTGAACCTGCTGTCCGTCCTCAACCGCGGGCTGGGCGCCGACTTCGATCCCGCGAAGTTCCGCCACGTCGCAGTATGGGACGACGTGCACGAACGCATCGAGATGCGTCTGCGTTCCACCTGCGATCAGACCGTCGTCCTGCGGGACCTGGGCCTGGAGGTCTCGTTCGCGGTCGGCGAGGAGATGCGTACCGAGATCTCTTCGAAGTTCCGACGTCCCGGTGTGCAGCGGGAGTTGGCCGCAGCGGGGCTCGAGCTCGCGCATTGGTGGGTGGATCCGGACGGCGACTACGCACTCTGTCTCGCCCGCCCCGTCCGGCGCGCGAGTTCCGCTCTGTTGTGATCGGAAAGGGCTGTCGCGATCGCCCGAGAGGTCCTATCATCCAAAAAGTTCTAGACAAGTAGAGTAGTTCGTCTGGTCCGTCCTGCGCGTTGGCCTGGAGGAGCCCCCTGTGGCCCGTTTCGGAATGATCATCGATCTGAACACCTGTATCGGCTGTCACGCGTGTTCGGTGGCCTGCAAGAACGAGTTCGACGTCCCGCTGGGGGTGTTCCGGGACACCGTCAAGTATGTCGAGGAAGGCGAGTATCCGAAGGCGACGCGTCACTTCATCCCGGTGCTGTGCAACCAGTGCGAGGACGCGCCCTGCCTCAACGCCTGCCCGACGGACGCGATCACCCGCAAGCCGAACGGCGAGGTGGTGATCGAGGAAGGCGACTGCAACCTCAACCGCTTCTGCATGGCGGCATGCCCGTACGACGCCATTTACGAGGATCCTCAGACCAAGACCGCGAGCAAGTGCACCTTCTGTGAGCATCGCACGTCGCAGGGCGGCCAGCCGGCCTGTGTGGAGGCCTGCCCGACCGGCTGCCGGATCTTCGGTGATCTGGACGACCCGGACAGCGAGATCTCCGTCAAGGCCCGGCAGCACGAGCTGGACGTGTGGAAGCCCGAGGCGAACACGCGCCCCAAGGTGTTCTACGTGGACCCGCGCCGGGCACTGCCGCTGATCGCGGTCGACGGAGTCCAGGTCGACTCGGGTGCGGACCTCGAGGGACGGTGAGAATGCCGACGCAGCTGGCACAGGTGGCGCCGATGGCGGACTCCCCCTGGGGAGGGCTGCTCGCGGTGTACTTCGCGATGATCGGTGTGCCCAGCGGGCTCACGCTGGCGGTGTGGTGGCACCGCCAGCGTTGTCCGACCGCGGCGCTGACGTTGGACTGGCGGGCGGGCTGGGCAAGCCTCGGCCTGCTCGCCGCCGCCGGGACGCTGCTGACGATCGACCTCGGCCGGCCCGAACGGTTCACCCTGATGCTCACGGAGTTCGGCAACTGGAACTCCCCGATCTCGCTCGGCGCGAAGATCATCGCCTTGAAGGTCTTCCTTCTGGGTGTGGCTCTTTACATGCTGTCGCGCAGGCGCGCTGCCTCCGCGGGTGCCGCCGCGCCGCTTCCGGCACGAGGTGCGACTCGGCAGCTGGAACGCGCGGTGACGTGGCTGCTGGTGGCCAGCAGTATCGCGCTGGCGATCTACCCGGTGGCCGTGCTGGCACGCACGTGGGTCTCCCCGCTGGCCGGTACGAGCGGCTCCGCTCTGCTGTTCCTCGTCACGTCACTGCTGATGGGCTACGCCGTCGTCGAGCTCATCGCCACGGGCATCGAACCGCAGGGCAACCAGGACGCCGGACGCCGGAGCGTGATGCTCCTGCTCCTGATGACCTTCGGCGCGGCGATGGTGTTCACCGCGGTGTCGGAACCCGTTGGACCGGCACGTGAGTCACTCGATGCCGTCCTGCGCGGAGATTGGATGCTCCTGTTCTACGGCGGTGTCCTCGGCATCGGCCTCGCCGTGCCGGTCCTGGTGCTGCTCCTGGCGCGACGTAGGCGGGTGGCCCGAATGCTCGGCGCCGTCGCTGTCCTGGTCGGCTCCTGCCTCGCGCGCTTTCTCGTTTTTACGGCCTGAACCACGGGGGGACATCGTGACAACCGAAACAGGGTCCGCCGACATGGAGACATCGGACACATCGTCCACGCCTGATGAGGCTTGCTGGGAACTGGACCGGCGGGACTTGCTGCGGCTGAGCGCGGCGGCCGGCCTGGCCCTGGGGGGACTCGGGGCAGTGGCGATCATTCGTGAGCCGGGCTCGGCAGCGGTCCCCGCGGCTGACGAGCGGAAGGTGCGCACCGTCGCCTCCATGTGCCAGATGTGCACGACAGCCTGCGGCATCATCGGGCATGTCGCAGACGGACGGCTGCTGAAGGTCACCGGCAACTTTGAGGACCCCAACAGTCAGGGCGCCGTCTGCGCCAAGGGAGTCGCGGGACCGTCGGTCCTCTACGACCCCTATCGGCTGCTGTATCCGCTGCGGCGAGTCGGCGAACGCGGCTCGGGCAAGTGGCGGCGGATTACCTGGGACGAGGCGTACGCCGAGATCGGCGATCGGCTGAGGGAGATCCGCGAGCGAGGGAAACCCGAGGAGTTCGCCTTCCAGCAGGGACGCAACCGGTCCACCGACATCGTGGCCCGGTTCCTGAACGCTTATGGAACCCCCTCCCACTTCAACCATCGTGCCCTGTGCTCGTCGAATCGCCGAGCGGCGATCGCCACCACAATCGGCGAATCGGACTGGGACCTCGGCGACTTCGAGAACAGCCGGTTCGTCCTGAACTTCGGGGCGAACTGGGCCGAGGCCCACCAAGGCCATATCCCCGTGGCCATCCGCATGATGCGGGCCCGGCAGAAGGGCGCGAAGCTCGTAACCTTCGAGACTCGACTGTCCAACACGGCCGCTCTGTCGGACGAATGGTTCTGTGTCAAGCCCGGTACCGACGGGCTGATCGCGCTGGCCATGGCGCATGTCATCTGCAGCGAGGGCCTGTGGGACCGCAAGTGGCTGGACACATGGTCGAACCCTCCGGCTGAGAAGATCGCCGAGCACGTCAGCGGCTACACACCCGAGTTCGCGGAGCGGGAGAGCGGGGTGCCGGCCGCGGACATCAGACGGATCGCCCGGGAATTCGCCGCTGCGGCTCCCCAATGCACCACGATCTGCAACCGCGGTTCGCAGTCGCATCGCAACGGCTACTACAACGACCGGGCCATCACCATGCTCAACGCCCTGGTCGGGAATATGGGCAAGCCGGGTGGTTGGTGCTGGCATCCCAAGTCCGCGTGGGACAAGGACCTGCTGCCTGAGCCGGGGCCCGTACCGGACAAGCCCACGGCCAGGAGCGTCATCGCCGAGGCCAAGGACTGGCCGCTGGCCAACGCCTTCAAGGGCAAGAAGATGAAGGTGGGTCAGATCGTCTATCCCTGGATCAAGGAGCGCAGACAGAAGATCTCCGCCCTGATGACCTACAACGCCGACACCGCGTGGTCGTTCCCGGAATCCCGGCTCGTCCGCTCCGTCCTGGCGGACGAAGAACTCATCCCCTTTCACGTCTGCATCGATGTGATGTACTCCGACACCGGGCGTCTGGCGGACATCATTCTGCCGTGGGCCACCTACCTCGAACGATGGGACATCGACGCCCGGCCACCCCAGGGGCTGGTCGACTACGTCGGTCTGCGTCAGCCTGTGGTGCCGCCCCGCGGCGAGTCCAAGGACATCCGCGAGATCTTCCCGGAACTTGCCCGTCGTATCGGGGGAGGGATGGAGAAGTACTTCCCGTGGAAGACCGTCGAGAGCTACTTCGAGGAGTACTTCAAGCCGATCCCGGGCGGCTTCGCCACGATGCGGGCCAAGGGCATCTGGCTGGACCCGACGAAGAAGCCCCTCTACGAGCCGCACATGAAACGGCTCACCCCCGAGGAACTCGAGGGTGCCCGAGAGGACCCGAGAACGGGCATCCTCTACAAGGGGACTGACGAAGACGGCGCTCCCGAGGCCATCGGCATCATGGTCGAAGGAGTCGCCCGCAGAGGATTCCTCACCCCGTCCCGGAAGGTCGAGATACGTAGCGACTTCATCGTCGACAAGGGCAGAGAAGTCGACCGCAGGATCGAACCGCTACCGGTCTACGAGCCCATTCCCAGCCATCAACGCGACTTCCCTGACGACCACTTCGTCATGACCAGTTTCAAGATCAACGTGCACAACGCGCATCGGACCATGCAGTCCAAATGGCTCCAGGAGATCTCGCACACCAACCCCGCCCTGATCAACCGCCGTTCGGCGGAGAGACTCGGCATTCGCGACGGCGACTGGATCGAGGTGGAGAGCTTCCGGCCCGAGGACGCGGAAGTCCCGCGTGGCGACGGCAGCAAGGTCGCCACCCTGCAGACCAGAGTCCGGCTGACCGAAGGGGTCCATCCCCTCGTGGTGGCTATCGCGCACAACGCCGGCCGCGAGGTGGGCGGCGCC
This sequence comes from Streptomyces sp. NPDC058812, assembly GCF_042744565.1. Taxonomy (NCBI): domain Bacteria; kingdom Bacillati; phylum Actinomycetota; class Actinomycetes; order Kitasatosporales; family Streptomycetaceae; genus Streptomyces; species Streptomyces sp. NPDC058812. Next base: position 458,103 of record NZ_JBHYOB010000002.1, read on the forward strand.
TACGCCACCAATGGAAAGGACCAGCAGGACAACCCGGGCTTCGCGAAGATCGCGGACGCGGACCTCGACCGGTTGTGGTGGGAGGGAGCCATCAGCGTTCCGCAGAACGACCTGCTCCCGGTCTATCCCGACCCGATCACCGGTGGCCAGGCCTACCACGACACCGTCGTACGGATCCGGAGGATCGAGCGATGATGAAGCCGGCACTGGCTGTGAGCGCCGAGCACGTGAGGGTGTACACCGCCGTGCTCCAATTGGCGGTGAGAGTTCTCTGCCGGGAGATCGACGCCCCATTGTACCGGCAGATGCAGGAGTCGGACCGGCGCATGGATCCCGGTGACGCCCCGCTGACCGACCCGGTCCTGGCCCTGCGCACCGAGACCGAGGCGCTCGAGGAACTGGCCGTGGAGTTCTGCAGGCTGTTCGTCGGTCCCCGACCGGTCTGCCCGCCGTACGCCTCCGAACAGCTCGGGGAGATCAAGGCGGGCGGGCGCGCGGCGCACGACATCGAGGCGTTCATGAGCAGACACGCCCTGCGGGCGGCTCTGCACGCTCAGGACGCCATCCTCGACAAGGACCATCTCGCGGTGGAGCTGGCGGTGCTGGCTCATTTGCTGCAGATGGCGGCCGGCGCCGTGACCGGCGAGCAGGCCCGCGCCGAGTCCTGGGCGGCCGCCCACGATCTGCTCCATCGGCACATCCTGCCTTGGGCTTGCGACTACCTGGGCCGTTTGGAGAACGCCGCCCGATGCGCCCCCTACACGACCGTTGCCCACCTGGCACGCAAGGTGCTGGAAGAAGCCGCGGACTGGCCGGCCGCCGCGCCGTCCTACGTAGCTCCTTGATCTCATGCAGAGGTGAGATTGTCATGCCGTCTTCTCGACCAGACAGTGCGGAACGACCATCCAGAAAGGACGTCCGGCGTGTCGACCGGGTGATCATCAGGTTCGCGGGGGACTCGGGTGACGGTATGCAGCTCACCGGTGACCGCTTCACCTCGGAGACGGCGTCCTTCGGCAACGACCTGTCGACGCTGCCGAACTTCCCCGCCGAGATCCGGGCGCCCGCCGGCACTCTCCCGGGCGTCTCCTCCTTCCAACTGCACTTCGCCGACCACGACATCCTCACGCCGGGCGACGCGCCGAACGTGTTGGTGGCGATGAATCCGGCCGCGCTGAAGGCGAATGTAGGAGATCTGCCGCGCGGCGCGGAGATCATCGTCAACACGGACGAGTTCACCAAACGGGCCATGCAGAAGATCGGCTACGCCGGATCGCCGCTGGAGGACGGTTCCCTGGACGGCTATCGGCTGCATGCGGTCCCTCTGACGACGCTGACGGTGGAGGCCCTGAAGGGCTTCGACCTCACCCGCAAGGAGGCCGAGCGCAGCAAGAACATGTTCGCGCTTGGCCTCTTGTCATGGATGTACCACCGGCCGACGGAGGGCACGGAGAAGTTCCTGAAGTCGAAGTTCGCGAAGAAGCCGGAAATCGCGGCGGCCAACATCGCCGCGTTCCGCGCGGGCTGGAACTTCGGCGAGACGACCGAGGACTTCGCGGTCTCCTACGAGGTGGCGCCGGCAGCTCAGGCCTTCCGCGCCGGGGCCTACCGCAACATCTCCGGGAACCTGGCGCTGGCCTACGGGCTGATCGCGGCATCCCGCCAGGCGGATCTGCCGTTGTTCCTGGGCTCGTACCCGATCACCCCGGCCTCCGACATCCTGCACGAGCTGTCGAAGCACAAGAATTTCGGTGTGCGGACCTTCCAGGCCGAGGACGAGATCGCCGCGGTGGGCGCGGCCCTCGGCGCGGCCTTCGGCGGTTCGCTGGCCGTGACCACGACCTCAGGGCCGGGTGTGGCGCTGAAGTCGGAGACCATCGGGCTCGCGGTGTCGTTGGAGCTGCCGCTGCTGGTGGTGGACATCCAGCGCGGCGGGCCGTCGACGGGTCTGCCGACCAAGACCGAGCAGGCCGACCTGCTCCAGGCGATGTACGGCCGCAACGGCGAGGCGCCGGTGCCGGTGATCGCGCCGCGCACCCCCGCGGACTGCTTCGACGCGGCCCTGGAGGCGGCCCGGATCGCGCTGACCTACCGCACGCCGGTGTTCCTGCTTTCCGACGGCTACCTCGCCAACGGCTCCGAGCCGTGGCGGATCCCCGAGCTTGACGAGCTGCCTGACCTTCAGGTGCAGTTCGCGCAGGGACCCAACCACACCCTCGAGGACGGCTCGGAGGTGTTCTGGCCGTACAAGCGCGACCCGCAGACGCTGGCCCGTCCCTGGGCGGTGCCGGGCACACCGGGGCTGGAGCACCGGATCGGCGGCATCGAGAAGCAGGACGGCACCGGGAACATCTCCTACGACCCCGCCAACCACGACCTCATGGTCCGCACCCGGCAGGCCAAGGTCGACGGCATCGAGGTGCCGGACGTGGAGGTCGACGACCCGACCGGTGCGACGACGCTGGTGCTGGGCTGGGGATCGACGTACGGACCGATCACCGCGGCGGTACGGCGGCTGCGCGCGGCCGGGTACGAGATCGCGCAGGCCCATCTGCGCCACCTCAACCCCTTCCCGAAGAACCTCGGTGAGGTGGTCCTGAAGGGCTACGACCGTGTCGTCGTCCCCGAGATGAACCTCGGCCAGCTCGCCGGCCTGATCCGGGCCGAGTACCTCGTGGACGCGCACTCGTACAACCAGGTCAATGGCATGCCGTTCAAGGCGGAGCAGCTCGCCAAGGCCCTGAAGGAGGCCATCGAACGATGAGTGAGGCCCTGAACCTGGTCACCAAGGCCGAGGCCAAGCAGTCCATGAAGGACTTCAAGTCCGATCAGGAGGTGCGCTGGTGTCCCGGCTGCGGTGACTACGCGATTCTCGCCGCGGTCCAGGGCTTCATGCCGGAGCTGGGCCTGGCCCGCGAGAACATCGTCTTCGTCTCCGGCATCGGCTGTTCGTCCCGCTTCCCGTACTACATGAACACGTACGGCATGCACTCCATCCACGGCCGCGCCCCCGCGATCGCGACGGGCCTGGCCGCGAGCAGACGCGACCTGAGCGTGTGGGTGGTGACCGGTGACGGTGACGCGCTCTCGATCGGCGGCAATCACCTCATCCACGCCCTGCGCCGCAATGTGAACCTCAAGATCCTGCTGTTCAACAACCGAATCTACGGCCTGACCAAGGGCCAGTACTCTCCCACCTCCGAGGTCGGGAAGATCACCAAGTCGACGCCGATGGGGTCGCTGGACGCGCCCTTCAACCCGGTGTCGCTGGCGCTCGGCGCGGAGGCGTCCTTCGTGGCCCGCACCATCGACTCCGACCGCAAGCACCTGACCGAGGTGCTGCGCCAGGCCGCCGCCCACCCGGGCACGGCACTGATCGAGATCTACCAGAACTGCAACATCTTCAACGACGGCGCCTTCGACGCCCTCAAGGACAAGGACTCGGTCGAGGAGGCGGTGATCCGGCTCGAGCACGGGCAGCCGATCCGCTTCGGCGCCGGCCTCGCCAAGGGTGTCGTACGGGATCCGGTGACCGGTGATCTGAAGGTGGTCGCGGTGACACCGAAGAATGAGGCGGACGTGCTGGTCCACGACGCCCACGCCGCGCTCCCGATCACCGCGTTCGCGCTCTCCCGCCTCGCCGTCCCCGACACCCTGCACCACACGCCCATCGGTGTGCTGCGCGCGGTGGAACGGCCGGTCTACGGCGACCAGATGTCCGAGCAGCTCGATACGGCCATCGAACAGAACGGCAAGGGCGACCTGACCGCCCTGCTGGCCGGCGGCGACACCTGGACGGTGGCGGTAACGCCGAGGCGGCCGGCTCGAGGCAAGGGGCGACTGGATGGCTGAGGCAACGCCGTTGTCCGACCCGCACACGCTCTTCGACCCAGGTGAGGGCCGCCGAGACCTCGTGATCCTAGGTTCAACGGGTTCCATCGGCACCCAGGCGGTCGATTTGGTCCTGTCCCATCCCGAGCGTTTTCGGGTGACGGCACTGTCGGCAGCAGGTGGCCGGGTCGAACTGCTGGCCCATCAGGCGAGGCTGCTCCGTGTGGACGCGGTCGCCGTGGCCCGGCAGAACACAGCAGGCCGGCTTCGCGACGCACTGCAAGCGGCGTACGGGACGGAGCCCCTACCCGAAATCCTCGCCGGACCACATGCGGCGAGCGAGTTGGCAGCTTCGCGCTGCCACACGGTGCTGAACGGCATCACCGGTTCCATAGGACTCGGGCCGACTCTCGCGGCCCTGGAGGCGGGGCGAACTCTCGCACTGGCCAACAAGGAGTCCTTGATCGTGGGCGGGCCGCTGGTGAAGGCCCTGGCGAAGCCGGGGCAGGTCATTCCGGTCGACTCCGAGCATGCCGCGCTGTTCCAGGCACTGAGGGCAGGGGCGCGTTCCGATGTGCGCAGGCTGGTGCTGACCGCCTCCGGCGGGCCCTTCCGGGGCCGTTCGAAGAAGGAGCTGGCCCACGTCACGCCGGAGCAGACGCTGGCTCACCCCACCTGGGCCATGGGTCCGGTCATCACGGTCAACAGTGCCACGCTCGTGAACAAGGGCATCGAGGTGATCGAGGCCCACCTCCTCTACGACATTCCGTTCCACGACATCGAGGTCGTTGTCCATCCTCAGTCGTACGTGCACTCGATGGTGGAGTTCGTCGACGGTTCGACTCTTGCCCAGGCGTCTCCACCGGACATGCGAGGCCCAATCGGTCTCGGCATCGGCTGGCCTGAGCGAATCCCGGGGGCGGCTCCGGTCATCGACTGGTCTTCCGCGACAGCCTGGGAGTTCTTTCCACTCGACGACGAGGCGTTCCCGGCCGTACGGCTCGCCCGACAGGTAGGGGAGTCGGGCGGGACTGCGCCCGCGGTCCTCAACGCCGCCAACGAGGAATGTGTCTCGTCCTTCCTTCAAGGAAGGCTGCCGTTCAACGGCATTGTGGAGACAGTCGCGGAGATCGTGGCGGAACACGGAAGGCCCCGGAGCGGAGAGACCTTGACCCTGGAAGACGTGCTCGAGGCGGAGGTGTGGGCACGGCGACGTGCGCGTTCACGGATCGCGGTCATGCGGCGCCCTGGTCCTGTGACCGCGCTCGCCCAGGGGAGGCGTGAGTGATGACCGAACCCCTGAGCGGGACGGAAATGCCCTTGGCGGAGCGAGAGGACGCCGTTGCCGCGGCGACGGGCTTCCTGGAGCGCTTGGCCCAGCGGCTCGGCGGCAGTGCTTCTGCCTCGACCGTGTTCGGCACGCCTGTTGAAGCGAACGGGGTGACGGTGGTGCCAGTGGCACGGGTCGCCTTCGGTTTCGGCGGCGGTGCGGGGCGGGAGAGGGACGCGGCCAAGCACGGCGAGGGCGGGGGAGGCGGTGGCGGCGCCTCGGCGACGCCCATCGGATTCATCGGCCTAGGACCTGTGGTCCAGGGCGATCGGCCGATGGCCGCGCGAGAGCCTGATACTTAGGCTGCTGAGCAGGAATCGGCAGCTCAGGAAGAGGTCACGATGCCCGTCAACGGCCGTAGTCACATCCGCGTCGCCCGGCCCTCCCGGGACCTGGTGGCGGCCGAGCGGTTCTGGGTGCGGGGGTTGGGACTCGGTGTGGTGTGGCGGGCCGGGGGCGGACCGGAACCCGGTGGGCACGACCTGCTGATGGTGGGCTGGCCGGACGCCGACTGGCATCTGGAGTTGGTCCACGAGACCGCCCGGCCCGTCGAGCCCCGGCCCACCGAGGAGGACCTGCTGGTGATCTACGTCGACGGCCCGGTGCCCGATGACCTGGTCACCCGTCTGGAGGCGCACGGCGGCAAGCGGGTGCCGTCGCCGAACCCGTACTGGAACCGGTGGGGCGTCACGGTCGAGGACCCGGACGGCTACCGGCTCGTGCTCTGCGAGCGGGGCTGGTCGAACGTGTAGCGGCGGGTGCTCGCCGGGCGCACTGTCCCTCGCTCGTGCTGTGACCGTATGGGTTCGCCTGGTCGTTCAGGCCGCGGTGGCGAGGGGGTGGCCGCCCCAGCGAATGCCTTTCTCGCTTCGGATGCGGGCGCGCAGCGACCAGCGACTGAAGGGCCGGCCGAGCTTGGCGGGGCGGGTGGTGGCCGTCGGGACGACGAAATCCTCGTCGCCAGGGCTGAGCAGGTGGGGACGGCGTGTCGCCCACCGAGGGCGCAGACAGGTCAGACCGATCTCGTTGAACCGGTGGATCACATCGCGCACGGTGTCCTCGTCGGCCTGCACCAACGGGAGGTATCCATGGAAATGCCCCTCGAGACTGCGCACGCGGACCGATGATGTTCCCCGTCCCGGAAGGCAAGCGCCCCGAGCGGCTCATCTACTCGCCCGACGCGGACCCGGAGGGCGCGGAGTGGAAGGTGCCCGCCAAGTAGCCGGTTTTCGTGCTCCGCACCCAGGGACGACCCCGGAAGCAGTCCGGGGCCGGGACCCGCGAGCGATCGAGCGCGGCGGGAGCCCTCACGTCGAATGCCCCAGTCGTCCACCGCGCCGGTGGCGCTCCCACGCCCGGCACAACCATCCGCCCCCCGGCCGTGTCTCACACCAGACACACCCGTACCCGTGGGGGGACCACACCGTGAAGCGCACCGTCACCGCCGCTGTCCTGCTCGCCGCCCTCGCCGCCCTGTCGGCGTGCAGCGGCGGTGACGACAGCGACAACACCGCCCCGACCACCAAGACCGCGAGCCCCGGTGTCGACTACTCCGCCGCCGAGGAGAAGGCCGGTATCCCGCCGGAGCCGACCGGCGAGGCCCGGGACAACCTGCTCGCCGTTCTGTTCGACGTCAACCCGGCACTGGTCGCCGACGAGGAAGACGCCATCGACAACGCCCGCAATCAGTGCGCGGCGATCAACGGCGGAGCCGAGCGGCTGGAGGGGAGTGCGCAACAGCGATTCAGCAGCAGTGCGCACGAGGTGACCGAGGACGAGGCGAAGCACATCAACATCGGACTGGCGGAGTTCTGCAAGACCGCGTAGCACCACACCGGCCAACGCCCCACCGCACCCCGAAGCGGTGGGGCGTTTGTGTGGTGTCACCGACCGGAAGGGCCCCGCTCATGGACCCCGCCGACATGCGGGTTCCTCGGGTCGCGCCCGCCTGTGCCGGTGCCTGCGGCCCGGTTCGTCGGTGCCGACGAAGCGGGCCGCCCGGACTTGTCGTGCACGACGAAGTGCGCACCCTCCCCCTGTCCTACCTTTCGGACATCACCGGTTCGAAGCCTCGGAGGTGGGGATCCGCATGTCCGCATGGGATGAGCTCAACCGTCCGCCCCTAACGCCCGCAGGGATTCAGGCCCCCTCCGTGCACGGGCGGGAGTCGATATGAGAGGCGCCACGGCACCCGCCGGACGTGCCCTGTCCCTGGCGGCGGCCACCGCACTCCTGGCCGGTGGCTGCGGCGGCGGATCCGGCTCGGGTGCCGGCGGGGAGGGCACGTTGGCGGACGGCAGGACGTTCACCACGGCCTACGCCTCCGACCCGGGCGGCCTCGACCCGGCGAAGACGGTGATGTCGATCGCCATCGGCATCAACCGCTACCTGTACGACCCGCTGATCCACCTCGGCGACAAGGGCGAGCCCGTGGCCGGGCTGGCACAGAAGTGGCAGGCGACGCTCAAGACGGCGACCTTCACGCTGCGGCCCGGCCTCACCTGTTCCGACGGCTCGCCACTGACCGCGAGTGACGTGGCCGCCAACATCGACTACATCGGTGACCCGAAGAACAAGTCCCCCCTGGCCGGCGTACTGATCCAGCCGGGCACCACAGCCGAAGCCGACGACGGGCGGCGCACCGTCACGCTCACCAGCGGTGCCCCCGACGCGTTCCTGCTGCGCAACGCCGGTTCCGTGCCGATCGCCTGCGGCAACGGCCTCACGGACCGCACGGTGCTGGCCAAGGGCGGCAAGGGGAGCGGCACCGGCATGTTCACCATGACCGAGTCCGTGGCCAACGACCACTACACGCTGACCCGGCGCAAGGACTACGACTGGGGCCCCTCCGGGCACGGGGACAAGGGGCTGCCGGACAAGGTGACGATCCGGGTGATCCCCAACGAGACGACGGCCGCGAACCTGCTGATGTCCGGAGAGCTGAACGCCGTGGCGGTCTCCGGCCCCGAGCAGAAGCGGCTGGCCGCCCGGAAACTGTTCCACGCCGACGTGCAGGCACCGCTGGGCCAGCTGTACTTCAACCAGAGCGGGACCCGCCCCGCAGCGGACGAGAAGGTGCGCCGGGCGCTGGTCCAGGCGCTGAACCTGTCCGATGTGGGCAAGGTGATCACCAACGGCACCGGAAAACCCTCCCAGGGCCTGGTCACCGACGAGCCACGAGCCTGCACCGGCGACTCGGTCACCGGCAACCTCCCCCCGCAGGACCTCACGGCGGCCAAGTCCGCCCTGGACGCGGCCGGCTGGGTGCCGGGCTCCGGTGGCATCCGGACCAAGAACGGCGAGAAGCTCACGCTGAGCCTGATGTACGGCACCCAGAACGGGCCCAGCATGGCCGCGGGCGCCGAACTCATCCAGAAGGAGTGGCAGAGTCTGGGGGCCGAGGTCACGCTGACGCCGGCCGACAGCCCAGCGCTGAACAGCACACTCTTCGGGTCCGGCAACTGGGACGTCTCCATGGGCCCGATCGCACTCACCGCGCCCAACCAGCTCGTCCCGTTCATGGCCGGGCCGACGCCGCCGAAGGGCCTGAACTTCTCCGGAGTCGACAACCCCGAGTACGCCGCTCTCGTGCGCAAGGCTTCGGCCCAGGTCGGCACCGCCGGCTGTCCGCGGTGGCAACAGGCGGAGACGGCGCTGATCAAGCACCTCGACGTGGTGCCCTACTACAACTCCCTCACCCCCGTATTCGGCACATCAGCTCGCTTCGAGGTCAGTCAGGGCGCGATCGTCCCGTCCTCGATCCGCATGTACGCCGACTAGGAGGGCGGCTCGATGACGACTGCGACGGCCGTCCCGGAGGCGTCGGAGGCCTTGGCCACCGACTGGTGGAGGCACCGGTGGCTGCTCTTCGGCATCCGGCGCGCGGCCCGGCTGACGGTGTCGCTGTGGGTGCTCGTCACAGCGGCGTTCCTGATGATCCACCTCGTCCCCGGTGACCCGGTGCGCGCCGCACTGGGTACGACCGCCTCGCCGGACATGGTCGCGGCCAGGCGCGCGGAACTCGGCCTCGACGACCCGCTGTGGCAGCAGTACCTGCGGTTCCTGGGCGGCCTGTTCACCGGCGACCTGGGCAGCTCCACCATCAGCGGTCTGCCCGTGTCGCAGACGATCGGCGACCGGCTGCCCGCCACCCTGCAACTGGCGGGCCTCGCCTTCGTACTGGCCATGGCGATCGCCGTCCCGGTGGGCACGGCGATGGCCGCCCTGACCCGGGGCGGCCGCCGGCGCGGCGCCGAACTGGCCTTCACCTCGGGCAGCGTGCTGCTGGCCGCCGTACCGGAGTTCCTGCTCGCGGTCGTACTGGCCTATGTGTTCGCGGTGCGCCTCGACTGGTTCCCCGTCGCCGGGCGGCAGGGGCCCGGCTCGTACGTGCTGCCGGTGGTGGCCCTGACCATGGGGCCCGCTTCGGTGCTGGCCCGGATCTGCCGGGTGGAGATGCTGTCGGTCCTGGGCCGGGACTTCGTGCGCACCGCGCGCGCCAAGCGGCTGCCGCCGCGCAGCGTGTACGTGCGCCACGCGCTGCCCAACGCCCTGACCGCGACGCTCACTCTCGGCGGTCTGCTGCTCTCGGCGCTGGTCGCGGGAACGGTGCTCGTGGAGAACGTGTTCGCCTGGCCCGGCCTCGGCTCGACGATCGTGCAGTCCATCCTGCAGAAGGACTATCCGGTGGTGCAGGGCATCGTGCTCGTCTACGGGACCGGAGTGCTGGTGGTGAACCTGCTGGTCGACGTGGGCCTCGCCCTGCTCGACCCGCGCTCCGCGATCAGGGAGGCCTGATGTCCGCACCCCGCTCCCGATGGTCGGCGGTCGCCCGCACCCCCGTGGGCGCATGCGCCGGGCTGCTGCTGCTCGCCGTGGTGGTCCTGGCCGTCCTCGCACCGGTCCTGTGGGGAGACAGGGCGTCCGTGGTGGACACGTCCGCGCTCCAGCAAGGGCCGTCCGACGCGCATCCGTTGGGCACGGACAACCTGGGCCGCGACATCCTCAGCCGCGTGCTGGTGGCCACCCGGCTGTCGTTGCTGCTCGCGGTGACCGCGACCTTCCTCGGTGTGGCCCTGGGGCTGGTTCTCGGTACGGCACCCTCGGTGCTGCCGCGCCGGGCTGGGCGTCTTGTGACCTCCGTGGTGAACATCGCCGTCGCCTTCCCCGGCCTGCTGCTCGCCCTCTTCTTCGCGGTCATCTTCGGAGTGGGCGCGACCGGCGCCGTGCTGGCGATCGGACTGGCGATGGCCCCGGCCATCGCGCGGCTCACCCAGACACTGAGCGCGTCGGTGGCGGGCCAGGACTTCGTGGCCGCCGCCCGGACCGTCGGCGTCGGCCGGACCCGGCTCCTGGTACGCCACATCCTGCCCAACATCGCCGAGCCGCTGGCCGTCAACGCCACCATCGGCGCGGGCACATCGCTGCTGGCCTTCGCCGGGCTCTCGTTCCTGGGCCTGGGCGTACAGGCTCCGGACTACGACTGGGGCCGGCTCCTCGGCGAGGGGCTGGACCGGATCAGCCTCACCCCCGCGCCCGCCCTCGCGCCGTGCGTGGCGGTCGTCGTCACCGGCCTGGCGTTCAACCTCTTCGGCGAGGCCACCGCCACCGCTCTCGGCGTACACACCATGTCGCGCCCGAGCGTCCGCCACCGCCCCCTCCCACCGCCCGCCCCGGACACAGCCGGGCACCGGCCGGACAGCGAAGGGAAGCCGGTCCTCACGGTGGAGGACCTGCGGGTGGCCTTCCCCGGGCCCGCGGGGTGGACCACCCCGGTACGCGGGGTCAGCTTTGCCGTACACCCGGGCGAGGCCGTCGGTGTGGTGGGCGAGTCCGGCTCGGGCAAGAGCCTGACCGCGATGGCCGTGTCCCGGCTCGTCCAACCACCGGCCCACATCACCGCCCGGCGGCTGGAGTTCACCGGTACGCCGCTGCTCGACACCGGCGAGAAGGAGCTGCGCCTCCTTCTCGGTACCTCGCTGGCGATGGTCTTCCAGGACCCGATGTCCTCGTTCAACCCCGTCATGAGCGTGGGACGGCAGCTCGCCGAGATCGCCGAACACCATCAACACCTCTCCAGGCGAGCCGCGTTCACGCGGGCCGTGGACCGGCTGCGCGCCGTGCGCGTACCCGCTCCGGAGCGGCGTGCGCGCCAGTATCCGCACGAGTTCTCCGGCGGCATGCGGCAGCGCGCGATGATCGGGGCGGGGCTGATGGGCGACCCCAGGCTGATCATCGCGGACGAGCCGACCACCGCCCTCGACGTCACCGTGCAGCGGCAGGTGCTGCGCCTGCTCACCGACGTACGGGCCGAGCGGGACACCGCCGTCCTGCTCATCAGCCACGACATCACGGTCGTCGCCCAGACCTGCGACCGGGTGCTCGTCATGTACGCGGGCCGCATCGTCGAAGACCTGCCCGCGGCCGGCCTCTTCACGGGTGCCCGACACCCCTACACACGGGCTCTCCTGGCTGCCGTACCCGACCTCGGCACCGACCGGGACAGCCCGCTGGCCGTGATCCCCGGCCGCCCGCCGGAGCCCGGCCGGGTACCGGAAGGGTGCGCGTTCGCCCCGCGCTGCCCCCACGCCGACGACCGGTGCCGCGGTGCGGACCCCGAGCCGGTCACGTACACCGCCGGGCACCGGATCGCCTGCTGGCACCCCGTCCGGGACGAGAGCACACCGGCCGAAGAGACCACGACAGGAGGGACGGCATGAGCGGGCTCGTCTTCGAGGGAGTGAGCGTGCGCTACGGGTCCCGCCGCCAGGCACTGACCGCTGTGGACGGCGCGCACCTGACCGTGCCGGCCGGTGAAGTGGTCGGCCTGGTGGGCGAGTCGGGCTCCGGGAAGTCGACGCTGGCCCGCGCCGCGGTCGGGCTGGCCCCGCTCACTTCGGGCCGCGTCCTGCTGGACGGGACCGACGTACGTCAGCTGCGCGGGCGGCACCGGCCGCTGCAGATGGTCTTCCAGGACCCGTACTCCTCCCTCGATCCGCGGATGAGTATCGGGGATTCCATCGCCGAGGCCCTGCCGCGCGAACGGGGCCGCGGCAGGGCGGCTCGCCGTACCGAGGTCGCCCGCCTGCTGGAGCAGGTCGATCTCGGTCCGGACCGGGCCCCGATGCTGCCCGGGCAGCTCTCCGGAGGCCAGCGGCAGCGCGTGGCACTCGCCCGGGCACTGGCCGGGCGGCCGCAGGCCGTCATCGCCGACGAGATCACCTCCGCCCTCGACGTCTCCGTCCAGGGCACCGTGCTCAACCTGATGCGCGACGTGCAGCGGCGGATGAAGCTGACCATGCTGTTCATCTCGCACAACCTGGCCGTGGTGCGCTATCTCAGCGACCATGTCGCCGTGATGTACCTCGGCAGGATCGTCGAGGCCGGTCCCACCGAGGAGGTACTCGCCGACCCGCGCCACCCCTACACCCGCGACCTGCTCGCCGCCGTGCCCAGCCGTTTCCCCGCGGCGGAAACCGGCGCGGAGCCGGTCGCCTTCGCCGCCGCCGAGCCCGCCGATCCGCACCACCCGCCATCCGGCTGCCGCTACCACCCCCGCTGCCCCGCGGGCCCCCGGATCCATGCCGGGCGCGAGGTGTGCCGCACCAGGGATCCCGCCGAGGGCGCCGCGGCACGGCCCCACCGGGCCGCCTGTCACTTCGCGGCCACCGTCGACCTCGGCCTGCCACAACGGCCTTGTACGGGCGACGCGTTGTGACATCCGTAAGCCACCCTCATCCAATCCGTCCACGAGGAGACAGCACACCGTGACGCGACGCCTGGGCTTCGACGACCTCTACGCCATCGCGCTGCCGGAGCAGCCTGCGCTGTCCCCGGACGGCACGCGCATCGCCTACGTGCTGCGCACCGCCGACCGCGAACACGACCGCGACGACCGCGCGTTGTGGACGGTACCGACCGGCGGCGGCGCCGCGCGGCGTCTCACCCGCGGCCCCGCCGACACCGCGCCGGCCTGGTCTCCCGACGGCCGGTGGATCGCGTTCCTGCGCGGCGGCGACGGCCCTCCGCAGCTGTGGCTGCTCCCCGCCGAGGGTGGCGAACCCGAGCCGCTCACGAACCTTCCCGCGGGCGCCGGCGCGCCGGTGTGGAGCCCGGACGGCACCGCGATCGCCTTCCCGGCACCGGTCGACAGCGACCGCGGGACGGCCCCTCCCGCAACCACCCCGCCCCCTGTCGTGACGGACCGGCTCGGCTACAAGGCCGACGGTCCGGGCCTGTTGGGCACGGTCCGCAACCATCTGCACCTCGTGGATCCCGACAGCCGCGCGGTCCGGCAGGTCACCCACGGCGACTGGCACGCGGGAAGCCCGGCCTGGTCGCCGGACGGGCGCAGCCTCGCCTTCTGCGCGGCACGCGGCGCCGACGCCGACCTGACGCTGCGCTCCGAGGCGTACGTGGTGGACTGTCTCGCCTCCGGCGCGGAACCGCGGCCGGTCGGCTCCGGCGAGGGCACCGCGCACGCCGTCGACTGGACCGCCGACGGTGCGGCACTGCTGGTCGTGGGTCGCACGGACACCGCGATCGGTCACGCGAGCGTGCTGCGCGTCCCGCTGCGCGGCGACGCGCCGGCCGACCTCACCGCCGGGCTCGACCGCAATGTGATGCCCGGTGGCCCCGGCTACCCGGGAGCCCTGCCCCAGCCGGCCGACGACGGCCGCCGGTTGCTGTTCTGCGTTCGGGAGCGCGGCTGCACCCACCTGTACGTGACCGACGCCGACGGCGGGATACCCCGCGCGCTCGTCGCCGGCGCGGGCCGCGTCGTCTCCGGCCTGTCCACCGCCGGCGACACCGCGGCCTTCGTCCTGGCGACTCCCACCTCGTACGGCGAGATCGCGACCGTCGAGGTGTCCACCGGCCGACAGCAGGTGCTCACCCGGCACGGGGCGGCACTGGGGGAGGTGGAACTGCTCCCCTCGCAGGAGCGTGAGTTCGTCATCTCCGACGGCACAAGGGTGCACGGCTGGCTGCTGCGAGACCCGGCCACCACGGGCCCCGCACCGCTGCTGCTCGACATCCACGGCGGGCCGCACAACGCCTGGAACGGGGCAACGGACCCCTTCCACCCGTACCACCAGGTGCTGGCGGCACGCGGCTGGTCGGTGCTGCTGCTCAACCCCCGTGGCAGCGACGGGTACGGCGAGGCGTTCTTCACCGCCGCGCGCGGAGCGTGGGGCACGGCCGACGCGCCGGACCTCCTCGAACCACTGGACACCCTGGTCGCCGAACGGATCGCCGACCCGCGGCGACTGGCGGTGGCCGGCTACAGCTACGGCGGCTTCATGACCTGCTACCTCACCAGCCGTGACCACCGCTTCGCCGCCGCGGTCGCCGGTGGTGCGGTCAGCGACCTCACCAGCATGTGCGGCACCAGCGACGAGGCCCACCCGCTGGCGGCCACCGAACTGGGCGGAGCGCCGTGGCAGAACCGTGGGCTCTACGCCGAACTCTCCCCGTACTCGCGGGTGGAGCATGTCCGCACTCCGACCCTGGTGGTGCACGGCGCGGCCGACGAACGCTGTCCCGTCGGGCAGGCCGAGCAGTGGTTCGCGGCGCTCAGGGCGCGGGGCGTGCCCACCCGGCTGGTGCTCTACCCGGGCGGCTCGCACCTGTTCCTGCTCGACGGACCGCCCTCCCACCGCGTCGACCTCGCCCGTCGCACCGTCGACTGGGTGGAGCGTCACGCCGGTGGCCCCGGACGTCCGGCGCGTCGCCCGGTGGACGCCGCGCGCTGGGAGCGACGGCTCGGCGAGCTGGCGGCCCGGCACCGGGTGCCGGGCGCGGTCCTGGGCATCGCCCGCGGCGACGAACTCGTCCTGGCCGCCCGCGGTGTGCTCAACAAGGACACCGGGGTGCGGGCCACCGAGGACTCGCTTTTCCAGATCGGGTCCATCACCAAGGTGTGGACCGCCACCGTGGTCATGCAGCTGGCCGACGAGGGCGGACTCGACCTCGACGCCCCCCTTACCGACGTCCTGCCGGAACTGCGGCTCGCCGACCCGTGCACGGCGAAACAGCTGACCGTACGGCACCTGCTCACGCACACCAGCGGCATCGACGGCGACATCTTCACCGACACCGGCCGTGGTGACGACTGCGTCGAGCGCTACGTGGACGAGTTGGGCGCGGCGGCGCGGATTCATCCGCCCGGGGCGACGTTCTCGTACTGCAACTCGGGTTTCGTACTCGCCGGCCGGATCATCGAGAAGCTCACCGGCACGAGCTGGGACGGCGCCCTCAAGGAGCGGCTGTTCTCCCCGCTGGGCCTCGCGCACACCGTCACGCTGCCGGAGGAGGCGCTGCGCTTCCGCGCCGCGATCGGTCACGACGCCCCGGGCGACGAGGACCCGCGGCCGGTGCCGGCGTGGGGCCTGCCCCGCTCCGCCGGACCGGCCGGACTGATCACCGCCACGGCCTCCGACGTCCTGGCCTTCGCCCGTATGCACCTGGCCGGCGGCACCGCCGCCGACGGCACCCGCGTGCTGTCGCGGCAGGCCGCGTACGCGATGACCGAGAAGCAGGTCGACCTGCCGGACGTGCACTCCCTCGGGGACTCGTGGGGATTGGGCTGGACGCGTTTCGACGGGGGCGGCGGCCACCGGCTCCTCGGACACGACGGCAACACCATCGGGCAGTCGGCGTTCCTGCGCCTGCTGCCCGAACAGAACCTCGCCGTCACCCTTCTCACCAACGGCGGGGGCGCCCACGACCTGTACCTGGAACTGTTCCGGGAGATCTTCGCCGAGCTGGCCGGGGTCGCCCTGCCGCAGCCGCTCACGCCGCCGGTCGAGCCCGTGACCGTGGACGCCCACCGCCACCTGGGCCGGTACGAGCGCTCCGGTGCGCGCATCGAGATCCTTGAGGACGCCGACGGACTCCGACTGCGCCACACGGTGACAGGCCCGCTCGCCGCTCTGGTGCCCGAGACGGTGCGGGAGGGCGGCCTGGTGCCCGTGTCGGACGACCTCTTCGTCGTCACGCTGCCCGGCAGCCGGTCATGGACCCCCGTGACCTTCTACGCACTGCCGACCGGTGAGCCGTACGTGCACTTCGGCGTCCGTGCGACCCCGAAGGTGTCCTGACGTGAAGCAGCCGCACGGCGTTCAGGTGTCGCCGCACGAACCCGTCCCCGTGGCCCGGTTCGAGGCCGCCCTGCCCGCCGTCATCGACGACATCGGACATCTGGTGCGCACCGAGTCGCCCTCGGCCGACCTCGACGCCGTGGCCCGCAGCGCCCGGGCGGTCGCCACGACCGCGGCACCGTACCTGGGCACCGCACCCGACGTCCTCACGGTGGACGGCCGCACCCATCTGCGCTGGCGCCTGGGCAGCGGCCCCCGGCGCGTCCTGCTGCTCGGCCACCACGACACGGTGTGGCCCGTCGGTTCCCTGGCGGCCCACCCGTTCACGGTCCGCGACGGCGTGCTGCGCGGCCCCGGCTGCTTCGACATGAAGGCGGGACTCGTCATGGCCTTCCACGCCGTCGCCGCGCTCGGCGCCGGCGCCCTCGACGGGCTGACCCTCCTGGTCACCGGCGACGAAGAGCTCGGCTCGCCGTCGTCGCGGGAGCTGATCGAGTCCGAGGCGGCCGGCTGCGCCGCGGCGCTGGTCCTGGAGGCGTCTGCCGACGGCGGCGCGCTGAAGACCGAACGCAAGGGAGTTTCCCAGTACGAGATACGAGTCGGTGGCCTGGCCGCCCACGCGGGGCTGGAACCGGAGCGCGGAGTGAACGCCGGCGTCGAGACCGCCCACCAGATACTCGCGGTCGCCGCACTGTCCGGCCTTGACGCGGGTACCACGGTCACTCCGACGCTGCTGAGTGCCGGAACCACCACCAACACCGTCCCCGCCCACGGCCGGTTCTCCGTCGACGTCCGCGTGCGCGACGTCGCGGAACAGACCCGGGTGGACACCGCGCTCCACGGGCTGCGGCCCGTACTCGGCGGTGCGACGGTGGAGGTGACTGGCGGACCCAACCGGCCGCCCCTGCCCCCCGCCGCATCGGACGCGCTCTACCGCCGTGCCCGGCGACTGGCCGCGGAGCTGGGCATCGGCCCGCTCACGGCCGCCGCCGTGGGGGGAGCCTCGGACGGCAACCTCACCGCGGGTGCCGGCGTCCCGACCCTGGACGGACTCGGCGCGGTGGGCGGCGGCGCGCACGCCCCCGACGAGCACGTGCTCGTCGCGGACCTCCCGCGCCGTACGGCGCTGTTGGCGGCACTCGTCGGTGACCTGCTCGCCGCGGCCCCGCGGACCGCGCGCGACAGTGACGCGACAACGACCGGCGGGAGCACCCGATGACGGACATGTCCGCTGCCACTCCCTTCGCTCCCCAAGCGGGCCACCGGCTCGTGGCGGACGCGCTGACCGCGGCCGACGCGGCCGCGCACGCGGCCGGCTGCCACGTGTGGCCGATCAGCGCCCTGGCGGATCTGGAAGCGGCCTGCCGGCTCTTCGAAGGCATCTGGAAACCCGCCGGCGAGAACGCGCTGGCCACCACCGAGCTGCTGCGTGCGATGGACAAGGCGGGCAGCTACGTCGCGGCCGCCTTCGACGGCGAGGCGGGCGGCGAACTGGTCGGCGCCTGCATCGGGTTCTTCGGCCCGCCGCCCGACGGCACCCTGCACAGCCACATCGCCGGGGTCTCCGCCCGGATGCGTGGCCGCAGTGTCGGATTCGCCCTCAAGACCCACCAGCGCGGCTGGGCACTCCAGCGCGGCGCGACCCAGGTGTCCTGGACCTTCGATCCGCTGGTACGGCGCAACGCCTACTTCAACATCGGCAAGCTGGCCGCCCGGCCCGCGCAGTACCTGCCCAACTTCTACGGCCCGATGAACGACGGCATCAACGGCGCCGACGACACCGACCGGCTCCTGGTGGAGTGGCGGCTGGCCGCACCCGAGGCCGCCGCGGCCTGCCACGGCCGCCATCGGGTCACCGACGCCGTGGCCGAACGCGCGGGCGGCGTCGCAGTCGCGCTCGGTGCCACGTCCGACGGGCGGCCGCTGGCCCGCTCCGTCTCCGGGCCGCGGACCCTGGTCGCCGTGCCGGAGGACATCGAGTCGCTGCGCCGCAGCGACCCGCCGGCCGCCGCGGCCTGGCGCTCCGCCGTACGCGATGTCCTCGGCGGGCTCCTCGCCGACGGGTGGCAGGTGACGGGATTCGACCGCGCCGGCTGGTACCTCCTCGAAGACAAGGACGCACAGTGAAGCTCACCGGAGTGGAAATCCGCCGGATCCGGCTGCCGTTGGTGGCCCCCTTCCGCACCTCGTTCGGTACGCAGACGGAGCGCACGGCGCTGCTGCTGCGCGCGGTGAGCACCGACGCCGAGGGCTGGGGCGAGTGCGTGGCGATGGCCGACCCGCTGTACTCCTCGGAGTACGTGGCCGCGTGCGCCGATGTGCTGCGCCGATTCCTCGTTCCCGCGCTGGGGCGGTGCCGGCGGCTGGACGCGGCCGGCGTGGTCCCGGCACTGGCGCCGTTCCGGGGACACCGGATGGCGAAGGCCGCGCTGGAGATGGCCGTACTCGACGCCGAACTGCGCTCCCGTCAGGTGCCGTTGGCGCGCGAGCTGGGCGCCGTCCACGACCGTGTGCCGTGCGGGGTGTCCGTGGGCATCATGGACTCGGTGCCGGAACTCTGCGAGGTGGTGGCCGGCTGTCTCGACGAGGGTTACCGCCGTATCAAACTCAAGATCGAGCCCGGCTGGGACGTCGAGCCGGTACGCGCGGTACGCGAGCACTTCGGCGACGACCTGCTGCTCCAGGTCGACGCCAATACCGCGTACACCCTCGCCGATGCCCGGCACCTGGCCCGACTCGACGCGTTCGGCCTTCTGCTGATCGAGCAGCCGTTGGACGAGGAAGACCTCCTCGGCCATGCGCAGCTGGCCAGGACCCTGGCCACACCGGTGTGCCTGGACGAGTCGATCACCTCCGCCCGCGCCGCCGCGGCGGCGATCACCCTGGGCGCGTGCGGCATCGTGAACGTCAAGCCCGGCCGGGTCGGCGGTTACCTGGAGGCCCGCCGTATCCACGACGTGTGCGCCGCGCACGGCGTGCCGGTGTGGTGCGGCGGCATGCTGGAGACCGGCCTCGGCCGTGCCGCGAACGTCGCTCTGGCCGCGCTGCCGGGTTTCACGCTGCCCGGCGACGTCTCCGCCTCCGACCGTTTCTACCGGACCGACATCACCGAGCCGTTCGTACTGGCCGACGGTCACCTCCCGGTCCCCGACGGCTCCGGACTCGGAGTCGTGCCGCTCCCCGACGTCCTGGAGGAGGTCACCGTCGAGACCGAGTGGATCCCCCTGTGACCGGGGACTTGTGGCGCCCGACGAGAACACCGCACAATCCCGTCCACACCGACGAAGAACGGCTGCGACCACTGTCCGGGGGGACCGGAGGTACTGGGGCACAGTGAACACACAACCGCGGGCCAGCCTCAGACGGGTCCTGGAGGACCTCGGTACCACTCTGCTCGACCTGGTGTGCGGTGACCCGGACACGGCCGACGAGATCGGCGGGGTGGTCATCCACGACGCGCTGGACGAACCGGTGCTGCCCCGGCAGGCGCTGGTGCTCGGCATCGGCGTCCACGGGGCGGATGCGACCGCCCGGCTGCTCACCGCCCTGGGCGACGCCGGCGCCGCGGCGCTGGTGGTCCGCGCCCCGGTGCCGACCGACGCCGTCGTGACCGCGGCGGCGGAGAGCTCCGGGGTGGCGCTGCTCGCGCTGACCCGCGGCGCCTCGTGGGCCCAGCTCGCCGCACTGCTGCGCTCGCTGCTCGCGGACGGCGACGTCGGCGAGGAGGGCCCGCAGACGCTGGGCGGCACACCGTCCGGCGACCTGTTCGCCCTGGCCAACGCGGTGGCCGCACTCCTCGACGCGCCCGTCACCATCGAGGACCGCAGCTCCCGCGTCCTGGCCTTCTCCGGCCGCCAGGACGAGGCCGACCCCTCACGCGTGGAAACCGTACTGGGCCGCCAAGTGCCCGAACGCTTCACCCGCTTCCTGGAAGACCGCGGGATCTTCCGTTCCCTCTACCGCAGCGACCAGCCGGTCCACGTCGACCCACCCGAGACCGACGGATTCCACATCCCGCGCGCCGCGATCGCCGTACGCGCCGGCGACGAAGTCCTCGGTTCCATCTGGGCCGTCGCCCACACCCCGCTCACCGAGCAGCGCGGCCAGGCACTGCGCGACGCGGCCAGACTGGTGGCCCTGCACATGCTGCGCCTGCGGGCCGGCGCCGACGTCGAGCACCGACTCCGCGCCGACCTGGTGTCCACCGCGCTGGAAGGCGGACCGGGCGCCGCGGAGGCGCTGGGCCGGCTCGGCCTGACCGACTACGCGGGCGTCGTCCTCGCCCTGGCCGTGCCGGACCCGCCCGAGCTGACCGGCTCCACCGAGCTGCACGCCCAGCACACGGCCGAACGCCAGCGCCTGGCCGACGCCTTCGCCGTGCATCTCTCCGCGATCCACGCCCGCGCGGCCACGGCGCTCATCGGCGACGTCGCCTACGGCATCCTCCCCGTGCCACCGCACCAGAGGGACGCGGAGGAGAGGGCGGCCCGTACCGGCACCGACTTCCTCACGCGCATCGGCGACCGGTTGACACCGCTGATCGGCATCGGCCCCGCGGCCCGGGACGGCAGCGCCCTGGCCCGCTCCCGAGAAGGAGCCGACCGGGCGCTGCGCGTCCTGCGCACCAACGGAGGCCCCCGGCAGCTCGCCCGTATCTCGGACGTCCATGTCGAGGCGCTCCTGCTCGACCTCGCCGACCTCGCCGCCGAGCGGGGCGATCCGCCGACCGGCCCGCTGGCCCGGCTGCTCGCCTACGACCAGCAGCACGACTCCCAACTGGTCGACACACTCTGCGCCTGGCTCAACGCCTTCGGCGACGTCCCGGCGTCCGCCGACGCGATGTACGTCCACCAGAACACCTTCCGTTACCGCCTGCGCCGCGCCACCGAGGTCGCCCGGGCCGACCTCACCGACCCCGACGTCCGCTTCGCACTGATGCTGCAGCTGCGCCTGCTGCGCCGCATCGGCACGTCCGCACGCTGACCGCGTTCACTTCGGGCAGTACTCCGCCTCGATGACCGCCTGGGTGTTCCCCGCCCAGTCGCCGTTGAAGTTGAAGGCCAGCGAGTGCTTGCCGTCCGCCGAGGTCACGGCCTGGGACGCCGACCCCTGGATGTTGCCGCCGTGCCCCCACACCACGGCACCGCAGGACGGCGAGAACTTCATCAGCCCCAGCCCATAGGCCGTGATCAGACCGGCCCCGCTGACCGGGACGGTGGTCTTCATCTCCGCCAGCTGCTTCGCGGGCAGCAGCCTGCCGCCCAGCAGGGCCGAGTAGAAGCGGTTCAGGTCACCGGAAGTGGAGATCATCGCGCCCGCCGAGGCCGCGGCGGACGGATTGAGCTCGGTGACGTCGTACGTCCGGTCCGTCGGCCGCGGCGCCAGGGAGAGCTTGGAGTACGCACGCGAACTCGGCGTCGGCATCGACGAGGCGGTGCGGGGGACGGAGGTGGCGTACAGGCCGAGCGGGTCGATGACGCGCCGCTTGATCTCGTCCTCGTACGGGCGGCCCGAGACCTTCTCGATGATCATTCCGGCCAGGATGTAGTTGGTGTTCGAGTAACTCCAGGCGCTGCCCGGGTCGAAGAGCGGTTTCTGGCGCATGGCGATGTCCACCAACTGCTCGGGCGTGTAGGTGTCGTAGCGGTGCTCCAGGAACTTCACGGTGAATCCCCGCTCCAGGAACTCCGGGTCGGCGGTGTAGCTGGGAACCCCGCTGGTGTGGTTGAGCAGCTGCCGCAGGGATATCCGGCGGCCGTCGTTGCCGTTGCCCCGGACCACACCAGGCAGCCACCTGTCGACTGAGCTGTCGAGGTCGATCCTGCCCTCCGCGTCCAGCTGGAGCATCACGGTCGCGACGAAGGTCTTGGTCATGCTGCCGATCCGGTAGTGGTCGACCACCGAGCGCGGTGCGCCCGTCTTGAGGTTCCCGACGCCCGAAGTGCCCATCCAGACCGAGTACGCGGCATTGACCTGCCCGGTGGCCCCGGGCACCCCGTCCTTGACCGCGGCGTCCATGGCCTGCTGGGTCCGCGCATGTCCCGGGCCGGCGCCGGCCGCCACGGGTGAGGTGAACGAAGCCGCGGTCAGAGCCGCCGCCACCAGGCCCACCGCGCCGATCCGTGCTGTGCGCACTGCCATCTGCTGCCCCTTTCGGTTGCTGCCATCAGCGGCAACGGCCGCACCGCGCGGCACAGCGGTTGCCCGCGTTCTCGAACCGGTGATGTCCGGAAGGTAGGTGCGGACGCCCGGCCCCCGCTTCGTCGCGGGCGACAAGACGGAGCGGGGCACTCATCGGGGCCGACGAACGGGAGGAGCGACCGGCGGAGCCGGGTGGTCACGCGGCGCGGCTCTCTCGTGCCCGGGCGGCGCGCTGTCGCGCCGCACACCGCGCCACGTTCCTGGTGATCGGTATGGTCGTTGTCCTCACCTCGCGAGCGATTGACGTACGGTCCCCTTGGGCCGACGGGCGCCGGCGGGCGCGGTCATCTTCGGGAAGGGGCGCGGTGGGAGCCGGGACGAGGGGCGAGGAGCGGCGCGCGGAGATTCTCCGTGCCGCGCTGGAGGTCATTGCCGAACGCGGATACCGGGCAGCCAGCCTGGGAGCGATCGCCGAGCGCGTCGGGCTCACCCAGCAGGGCCTCCTGCACTACTTCCCCACCAAGGAGGCGCTGCTGATCGCCGTCCTCGGAGAGCGGGACCAGTGGGACGCCATGCCGGACAGTCAGTGGCGACTGGACCTGCTGACATCGCTGGTCGACTACAACGCGATGCGCCCGACCGTGATCCAGACCTTCTCCGCCCTCCTGGGCGAAAGCGTCACCGAGGACCATCCGGCGCGCGAGTTCTTCACCCGCCGCTACGTGACCGTACGCGAGACCATGGCCGCCCTGTTGCGAGCCGAGTACGGCGACCGCCTGCCCGGAGGGCTCACGCCCGAGCAGGTGGCCCCATTGGTCACCGCCGTGATGGACGGCCTGCAGTACCAGTGGCTGCTCGCCCCCGACGAGGTCGACATGCCCCAGGCGTTCCGGGACTTCATCGCGCTGCTCGCGGGGGTGACCGTCACGGGCGAAGGCTGATCGCCACCGCCTGACCGGAAGTCCGAGAGAGGCCGGCCGTCGGGGTCATCGACCTCGGTCCATGAAGTCCGGCTCCGTTCGGCCGCCGGTCCGAGCATCGCCCCGCGATCGGGTGGCGCGTCAGGACGCAAGGTCCTTCTGCGATGATGACCGGCATGGCCTCCACGCCCTCGACCCGTGCTGCCGGTGCCCCGCCCACCAGTGGTGATGTGGCGCGCGTAGCGGGGGTGTCCCGGGCCACCGTCTCCTATGTCCTCAACAACACCGAGGGCGGGAGGATCAGCGAGGCCACTCGCGAGCGGGTGCGGGACGCGGCCCGGCAGCTCGGTTATGTGCCGCATGCCGTGGCGCGGGCGCTGCGAGCGGGGCGCAGCGGGATCGTGCTGCTCACGGCGCCCGCGGTAACGGTGGGACCGCTGTTCGCGCACGCCTACGCAGACCTCCAGCAGGCCCTCGCCGAACTGGGTCACACCGCCGTGCTCTACGGCCCGACCGGGGCGCGGGGCGCGGAGGCCGGCCGGCGCTGGGCCGAGCTGCGTCCCGACGCGGTGCTGTCGCTGATGGACGACAGCATGGACGAGGACGCCGTCGCCGTGCTGCACAAGGCCGGCGTCGGGGTGGTCCTCGGCTGCGGTCCGGTGCCGGTTCCGGGCGCGCACGCGCTGGTGGCCGACCAGGAGCAGGTCGGGTTCCGTGCGGTGGAACACCTCGCCGCGGCCGGCCGCCGGACCCTCGGCGTGATCGTGCCCGCCGACGCCTCGCTGCGCGGATTCGCCGAGCCCCGGCTGGCGGGCGCCGAGAAGGGTGCGCGGGCGCAGGACGCCGTCACCGTCGTACGGCAGGATCTCGCGCTCGACGAGGGCGCGGCGACCCGTTGGGCGCGGCAGTGCGCGGAGGCCGGGATCGACGGCCTGTTCGCGTACAACGACGAGTACGCCGCGCTCGCCGTCCGCGCCTTGCAGGACTCGGGGAAGCGGGTGCCGGAGGACGTCGCGGTCGTCGGTGCCGACGATCTGCTGATCGGCCGGCTGCTCCGGCCCCGGCTCACGACCGTGCGGATGGACTACATGCCGTCGCGGGAGATCGCCCAGCTGCTCAACCGGCTGATCGGCACCCCCGACGCACCTCCGGAGACGCACGACATCCTCCGTACGCGCCTCGTCGTGCGCGAATCGGCCTGATTCGGCGCGCTGTTCCGCGTCCACGGCCTTCAACTTCTCAACGCGTCCTGAATCGGTGCCGCTCCCGCAGGCCTCTGGCCGATAAGTAACGAAACCATCGCGTGATGCGCGACATCTAGCCACGCTTACACGTGTCACCTACGCTCCTGCCGAACGCGTGCCCCACCCGCGTCCCGCTCTTTCGGCACCGCCTCCCAAGGGGCCCACATGACTCATTCACTTCCTGAAAACATGCCGCCGTCGACCGTCGTGGCCGATCACGCCGGCCGCACCGACGACGCACCCGCCGTCCCCTCGCGGCTCGGGCCGCTCCACCTGACGCTGCCGATGGCCAACGTCGCCCTGTACCTGGTGTGGATGGGCGTGGGCGGCTTCCTGCTTCCCATCCAGGTCGCCCACATCACCGGTACGAACGACACCACCGCGCTGTCCACGGCCAGCACCATCGGCGCCGTCCTCGCGACGATCGGCAACCCGATCTTCGGCCAGCTCTCCGACCGCACCCGGTCCCGGTTCGGGCGCCGCGCGCCGTGGATCCTGTTCTGCGCGCTGCTCGGCGCGCTCGCCCTGGTCATGCAGGCCCACGCGGCGAGCATCGCCATGCTGGGGATGAGCTGGGGCGTGGTGCAGTTCATCATGAACGGCTACCAGGCGGCCCTGACCGCCGCGATGCCCGACCGCGTACCGGCCCGCAAGTACGGCACGTTCTCCGCACTGGTGGGGCTGGGCGTGCCGCTCGGTACGATCGTCGCCGCGCTGGTCATCGGCGGTGTGCCCGGGACGAAGTTCGGTCTCGACGGGGTCATCGGCGGCTTCGGCGGCCGGTTCGCCGGGGAGAACGGCTACTACCTGATCGCGGCGATCGTGGTCGTCGCAGCGTTGGTGTTCGTGACCGTCTCGCCCGACCGGGACGCGCGCGCCCTTCCGCGAGAACGGTTCTCCCTGAAGGGCTTCCTCGCCAACTTCTGGGTCAATCCCAAGGACCACCCCGACTTCGGCTGGGCCTTCCTGTCGCGGCTCGGCGTGATGCTCGGCTACATGATCGTGCTCACGTACAACATGTACCTGCTCGCCGAGCACATCAAGATCGCGCCGCAGGACCTGTTGCCGACCCAGGGCTTCCTGATGATCGTCAACGCCGTGTGCACCGTGTTCGCCTCCCTCCTGATCGGCCCGATCGCCGACCGTGTCGGCAGGGTCAAGCCCTTCGTGCTGGCGTCCGGAATCGCGGCGGCGCTCGCGCTGGGGGTGCCGATGGTGTGGCCGACGGAGGGCGGCATGCTCGCCTACAACATCTTCGGCGGCCTGGCCTTCGGTGTGTACATGGCCGTCGACATGGCGCTCATCACCAAGGTGCTGCCGCGCACCGCCGACGCGGGCAAGGACATGGGCGTCATCAACATCGCCAACGCCGGCCCGCAGATCCTGGCCCCCAGCATCGCCGGCTGGATCGTCGCCGCGGGCGGCTACGAGGCGCTCTTCCCGGTGGCCGCGGCCATCTCCCTCATCGGTGCGCTGGGGGTGTTGCCGGTGCGGAAGGTGCGGTGAGCGGAGACCGCACGGTCAGGGACAGCGCATGGCCAGGGACAGCGCACGGTCGGGGGAACTGCGTCCGGCTCACACCGCCCACAGTCGCACCCACCCCCAACTCCTGACCTACAACCCGCAACCCCCAACCCAATCCCCGACCCCCAGCCCTCAACCCCCAACTCCAAGGAGGGGCACCATGAAGTACCGCACAACACTCCCAGCCATCGCCGCCGCGGGCACCGTGCTGCTCGCCTGCACTCAGGCACAGGCGGCCTACGACCGCCCCGAGCCCGACGACGACCGACGGTCCCTTGCGGGCCTGCGCGTCCTGCTCAGCAACGACGACTCCATGCAGATGGCCCGCCCCAACGCCTCCGACGGCAAGGGCCTGTACGAGGTGCGCCGCGCCCTGTGCGCGGCCGGTGCGGACGTGGTCGTCATGGCCCCGTGGGCGAACCAGAGCGGCGCCGGCACCAGCGCCACGGGCGGCGGTCAACTGACCGTGCAGCGCCGGTCCGCGCTGCCCGCAGGCTACGAGGGCGACTGCTCCGGAGCGCCGAGCGGCGGCGCGGTGTACGGGGTGTGCAAGGGGAGCGCGCCCTGTGGTCCGTCCACGCCGAGCGCGACGCCCGCCGACACCGTGCGCCTCGGGGTCGGCGGCGGACTGGCGGCGAAGGCCGGCTGGGCCGACGGTCCGGACCTGGTCGTCACCGGCAGCAACTACGGCCCGAACGTCGCCTCCGTCGTCAACGAGTCGGGCACGGTCGGTGCCGCGCTCGCCGCGATCGACGAGGGGGTGCCGGCGGTCGCGCTCAACAGCTCGTACGACCCGGCCGTCACGGACTCCCTGGAGGTCGCGGACCACACGTACCGCGACACGGCCGAGTTCGGGGCGGAGTTCATCGGCGATCTACGTGAACGCGGTCTGCTGACCACGAAGTTCGTCGTGAACGTCAACTACCCGCACCATGAGAAGGGGGAGCGCCCCAAGAGCACCGAGTGGACGTCGGTGGGCACGCAGAAGCTCGTGAGGTTCCGCTACGCGGCCAAGGGCGACACCTTCACCATCGGCGGCGAACTCTGCCCACCGGGCACCCCGGACTGCCGTCCCGAGACCAAGCGCCGCCCGGACTTCGCCCTTCTCCAGCGGGGCCATGTGACGGTCACCCCGGTAAGCCCCGACCGTACGCACACCGGGCGGGACACCCGGCGGCTCGAACGGTTCGTACGCGGCGGGCGCTGACGGTCCCGGTGGGTGGCGGCGGAACCGCGAGTACCGCCGCCACCCACGGACAGAGCCCCGGCGCTCCCTCCCCTCCCCGCGCCGGGGCACCGGCATGCTTCGGAGCCGTCAGATCCAGCCGTCCAGGGACTTGAGGAAGGCCTGCGGATCGTCACGGTGGATGCAATGCCCCGCCCGCGGCACAACGCGTACCTCGAACCCCCGCTCCTTGAGCAGCGCCGCGCCCTGCGCGTCGACACACAGGCTGGGGTCGGCCAGCTGCACGAGGGACGGTACGACGGCCGACTCCGGCAGGTAGTCCTGCGCGAACCGGGCCGTGGCCGACAGGAACTCGGGGTCGAACAGGGCGAAGCCCGCCAGTTCGGCCGCCACGTCCTCGTCGGACCAGCGCGGGTTCATGGCCCGCACGCTCTCGGCGGTCGCGTCGGCGACCATCTGCCGCATGCCGGCCGTCGCCCCGGCCGGTAGGTTGCGCAGTCGGAAGCCGGGGTCGGAGTAGACGGCACGGGCGGGGCGCAGGCGGGAGACCGCGAGGGCGAGGGACAGGCCGCCCATCGAGTGGCCGATCGCCACGTCGGCGCCGGTCGGCAGGTTCTCCACGAGGTCCTCGGCGAGCAGCTCGGCGCGGTACTCCCCGCGCGGGCTGCGGCCGTGACCGCGCAGATCGGGGGCGACGACGCGGTAGCCGAGGCCGACGAGGTGGTCCTCGAGCGCGTGCCAGGTGCGATGGTCGGACATGCCGCCGTGGATCAGCAGCGCCACCTTGTCGCCGGAGCCGCGCTCATGGACGTTCAGCTTCATCGAAGCGAGACCTTTCAGGAAAAGCGAGTACTGCTTACACGTGTAAGCAGTACTCGTCGAACCCCGAAACGCGCAAGGGGGGCAGGAGAGTAACGGAAAATAACGGGTAGATAACGAAACCTACCGATTGACAAGTGAGTGAGTCACCATGGCCGGAGCGACGCGCACCCCCGTCCCGGTCGCCACACATACGAGCAAGGAGGCACCGCCATGCCCGAACCGCACGTCACGGCAGCGCGGACCGCAGCGGCGGATCCGGACCAGGCCCGCGAGGCGGCGGTCGAGGCCGCGCTCGGCAAGCTCGACCTCGATTCCAAGACGCGCCTGCTGGCCGGTCAGGACATGTGGTCGCTGCCGGCCATGCCGCAGATCGGTCTGGCGTCGATCGTGATGTCGGACGGCCCGGTAGGCGTGCGCGGTGTGCGCTGGACCGCCGACGACCCGTCCATCGCGCTGCCGTCCCCCACCGCGCTCGCCGCCACCTGGGACCCGGAACTGGCCCGGCGCGCGGGAGTGCTGCTGGCGCAGGAGGCGCGTCGCAAGGGGGTGCACGTGCTGCTCGCGCCGACGGTCAACCTGCACCGGTCACCGCTCGGCGGGCGCCACTTCGAGGCGTACAGCGAGGACCCGCTTCTGACGGGTGAGATCGGCGCCGGGTATGTGCGGGGCGTGCAGTCCGGTGGGGTGGGCACCACGATGAAGCACTTCGTCGCCAACGACGCGGAGACCGACCGCTTCACCGTGAACAATCTCGTCTCGGAGCGGGCGCTGCGCGAGCTGTACCTTGCGCCGTTCGAGGCGATCGTCGCCAATGCCCGTCCCTGGGGCATCATGACCGCCTACAACCGGGTCAACGGCCCGACCATGACCGAGCACCAGCGCCTGGTGCGCGAGGTGCTGCGCGGCGAGTGGGGCTTCGACGGCTTCAACGTCTCCGACTGGATGGCGGCCCGGTCGACCACCGGTGACATCGAGGGCGGCCTGGACGTGGCCATGCCGGGCCCGCACACCGTCTACGGGGAGGCGCTGGCCGCCGCCGTGCGCGCGGGGGAGGTCGAGGAGGCCGCGGTCGACGACGCGGTGCGCAATGTGCTGCGTCTCGCCGCCCGGGTGGGCGTCCTCGACGGCGCGGACCCGGTGGTCGCCGAGCCCCCGGCCGAGGTCGACGGCGTCGGGCTGGCCCGCGAGATCGCGCGCCGCGCCTTCGTGCTCCTGCGCAACGAGTCCGTGGGGGACACCGGCCCCGTACTTCCGCTGGACCCGGCCCGCAACCGCAGGGTCGCGCTGCTCGGCGCGGCTGCGCGGGACGCCAGGATCCTCGGCGGCGGCTCCGCGACGGTGTTCCCCGCCCGGGTCGTCTCCCCGCTCGACGGACTGACCGCCGCGCTGCCTGAAGGCGCCCTGTCGTTCGCGGTCGGCGCCGACCCGAGTGACGAACTCGCCGTCGCCGGGCAGGGGTTCACCTTGCGAGCGGTCTGCCGGGACGCCGCCGGGAACGTGCTCGGCGAGGGCCGGCTGCCCAGCGGCCAGGTGCAGTGGATCGGCGACGACCTGCCCGACGGCGTGACCCGCGAGACGCTGCACAGCATCGAGGTCACCGGAACGTTCCGGCCGCGGGAGAGCGGCGAGCACTCCTTCGGCACGCGGGGCATCGGCGGCTACCGCCTGATCGTCGCCGGGGAGGTGCTGTTCGACGGGGAGCAGCCGCTGGACTCGGCGGCCGATCCGTTCGAGGCGTTCTTCGGCGCGCCCGTCGAGCGCGGGAGGGCCGTGCTGCGAGAGGGCGAACCGGTGGAGGTGTCGCTGCTGCACACGCTGCCCCAGGGGCCCGCCGCCCCGGTGTTCGGCGTGATGTTCTCCCTGACGCACCTCGGGCCGCGGCGTGACCCGGACGAGCTGATCGCCGAGGCCGTCGAGGCGGCCCGGGACGCGGACACGGCAGTGGTCGTCGTCGCGACGACGGAACGCGTCGAGTCCGAGGGCTTCGACCGCGTGGACCTGACGCTGCCCGGCCGCCAGGACGACCTCGTACGGGCGGTGGCCGCGGTGAACCCGCGGACGATCGTGGTCGTCAACTCCGGTTCACCGGTGGAACTTCCGTGGCGGCACGAGGTCGCCGCCGTACTGCTCGGCTGGTTCCCCGGCCAGGAAGGCGGTGCGGCGCTCGCCGATGTGCTGCTCGGAGTGGCGGAACCCGGCGGCAGGCTGCCCACCACGTGGGGCGACCTGGACAGGGCACCGGTCACCAACGTCGTCCCCACCGACGGCGAACTCGACTACGAAGAAGGCGTGTTCATCGGTTACCGCGCCTGGGAGCGGGCTGGGCGGACACCCTCGTACGCCTTCGGCCACGGCCTGGGCTACACGGACTGGGCATACGAGTCGATCGAGTCGGAGGGCACCTCGGTCACCGTCACCGTCCGCAACACCGGAAGCCGGACGGGCCGCGAGGTCGTGCAGCTGTACGTCGCGCCGACCGGCCCGGGCCCGGACCGCCCGGCCCGGTGGCTCGCGGGCTCGGCCCAGGTGACGGCCGCGCCCGGCGAGAGCGCCTCGGTGACGGTCGAGCTGCCCGACCGCGCCTTCGAGATCTGGGACGGCGACGGCTGGCGCCGCGTCGAGGGCACCTATGAGGTCCACGCCGCCCGTTCCCTCGCCGACGTCCGCCTCACGGCACCGCTCACGCTCTGACGAGCGGCCACGATCAGCTCCGGGGCGGCACCTGGCCCGCCGCCCCGGAGCGCTGTCGTCCTGGTCGCCGCCGCCGAGATGGGCCGGTACGGCGTCCAGGTCAACGCGATCGTCCCCGCCGCGCCCGCCCGGATGACGGAGGAGACCTTCGCCGAGACCGTGGCGGCGCCCGGCGAGGGCGGATTCGACGAGACCGTGGCGGCGCCCGGCGAGGGCGGATTCGACGCGATGGCCCCGGAGAACGTCTCCCCGCTCGTCGTCCGGCTGGGCTCCGCGGCCCTCCTCCGGGTAACAGGCCGGGTCTTCGAGGCCGAGGCCGGACGGATCACCGTGCTGGAGGGCCGGCGGCCCGGCCCCACCGCCGACAAGGGCGCCCGCTGGAGTCCGGCGGAGGCCGGGGAGACGGCGGCGAAGCTGCTCGCCGCTTCCGAGACGCCACAGCCGGTGTACGGCGGCCCGCTGACGCGGGCGGCCCGCGCTCGGCACCACCACGAAGCCCTCCGGCAGCGACGCCGCCCCGACCATCCCGCGCAGCCGGTCCAGCGGCAGCCCGAACGACCCCCAATGGCATCGTTCTCATAGGAAGGGAACAGCTCGGCCAGCGAGACATGCGCAGACACCGCTCATGGATTGGCATCGATAACATTCTCTGCCATAGTTCCAACTTCCGACCGCTGGTGTCCTCGTCCCCCTCCTGACCGCTGGAGCCGTCAAGTGAGCACCTCTTTCCCGGCCTCCCCGCCACCGGCCGTGGCCACCCTGACGTACGGCGACGGCGTCCTCCTTCGGGACGGGCGCCCGCACCGCGTCCTGGCGGGCTCGCTGCACTATTTCCGGGTCCGGCCCGAGCAGTGGGCCGACCGGCTCCGGCGGCTGGCCGCCCTCGGCCTGAACACGGTGGACACCTACGTCCCGTGGAACTTCCACGAGCGCACCGAGGGCGACATCCGCTTCGACGGCCCGCGCGACCTGGCCCGGTTCGTCCGCCTCGCCCAGGAGGAAGGGCTGGACGTCATCGTGCGGCCGGGCCCGTACATCTGCGCCGAGTGGGACAACGGCGGTCTGCCCGCCTGGCTGACCGGCACTCCCGGCATGCGGCTGCGTACCTCCCACGACCCCTTCCTGGCAGCAGTCGACCGCTGGTTCGACGAGCTGATCCCGCGCGTCGCCGAGCTCCAGGCCGGCCGGGGCGGACCCGTCGTGGCCGTACAGATCGAGAACGAATACGGCAGCTACGGCGACGACCAGGCCTACGTCCGCCACGTGCGGGACGCCCTCGTCGAGCGGGGAGTCACCGAACTGCTCTACACGGCCGACGGGCCGACCCCGCTGATGCAGGACGGCGGCGCCCTGCCCGGCGAACTGGCGGCGGCGACCTTCGGCTCACGTCCCGCTCAGGCAGCGGCGCTGCTGCGCTCGCGCCGGCCCGGGGAGCCGTTCTTCTGCGCCGAGTTCTGGAACGGCTGGTTCGACCACTGGGGCGAGAAGCACCACGTCAGGTCGGCGGAGAGCGCGGCCGAGACCGTGGGCGGCATCCTCGACGAGGGCGGCTCCGTGAGCCTCTACATGGCGCACGGCGGCACCAACTTCGGACTGTGGGCGGGCGCCAACCACGACGGCGGCAGGATCCAGCCGGCCGTCACCAGCTACGACTCGGACGCCCCCATCGCCGAGAACGGCGCCCTGACACCGAAGTTCTTCGCTCTGAGGGAGAAGCTGACCGCGCTCGACGGCGCCGGGACCGAGCGCCCGCTGCCCGCCGATCCGCCGCTGCTGGAACCCCGCGAACTCCCGGTCACCCCGCACGCGGCCCTGCTGGACGGGCTGCGCGCGGCGGCCGAACCGGTACACGCACCGCTGCCGCTCAGCTTCGAGGAACTCTCCCTGGCCTCCGGCCTGGTCCTCTACGAGGCCGAGCCGCTGCTGCCTACGGGAGACCACGAACTGACCGTCACGGGACTGCACGACCGCGCCCAGGTGTTCGTCGACGGCGCACCCGTCGCCGTACTGGACCGCGAGACCGCCTCCTTCACCGTCTCCGGCACCGGAGCGCGCGTCCGGCTGGCGCTGCTGGTGGAGAACCAGGGGCGGATCAACTACGGACCGCTGCTCGGCCAGGGCAAGGGCATCCTCGGCGGGGTGCGGGTGGAACGCAGGCTGGTGCACGGCTGGACGAGCCGTCCGCTGCCGCTCGACGAGTGGACGCGGCAGGACACGGCCCGCGCCGCGGCGGCGGCCCCACCGGACGGCCGGGCGGGCTTCGCCACCGCCGCGCTGTCCGTGGCGGAGCCGGCCGACGCCTTTGTCGCCCTGCCCGGTTTCGGGAAGGGCTTCCTCTGGGTCAACGGCACCCTGCTGGGCCGCTACTGGGAGATCGGACCGCAGGCCACGCTCTACCTGCCCGGCCCGCTGCTGCACCCCGGCGACAACACCCTGACCGTGCTGGAACTCGAACGCTTCGGCGACCGGATCACCCTGCACGACCGTCCCGACCTCGGACCGTCGGAGGAGTACGTCGAGACGTTCGGCTGACCTCCTCACGGCCCCGCGCGTCGGGGGGGCCCCCGCCGGGGGGGGGGCGCCCCCGGCGCCCGGCCCCGGGGGGGGGGCCCGGGGGGGGCCCCCGGGGGGGGCCCGCGGGGGGGGCACCCCGGG
>NZ_JBHYOB010000002.1:491555-615444 GCF_042744565.1 Streptomyces sp. NPDC058812
ACCACCCCCGCCCCCCCCCCCGCCCACCGCGCCCTGGGCTGTCTGCGCCTGTGCGGTGGGGGCCCACCCCCCCCCCCCCCGGGGGGGGGGCCCCCCCCCGGGGGGGGGGCCCCCCCCACGGACGCCGGCTCAGTGGGCGTCGGCAGGGCGTTCGCCCGGAGGGTAGCCCGTCGGAAGGTCCACCGGGACGCCGTACACACGCATCTCCGCGGCGGCCGCGTACGGCTGCTTGTTGAGCGCGTCCAGCGCGGTGAAGCGCACATGGGAGGCGCGCACCCGGTCGAAGGAGACCCGTTGCGTCTGCGGGACGTCCTTGAGGGTGCCGCGGGCCACGGTCGTCCACGCCTCGCCGTCCTGGGACACCGCCACCTCGTAGCCGGCGACACGTCCGTTCTGGCCACCGCTCTGCCGGCCCAGATAGCCGAAGCCGTCGATGTCGGCCGTGCCGTCGAGCTTCAGCGTCACCCAGTGCGGATACGGGGCCTGGGAGGTGGTGTAGTCGGTGTGCCAGATGGTGCCGGCGTCACCGTCGAGCACGTTGGACACCGGCCCTTCAGCGGAACCGGAGGAGCCGTTCTCGGAGTCGGCGGTCGCGGTCATCGAGCCGGGCGAGAGCACGGGTTCGTCGGTCACCGCGGCCCGGGCGTCCGCCGACACGGTCTTGGTCGCCCCCGCGTGGGCGTACGTGGCCGTCACCTTCCAGGCGGGTGAGGTGTCGGACGTGTCGGCCGGCGGCGTGAGGAGCCACGTGGTGCGCACGCTCGCGCCCGGCTCCACGCTCTCGAAGAGGTTGCCGTCCTTGTCCTTCACCTCGGCCTTCCAGCCCTCGGGCAGCCCCTGGAACCGGACACCGACGTTCACGGCGTCGGCCGACTCGTGGTTGGTGAACGTGGTGACGTACTCACCGGGAACGCCCGGGCTCAGTTCCGCGCCGGACGGCGCGGTGACACCGGCGCAGGCGGCTCCGGCGTCGGCCCTGCCCAGGTCGGTCACGGTGAAGTCGTCGAGCACGAGGTCCGTGCCCCGGGCACTGCTGAGCTTGCGCAGCCCGACCCAGGTGTCCCCGCACCCGGCGACGATCTCCCGGGAGTAGGTCGCCGTGTCCAGGGCGGGCTCCAGGACGTCACGGG
This sequence comes from Streptomyces sp. NPDC058812, assembly GCF_042744565.1. Classification (NCBI taxonomy): domain Bacteria; kingdom Bacillati; phylum Actinomycetota; class Actinomycetes; order Kitasatosporales; family Streptomycetaceae; genus Streptomyces; species Streptomyces sp. NPDC058812. Next base: position 492,686 of record NZ_JBHYOB010000002.1, read on the forward strand.
TGATGTCCCGGGAGGAGGTCTTCCCGTCGGCGACCCGGTCCGCGCCGGTGACCCAGGCCCACTGACCCTCGATGTTGGTCTGGTACGAGAAGGAGACCTCGTACTTGTGGCCCTCCTCGAACGGCACCGTGGCGGGGGTCGTGCGGTGGACCAGCCCCGTGTTCTCCGCGTGGGACTTCAGCGAGTGCCGCCCGGCGAGCACGTCGTCGACCGCCTTGCCCTTCAACGCACCGGCGTCGTAGGGGGAGTAGGTGTTCTTCCACGCCTTCTGGCTGTAGGGCTCGTGCAGGTCGCTGACGCTTGTGCGGGGGTCGGTGACACCGCCGGCGTCGCCCTTGACGAACGGTCCCCAACCCGGTTGGTTGCCCTCGAAGTCGTCGTGGGCGGTCACGGTGCCGTCCTTGCCGCGGGGGAGCGGCGCGGTGGTGTCCGCCATGACGCGTACGTCGTCCAGGACGACCGGGGCGCTGCCCGCGACGGCCCCGAGGTCCACCGTGACCTTGCCGCCGCGCGGTGCCGTGAAGGAGACGGCGGCCTGCTGGGAGTAGGTGTCCCGCTTCTCGTCGGCCGCCATCTTGTTGATCGCCGGAGTGATGTCGAAGGTCTTCGCCGCCGGGTTCTCGCCACCGCGTACCCGGAGTGTGGTGTCCCGTCGCTCACCGGGTCCGATCTCGACGTCCGCGCCGAGCGTGTACCGCTTGCCCGGGGTGAGGCCGGAGACCTCCTGGGAGATGCCGGAGGCGCCGTCGCCCAGCCGGACGACGTTGTCGCCGTTGCCGGCCCGGACGATCTGCGCGCCGCCCCGTGCGTTCCAGCCGTCCAGGTCCCCGCCGTTGAAGCCCGGGTCGGACAGCCCGGTGAACTCGCCGTAGTGCGGGTCCTTGTGCGGCGCCTTGCCGCCGTTCGGCACCAGGACGTACGGCTGCCCCTTCTCGGCGGAGAGCGTCACCCGCCCGTCGTCGGCCTTCACCCCGGCCTTCTTCACCCGGCCCTGGTCGGTGAGTTCGTAGAGGGTGAAGTTCTTGTTGCCCGCGAACTGCTCGGTCAGTTCGAAGGTGTGCGTGCCGCCGGAGGCGCTGTGGAAGTACATCTTGTCGGCGTCGCCGGGGGAGGAGGTGCCGTTGCCCTTCTCGGCGTTCCCCCAGGGCAGCAGGTAGGTGTCGCCCTTGAGGACGACGGCGTCGCCCATGGAGATCCGCCGCTCGCCGTCGACGGACCTCACGCTCACGCCGCCGGTGAGTTTCGCGGACTCGCCGAGGGCCCAGTCCATCACCTGGTAGTGCTGGAGGAACTTGGTCGGCAGGTTGTCGGTCCAGATGTTGCGGTAGAAGGCGTTCCAGTCGTCCTGACCGGTCCAGCCCTCGAACTCGACGATGTTGGCGCCGCCGAGCAGCGGGTCGACGTTCCACACGTCGCGGTCGGAGTTGGCGATGAAGCGGACGATGTTCGAGTTGATGCCCTTGTTGGTGGCGCCGCCGTAGTTCTTGTCGGCGGCCCAGTGGGACCACAGCGAGGTGCCCTCGAACTTGTACGACCACTCGGTGGCGACCTCGAAGCCCATCTTCCGCAGTTCGGCGGCCAGTCCGTCGGCCAGCCAGCCGCTGGAGTAGTAGGCGTCTATGTAGACGGTCCTGATGCCCGGCGCCTCCTTGCGGAGCTTCTTGAACCGGTCCAGGACGGCGCCGGTGCCGAGGTCCTTGCGCTGGTCGATGTGGTAGGCCTGGTTGAGCCAGTCCCACCCGTTCTTCTGGCCCGCGACCAGGTCCTCGCTGAAGGTCTTCGCCTGCGCGTACGCCTCGGTGGCGTTGACGTGCACGGCGAAGTCGGCGTTGTAGCGGGCGCCCGTTCCGGTGAGCCGGTTCAGATCCTTCAGGCCGCCCGCGCGGACGTTCTCGTTGCCGCCGTAGTCGGGGTGGGCGGAGTCGTGGCCCTCGCTCGCGTAGCCCTTCTCCAGCGCCCACTGCCCGAGGTTGTCGGTGGCCATGGAGATGCGCTTGGTGTTGTCCAGCGTCTTCAGGAACGGATTGGTGGCCTGGCTCGCGAAGTTGAACGGGATCCGCTGCACCACCCGCTCGGGCACCCGGTCCGCGCCGAGCGGACGCCGCATGTGCTCCCGGTGGGCGACGGCGCCGTCCTGCCAGTCGACCGTGCCGTCGTCGTTGGCGTCGGCGGCGAGGACCACGGTCGCCCGCGGCAGTTCGTAGGTGTCCACCCGCGGATCGGTCGCGCCGTCGGGCTGGTACGTGTAGGTGCCCGCCGACAGCTCCGCCCGGCGCCGGCCGTCTCCGGCGTCGACGACGCGCGACTGCAGGCGGGTGTTCCAGTTGGTGTTGTCGTTCTGCGGCGAGTCCTCGGTCGCGTTGGTGATGATCCCCGCCGACAGCCGCGAGTTGCCGACGAACGCGTACGGGGTGCCGACCGGCTCCTTGTCCGGGACCGTGTCGCCGGTGATGGGGATGAACCGGTCGGCGGTCGTCGTCGAGTCCGTGGAGATCTTCGTCCGGGCGAGGTTCGCGCCCGGTTCGGAGGAGTCCACGGAGACGAGGGACTGACCGGGGATCGCGAGGGTGCGCACCGTCGCCGCGGCCTCGCCGGAGATCTTCTCGACGGCGAAGACGACCGTCGTCTCCTCGGTCACGGTGATGGTCGAGGTGATGGTGAGATGGGGCAGGTCCTCGAAGGTGGAGGTGTAGGTCGCCCTGCCGTCCTTCGCCCGCATGGTCGTGGTGGCGCGGTGCGGTGTGCCGTTGATGGTGAAGCTGTCCAGGGCGGACGCCTGCCCGCGGAGGCTGCGCTCGCCCAGCCGATACGAGATGACCTGGGGGAACTCCTTCGCCACGGTGACGGTCAGCCCGCCGCGGCTCAGCTCCACCGGCGTCCCCGCCGGCGCCGGGACAAAGACGGCCCGGGGCAGGGCCGCGCCCGCGGGGACCGCGGCGGTCGACAGCATGCCGAGGGCGAGGCCCAGCGCCGCGGCGACGGCGCCGGGGCGTGGCACTCGTCTGCGTCCGGGTGGGCGAGGTGATGGGGACGTCATGGTTTCCACTTGGTGCTTCCTCCTCGGGTCGGATGAGGGACGGAGACGGTGGCGAGTTCGTGACGGGCGGCCGGCACCGGCTCGGCGACGCGGGCGGGGAGGGGATGCGCCAGGGGACGGTCGCCGGGCCGGTGCCGCCGGGCGGGAAGCCGTTGGCGCCCATCGAGGCGGGCGGGCACGTGGTCCTCCCGGGCCGGAGCGCCGCTCACTGGGCCGCCTGCGATGTTATCGCTGCCACCCTGGTGCCATTCCGCCTCCTCGGCGCCGGCTACGGCTCCCCGCACCGGACCAATCTGCCCGGCTCCATGCGCTGGCGGGAACTATGGCAGACGGTGTTATCGATGCCAATAGGGCCTGCGCGGCTAGACTGCCGTGCGGGACCACCATCTGCGACGACGCGGCCAGGACCGCGTCGTCCCCGGAGAGGCGAGCGATGTCATCGGAAACACCGGCAGCCGGCCAGAGGCCAGTGAGCAGGCGGACGGCCGAAGACGGCGCCGCGCGGCAGCCCGGCATGGCGGACGTGGCCCGGCTCGCCGGGGTCTCCGCCCAGACGGTGTCCCGGACCCTGGCCGGTCACCCCAACGTCCAGCAGAAGACCCGCGCCAAGGTGCTCGCCGCCGTCGAACAGCTCGGCTACCGCAAGAACAACGCGGCGCGCGTGCTGTCGTCGGGGCGCAGCCGGACGATCGGCGTCGTGACGTTGCAGACCAACTTCTACTCGCGCACGAACCTGACGTTCGGCATCGAGACCGCGGCACGCGAAGCCGGGTACGCGGTCAGCACCGCGACCACCGCGTCGCTGGACACCGCGGCCATCGAGGGGGCGTTGTCCCGGCTGGCGGAGCAGGGCGTCGAGGGGGTCATCCTCTCGGTGCCGCTGGTCCATGTGAGCCCGAGGATCGAGCAGCTCACCCGCTCGGTGCCGACCGTCACCGTCGACGGATCGAGGACCTCGGCCACCGAGGTCGTCGCCGTCGACCAGACCCTTGCGGCACGCCTGGCGACACGTCACCTGATCGGGCTGGGCCACGAGACCGTCTGGCACGTCGCGGGGCCCGAGGAATGGCTCGACGCCGCCAGCCGCCGCGTCGGCTGGCGCGACACCCTGGAGGAGGCCGGACTGTCCGTGCCTCCGGTGCTGGAGGGCGACTGGACACCCGCCTCCGGGTACCGCAACGGGCTGATCCTGGGGAAGATCCCCGACGTCACCGCGGTGTTCGTGGCGAGCGACGAGATGGCCTTCGGGGTGATCCGCGCCCTGCACGAACTCGGCCGCCGGGTGCCGCAGGACATCTCCGTCGTCGGTGTGGACGACATCGCGCTCGCGGAGTACTGCTCGCCCTCGCTGACGACGGTGGCCCAGCCCTTCACCGAGATGGGTGCCCTCGCGGTCGCCCACCTGCTGCGGCACATCGCGGACCCGGGCGCGGCGCCGGAACCCGCGTCCGTCGACCCCACGTTGATCGTCCGCGCCAGCACGGCGCCGGCGGGTGACCACGCGCGCCGGGAGCCGTGAGCGTCCGGCGTACGACCTCCCCGTAGGCATGGACACGGGCGCGGCATCGGGCCCGCGACCCGACGGCACCTCGATTCCGGACGACAGGCCAGGCGTTCACGACCCGACGCCCCGGGACGGACGAGAGCCGATCGCGTTCCGGGCGGAAGACCAACCTGGGCCACTCGATCCACGAGCTGGGCGTCTACGGAGCGCCCGCGTCTCAGTGAAGCGACGTCGCTCGGTGAAGTAGGCGTACGCCATGGACCCGGAGCACAGGACGGCTGCGGCCCGGGCCCCCGCCCCGCACAGAACCATCGTGCCGCCGAGCAGTTGGATCACGGCGGCCCACCAGCCGGGCCACTCGCCGAAGCCGGACCCGGCTCCGTGCGGACCGCCCAGGGCGTCGAACAGGGAGGCGGCTCCATAGGTGGGGCTCCTCTCTCGCTGGGCGACCTCGGCAGGTCGGTCTCGTCGTGGTCTAGACCTATAGCGGCCTCCGGAGGGTGACCACCAGGGCAGCGGTCAGCGCCGCAAGGCTTCTCTTCTTCGTGGGGACAGCCCACTGCGACGGCCCCACGCGGCGCAAGGGGCACTCCCGCGACGTCGGCTCCCACGGCGGTGCCGACGGCCTCCTGCTGCCTCCGAGGCGGTCCGGAACGTTCTGCGGACGAATCCGTGACAGCACCGAAGGGGTTCTGTTTTCCTGGAAGAAGGTAAAACAGAGGTATACGCCCAGCCATTCGCGTACCCACACCTTCCAGGAGGGGTCGTAATGGATCCATGGCTGATCTGGTTGATCGTCGCAGCGGTTCTGATCGTGGCGGAGATCTTCACTCTTACCGCCGCGCTCGGAATGCTTGGTGCGGCCGCGCTGATCACGGCCGGATCCGCCGCGGCCGGACTTTCAGCGCCATTCCAGTTCCTGGTGTTCACCGTCGTCGCCACGGTCACCATGATTTTCGTACGCCCCGTCGCGCTGCGCCACGTCCTCCAGCCGCAGAGGGAGCGATTCGGCGTGGACGCACTGGTCGGAAAGGCCGCCTACGTCGTCTCCGAGGTGACGGGCATGGAGGGCAGGGTCCGTATCGGCGGCGAGGAATGGACGGCCCGTTCCTATGACGAGACGCTGGTCATCCCTCGAGGAGCGACCGTCGACGTCATGGAGATCAGCGGATCCACCGCACTCGTCTACCCCCGGGAGTGACCATGGAAGCCTCGGCGTTCCTCATCGCCGGTGTGATCGTCGCGCTGCTCGCGGTCTTCACCGTGGTGCGGGCGGTTCGCATCGTGCCGCAGGCCCGCGCCCGCAACGTCGAACGGCTCGGCCGCTACCACCGCACCCTGAAACCAGGCCTGAGTCTCGTCATTCCGTACATCGATCGCGTCTATCCGGTGATCGACCTTCGGGAACAGGTCGTCTCCTTCAAACCGCAGCCTGTCATCACCGAGGACAACCTGGTCGTCGAGATCGACACCGTGCTGTATTTCCAGGTCACCGATCCGCGCGCGGCCTTCTACGAGATCGCGAGTTTCCTCCAGGCGGTCGAGCAGCTCACCGTCACCACGTTGCGCAATGTCGTGGGTTCCATGGATCTGGAGAAGACCCTCACGTCACGCGACACCATCAACAGCCAGCTCCGCGGTGTGCTGGACGAGGCCACCGGTAAGTGGGGGCTGCGAGTGAACCGGGTGGAGATCAAGGCCATCGACCCCCCGCAGTCCATCAAGGACGCGATGCAGAAGCAGATGCGGGCCGAGCGGGACAAGCGGGCCGCCATTCTCGGCGCGGAGGGGCAGCGCCAGTCGCAGATCCTCACCGCCGAGGGCGACAAGCAGGCCGCCGTCCTGCGCGCGGAGGGCAACCGCACCGCCGAGATCCTCAAGGCCGAGGGACAGTCCCGGGCGATCGACGAGGTCTTCCAGGCCGTGCACCGCAACGACCCCGACCCCAAACTCCTCGCCTACCAGTACCTCCAGGTGCTGCCCCAGCTCGCCCAGGGGTCGGGCAGTACCTTCTGGGTCATCCCCAGCGAGGTCACCTCCGCGCTCCAGGGGGTGTCCCGCGCGTTCACCGAAGCGCTGCCCCAGTCGCCCGCCACCCGCGAGAAGGCCTCCGACGACGGCGCGGCCCAGGCGGCCGACGACACGGCGCAGGCCGCGGAGGCCGCCGCTCAGGCCCTCGCCGACGCCGCCAGGGCCAACGGCGTGACGTCCGAGGCGCTGCGTCCCGCCCCCCGGGCCGAGGAACGCTGAGATCGTCCCCGGCCGTCGCGTGGGGCACACTCAGGTGTAGGGGTGTGTCCCTGCGGATCATTGCGAGGCCCGCATGTTCGATGTGCCGTTCTGGCTCTGGATAACCTTCGCCGCGACCGTTGTCGTGTCGCTCGTCGTCGATCTGCTGGCCCACCGCGACACTCACGTCATCGGATTCAAGGAAGCGGCGGCCTGGAGCGGGCTGTGGGTCGGCCTCGCCCTCGTCTTCGGCGGGGTCGTCTTCCTCGTCCTCGGCGGTACGGCGGGCACGGAGTACACCACCGCGTGGCTGCTGGAGAAGAGCCTCTCGGTCGACAACCTCTTCGTCTTCGCCCTGATCTTCGCCTACTTCAAGGTGCCCCGCGCTTACCAGCACCGTGTTCTCTTCTTCGGCGTCATCGGCGCCCTGGTGTTCCGCGGTGTCTTCCTGGCGGCGGGCGTGGCCGTGGTCAGCCGGTTCACCGCCGTTCTGTTCGTCTTCGCGGCCATCCTCTTCTACAGCGTCTACAAGATCCTCAAGGGCGAGGAGGAGAGCTTCGACCCGGGCCGGAGCTTCGCCGTCCGGCTGCTGCGCAGAGTCATCCCCGTGCGCGACACCTACGCGGGCCCGAAGTTCTTCGTGAAGGAGGCGGGCAAGCGGGTGGCGACGCCGTTGCTCGCCGTCGTCGCCGCGATCGAGGCGGCCGACCTGATCTTCGCCGTGGACAGCGTGCCGGCCGTGCTCGCGGTCAGCGACGACGCCTTCATCGTCTACACCAGCAACGCCTTCGCCATCCTCGGCCTGCGGGCCCTGTACTTCCTGCTGTCGGGACTGCTGGACCGCTTCCACTACCTGAGCAAGGGCCTGGCGATCATCCTCGGGTTCATCGGCGTCAAGCTCATCCTCCAGGCGCTCCACAAGATGGTCAGCACCTCCGTGCCGGAGATCCCGTCCCCGGTGAGCCTGGCGATCATCGTCGTGGTCCTGGCGGTGTCGGTGGCCCTGAGCCTGCGACGCCCCACCGACACGGCCGACGAGGACGCGGGCCGCCCGGACGAGGAGGCACTGGACAGGACTGTTCCCCCCGGACATGGGAACGTAAAGTAGGGGCAAAAGCTTCTAAAAGGCTCTTCCTAGCGTGGACGTGAGAATCATGAGCAGTCACACGCAGCACACGAAGACGACGCAGGCCGAACCGCGGCAGGCCGACGTGCAGCGCGGGCACATCTGCCCGTCCTGCGGCCACCACGTCCCGGCGGAGGTCAAACGGCACAAGACCCTCGGGATCTACGTCCCGGTGTGGCGCCCGGGCACATGCCGCAACCCCGACTGCGCCGAGTCCGCGACCGACCGCCGCCGGTGACCGCCCGGTTCAACGCGACGACGCGGCCACCAGCCTGCCGATCTCCGTGCCGGACACGCTGCCGCGGTTGACGAGGCGGTCGAAACCAGCCCGTCCACGCACGTCAGCAGCGTGACGGCACGCTCGTCGACGTCCCGCGGCGCCGGTGTCTCCTGCCCCATCGCGTGCAGTTCCGCATGGTCGCGCTCGACCAGGCGCCGGACCAGGGCCGTGAGCAGTGCCGCCTACAGCGGGTCGACGGTGCTGCGCGCCGTCACGGAGCGTCCCGTCGCGCTGGACAGCGACTTCGAGCTGACCTGGGGGAGAGGCGCCGAGTTCGGCCACATCGCGTTCCCCGACGGACGGGCCGAACGGCACGCGGTACTCAACTCCTCGCCCGGACTGCGCCACCCGGACGCCCTCGTGGCGACGCGGCACCGCTTCGGCGACTGGCACGACCCCGTCCCCGCGCTGCTGGACGCGACCCCGCCCCGAGGCCGTGCTGCACCACGACATCCACGAACTGGTGACCGAACTCCCGTCCTTCACCGCCGCCCGGGCCGCCCTGCTCGGTGACGCGGCCCACGCCATGACCCCCAGCCTCGGCCAGGATGCCCGCCAGGAACTCGAGGACGCCGCCACGCTGACCGCCGCGCTCGCCACCGAGCCCGGCGTCGCCTCCGCACGGACCCGCTACGACGCCGAGCGCCGCCCACGCAGCCTGTCCGTCGCCGAGCCCGGGCTGACCGGCCGCGACACGGCAGGAGGCACCCGACCGCGCCGGGCACAGGATGTCGGGTCCCGGAGGGTGCGGGCTCCCTAACGTGAGTGAGCGAAAGGGAAGGAGCCCGGGATGCTGGAACGGCTGAACCAGGCCATGGAACACATCGAGGCGCATCTCGACCAGCCGGTCGACGTCGCCGAACTCGCGCGCATCGCGGTGACGTCGGAGTACCACTTCCGGCGCATGTTCTCCGCGCTGTCCGGCATACCGCTCTCGGAGTACATCCGCCGCAGGCGGCTGACCGTGGCGGGCGCCGAGGTGCTCGCCGGCGAGCGGACGCTGCTGGACATCGCGGTCCGCTGCGGCTACGGCTCGGGCGAGGCCTTCGCGCGGGCGTTCCGCGCCATGCACGGTGTGGGCCCGGGCGAGGCCCGGCGAACCGGCGCGGTTCTGCGGGCCCAGCCCCGGATGTCCTTCCGCCTCGTCGTCGAAGGGAGCAGCAGCATGCGATACCGGATCCAGGACAAGGAGGAATTCCGTGTCGTCGGAAAGAAGGCCCGTGTCCCCCTGATCCACGAGGGGGCCAACCCCGCGATCGCCGAGTTCATCCGGGGCATCGGCCCCGGCACGCTGGAGCGGATCAGGTCGCTCTCCGACCAGGAACCGGCGGGGATCGTCGGGGTGTCCGACCAGATCGACCCGAGCCGCGCGGAGGGCACCGAGCTCGACTACTACCACGGTGCCGTGACGCGCGCGGAGGCACCCACGGACCTGGACGCCCTCCCGGTCGAGGCGGGGGCGTGGGCGGTGTTCGAGAACTCCGGTCCGTTCCCGCAGTCCCTCCAGTACCTGTGGCGGGACGTGTTCACGCAGTGGTTCCCGTCGAACCCCTACCGAAGCAGGCCCGGGCCCGAGATCCTGCGCGTCCGTCTGTCGGACGACGGGGCGCGGGCCGACGCGGAGCTGTGGATTCCCGTGGAGGGGACCACCACCGCCTGAGCCGCGGGTCCGCCCCGAGGCGGCCGTCCGAGGCCTGCGCGTCCGCACGCTCTTCTCAGTCGAGGGCCGGTCCGGTGACGGGCCGGCCCTCGCTGTCGTAGGGCCAGACATTGGTCCGGCACCCGTGCAGTCCCTTGATCTGCTGCATCATCACCGGAGCGGGCCGCCCCGGCCCGGGGCACCCCTCGTGGCCGTGGCCGAGGAAGTGCCCGACCTCGTGGTTGATGATCAGAGCGCGGTAGGACGTCACGTCGTCCGCGTAGTACTGCGTGGCCAGCAGCCACCGTTTGAGGTTGACCATGACGTCCTGACCCACGTTGCAGTTGACCTCGCCGCCGGTGTCCAGACCGTACTGGCCGCATATGTCGTCCACCGTCTCCGCCGTGGCGAGCCGTACCCGGAAGTCGGACGTGCCACCGGACACCCGCCGGAACCCCACCTTCCCGTCGGCCGTCCAGCCCCGCTCGTCGGCGAGGATCCGCTCGACCTCGGTCGCGACGTCCCGCGCCTGGATCCCGATGCCGTCCTCGACCTGGACCACGTAGGTCAGCGTCCGCCCGCTCCCGCCTACCCGGTCGCCGCCGCCGCTCGCGGTGGCGAACGTCCCCGGTCCCGACGACGGAATCGAGCCGGGGCCCGGGGTCCTCTCTTCCCCCTCCTTCTTCTTCTCCTCGTCCTTCTCATTCCCGACCTCGACCTCGGGCTCGTCCTCCTTCGCCTCCTCCGTCTCGACGACGCTGCGCGACGCGGGTCGCTCGGACGCCGAGGACGGCCCGGCGGCATCGGTCGCATCGACGGAGCGGGGGGAGGTGTCCGCGCGCTCCTTGAGGACCAGACCGCCGGCGAGCAGCAGCACGACGCCGGCCGCGAGCCCCGCCCACAGCCACGGCGGCTGCCCGCCCCGTCTGCGGCGTGCGCGGCTGCCGCGGCTGCGTCGGTGGGCCGAGCCGGAGGTCGGCGAGGACGTCGATCGGTGCTCGTTCATGATCACGAAGCGTGCCCTCGCCGTGTGATCGCCCGTGGACGGCTTTTGGACCGCTGTGTAACAGCCGCCACCCGCGCGCGGACATTCGCACGTTCATACGCATACTGAGATCCATGCCACGGGTCCTGATCATCGAAGACGACCGCGCCGTCCGGGAGGGCGTGCGTCTCGCCCTGCGCCGCCAGGGACACGAGGTCGCCGCGGCCGCGACGGGCGAGGACGGACTGGAACAGCTGCGGTCCTTCAGGCCCGACGCCGTGGTCCTGGACCTGATGCTGCCGGGCATGCCCGGCCTGGAGGTGTGCCGGCGGATACGCGCCCACGACCAGGTGCCGATCATCATGGCCACCGCCCGCGGTGACGACACCGACATCGTCGTCGGACTGGAGGCCGGAGCGGACGACTACGTGGTCAAGCCGGTCCGCGCCCGCGTACTGGACGCACGCATCCGGGCGGTGCTGCGCCGCGTGGGCGGCGCGTCGGACGAGCACGGCACGCCCCGTACCGAACACCACGGTGATCTGGTCATCGACCGGGCCGGACTCACCGTCACCCACCAGGGCCGGCCCGTCGCCCTCGGCCCCTCCGAACTGCGGCTGCTGCTCACACTGTCCGCCTCGGCCGGGCAGGTGTTCAGCCGCCAACAGCTCCTGGAAGCCGTATGGGAGCACAACTACCACGGGGACGCGCGGCTCGTGGACGCCTGCGTCAAGCGCCTGCGGGCCAAGATCGGCGAGCCTGCGGGCAGACCCCGTTACGTCCACACCGTGCGCGGCTTCGGCTACCGGTTCGGGACCCGGTGAGAGTTCCCCGGGTACTGCGCGCGCTGGGCGGCCTGCGCGTGCGGCTGGTGGTGGCCTTCACGCTGGTCGCTGTCGTGGCCACGGTGACCACCGGCGCGCTGACCTTCCGTGAGGCACGTACCGGGGTCCTGCAGCAGAGCCAGGACACGGTGATCGAGGACTTCCGGCACCGGGTCAACACCCTGGTCCCCAACTACCGGTTCCCGCCCGACGAGACCGACCTGCGGTCGTTCGCCGTCGACGTGTCGCGCGGCGGGCGGTCCCAGAACTGGCGGGTGCTGGTCGCCTACCGGGACGCGAGCGCCACGTCCGGCCCCGGGGACTCGTTCCGGGAACTGTCCCCGGCGATGCGCGAGTCCGTGCGTACCCGCCGCGCCACCGTGTTCCAGCGGGTGACGCGGGACGGCCACCCCTCACTGGTCGTCGGCATGCCCGTCACCTTCGCGGGCCAGTACGGCACCGAGCGGCGCGCCTCCGGACTGGAGGTCTACCTCACCGTGCCGCAGCGGGAGGAGCAGGGCTACGTCGACGCGCTGGTCACCGCCATCGAACGCGCCACCGTGCCCGCCCTGGCCCTGGCCGTGCTCATCGCCCTCCTGGCCGCGCGCGGGGTGCTGCGGCCCGTGCGGGCGCTGCGGCGGGCGACCCGCAGTATCGCCGAGGGCCGCCTGGACACCAGGCTCGCGGTGCAGGGCTCCGACGAACTCGCCGACCTGTCCCGCACCTTCAACGAGACGGCCGCCGCGCTGGAGGGGTCGGTGGCGGAACTGCGGCGCATGGAGGCCGGTGCCCGCCGCTTCGCCGCGGACGTCTCGCACGAACTGCGCACCCCGCTGGCGGCGATGTCGGCGGTGACCGACGTGCTGGACGAGGACGCGGCCGGCCTCGACGGCGACACCGCGATGGCCGTGCGCCTCATCAGCGAGGAGACCACGAAGCTGGCCGGCCTGGTGGACGACCTGATGGAGATCTCCCGGTTCGACGCGGGCGCGGCCGCCCTGCACCTGGACGAGATCGACCTCGCCGAGTCCGTACGGCGCACGCTCGCCTCCCGCGGCTGGCTGGACACGGTGGAGACCAGCCTGCCGGAACCGGGCACGCTGCGCGGCCGGGTCGACCCGCGCCGCGTCGACGTCGTCGTCGCGAACCTCGTCGCCAACGCCCTCCGGCATGGCGCTCCCCCTGTTCGCCTGCACCTCTACGGACAGGACGACCCCCACGCGGGGAGGCAGGCGGTCGTCGTGGTCGGCGACGCCGGGGACGGCATCGCCGACAGCGTCCTGCCGCACGTCTTCGACCGCTTCTACAAATCGGACGGCGCCCGGACCCGCAGTGAGGGCAGCGGCCTCGGGCTGGCCATCACCGCGGAGAACGTACACCTGCACGGCGGCACCGTCCGGGCGGCCAACCATCCGGACGGCGGCGCCGTCTTCACGGTCGTCCTCCCGCTGAGACCGGACGGGACGGAGGACCGGATGCCGCACGCGGCGAAGGAGGAACAACCATGAACCCGCCGACGCCACCACCGGCGACCACGACGGCCCCGGGCGTGGGACCGGTCGGCGGCAGCGCCCGACGCCGGCTCCCCCTCCTCCTCGCGGCGGCGCTGCTCCCGCTCTCCGCCTGCGGCATCCCCGCGACCGGTGTGGTCGAGGCGGGCGAACCCGCGACCGGCGTACTGGAACCGGGCCGGGCCCCCACCCCGTCGCAGGCCGAATCCATGGCCGTGCCCGTCGCCACGGTCCCGCTCTACTTCGTCACGGACGGCACCCTGGTGGCGGTGTCCCGCACGACGCCCGGCGCGACCGACCTCGGCAGCACCGTACTCATGCTGCTCGAGGGCCCGGACGAGCAGGAGCAGAAAGAGGGGCTGACGACCGAACTGCCGCCGGCCTCCGTGGTGCCCACCATCCGGACCGACGGAGCGGCGGTCGTCGTCCAGCTGCCGCGGAGCGCCGGAAGCCTCAGCGGCACGGCCGTCGACCAGCTGGCCTGCACGGTCGCCGTCGCCCGTCTGCGCCAGGACCCGGCACTGGGCAGCGCGCAGGTGACCGTGGAGCAGCCCGGCGGCCGGCTGGCGGGCCGGTCCAGCGACGACTGCCCGACGGGCGAGGCCCGCGAGGCCGGCGGGACGGACAGCGCGGACGGGACCGGCGGCACCGGCGGCGGCTGACCCCTCGCAGGCAACCCGAGGATTCATCGTCCCCTCCTCCTCCAACGAGGGGGCCCGCACGGGCGGAGCCCCCACCCGAGGTATTGGGAGCGGATTCTTGATACGTGCTCGAAAGACATGGGCCGCCGCCACAGCGGTGCTGACGCTGGCGGGAGTGGCGCCCGCCGCGGCCCACGCCCTGCCGCGGCCGCCCGGCGCCGCTTCCGCGCGGTCGGCACCGAACGGCACCGCCGACCTGCCGCCCGGCTGGCGGATCACCGGCACCGACGAGGCGAGAGCCCTGGAGTGGCGCTCCCCGCGGGTCGTCCCGCCCGGCGACGCACGGGTGGAGTTCCGCACCGACGGCCGCCTGCTCGGCGTACCGCAACCGGACGAGGACGGCCGGACCTTCCGCTTACCCCTGGCCGGCACCGAACCGTCCGCACTGAACGGGCTGACGGACCTCCAAGTCCTCGCCGCCGGCCGCCGACTGGACGACGAACCCGGCGCCGCCGCCCGCGAGCGCCGCCCCACCGACGCGCCCTGGGCGAAACTCCCGCCCCGGCTCCCCGCCGCCACCGTCGACCCCGGCAGACCCGGCCGGTTCGCCACGACCACCGGCGAGTACGCGCTCGCCCCGGTCCGACTGCCCGGCTTCCCCGCCCCGGTCGAGATGCGCGGCCTGGTCGTCGCGCCCGAGGGAGCGACCGGCAAGCGCCCCCTCGCCCTCTTCCTGCACGGCCGCCACGCCACCTGCTACGTCCCCGGCCAGGGCGACGAGGCCGTCACCATCGACTGGCCCTGCGCCGACGAGGCCCGGCCCGTCCCCAGCCACCGCGGCTATCTGAAGGACCAGAAGCTGCTGGCCTCCCAGGGCTATGTGACCGTCTCGATCTCCGCCAACGGCATCAACGGCCAGGACGGCGACGTCGAGGACGGCGGCGCCCAGGCCCGTTCGTCGCTGGTGCGCTCGCACCTGGCCCGCTGGGCGGACTGGGCCGCGAGGCCCGCCGCGGCGCCGACGGCCGTACGCCGGGGCCCGGGGGCCGACCTGTCCCGCGTCCTGCTCGTCGGCCACTCACGCGGCGGCGAAGGCGTCGACCGGGCCGCCATGGACAGCCTCTACCCGCCGCCCGCGAGCCAGGACGGCCACCAGGGCCGGGCCCGCTGGAACATCCGCGGCACCGTGCTCATCGGCCCCACCGCCTTCGGCCAGAACCCGGTCCCCGACGTGCCGTCGCTGACGATCCTGCCGGGCTGCGACGGCGACGTCTCCGATCTCCAGGGGCAGTTGTACGTCGACGGCACCCGCGGCGTGAGCCGGGGCCGGGCGCTGCACAGCGCGGTCCACATCATCGGCGCGAACCACAACTACTTCAACAGCGAGTGGACGCCCGGCCAGGCCGAGGCACCCGCCGACGACGACTTCTGGGACGACCCCGAGGACCGCGACCCGGTCTGCTCCGTGGGCAGCCCCACCCGGCTCACCGCCGAGCAGCAGCACCGGGCCGGCGCGACCTACGTCGCCGCCGCCGCACGGCTGTTCGTCGCGGGTGACGACCGGGTGCGCGAGCTGATCGACGGCACGGGCCGCCGCGCCCCCTCGGCCGACCCCGCACGGGTGCTGACCCACGCGGTGGGGGCCGGCCGCGGTGCCGGATTCCTGCCGGACGGCGGGGTGAGGGTGACCGGCGGACGACTGTGCTCCGCGATCGACCCCGACCCGGGTGCCGCATGCCTCGGCGAGGACGCGGGCGGTTCCTCACCGCACTTCGCGTACTGGCGGCCGGAACGAGAGACCGGCCGCGGCGCGATCGCCCTGGACTGGTCCGCACCGGGCACCGCCACCCGGATCCGCCCCGGCACACCCGTCTCCCTGAAGGGTGCGAAGAGCCTCGCACTGCGCGTCATCGTCCCGCCCAACAGTACCGGCACCCGGTTCGACGTCACCGTCGCCGACACCCGGGGCAGGCGTGCCACCCTCGGCCGCGTCCGCGCCGACGGACTGCCGGGCAGCGAACGCACCGCGTCCTACTGGGCGCGGGAACTGCGCGTACCCCTCGCCGCGGCAGGCCGCGCCGGAGTCGACCTGCGCCGCGTGACCTCGCTGGAACTGACGCCGCGTTCCGGCGCGGGCAAGGCGTGGCTGATGGACGCCTACGCGTGGCAGCCGGGCACTCCTCAGGTACGGCCGGCCCCGCTGGCCCGTGTCGACGTCGGCCGGACGAAGGTCAAGGAGGGCGACTCGGGCGCGCGTACCTACCATGTGCCGGTGCGCCTCTCCGGCAAGGGCGGTGGCATGGTCAGGATGTACGTCACGGACCCGGCCACCGGGACCACCGACGACCGCCTGGTCACCGTCCGTCCCGGCAGCCCCGGCATCAATGTGACCGTGCGGGTGGAGGGCAACGAGCGGTACGCCTGGGACACCTCCCACGACGTGCTGGTGAAGGCCGTACGGGGCTCGGTCGTCGGCTCGTACGCCGGCGGCGTCACGGTCGAGAACGACGACCCGATGCCGGAGATCACCGTGTCGCCGATCGCCGACGAGGTCACCGAGGGGCAGCCGCTGCGTTGGCGGGTCTCACTGTCCGAGCCCGCCGACGTGGACCTGGGCACGGCGCTGGTGACGGTGCCGGACGACGTCCGTCCCGAGTTGTCCACCAAGGACGTCGACCGCGACTGGCTGCTGGAGACCGTGGGCGAGATCCCCGACGGGGAGGTCCCGCTGTCCCGGCTGGAGTACTTCTCGCTGTGGGCCTCGGTCCCGCCCGGTGAGTCGGACGCCGAGGTGACGGTGCCCACGATCCGCGACGAGGTCACGGAGCCCACGGAGCACATCGGTTTCCGGACCATCGACGACGAGGGTGAGCCGCAGGGCCCGATGCTGACCGGCACCGTGCTCGACGCGTCGTAACCCGCACCCCGCACCCCGCACGCGGGTCCGGACCCGGCGACGCCCGGGCCGGGCCCGCGCGCACGTGGCGCAGGTCACGTGTGAGGACACCGGTGAGCGCGCATGCCGATCAGGAGACCGGACCCGACGAACCGGACCCACGAGGAGCCGCGCCATGCCCATGAACGCCCCGCCCGAGAACGGCACGCCCGACAGCGACACCGACGACGGCACGCACCACACGGGAGCCCTCCAGGGCGTGCGCATCGCGGACTTCTCCCGCGTGCTGGCCGGACCGTACGCGACGATGCTCCTCGCCGACCTGGGCGCCGAGGTCGTCAAGGTGGAACGGCCCGGCGGCGGTGACGACACCCGGGCCTGGCGCCCGCCCGCCGACGCCTCCGGCACCTCCACGTACTTCCTGGGCGTCAACCGCAACAAGCGGTCCGTCGCCCTCGACCTCACCACGGACGAGGGGCGTGACCGGGCCCGCGCGCTGATCGCCGGCTCGGACGTCGTGGTGGAGAACTTCCGCCCCGGCACCATGGAGAAGCTCGGCCTCGGCCACGAGGCACTCCTCGCCGCCGACCCGCGGCTCGTCTACTGCTCCGTCACCGGCTTCGGCACCGGAGCGGGCGCCGGACTGCCCGGCTACGACCTGCTGGTGCAGGCCGTCGGCGGGCTGATGAGCGTCACCGGCGCGCCGGACCCGCACGGGGAACCGACCAAGACGGGCGTGGCCCTCGTCGACGTCATCACCGGACTGCACGCCACGGTCGGCATCCTCGCCGCCCTCCGTCACCGGGAACGCACCGGCGAGGGCCAGCTCGTCGAGGTCAGCCTGCTCGGCTCGCTGCTGTCGGCGATGGCCAACCAGGCCTCCGGCTACGTCGCGGCGGGCGTCGTCCCGGGCCGGCTCGGCAACGCCCACCCGAGCATCGCCCCGTACGAGACCTTCCCCACGGCGGACCGGCCGATCGCCCTCGCGGTCGGCAACGACCGGCAGTTCGCCGCGCTCACCGCGCTGCTCGGCGCACCGCGGCTCGCCGACGACGCCCGGTTCCGCACCAACCCCGACCGCGTGGCCCACCGGAGTGAACTCCGCCCGCTCCTCCAGGACCGGCTGCGCACCCGCACCGCCGACCACTGGGCCGACGTGCTGCCCGCGGCCGGAGTGCCGGCCGGTCCGGTCAACGCCCTCGACGAGGCCTTCGCCTACGCCGAACGGCTGGGCGTCGAGGCCGTGGTGGACGTCGGCGGTACCCGCCAGGTGGCCCATCCGATCCGCCTCGGCGCCACTCCGGCGAGCTACCGGCTCGCACCACCTGAGCTGGGCGAACACACCGACGAAGTCTTTCGCGCCGACGAGGGTTCGGACGCCTGACACCGGGTCCGGCGTGGCCGTACGACTGAGCCCACAGCGCCTGGGTACCCTCCGCCGCATGGCGGTGGACAGGAGGACCGAGCCGCCGCGCCGGGCACCGGCGCGGCAGCGGACGAACCGCACGCTCGGGCGGGCGCTGGCCCGGTGGGCGACGACGACCGATCACAAGGTGATCGGCAACCTCTATATGACGACCTCCTTCGGGTTCTTCCTCTTCGGTGGCGTCCTCGCCCTGCTGATGCGCAGTGAACTGGCCCGCCCGGGACTCCAGCTGGTCACCAGCCACCAGTACAACCAGCTGTTCACCGTCCACGGCACGATCATGATGCTGCTGTTCGCGACCCCGCTGTTCGCCGGGTTCGCCAACGCGATCATGCCGTTGCAGATCGGCGCCCCGGACGTGGCGTTCCCCCGGCTCAACGCGCTCTCGTACTGGCTGTACCTCTTCGGCGGTCTGATGGTGGTGGCCGGTTTCCTGACGCCCGGGGGAGCGGCCGCCTTCGGCTGGTTCGCCTACGCGCCGCTGAACAGCGCGGTGTTCAGCCCCGGCACGGGCGGTGACCTGTGGACCATGGGGCTGGTGGTGACCGGCGTCTCCACCACGCTCGGCGCGGTCAACTTCATCACCACCATCCTGTGTCTGCGCGCCCCCGGCATGACCATGTTCCGGATGCCGATCTTCACCTGGAACGTGCTGTTCACGTCGATCCTGGTGCTGCCGGCCTTCCCCGTGCTCACCGCCGCGCTGCTCGCGCTGGAGGCCGACCGGAAGTTCGGCGCGCACATCTTCGACGCGGCGAACGGCGGGGCGCTGCTGTGGCAGCACCTGTTCTGGTTCTTCGGCCATCCCGAGGTGTACATCGTCGCGCTGCCGTTCTTCGGCATCGTCTCCGAGATCATCCCGGTGTTCAGCCGCAAGCCGATCTTCGGTTACGTCAGCCTGGTCGGTGCCACCATCGCCATCACCATGCTGTCCGCCGTGGTGTGGGCCCACCACATGTTCGCCACCGGCGCGGTGCTGCTGCCGTTCTTCTCCCTGATGTCGTTCCTCATCGCGGTGCCGACGGGAGTGAAGTTCTTCAACTGGATCGGCACCATGATGCGCGGCTCCCTGTCCTTCGAGACACCCATGCTGTGGTCGACCGGCTTCCTGGTGACGTTCCTGCTGGGCGGCATGAGCGGTGTCCTCATCGCCTCACCGCCCCTGGACTTCCACCTGACGGACTCGTACTTCATCGTCGCCCATCTGCACTACGTGCTGTTCGGCACGGTCGTCTTCGCGATGTTCGCCGGCTTCTACTTCTGGTGGCCGAAGTTCACCGGCAAGCTGCTCGACGAACGCCTCGGAAAGATCCACTTCTGGACGCTCTTCGTCGGCTTCCAGACCACGTTCCTCGTCCAGCACTGGCTCGGCCAGCAGGGCATGCCCCGCCGCTACGCCGACTACCTGGCCGCGGACGGTTTCACCACACTGAACACCATCAGCTCCATCGGCGCCTTCCTGCTCGGCCTCTCCACGCTGCCGTTCCTCTACAACGTGTGGCGCACCCGCCAGTACGGCACCAGGGTGGAGCACGACGACCCCTGGGGCTACGGACGTTCCCTCGAATGGGCCACCACCTGTCCGCCCCCGCGGCACAACTTCACGTCGCTGCCCCGGGTCCGCTCCGAGTCCCCGGCGTTCGACCTGCGCCACCCCGACATCGGCCGGCACGACCAGAGGCACGAGCAGAGGAAACAGTAGTGAGGACCGAAGCGCGTCTGTTCACCGGCGTGGCGGCCTTCTTCGCCGTCACCGCGGCCGGGTACGGCTGGTTCTCCGAGGAACCCGCAGGTACCGCCGCACTGACCATCGCCTTCCTGATGGCCTCGCTCGTCGCGTTCTTCCTGTACGTGCAGCACCGCAAGCGCGGTCCGCGGCCGCAGGACCGCGGCGACGCCGAGGTCCTGGAGACGGCGGGCCCATTGGACTTCTTCCCGCCGCACAGCCCCTGGCCCATCGTCGCCGCCCTCGGCGCCGTCGTCCTCGCGCTGGGCATCGTCTACGGCCTGTGGCTCGCGCTGATCGGCTTCGGCGTGCTCGCCCTGGCCGTCCTCGGCCTCGTCCTCCAGTACGCCGGCCGGGACGCTCAGCGCTCCAGCTCGCCCGAGGACGATTCCGGCTCGGACTCCGTCTCCTCGACGTCGACCCGGTCGCCGTAGTACCACTCGCTGAGCGTCGCCCGCAGCCGCCCCACCTGCGGCGCGTCCTCGTCGGGCGCCGTCGGCGCCAGCGGTTCGGGCTCCTTCCGCGACCGCAGCACGTACCGCTCCTCGGCGTCGAGGGGCGCGTGGCTCTCGACGTAGCCGCCCGCCAGGGTCTGCACCAGATCGCCCGTCTCCCCGCCCTCGGCCAGCCGCTCGCGCTCCCGCTCCTGCAAGGCCAGGCAGACACGCTTGGTCGCCATGAAGGCGATCGGCGGCAGCAGCACCAGGGAGATCCGGAACACCCAGGTCAGCAGGTTCAGCGAGACGTCGAAGACGTGGGCGAGGATGTCGTTGCCGCCCGCCAGGAGGAGCACCCCGTAGAAGCAGATCGCGGCGACACCCAGCCCGGTCCGCACGGGCTTGTCCCGGGGCCGGTCGCACAGATGGTGCTCCGCGTGGTCGTCCGTCACCCAGCGCTCGAAGAACGGGTAGGCGTACAGCACCGCGAACAGGGCGCCCGGCAGCACGACCGCGGGCACCAGCACGTTCCACATGACGGTGTGCCCCGCCACCGCCGTCTCGAAGGGCGGCATCAACCGCAGTGACCCCTCCAGGAAGCCGACGTACCAGTCCGGTTGCGAGCCGAAGGAGACGACGTCGGGCCGGTAGGGGCCGTACGCCCAGATCGGATTGATCTGCGCCACCGCCGCGAGCACCGTCAGGACGCCGAAGACCATGAAGAACAAGCCCGTCGAGTTCGTCATGAACTGCGGGAACATCGGCTTGCCCACGGCGTTGCGGTTGGTTCGGCCACGGCCCGCCCACTGGGTGTGCTTCAGGTAGAAGACCAGGACCAGATGGAGCGTGACCAGGGCCAGCAGCAGCCCGGGGAGCAGGAGGACGTGCAGCGAGTACAACCGCGGGATCACGTCGTCGCCGGGGTACTCGCCCCCGAACACGAACATGCTGATGTACGTCCCCACCACCGGGATGGACAGCATGATGCCCTGCGCGATGCGCAGCCCGGTCCCGGACAGCAGGTCGTCGGGGAGCGAGTAGCCGGCGAAGCCCTCGGCGAGCGCCAGCACGAACAGCGTCACCCCGATCAGCCAGTTCACCTCACGCGGCCGGCGGAACGCCCCGGTGAAGAAAATCCGCAGCAGATGCACTCCGATGGCCGACAGGAAGACCAGGGCCGCCCAGTGGTGCAGCTGCCGGATCAGCAGCCCGCCGCGCACGTCGAAACTGATGTCCACCGTCGACCGGTACGCCTCCGACATGCTCAGCCCGAGCAGCGGCTCGTACGACCCGTCGTAGACGACCTCCGCCATCGACGGCTTGAAGAACAGCGTCAGCCACACCCCGGTCAGCAGCAGCACGACGAAGCTGTAGAGGGCGATCTCGCCCAGGAGGAAGGACCAGTGTTCCGGGAAGGCCTTGCGCAGCAGCCCACCGCCCTCGGAGACGGGGAACCGCCCGTCGGCCCAGTTGACGGTGTGTTCGGCCGCGTGGCGGGCCCGCGCGCCCGCGCGGGCCCTTCTCCTCTGCAACAGCACGGCGCATGGGTTCCCCGGCGCCCGGGCCGGAAACTACACCCGCGCCGGACACCGACTACGTACGGTCCCCCTTCGGCTTGCCCGGCTGGTCCGGAGTGCCGTGCGGCGGCGGGGAGAACGGCTCCGGGGAGGTCGCGGGCGACACGGGGGAGCCCGTGCGGCCCTGCCCCTGCTCCGGGCGTACGGCGTTCGGGTCACCGGAGGACGGCTCCGCACCGGACTTCAACTGCTCCAACCGGGCCGCCAGCACCTCCGTGGCGGGGAGGCGGTCGGCGTGCGACCTCTCGTACGCCAGCAGTTCCTCCACCTCCTCCGCGCCCAGGGACCGGATCCGGCTCTCCAGCCCACCGATCGGCAGCTGGTCGTAGTCCGGCAACGGCAGGGTGTTGCGAGCGGGGTCGGCCATGGTTCTCACTTCCCTCTGTACGACATCCTCGGGGATCAGCGTCCGCCCGGTCCGCCGCTGCCGAACGAACCGCTGCTGCCCTCGTCCCAGCGGGGCCGCTCCTGATCGGAAGCGGTGCGGCTGCCCTGGTGCCCGAGGTCGTGCGGCAGCGTCCGGTCGTCGCTCCTGGGCATCTCGTCGGGCTCCCGCCGCTCCCGCGTCTCGTGGACGGGCCCCTCGTCGGGCATACGGGGCTGCTCATCCGGACGCGGCGGCGGCGGCTCCCGGCGCTTCTGGCGGCTACCGAAGGCGAAGGCGCCGATCAGCAGGCCCACCACCACGACGGCCGCGGCACCGATCCCGATGCCGATGCCGCTGGAGCTCACCGCCAGGTCCATCCATGCGTTGGTCATGGGGCGCGGGTACCCCCGGCCCGGGCGACCAACCAGCTCAGCCCGACCGGGACGCTCGCGTCTGCGAACGGTTGGCCTTCCGGATCGCCGTGAGCAGATCCGCCTTGGACATCCGTGACCGGCCCTCGACGCCCAGTCGCTTGGCGACGCCGTACAGGTGCTCCTTCGAGGCCTTCTCGTCGACGCCCTCGCCGCTGCGTCCGCCCTGCCCGCGAGGCCGCCCCGACTGGGGGTCGGAGGGGCCCTTGCGGCCGCCCTCCTTGCGCTCCCAGTGGTCGCCGACCTTCTCGTACTTGTGCTTCAGCGCCCCGTACGCCACCCGGTGGGCGCGCTCACCCTCGCCGTACTCCTCCACGGCCGAGTCATGCGCCTTGATCCAGGTGCGCTGGGCTTCCCGGGGGGAGCGTTCCAGGGTCGACGGCAGTTCCTGTCGTCCCGGCATGTCGTGCACCTCCGTGTGCGGTCGACGTCGTCGCTGTCACCAGCCTCGGCAGAGTCCACGGGTGCCCGGCGGCGCACCCGGAAAACGGGCCGGAACCCTTGGGAACAACGGGGCCGGCGGTTTGACGCACTCCGCAGCGGCAACCCGCGCGGTGTGACATCGACGACGACTTCCCAGCAGGAACTGTTCCGCTTCCTGGAGGACCGCTTCGCTTGCGCGCAGGCGTGCACCGAGTGTGCACGGGCGTGCGCGCTGCGGGCGAGCCTCGTGGACCCGGACGGGACCGAGAACCAGGAGCTCGTACGACGCAAGGGCATCATGTGCGCGGAGGTGTGCGACGCGACCTGCCGGGTGCTGTCCGAACAGAACCAGGTGGACGAGGCCGCGATCCGCGTCCAGTTGGAGTGGTGCCGCCAGGTGTGCCTGGAGAGCGCGCACGTCTTCGACGCGCACCCGGGCGCCGAGGAGAGCGCGGAGGCCTGCCGCGCCTGCGCCCGGGCCTGCGGAGAGTTCCTCGCCACCCTGCGCTGAGGTGCCCCTGGGGCCGCCGGGCGCGAGGCGTTAGCCTGCCGGTATGACGGCCACACGGACGGGTGATCGGGCGGGCGGCCCGGCGGGCGATCCGGGACTGTTCGGCCCCGGCTCGGTGACCTGGCAGGCGCACGGCGACCCGATGATGTGGATCGCCGGCATCCGCGCCCTGTACCTCCAGGCCCTGCATCCGCGCGCCGTACGCGGCGTGACGCAGAACAGCGACTTCCGGCGCGACGCCTGGGGGCGGCTGATGCGCACCGCGAGCTTCGTCGGCACGACGACGTACGGCACCACCGAGGCCGCCGAGCGGGCCGGCGCCCGGGTGCGGAGGATCCACCGCATGCTCGGGGCGACGGACCCCGACACGGGTGAGTGGTACGGCGTCGACGAGCCCGCGCTGCTGCTGTGGGTGCACTGCGCCGAGATCGACTCCTACCTGCACGTCCTGCGCCGCTCCGGATTCCCGCTCACGGACGCCCACGCCGACCGCTACCTCGCCGAACACCGGCACAGCGCCCGCCTGGTCGGACTCGACCCCGACGCCGTACCCGCGAGCCGGACCGAGCTGGCCGCCTACTTCGCGCGGGTACGGCCCGAACTGGCCGCGGGCGACGACGCCCACGAGGTGGACGACTTCCTGCTCCGCCCGCCCACGCACCCCCTCCTGGTCCCGGCACGTGCGCTGCTGTGGCGGCGGGTGGCACATCTGGCGTACGACTCCCTACCGCGGTACGCGCACGAGCTCTACGGCAGACCGGCCCCCGCACCCGACACCGTCACCAGGCGGCTGCGTGCCACGGGCACCCTGCTGCGCGCCATTCCCGCACGTCTGCGCTGGCAGCTGCCGCCCAAACACATCCTGCGCGCCATGGCGCGGCTCGGACCGGCCGCGCGCCCGGCACCATACAAACTCGGACCATAGACCGCCATACTGGACCGGCCAGGGGAGGGCGGGGCGGACTGCTACGGGGGCGGGCAGCGAGATGGGGGACAGCACGCTGATCCAGGGCCGGTACCGACTGCTGGAGCGGATCGGGCGCGGCGGCATGGGCGAGGTGTGGCGGGCGCGGGACGAGTCACTGGGCCGTCGCGTCGCCGTCAAGTGCCTCAAGCCACTGGGCACCGGGCACGACCACTCCTTCACCCGTGTCCTGCGGGAGAGGTTCCGGCGCGAGGCCAGGGTGGCCGCCGCGCTCCAGCACCGCGGGGTGACCGTGGTGCACGACTTCGGTGAGTCGGACGGTGTGCTCTTCCTGGTCATGGAGCTGCTGGAGGGCCGTGACCTGAGCCGGCTCCTGGAGGACAACAAGCACCATCCACTGCCGGTGCCCGACGTCGTCGACATCGCCGAACAGGTCGCCTCCGCGCTCGCCTACACCCACGAACAGGGCATCGTGCACCGCGACCTGAAGCCCGCGAACATCGTCCGGCTCGCCGACGGCACCGTGAAGATCTGCGACTTCGGCATCGCCCGGCTCGGCCACGACGTCGGGTTCACCGCCCGGCTGACCGGCACAGGCATCGCCATGGGCACCCCGCACTACATGTCGCCCGAGCAGATCGGGGGCGACGACGTCGACCGGCGCAGCGACCTCTACTCGCTGGGCTGCGTGCTCTACGAGATCGCCACCGGCGTCCCGCCCTTCGACCTCGACGACGCCTGGGCGATCCTCGTCGGCCACCGCGACACCGAGCCCGAGCCCCCACGCACCCACCGCGCCGAACTCCCCGCCTACCTGGACCGGATCATCCTGGACCTGCTGGCCAAGCGGCCCGACCAACGTCCGGACGACGCCCGCGAGCTGGGCCACCGGATCACCGCCGGCCGCACGGCACCGGCGTACGCGCCGGCCGTTCCGGCGCCCCGGACGCGGACGCCCGAGCCGGTCGGGGGCCGGGCCGCGCTGCCGTCCTGGACCCACGGCATGACCACCGGCCACAAGGCGACCGGCATCGGGCTGCGCTCCACACTCCCGGACCCCGCCGCCGGCCTGTCCGGCGAGTGGATTCCGCGGCCGGCGGGCGGCGAGGCCGCCGCACCCGCCCCCGACGAGCGACCCGGCCCGGCGCCCGAGGAGGTCGCCGCGCTGGCCGGGCGGCACGGCGCCGGCCTGAGCCTGGGGCGGCTCGGCCGCTGGGAGGAGGCGGGCGAGGTGCACCGCGCGGTGGCCGACGAGCGCGAGCGCCTGCTCGGCCCCGACCACCCCGACACGCTCGCCAGCCGCTACGAGGCCGCCTTCACGCTCAGCCGCACGGGTCACGCCACCGACGCACTGCGCGCGTACAAGCGGGTCGCCGAGGCCAGGATCCGGGTGCTGGGCCCCGACCACGCCGACACGCTCGCCGTCCGGCAGGAGATGGCGTACGCCCTGGGCCGGCTGGGCCGGTACGCCGACGCCCACCAGGTCTACACGTCGGTTCTCGCCGCCCGCGAGCGCGTCATGGGCGCCGACCACCCCGACACCCTGCGCTGCCGGCACAACCTCGCCTTCAACCTCGGCCGGCTCGGCCGCCCCGAGGACGCCCACCGCATGGCCCGCGAGGTGGCCGCCGCCCGCGCCCGCGTGCTCGGACCCGAGCATCCGGACACCCTGGTCACCCGCTACGAGGTGGCCTACGAACTCAGCAGGCTGGACCGTTGGCAGGAGGCCCTGATGACCTACCGGGAGGTCGCCGAGGCCCGCGAGAGCGCGCTCGGTCCGGCCCACCCCGACACCCTCGCCGCCCGCTACGAGATCGGCATCAGCCTCGGCCGGCTCGGCCGCAGCACCGAAGCGCTGGCGCTCTACGAGGAGCTGATCGACGACCGCACCCGCGCCCAGGGCGCCGAGCACCCCGAGACCCTGCGCGCCCGGCACGGTCTGGGCGTCAACCTCGGCCGGCTCGGCCGCTGGGAGGAGGCCCTCGCCGAGTCCCGCGACGTGTGCGCGATCCGTGAACGCGTCCTCGGCCCCGACCACCCGGACACGCTGGTCAGCCGCCGCGAGGTCGCCGTCGGCCTGGGCTGGCTGGGCCGCTGGGCCGCCGCCCTCACCGAGTACCGCCGGGTCGCCGCCGCCCGTGAACGCGTCCTGGGCCCCGACCACCCCGACACCCTCGCCGGGCGCGACGACGAGGCCCACTGCCTGGAACAACTCGGCCGCGGCGCCGAGGCCGTGGAGCTGTACCGCAGGGTGGCGGTACTGCGAGGCGCGGGGGCACGCTGAGCCGGAGCCGGAGCCGGAGCCGGAGCCGGAGCCGGAGCCGGAGCCGGAGCCGGAGTGGGGACGAGACCCGC
This sequence comes from Streptomyces sp. NPDC058812, assembly GCF_042744565.1. Taxonomy (NCBI): domain Bacteria; kingdom Bacillati; phylum Actinomycetota; class Actinomycetes; order Kitasatosporales; family Streptomycetaceae; genus Streptomyces; species Streptomyces sp. NPDC058812. The sequence goes on from NZ_JBHYOB010000002.1 coordinate 519,536, forward strand.
GTGAAGCGGGGCGTGCGGGTGCCGGCACGGCCGGTCGGGCTGCGGACCGCGCGCGTCGAGCCGGAGCCGGTCGGCCCTACGCGTCCATGCCCATGGGGGGCGCCGCGCGCCGCCGGCCCCTGCCCGCCACACCTCTGGCAGCCCACTGCCACCCCGTGTTACCAAGAGCCATGACGCCGCCCACCGAGCCCCGAGCATCCCGCACCTACGACGCCGTCATCGTCGGCGGTGGCCACAACGGCCTGGTCGCCGCCGCCTACCTGGCACGTGCCGGCCGCTCCGTGCTGGTGCTGGAACGGCTGGACCACACCGGGGGCGCGGCCGTGTCCACCCGGCCGTTCGCCGGGGTCGACGCGCGGCTGTCGCGGTACTCGTACCTGGTCAGCCTGTTGCCGAAGAAGATCGTGCGGGACCTGGACCTGGACTTCCGGGTACGCGGACGCACCGTCTCCTCGTACACGCCCGTCGAGCGGAACGGGCGGCCCACCGGGCTCCTCGTCGGTGGGGGCGAGCGGCGGACACGGGAGTCGTTCGCCCGGCTCACGGGCTCGGAGCGCGAGTACGGCGCCTGGCAGCGCTTCTACGCGATGACCGGCCACGTCGCCCAGCGGGTCTTCCCCACCCTCACCGAGCCGCTGCCCCCCCGGGACGAGCTGCGGCGCCGGGTCGACGACGATGCCGCCTGGGGAGCGCTGTTCGAGGAACCGATCGGCGTCACGATCGAGGAGCACTTCGCGGACGACCTGGTCCGGGGGGTGGCCCTCACCGACGCCCTGATCGGCACCTTCGCCGACGCCCACGACCCCTCCCTGAGCCAGAACCGTTGCTTCCTCTACCACGTGATCGGTGGCGGAACCGGCGCCTGGGACGTGCCGGTCGGCGGCATGGGCGCCCTCACCGACGCCCTGGCCGACGCGGCGCGCGCGGCGGGCGCCGTGCTCGCCACCGGGCACGAGGCGGTGCGGATCGACACGGACGGGCGCACGGCCGAGGTCACCTACCGCTCGGACGGCGGCGAGGGCGTCGCCGCCGCACGCCACGTCCTGGTGAACGCCTCCCCGAGGGAACTGGCGGCGCTCACGGGGCAGGCGCCGCCCCCGCCCGCCGAGGGTGCCCAGCTCAAGGTCAACATGCTGCTGACGCGGCTCCCGGCGCTGCGCGACCCCGCGGCCGACCCGCGCGAGGCTTTCGCCGGGACCTTCCACATCGCGGAGGGTTACGAACAGCTGGCCACGGCGCACGCCCAGGCCGCGGCCGGCGAGTTGCCCACCGCCCCGCCCTCCGAGATCTACTGCCACTCACTGACCGACCCCACGATCCTCGGCCCGGACCTGGCCGCGAAGGGCATGCACACGTTCACCCTGTTCGGCCTGCACACGCCCGCCCGCCTCTTCGCCCGTGACAACGACGCCGTACGCGAGGAACTGCTGAAGTCGACCCTCGCCCAGCTCGACGTCCACCTGGCCGAGCCCCTCGCCGACTGTCTGGCGACCGACGCCGACGGGCGGCCCTGCATCGAGGCCAGGTCGCCGCTCGACCTGGAACGCGACCTGCGCCTGCCCGGCGGCAACATCTTCCACCGGGAGCTGGCCTGGCCCCACGCCGAGGAGGGCACCGGCCACTGGGGCGTGGAGACCGGGTCGGCGAACGTACTGCTGTGCGGGGCGGGCGCGGTGCGCGGGGGAGGGGTCAGCGGAGTGCCGGGGCACAACGCGGCGATGGCGGTGCTGGAGCGGACGGCGAACTGACGGCGCATGCGCCGGACGGGGATGGGTACCGCGACATAGCGGACATTCCGCCCCTGTGTTCAGTGATCAGTACGACAAGGAGCCTGCCATGGCTGACCTCAGCCCCATCGACCTGCAGAAGGCCCTCAGCGGTATGGACTACCCGGCGGACAAGAAGGCGCTCGTCGACCGCGCCCGCAAGAACAAGGCCGACGACAAGGTCGTGAGCCGTCTCGACGGTCTCGAGGAGAACAGCTTCGACGGGCCGAACGAGGTGCAGAAAGCCGTCTTCAACGGCTAGCCGTCACCCGGCGCGAACGATCGCCTAGTCGGCCGACGCCGTCCACCCCACCGCCTCGATCCGCGCCGCGTCCGCGGGGCGCGCGTCGTGGAACAGGACGTCGTCGGCCGCCTCCGCGCGCAGCCCGTCGACGTACGCGCCGCGGCCCACGTACAGCCGGTCGGTCGTGTACCGCCAGCGCAGGGTGAGCCCGCGAGCGGCCGGGAGTCCGGCCGTCAGCCGGTGCCAGACGCGGCCCGACCAGCCGGTGGCCGAACCCGCCGGGTGCTCCCGCTGCGCCTCGCCGCGGCGCGCGGTGGTGAACGGGACCGGCTGCCAGGTGGTGCCACCGTCGGTCGTCGCCTCCAGCACGAGCGCGTCCGACCCCGGTTCGGTGTCCCACCACAGCGAGCAGCGCAGCCGCGCCCCGCCGCCGGACGTGTCCAGCGCGGGCAGCGTGAGCGTCGCGGTCGAGGAACTCGCCGTCCCCGAGAACCACGCCGTACGTCCGTGCGCGGGACGGACCGGCACGGCCCGCGCCATGTTGGTGCCGGCCGCGACTCTGGGCGCCGACCCCGAGCGCCAACCGCGAACCGGATGCACCGAGTTGCCGAGCACCACCAGGAACGAGTCGGTCGTCGGGTCGAGCACCAGCGAGGTCCCCGTGAAGCCGGTGTGCCCGGCCGTGCGCGGGGTGGCCATGGCGCCCATGTACCAGTGCTGGTACAACTCGAAGCCGAGACCGTGCTCGTCCCCCGGGAAGTCGGTGTTGAAGTCGGTGAACATCAGCTCCACCGACTCCGGCCGCAGGATGCGTGCCCGGCCGTAGGAGCCGCCGTTGAGCAGCGCACGGCCGAGCACCGCCAGGTCCCACGCGCAGGAGAACACCCCCGCGTGGCCGGCGACGCCGCCGAGGCTGAAGGCGTTCTCGTCGTGCACCTCGCCCCACACCAGTCCGCGGTCGAGGCCGGACCAGGGCAGGCGGGCGTCCTCCGTGGCCGCGATCCGGGGCCTCCAGGAGGCGGGCGGGTTGTAGCGGGTGCGGTCGAGACCGAGCGGGGCGGTGATCTCGTCGCGCAGCAGGACGTCCAGGGTGCGGCCCGTGACCTTCTCCAGCACCAGCTGGAGCGAGATCATGTTCAGGTCCGAGTAGAGGTACGCCGTGCCGGGCGCGCTCACCGGCTCCTGGTCGTAGACGAGCCGGACCTTCTCCTCGTACGTGGGCGCCTTGTACAGCGGGATCCACGCCCGGAAGCCGGAGGTGTGCGTCAGCAGCTGCCGCACCGTCACGTCCTGCTTGCCGGCGCGCCCGAAGCCCGGCAGGTACGAGGCGACCGGCGCCTCCAGCTCCAGCGCGCCCCGCTCCAGCTGCTGCACGGCGAGGATCGAGGTGAACAGCTTGGAGATCGAGGCGAGGTCGAACACCGTGTCCCCGGCCATGGGGATCTGCTGCCCGGCCGGGAACTCGACACCGGTGTCGGACTCCTCGTCGTAGGCCCGGTAGCGCACCGCCATGCCGATCGGCTCGTGCAGCGCCACCGTGCCGCCCCGGCCTGCGAGCAGCACGGCGCCCGCGTACCACGGGTGCTTGGGGGAGGGACCGAGAAACGCCTCGGCGTCGGTGACGAGCTGGCGCAGATGGCCGGGGAGCAGGCCGGCGCGCTCGGCGGAGCCGCGCCGGAGGGTGGGGCGGCGGCCCTTGTCCGCGACGGCCTCGGCCGGCCCGGCCGCGAACGGGGCGATGGCCAGGGCACCGCCCAGAGCCAGTGCGCCGGCGCCCAGTTGGCGCCGGGTGAATCCGCTCGTCGCCTGTCCGGCCATCGAAGAGCCTCCCGCCATCGAAGCTGAAAGTATCTTTCCTGGATCGCCGTGCGGAGTGAAACTTTCCTGTCAGTGACGGGTCGTGTCAATGGGGCGTGCGGAGTTGACGAACCGTCGGACCCGTCCGGCACGGCGCCGGACGGGTCCTGGTGCGGTGCGGTGGGGTGCGGCTCAGCGCTCGCGCACCCGGACCACCCGGAGGTCGGGCGACGCCCGGATGTCGCGCTCGCAGAAGCGGGACGTCACCCACCTCTCGCCGGAGAACAGCCGGGTCTGGTCGGCGTGGTGCCGCGAGGCGGGGTTTGCGGACTGGGAGTAGGTCAGGAGCGTACGGGCCACCGGGCACCGGCTTCCGTCCCAGCCCACGGCCTGGATGTAGCTGGAACCGGTGGTCACCTCGGCGTAGCCACCGCGGGCCGGGTCCCACACCGGCTCGATCTTGTTCCAGATGCCCAGCGACTCCGTGCCGCCGCCCACGGGGATGCGCTTGCCGCCCCGCACGACGAACTGGTGCTCGCCGAGCGGCGCGTCCAGTGCGATGCCCGCCGTCCGCAGCTCGACCACCGCGTCCGCGAGCGCGGTGGTGAAACCCGGCACGTCCGTGTTCAGCGTGTTCGGGGTGGTGACCGGGTCCGTGGGCGAGAACGGCACCTTCCACAACTGCCCCGCCGGTACGGCCTTGGTGAGCCCGCGCCAGAACCGGTCGAAGAGCAGCGCGCCCCGGCTGCCGGTGTCGACGGTGCGGTCCCAGCCGGCGAGCACGTCGCAGGCCTCCCGCACGTCGACGGCGTTCCCGTCGCTGTCCGTGGCGGTGCCGTCCGGCAGTGCGGCGCAGGCCCGTGCCGCGTCGGCCGCGACCAGGTCGCCGGCGGGCGCGCGGTCGGCGAACTGCTGCCGTTGCAGGTCCCGCACGGTCAGCCCGCCCCGGTCCGCCATCGCCGCCACGTCCTCGATGGCACCCCGCGTCCGCATCGACCGCTGGGTGCCGACGGTGCCGAAGACCCGCTCGTAGCCGGTCAGCGGGCGGTCCGCATTGGTCAGCCAGGCGCTGTCGTTGGAGTTCTCCGCGTACGGCGCGTCCTTGAGTGTCGGCATCCGGTCCGGGCCGAATATCCCCGGCTGTACGGCGTCCCGGTCACGGCCCAGCGCGCAGTCGCCGCGCGAGCCGTCCAGCACCGCGAGCCCCGAGGACGGATAGGTGGCCTCGCCGAGCGGAGTGGAGCAGCGCTCGGCCAGCTCGTCGGTGATGCGGGGGAGCACCTGCGACTGGGTGAACAGCGTGTGGCCGCGGGAGTCGGCGGCGATCGTGTTCGTCCACGGCAGCCCCTGCGTGCGGCGCAGGGAGTCCAGTACGTCGTCCGTGCCGCGGGCCCTGCTGAAGCCGAGCGCGGTGTCCGAGGCGCGCATGTTGACGGCGTTCGGGTCGTTCAGCGCGTACGCCGTCGTCGTGGTCCACGGCAGGGGCACCGAGGCGCCGAGGGACGTCACCACCGGGCCGTACCGGGTCCACCACTGGGTCTTCGTCACCGGGGCGCCGTTCTTCACCGGGACGGTGACGGACCGCTTCGTCATCCGCTCGCGCCTGCCGTCCACCAGGTAGACCGTCGGGTCGGCCGGATCCAGCGTCAGCTGGTGGAGATTGAGGGTGACGCCGGTGGCGACGGTGTGGCTCCAGGCGACGTGCGCGTTGTGGCCTATCGACACCGTCGTGGTGCCGAGCAGAGAACCTCCGGCGACATTGAGCCGTCCGGGGATCGTCTGCTGCGACTGCCAGAAGCGGCGCCCGCCGTGCCACGGGTAGTGCGGGTTGCCGAGCAGCAGCCCGCGGCCGTTCGCGGTGGTGCGCCCGCCGAAGGCGACGGCGTTCGAGCCCATGTCGGCGTTGTCGGCGGCGAACAGCTCCCGGGCGGCGCGCGCGGTCGCCTCTGCTTTGGGCTTCTCTTCCGGGGCCGCCGCGGTGCTCCCGGACGGCGGCCGCGCGGCCGTGATGCCGTCCACGGCCCGTCCCTGCCCGCCGAGCACGGACAGGGCGAAGCCGCGCACGGCCACGTCCATCGAGGTCACCGGCCGCACCCAGGAGGCACCCCGGCACGCCGGGTCGGTGATCCGGTTCTGCTCCAGCCAGGCGTTGTAACCCGCCGCGAAGCCCCGCATCAGCTCCTTCGCGTCCCGGCTGGGACCGCGCGGCGCGGGCTCGGCGAGCAGCCTCTCCACCGTGCCCGCCCGGCGTACTCCCCGGAAGTACAGGTCGCTGGAGAGGTTCGTGGCGGCCGACGAGAGCGCGGGGTCGGATCCCGCGTCGGCGCCGAAGTAGCGGGAGCGTTCGCCGCGCACGGTCACGAAACCGTCGGCCAGTGTGCACACTTGGTCCGCGGCCTGGGCCCAGCCCGTGCCGAAGCCGAGGTTCGCGTAGTCCTTGGCGACGATGTGCGGGATGCCGTACTCGGTGTAGCGGATGACGGCGGACAGCCCGCCGCGGGACGGACGCTCGTGCCGGTCACCGGACCGTTCGGCCGCGGCGGCCGGCAGTGTGGTCGCGGCGGTGAGCAGGGCGACGGCCGTGACGACGAGCCGTCTCAGGCGTGTGCGCATCGTGCCTCCCGACGTCTTTGGGGGAGAAGGGGCGGCTGAGCGTACCAGTCGGTATGTGTATGTGTCAGTGGCATGACACGAGCCACTTCCGGTGCGGCGCGCACGTCTTGACCCGCCCCGCCGATCGGCCGAGGATCATGTCATGACGCTGACGCCCGGACACGGCAGCACGGTCGACGGGGTACTGCGGCGCAGTGCCCGGCGTACTCCGGCACGCGTCGCGGTGGAGTACCGCGACCGCTCCTGGACGTACGACGAACTCGACACCGCCGTCTCCCGCGCGGCGAGCGTCCTGCTGGAGCACGGACTGACCCGCGGCGACCGGGTCGGCGCCTACGGGCACAACTCCGACGCCTACCTGATCGCCTTCCTCGCCTGCGCCCGCGCGGGCCTGGTGCACGTCCCGGTCAACCAGAACCTGACCGGGGACGACCTCGCCTACATCGTCGGCCAGTCAGGCAGCACCCTGGTCCTCGCCGATCCGGACCTCGCCGGCCGGCTCCCCGGCGGCGTGCGTACGCTGCCGCTGCGCGACGCCGACGACTCGCTGCTCACCCGGCTGGCCACGGCCCCCGCGTACGACGGTCCCGAGCCGGGCGCCGAGGACCTGGTGCAACTGCTCTACACCTCGGGCACCACCGCACTGCCCAAGGGCGCGATGATGACCCACCGGGCGCTGGTGCACGCGTACCTGAGCGCCATCACCGCCCTGGACCTCGGCGCGGGCGACCGCCCCGTGCACGCGCTGCCCCTCTACCACTCGGCGCAGATGCACGTCTTCCTGCTGCCCTACCTCGCCGTCGGCGCGACGAACATCCTCCTGGACGCACCCGACGGCGACCGGCTCCTCGACCTGGTCGAGGCCGGCCGCGTGGACAGCCTGTTCGCGCCGCCGACCGTGTGGATCGGCCTCGCGGGCCGCGCCGACTTCGCCACCCGCGACCTCGGCGGCCTGCTCAAGGCCTACTACGGGGCGTCGATCATGCCCGTGCCCGTCCTGGAGCGGCTGCGCGAACGCCTACCCGACCTGGCCTTCTACAACTGCTTCGGCCAGAGCGAGATCGGCCCGCTCGCCACCGTCCTCGGCCCGGACGAGCACGAGGGCCGGATGGACTCCTGCGGCCGGCCCGTGCTGTTCGTCGACGCACGCGTCGTCGACGAGGACGGCAAGGACGTACCCGACGGCACACCGGGTGAAGTCGTCTACCGCTCCCCGCAGTTGTGCGAAGGCTACTGGGACAAGCCCGAGGAGACCGAAGCGGCCTTCCGCGACGGCTGGTTCCACTCCGGCGACCTCGCCGTGCGGGACGCGGACGGCTACTTCACGATCGTCGACCGCGTGAAGGACGTCATCAACTCCGGCGGCGTACTGGTCGCCTCCCGCCAGGTGGAGGACGCCCTCTACACCCACGAGGCCGTCGCCGAGGCCGCCGTGATCGGCCTGCCCGACGAGCGGTGGATCGAGGCCGTCACGGCGGTCGTCGTCCCGCGCGGCGAGGTCACGGAGGACGAACTCATCGCCCACGCCCGCGAGAGGCTCACCGCGTTCAAGGCACCCAAGCGGGTCCGTTTCGTGGACGCGCTGCCGCGCAACGCCAGCGGGAAGATCCTCAAACGGGAACTGCGGGACCGGTTCACCGGTTCGTGACCCGGCAACCGCGTTGCGGCCGAAGCGGCGGACGTCGGGGATCCCCACCTCGGCCTCGACCGCATGGACGTACTCGCGCACTCCGCGGGCGGCACGGGCCGCCAGGCCACCGAGGCCGCCCAGGAGGCGGAGGCCCGCATGGGGCCGCCCGGCAGGACGACCAGCGGGGCGCCGTCTCCCCGGACGCCTTCGACCCGCCGTCACCCGGGCCGCCCTCGCCCGCCGCTGCGCCGACGTCTTCCCGTACGCCGAGATGGCCGTCCAGCCGGGCGCCGGGCACCCTCCGCGGCTGGACGATCCGCGGTGGTTCGTACGGTGTGTCGTCGCGTTCCTCGCACAGGGCTGAGGCCACCGGGACACCACCGGCGCGTGTGACGCGTGGGAACCGCGGCGCCGATCTTCCGAAAGGCACCCGTCGCGTGGCCTGTCGGCGCTCGGACCCGATCGCTAGGCTGACCGCGGACGACGAAATCGGGAGGAGCACGGACGTGGCCGAGAGCACCACCCAACAGCGCCCGCTCATGGGCTGGGACAAGCCGGAGCTGGATCTCAGCAACGCGCAGTGGCAGTCCAGCAGCCGAGGCCTGGGGGATGTCCAGATCGCCTTTGTCGAGGGGTTCATCGCCATGCGGAACAGCGGCAGCCCGGAAAGTCCCTCCCTGATCTTCACCCCCGCGGAATGGGGCGCGTTCGTGTCGGGAGCGCGGGAAGGGGAGTTCGACCTCACGTGAAACGCCTGCCGGGGCGGTGAGCCGGGCCGGGGTGCGTCCGGCCGATCCGGGAGTGTTCCGCCCGATTTTCCGGACACGCGACCGTGAGTGCCCCTTCATGGCCGACGCCTGAGCGAGGCTGACGCCAGGAGGGGGAACGGTTGCACTCCGGAGGTGAGGAACCCATGAGCACCACCCTGCCGGTCATCGCGGCGGTCGACGGTTCGGACGACAGCCTGCGCGCCCTGGACTGGGCCCTCGACACCGCCCACCGGCGCGAGGCACGTCTGCGGGTGGTGCATGTGCGCCAGTACGCCCCCTGGGCGCAGGCCGACGTCCTGGTCGCGGGCCCGCCGGACACCGGCGAGGACCCGGTGCTCGACCAGGCCCGCGCGCACCTGCAGGGGCGGGCCTTCGCGGTGGCGACGGAGTACGTCGGCATGGAGGGCGTACCCGGCGCCGTACTGCCGGAACTGGGTGCCGACGCCCAGTTGATGGTGCTCGGATCGAGGGGCCGCGGGGGCTTCGCGAGCCTGCTCCTCGGCTCGGGCGGCCTGGCCGCCGCCCGCGACGCCGAGTGCCCCGTCGTCGTCGTGCCCCGCCCCGGACGCGAGGTCCACGGCGAGGCGCCCGCCGAATCCGGCCCCCGGGTGGTCCTCGGCCTGCACGTGGACAGCCCCGACGACGCCAGTCTGTCCTTCGCCTTCGCCGAGGCCGCGCTGCGCGGCGCCCGCCTCCAGGTGGTCGCCGCCTACCCGTGGCCGGTGCAGACCTGGGCCGCCGCCGGACAGATCATGCCCCCGGTGATCGACGAGGTCTCCATCGAGAGCGAGACCCGGGTACTGGCCGACGGTTTCCTCGCCCCGTACCGGGAACGCCACCCCGACGTCCGTGCCGAACCGTACGTCGCGCCCGGCGACGCCGCCGGCCACCTCGTCGCCGCCTCCCGCGACGCCGAACTGGTCGTCGTCGGCCGCCACCGCCGACGCCTGCTGGCCCCGGCCCGCATGATGGGCTCGGTCACCCACGCCGTGCTGCTGCACGCGACGTCCCCGGTCGCGGTGGTACCACCGGCTCCGCCGGAGGAGTGAGGGCGCGGGCCTGTGCCCGCCGACGCCGTTGGCGGTGGCGGCACCCGGCTGGGCCCGAAGGGCGCGGACTCCCAGCAGGAGTGGATCGTCGTCGGCCCCGCCCGCCCGGCGCCCGAGGGCGGGACGCACCCCGGCCCTCGGCGGAACCCGGCGTGCCTATCATCGGGCCATGCAGGACTCGCCCAGCAGGGACACCCGGATCGCCCTCGACCTCGCTCTGACCGTCCGGCACGACGGGAACGGCGGGGTCGCCGACGACCTGACCGACCTCGCGGGGCTCACCACCTGGGTGCGGGCGCACCCCGACACCTTGCCGGGCGCCGGCGTCTTCACCGCCGACGAGCCCGCCCTGGCCGCCGTCCGCGAGGTACGCGCCGCCGCCCGTGCCCTCTTCGCCCGCGCCGTGCGCCCCGGCGAGCCGAGCCCCGCCGACGCCGCCCGGCTGCTTCCCGTCGCCGACGCCGTGCGGCGCCTGAACGAGGCGGCCGCCCGCACTCCCACCGTTCCCGTCCTGGACTGGGCCGACGGCGCCGGACCCGCCGTACGCGCGGAGCCCGCGCACGGTGGCCGGCCCGATCTCGCCGCCGCCCTCGCGCGGGCGGTGATCGGTTTCCTCACGGGGCCCGACCGGCCGCGGCTGCGGGCCTGCCACGCACCGCGCTGTGTCCGCTACTTCCTGAAGGAGCACTCCCGCCAGGAGTGGTGCAAGCCGTCCTGCGGCAACCGGGCCCGGGTGGCCCGCCACCACGAACGGCACAAGCGGACCGCGTAGCCCGGTCGGGCTCCCGCCCGCACGCCGTTCATGGGCCCGGGCCACGTACCATGGCGGCATGTCGTTCCTCCGCCGCCGCAGCGCCACGCCCGCCGGGCCCGACTTCGACGTACTGGCCATGGACCCGGGCGACTGGCCCGGGAACCTGGGCGCCGGCCTGCTGCCCGCGCCCGACGGCAGCTGCCAGGGCGTCTTCCTGCGCTACGACCTCTTCGGCGGCCGCGGTCCCGCGATGATCATCGGCAATCTGCCGACCGGCTCCCCGGCCCGTGAGGTCCCCGAGGGGGAGATCCCGTTCGAGGTGGCCCAGCTGCTGCTCGCGCTGGAGAACGACGAGGAGATCACGGTCGTCGGCGCCGAGGACGTACCGGTGATGCAGGGCGACAACCTGCTCATCGTGCGCCGCCTCAAGCTCTCCGAGGGCCGGATCTCCTGCGTGCAGTTCGACCGCAGCGACGGTGTCCTGGTGACCATCGCCGCCTGGGACCGCCCCATCACCGACGACCTGTACGCCCTGCTGAAGCCGCTCCCGGCGGAGCTCTTCCAGCAGGGCTGACCCGGCCGGCTACCGCACGGTCGCGAGCGTGACGTCGGCGGCGCGCACGTACCCGACCCGGTGGCCGTACTGGATCTCGTAGTACATGTCCTCGCCGGTCACCACCCGGTGGGAGGCCTCGTCGAAGGTGACCGCGTAGTAGTACTCGCCGGGCACCTTCTCACCGACCACGTACTTCTGCCCCTCGGACAGCCGGTACGGCAGCGGGGACACGGCCTGGGCCGGCACGCCCGCCGGATAGGCGGCCTTCTCCGGGTAGGCGCGTCCGTACACCGGGACGCTCTCCAGGCCCTCCCTCGGGGTGATCACCTTCCCCGAGGCGGGCACCGCCGCCGGGTTCGTCTTCGGGTTGTGGAACCAGGCCTTCTGACCCAGGTACCAGATGGCCGTCCAGTCGCCCCACCGGTCGGCCACCGCGTACTGCTGGCCCGTGGAGACCCGGGAGGAGAGGTCGTTCACCCCGGTCGTCGGGGTGGTGCCCAGGCCGATGTCCTTGATGAGAGGCGCGTTCACGTCGTGGTCCGCGTACAGCCGCACCTCGCTGGACCCGTGCGGCGCGCAGGGCTCGCCCTTCGTCTCGCAGCCGGTGTACTCGGGGCGGTTGGTGGCGTAGTCGGGGCGGATCGTCACCAGGCCGGACTTCTTGCCGGCGGTGGGCTCGAAGGGGCGGCCGAGCAACTGGAAGTAGTGCCGCCAGTCCCAGTACGGGCCCGGGTCGGTGTGCATGCCCGGGATCGTCGCGGTGGTGGTGCCGGGGACGTTGCCGTGGCCGAGGACGTGCTGCCGGTCCAGCGGGATGCCGTACTTCTTGGCCAGGAACTTCACCAGCCGAGCCGACGAGCGGTACATCGCCTCCGTGTACCAGGCGTCCGGGTCCGCCAGGAAGCCCTCGTGCTCCAGGCCGATCGACTTCGCGTTCACGTACCAGTTGCCCGCGTGCCAGGCCACGTCCTTCGCCTTCACGTGCTGGGCGATGTGGCCGTCGGTGGAGCGCAGCGTGTAGTTCCAGGAGACGTAGGTCGGGTCCTGGACCATGTTGAGGACCCCGTTCCAGGCGCCCTCCGTGTCGTGCACGACGATGTACCGGATGCGCTGGGAGGCGGGCCGGTCACCCAGGTCGTGGTTGCCGTAGTCGCCGTCCCCGAACTCCTCGTACGGTGCCGGGATCCACTCGCAGGACACCGTCTTCGGGCACTCGGTGCCGGCGGCCGAGGCGGCGCGCAGGCCCGTGCCCGCGAGCTGCGAGACGTCGGGGGCCACGTCGGGCCGGGCGGCCAGGGTGACCCGCTGCCCGGCGTCCGTGGTCCGGTGCTCGCCCGCGCGGATCACCTCGTAGACGTCGTTCGCGTACGCCGCCGCCGTCGCGGAGTCCTCCGCGCCCGAGAAGCGGGCCACCGCCCCGTACCAGTCCGCCGGGTCCGTGCTGAGCGGCTCACCGAGTTCCCGCTGGGCGGCGGCGAGCAGCGCGGCACCGCCGGACACGTTCGCCGCCGGGTCCTCGCGCAGCGCGCCGGGGCTCAGCCCGGTCAGCTCGGCAGCCCTCGGCAGCGTGGTCAGCCGGGCCGGCAGGTCGGTGGGCAGCGCGGCCGTGGCCGTCGGGTGCAGCGGGGCGCGGGCGTCGTCGCCGCGCGGGTCCTCGGTGCCCTCGCTGTGGTGCGACGCCCCGGCCAGTGCCGTGCGCGCGTCGGTGAGGTGCAGCGGGCCGTAGCCGCCGGTCACGCTCGGCGCACCGCCGTGCGCGTCCCAGCGGGACTGGAGGTAGGAGACGGCGAGCAGGACACTCTGCGGCACGTGGTGCTCGGCCGCCGCGGTGGCGAACGCCCGCTGCAGGCGGTCGGGGGCGGGCGGGGCGTCGGAGGGGCCGGCGGCGGGCGGTGCCGCGCCGAGCAGCGGCAGCAGCAGTGCCGCGGTGGCCAGGGCGGGCACGACGGGGGAACCTCGCAAAGCGGCCTCCTGTGACGGTGGGGCGTGGCGGGGCGTGCGGGGCCGAGCGTGGGTCAGTGGTACCCGGCGGTCCTACGATCCGTCAATCATGCCGTCACAACGGCGATTTCCCACGTCAGCAGGGGGTCGGGCGAGTTTCGCGGCGGCGGCGCACGGGCCTGCGCGGCGTCAGTGGCGTACACCAATGGCCGCTGCGAGTTCCCGGGCACACGAAATCCGCGGTGGCCCCCGAAGGGCACACCGCGGACCGTCGCCTCCTCGAACCGTCGCTCCGGTCAGCGCGTGCCGACCGCCGCACGCACGGCCCGGCGGGCCAGTTGGCAGTCGTCGTGCAGCCGGCGCAGCAGCAGCCGCTGTTCCTCGCCGGTCGGCGCGGCGCCCGGGTGGGCCGGCGCCGGTGGTGCCGGAACCGTGTCGTGCATCGAACGCTGCACGGCCGTCTCGTACGTACGGATCTCCCGGGTCAGCACGAGCATCAGGTTCACCAGGAACGCGTCGCGCGCGGCCGTCCCCGCCGACTGGGCGATCTGACTGATCTGACGGCGGGCCACCGGGGCGTCACCGAGGACCGCCCACAGGGTCGCCAGGTCGTAGCCGGGGAGATACCAGCCCGCGTGCTCCCAGTCCACCAGCACCGGACCGGCCGGTGACATGAGGATGTTGGACAGCAGCGCGTCACCGTGGCAGAACTGGCCCATGCCCTGGCGTCCGCCCGCATGGGCGATGCCGTGCAGCAGCTTCTGCAGATCGCCCAGGTCCCGGTCGGTGAGCAGACCCAGCTCGTGGTACCGGGAGATCCGCGCCGCGTAGTCCAGCGGGGCGTCGAAGGTGCCCGCGGGCGGCCGCCAGGCGTTGAGCCGGCAGATCGCGCCGAGCGCCGCCCTGATGTCCGCCCGCGGCGGGGCTTCCAGCGGGTGCCGCTGCAGCGCCGCCACCCGCCCCGGCATCCGCTCGATCACCAGCGTGCAGTTGTCCGGGTCCGCTGCGATCAGCCTCGGCACCCGCACTGGGGGGCGGTGCCGGACGAACGAGCGGTATGCCCCTATCTCGTGCCGGATCCGCTCCGCCCACGCGGGGGAGGGGTCCAGTAAACACTTGGCCACCGCCGTGCTGCGCCCGGTCGTACCGACCAGGAGCACGGACCGCCCGCTGCGGCGCAGCACCTGCACCGGGGCGAACTCCGGGCAGATCCGGTGCACGGAGGCGATCGCCGTGCGCAGTTGGGTGCCCTGGGGGCCGGACAGGTCGATTCTTCCGCTGAGCGGCTGCGTGCCGGGGCCCGCGCCGCGCCGCGCCCTGCCCGCCCCGAGCACCGGGGCCGCCGGACGCGCGGGGGCGAGATAGGGGCCGCCGCCCGCCGCCGGACGGGGGTACAGCGAACGCTGCGGGGCGGACACGGAGGACGATGCTGCGTACATGGGCGAGACAGATCCCTTCGTGTGCCTGCTGTGCCTGCCTGAAGCGCGGTGCCCGTCCGGTCGATCCCGGAAGATCCGATCCGGAAGGTCACGCCTTCTGAAAGCCGTCGCGCTACCCGCCCGGCCGCCGAGGGCCACCCTGGGGAGTAACCCCACGGCAACCGGGTCGGGGTGGCGCATTCCTACCTGACACCCGGCCGCCCGTGGCACACCATCTGGCGCACCCTGGCGAACGGTGGCGAATAGTCGCCCGGCAACCTGCACGGGGCTACTGTCAACTCAGCCGAGAACCTGGGGGCTTGACGTGAGCAAAGAACCCAACACCCGTCTCTCGGACCTGTTCGGCCTGGCCGGCTGGTCCAAGGGCGAGCTCGCGAGGCTGGTCAACCGGCAGGCGGCGGCCCTGGGCCACCCCCAGCTGGCGACCGACACCTCGCGGGTGCGGAGATGGATCGACATGGGAGAGATCCCGCGTGATCCGGTGCCGCGGGTGCTGGCGGTTCTGTTCACCGAGCGTCTCGGCCGTGTCGTGACCATCGAGGACCTCGGTCTGGTCCGGCACGGGCGTGCGGGGAAACGGCAGGGCGGCGGGAGCGAGGAACATCCCGACGGTGTGCCGTGGGCGCCCGAGCGGACTGCGGCGGTCCTCACCGAATTCACGGGAATGGACCTCATGCTCAACCGACGCGGCTTGGTGGGCGCGGGCGCCGCGCTCGCCGCGGGCTCCGCACTCAGCAGCGCCATGCACGACTGGCTGCACACCGACCCGGCCCTGGCTGCCGACGCTCCCGACCTCCGCCAACCCCTGCACGCCGACCCCGCCGGGTTCGACCGCTACGAGGCCGCCCCCATCGGGTCGCAGGAGGTGGAGGAACTCGAGCGCTCGGTCGAGGTGTTCCGCGCCTGGGACGCCGCCCGGGGCGGCGGGCTCCAGCGCAAGGCCGTGGTGGGCCAACTCAACGAGGTGGGCGGCATGCTCGCCTACCACCACCCACCCCATCTCCAGCGGCGCCTGTGGGGCGTCGCCGCCAACCTCGCCGTCCTCGCGGGCTGGATGTCGCACGACGTCGGCCTGGAACCCACCGCTCAGAAGTACTTCGTCATCGCCGCCCACGCCGCGCGCGAGGGCGGCGACCGGCCCCGGGCCGGTGAGGCACTCTCCCGGGCGGCCCGTCAGATGGTCCACCTGGGCCGGCCCGACGACGCGCTCGACCTGATGAAGCTCGCCAAGTCCGGTTCGGGCGAAGAGGTGCTGCCGCGCACTCAGGCGATGCTGTACACCATCGAGGCCTGGGCACAGGCCTCCATGGGCAAGGGCCAGGCGATGCGCCGCACCCTGGGGCGGGCCGAGGACCTCTTCGTCTCCGACAAGGCGGACGTGCCGCCGCCGGACTGGATGCAGACGTTCAAGGAGGAGGACCTGTACGGAATGCAGGCCCTGGCCTACCGGACGCTCGCCGACTTCGAGCCGGGGGCCGCCGCGCACGCGCAGCACTACGCGGAGAAGGCACTGGCACTGAGGATCGACGGCCGGCAGCGGTCGAAGATCTTCGACTATCTGTCCATGGCCTCCGCCTGCTTCATCGCCGACGACCCCGAACAGGCGGACCGCTACGCCCGCCTCGCCCTGGTGTCGATGGGGTCCAACTCCTCCCAGCGGACCTGGGACCGACTGCGTCAGATGTACCGGCTCACCGCCGAGTACGCCGGCTACCCCAAGATCCAGGAGTTGCGGGAGGAGATCAAACTGGCGCTGCCCAAGGGCAAGTCGCCCAGCAGGTCGCCCAAGGGGAAGGGCGGCGACATCGCTCCGGCGTAGGGCGCGACGCGTTGGCTAAGGCGTCACCCGGGCCACCAGCACGCAGGCGTCCGCGTGGCGCGGGGACTCGTCGAACTCCTCCGTCACGATCCGTGCGCCGTCCTGTGCCGAGCGCACCTCGGCCAGACGGGGGGACAGGGAGAGCAGCCGGCGCACGTCGGGCGGTCCGAGTTCGCCGGTGTGCAGGAGCAGCAGGTCACCGGCTTCGAGGGTCGCCTCGGCCTGCCCGGCCAGTCCCCGCCCCGTCCCGTCGCGGAACAGCAGCGGGACGGGGTGTCCGGCGTGCGCCCACGCAAGGGCGCGGGCGCGGGGCCGGTAACCGCAGTACAGGGCGGAGCGCACGGGCGGCAGGGCGGTGGTCTCGAGCAACCGGTCGAGTCGGTCCTGGAGGTGCGCGGGCCGGATACCCGCCATCGCCAGGCCGCGCAGGGCACCGATCAGCGTCGCCGGGCCCTGCGCCGCGTCGGCGCCCCGGCCGACGAGGTCGCCGACGCTGAGCAGGGTCTCGTCGCCGGCGAGCGGGCACGCGTCGTACCAGGCGCCGCACCCGGCTGCGTGTGCCGTCGACGGCAGGTACCCGGCGGCCAGATCCAGGCCCGGCCGTCCCTCGTGCGGGAACCGCAGGAGGCCGTGCCAGGGCGGCGGCACGGCTTCCCGCGGTTCGACCGCGGCCCGTTGCCCGGTGTCCGCGGACAGCGGTTGGCGCCGGAGCGAGTCACGGGTCTCGCTCACCGCCCGCTGGCTGCGGCGCAGTTCGCTGACGTCCCGCAGCACCGCCCACATCGAGGCGGTGCTGCCGTCGGCGTCGAGCACGGGCTCGCCCATCATGTGCACGGTACGCACCGTCTCGTCGGGGCGCACGACGCGGAACTCGCCGTCGATGGGCCGCGCGTCGACCAGGCAGTCCGTGACCATCGCGGTCAGTTTGGGCCGGTCCTCGGCGAGTACCAGGGACGGGAGTTCGTCGAGGCTCAGCGGAGCGGTGGCGGGGTCGCGGCCGAGGATCTGGAACAACTCGCCGGACCACTCGGCCTCGTCCGTCAGCAGGTTCCACTCCGCGCTGCCGACCCGGCTGAGCAGCGAACCGGGCCGCGGGGCGGGTGCCGGGCCGTCCCGGAGCTGCGCCAAGTGCGCGTCGAGGTCGCTGAGTTGGTGCAGCGCCAGGTCGTACAGGGCGCGCTGCCAGCGTCCGCGGGGGTTCGTTCCGTCGTCCTGGCTGTCCCGCCGTACCGCGTCCACGTCGCCCCGCAGCCGCCGTGCCTGCGATATCAGGGCCTCGACCGAGCCGTGTCCCGGTGGCTGGGCGGCCGGGTGGTCCGCGGAGAGATGGGACGACATGACGCACTCCGATGTGCTGACGGTACGACCAAGGCGGAAACGAGGCTGGCGGAAGGACCGTTACGACTGTTGCACAGCCCGCGACGCCCCGTAAGGGATTTGGCGACACACGATACGGTCGTGCTCCGGGCATATGCCACAGTCTTCCCGGAGCGACTTCGGCGCGCGAACGGCGTACGTGAGCCGAGCGCCAAGTCGTAGGATTCCTACGGGACTTGATGGGCGCCGGAGCCCGGCGGTGTCGTCGTGCTGGTGTTCGTCGGACCCCTGTTCTATGACGGGTCGTGCGGCGCTGGGCGGGGCGCCAGGTCGACGGGTGCGCGTGCTCCCGTCTCCAGGGCCCGCACCCCTGCCTCGGCGACCGCGGCGGCGGCGTACCCGTCCCAGGTGCCCGGCCCGGTGACCCGGCCCCGCCGGGTGGCGTCGACCCAGCTCTGCACCTCGCGGTCGTAGGCGTCGGCGAACCGCACGAGGTAGTCCTGCGGCACCTCCTCCCGGGCACCGCCCGCCGCCGTCACCACCATGGTGTGCGCCTGACCGATCCGGGCGCTGCCCGCCTCGCAGACGGCCTCGCAGCGCACCTCGTAGCCGAAGCCGCAGTTGACGAAGATCTCCACGTCGACCAGGGCGCCCCCCTCGGTCTCGAAGAGCACGAACTGCGGATCGAGCAGCCCCCCGGGCGCGCCCGCCGACGGGCGCGGCCGGAGCACGGTCACCGCGGTCAGCTCCTGCCCGAGCAGCCAGCGGGCCGCGTCGATCTCGTGCGAGACGGAACTGGTGACCAGCATCGCGGAGGTGAAGTGCGGCGGAGAGGACACGTTGCGGTGGACGCAGTGCAGCATCAGGGGCCGGCCCAGCCGCCCGCCGTCCAACAGCGACTTCAGCCGCCGGTACTCGGCGTCGTACCGCCGCATGAACCCGATCTGCGCCAGCCTCCGGCCCAGCCGCGCCTCCGCCTCCACCACGCGCAGCGCTCCCGCGGAGTCCGGCACCATCGGCTTCTCGCACAGCACCGGCAACCCCCGCGCGAAGGCGGCCAGCAGCGCCTCCTCGTGCGCCTCGCCCGGCGAGGCGATCAGCACGGCCTCGACGCCCGGCGCGTCGAGCGCGGCCTCGACGTCCGTGTGCACGACGACCCCGTCGATCCCGCCCACGGCCGCCTTGGCCCGCTCGGCGTCGGTGTCCGCCACCGCGGCGACCCTGGCGCCGTTCACCACGCGGTCGAGGCGTCGTACGTGATCGGCGCCCATGTGTCCCGCGCCCAGGACCGCCACACCCAGAAGTTCGCTCACGCTCCGCCGGCTCCTTCCCGTCCGCCGCACACCCGCCGAGGAGCGGGCGCGGGTACGGCGAACAGGGTTTCATGGTCGTCAAGAGGGGCGGAGCTCCCGGGACGCGGCGGGGGGCGTCAGTACCGCAGCACCCCCGCGATTCCGTCCACGTCCCCGAGCGCGCCGTCCGGTACGAAGCGGACGTCGGCGCCGGTCTCCAGGCACTGCTCGACGATCTCGTCCACGACGTCCCCGCGGGCGTCGAGGTCGCCGCTGTCCGCCGGGAGCAGGTGCTCACCGTCGTCGCGCATCGTCACCTTGTAGTTCTCCTCGACGGCCAGCAGCCGGACCCGGCCGGCGCGGGCGCTCTCCCACAACTCGTCGACGCCGGCCGCGAAGTCCTTGCGCCCGCGGGCCGCGTCCAACTCCCTGGCGACGGCCTCGACGGCGCCCCGCGCCTCGTCGTCGAGGACCGGTCGCACCGCCTGCCACACGGCCTCCGCCGTGCCGTGCGCGAGGCCTCCGTGGGGGACGAGGACCGCGTCCCGCACGGTGTTCCCGGTCTCCTCCAGCAGGGACAGCGCGGGCTGCGGCCCGGTGACGTACAGCGGCCGGGGATGCGCGCGCAGGACCCTGCCCATCACGGTGTCGGCCTCGCGCAGGAACCGGCGGGTGGTCTCGTCCCGGAAGGTGCTCGGCGCGTCGCCGATCCGTTCCTGGCGTTCGGGGTCGAAGTTCTCCGGAGGCCGGTCGAGAGGGAAGTCGCCGGTGCGGTCCTCGACGACCCGGCCCGCGCCGCCGCTCCACAGCGTGACGCGGTCGGTGGCGACCGACAGCACCCAGAACGGCCGCTCGGCGGCCTGCGCGGCGACGAGGTTGCGGGTCAGGAAGGTGTCCGACAGGACCACGCGCTCGGGGACGGAGCGGGCGAGCGTCCAGACCTGGTGTTCACCCGGCGCGGCGAAGAGCGCCAGGCCGTCCTCGGCGTGCGACAGATCGACCTCGGCGAGCGCCCGGTCGAGTTCCCGGGACACCTCCATGCGCCGCTCCCGGGTGACCGCCGGGTCGTCCTCCAGCTGCTTCTTGGCCTCGGCGACCACGTTGCGCAGCCGCACGGGGTCCTGGGCGTTGTTCGGTTCACGGCGGTGCGTCGGCGTCAGCACGGACACGGCCGGGTACGGGCGGGGGCGCCGCAGTTCGGCGAGGGTGGCGGGACTCAGATCGTGCTCCATGTCAGCACGATAGGACTGATGGGCGTATCGGGCATTCGGAGCAATTCATTATCCCGGTTCGGCCGTCCGGTTCAGCGGTCCGGTTCGGCGGTCCGGTTCGGCCGTCCGGTTCAGTCGTCGTCCCGGGAGGTCCGGGAGGCCTCGGAGCCGCAGGAGCTGCCGTCGGGCGGCAGGGAGCCGTACAGCAGGAAGTCGTCGACCTTGCGGTGCACGCACTCGGAGGACGCGTAGCCGGTGTGTCCCTCGCCCTTGTTGTCGAGAACCACCGCCGAGGGGCCGAGCCGCTCGGCCGTCTCCACCGTCCAGTGGTACGGCGTGGCCGGGTCGCCCCGGGTGCCGACGAGGAGCATCTTCGCGGTGTCGAGGTCCTTCACGTCGTCACGGATGTAGTCCGTGCCCTTGGGCCGGCCGTAGCACATCAGCACCTGCGTGAGGCGGTACCGGCCGAAGACCGGCGAGGCCTCCTCGTACCGCGCGCGCAGCCGTGCCAGGGACCCCGCGACCTGGTCGGCGGTGGGGCGGTCGGGGTCGTCGGCGCAGTTGATCGCCATCAGGGCGGCCGGCAGGTTGTCCATCGGGACGTCCTCCGGGTCGGTGAGGCCGCCGCCGGTGTCCGCGGGAGTCCGCGCGCGGACCGGGAAGGTGACGCCGCCGGACACGAAGCCCTCCAGGCCGCGGGTGTCGCCGTCCTCGAGCAGCTGCGCGAGCGCCCGCTCCAGTGAGGGCCACAGCTCCTCGCTGTACAGCGCCTGACCGATGGCGCCCACCATGTCCTGTCCGGAGAAGGGCTCGCCGAAGCCCGTCGGTACCGGGTCCTCGTCGAGCGAGGCGATGACCTGCTCGACCTGGCGCCGGGCCTGACGGGCGTCCTGTCCGAACGGGCAGGCGATGTCCTCCACGCACCAGTCGAGGAAGTTCTCCAGCGCGGTCTGCTGCCCCCGCGCACCGGCCAGCCCCTGCTCGGTCAGCGGTTCCGTCAGCGTGTCCACGCCGTCCAGCACCATCCGGCCGACCTTGTCCGGGAACCGGGCGGCGTAGACCGCGCCCAACCGGGTGCCGTAGGAGAAGCCGAGGTAGTTGAGCCGGTCGTCACCGAGCGCCCGGCGCATCACGTCCATGTCGCGCGCCGCGTTCACCGTGCCTATGTGGGGCAGCACCGGGCCGGAGTGCTTGGCGCAGTCGGCCGCCGCCTCCCGCAGGCGCCGTAGTACGTCCTGCGGGTCGGTGAGCTTCTCGTCCCCGTCCGTCGCCTCCACGATGTCCAGCGTGGCCGGGCCGCAGGTGACCGGCGAGGACCGGCCGACGCCGCGGGGGTCGAAGGTCACCACGTCGTAGCCGTTGGTCAGATGCATGAAGTCCTTGCCGCCGGCGGAGAGTTCGCTGACGCCGGAGCCGCCCGGCCCGCCGAAGTTCAGCAGCACCGAGCCCCGCGACTCACCCGTCGCCCGGTACCGGGCGAGGGCCAGGTCGAGTGTTCCCGCCTTGGGGCGGTCGTAGTCGAGGGGGACGGTGACCTTACCGCACTGCAGGTCCTTCGGTACGTCCATGCCCTCGCACGCCGACCACTTGATCTTCTGGTCGTGGAACCGAGACAGGTCGGGCCCGGTGTTCCGTGCGGTCGCGGCGGGCAGCCCCGTGGACAGCAGGGCCAGCCCGAGCGCTCCGGTGACCGCGCAGCGCCGGACCGAGGGCCGAGTCGACAGCTTGGCCTGCATCGATGCCTCCCGGACGCCCCGTCGCGGACCGGTGGTCGGCGCCCTCGATCACCATAAGCGGGCCTCGCTCGCCTCGCCTCCGGGCGGCGCCCCCGGTCGCACGGGGGCTTTGGCGGGTGTACGGACGCTTTGCCGCTCGTTCGACAAAACGGCCACTCGATGGAGTGAAAGACCTATAAGCCATAACTCGGATGGTGCGCCCGCGTTTTAACCGGTGCGGGCGAGCGCCCGTGACCATGTCTGGAAGGCAGGGAACCTCATGAGAAGGGTTACCCGAAACGCGGTGTTCGCCGTCGCCGCCTCCGGCGCGCTGGCCGTGACGATGCCGGGATACGCGGCGTTCGCGTCCGGCGGCGCCGCCGCCGACGGTGCCGCCGCCGGATCGCCCGGGCTGATCTCGGGCAACACCGTCCAGCTCCCGGTGGACGTGCCGGTCAACGTCTGCGGCAACACGGTGAACGTGGTGGGGCTCCTCAACCCGGCCGCGGGCAACAGCTGCGCCAACACCGAGGGTGCCGGTGCGACGGACAAGGGGACGGCCACCTCCGCCGACACCGGCTCGTCCGGCGGTGCGGTCGCCGAGGGCGGCGGAAAGGATTCACCGGGCGTGCTCTCCGGCAACGGCGTGCAGCTGCCGGTCCACCTCCCGGTGAACGTCACCGGCAACAGCGTCAACGTCGTCGGCATCGGCAACCCGGCCGTCGGCAACGAGTCGACGAACACCTCCGGCGACCACCCCGAGTCCGAGCGGCCCCCCGCGGAGCAGGAGCCGGAGCCGTCCGTACCCGAAGAGGAGCGCGCCCGGCCGAAGCCGGTCCCGCACGCCGCCCCGCCGCAGACGTCGGCGTCCCTCGCCCGCACCGGGGCGGACCAGACCCTGCCCGCTCTCGCGGGCGGCACGGCGCTCGTGCTGGGCGGAGTCGTCCTCTACCGGCGGTTCCGGCCGGGGACCGGGAGCTGACCGAGAGCGGACGTTCGTCCCGGGGCGCCGGACAGCGCGTCGCCGGGGCGACCCGCTTCGTCGGGACACGTACGACGGCGCCCGGCGCGGCAGAGGCCGCTCGGTGACCTCGTCCGTGACCCCTTACGCTCGGGCCCGTCCCTCGTGGAAACGGCGGTGCAAGGCGCGGATCCCCTCCGTCAGTTCCGGTACCGGGCCCGCCACTGGCACGCCGGGCGCCACCTCCCGCACCGCCAGCGTCCGCACCGGCGGTGCCGGGACACCCAGCTCCGCCAGCCACTCGCCGAGCTGCTGCGACGAGGCGACGTACACGATGCGTCCCAGGCCGACCCAGGCGTGTGCGGCGGCGCACATCGGGCAGTGCTCGCCGGACGTGTACACCGTGGCGGCGGCCCGCTCCTCGGGGGCGAGGTGGGCGGCGGACCAGCGCGCCAGCTCGAACTCCGGGTGGCGGGTGCGGTCGCCGGAGGCCACCCGGTTGCGGTCCTCGGCCAGCACCGTGCCGTCCGCGCCGACCAGCACCGACCCGAACGGCTCGTCGCCGGCCTCCAGTGCCTCGGCCGCCAGCTCCACGCATCGGCGCAGATACGGCAGCTCCGTTTCCTTCACGACCATGGCGCACGGCCCTCCTCGATCATGTGATCCTTTCCGGCGGCGGGAGAGCAGGCGGTGCCCGCCGGTCTCGTCGCAGTCGTACGGGACGTGGTCAGTCCGGCAGTAGGTGTGACACGAGAGTGCGTGTCCATTCGGGGGCGAGGGGCTCGTCGGTGAAGACGGCCCTGTAGTAGAGGGGCGCGAGCACGGCGTCCGTGGCGCGTTCCAGGCTCGGGGGTCGTCCGCCCCGCGCCTGTTCCCGTTCGAGCATGGCTTCGAGCTGTTGCCGGCGTTCTCCGCGGCACGCGGCGGCGCCTTGTTCTCCGCCGGTGCCGATGGTGGCGCGCACCAGGGCGAGGGTGTCCGGGTCACAGAGGTCCTTGGCGAGGTCGGACGCGTAGCGTTCCAGGTCCTCGCGCAGGCTCCCGGTGTCCGGCACCACGACGCCGCCGGAGAAGCGGCTGGTCGCGACGTCGGCGAGCAGCTCACCGACGGTGCCCCAACGGCGGTAGACCGTGGTGGCGTGCACGCCGGCGCGGCCGGCCACGACCGGGATCGTCAGTGGTTCGCCGGCCTCGTCGGCGACCAGTTCCTTGACGGCCCGGTGTACGGCCGCGCGGACTCGGGCGGAGCGGCCCCCAGGCCGGCTCCCGGTCTGTGGGGCGGGGGAAGCGGGAGTGGACACCCGACCAGTATCGCACTGATCACTGCGCTATTAGTGCAGTGATCGCTGCGTTTGTGTTAGCGTCGGGGCTACTAACGCACAGATCACTGCGAGAAGTCTATGTCTATCGACTCTGCTGTATCCGCCGTGCCGTCCGACAGGGGCACGCACCGTGTGCTGCGCGGGGCCGCCTTCCCCGGCGCGGCCGCCGTCTTCGTCGTCTTCCTGGCCGCCTCCAGCGTGCCGTCCCCGCTCTACCCGATCTACCAGCAGCAATGGCACTTCTCGGCGTGGGTGCTGACAGTCGTCTTCGCCCTGTACGTGGTTGGCCTGCTGGGCTCGTTGCTTCTCGTCGGCGGGCTGTCGGACCACCTCGGCCGCCGACCGGTGCTCGCCGCGGCGATCGCGCTGGAGATGGTCGCGCTCGTCCTGTTCCTCACCGCCGGGAACGTGACCGTCCTGGCTGCTGCCAGGGTGCTGCAGGGCATCGCCACCGGGGCGGCGACGGCCACCCTGAGCGCCACCCTCGTCGACCTCGAACCGCCGCACGCCCCTGGGCTCGCGGGCGTCGTCACCTCGGTGGCCCCCCTGACCGGGCTCGCTCTCGGCGCTCTGGGCTCTGGTGCACTGGTGGAGTTCGGCCCCGTCCCGACCCGACTGGTCTACGCCCTGCTGCTCGGCGCCATGGTGCCGGCGGCGATGGTCGCCGCTCTCCTGCCGGAGACCTCCCCGCGCCGGCCGGGAGCCGTCGCCTCCCTGCGCCCGCGGGCCGCGCTGCCCCCGCACCTGCGCGCGGACATCGTCCCGGTGGTACCGGCCATGATCGCCAGCTGGGCGCTGGCCGGGCTGTTCCTCTCCCTCGGCCCGTCGGTCGCGGCCCAGTTGCTGGGGCTGCACAGCCGCCTGGTCGGCGGCATCGTCGTGGCCCTGCTGGCGGGCACCGGAGCGCTCACGGTCGCCGCGCTCCGCTCCCGTTCCGCGTCCTCGCTGCTGGCCCCCTCGTCCGCGCTGCTCGGACTCGGCGTCCTGACCGCGCTCGCCGGCATCGTGGCGGACCTCGTATGGCTCTGCGCCCTCGGCACCGTCGTCGCGGGCGTCGGCTTCGGCGCCTCCGTGCTGGCGACGTTCGGTACCTTCGCCCGGATCGCCAGGCCGCACGAACGCAGCGCGGTCTTCGCCTCAGCGAACATCATCAACTACCTCGGCAACAGCGTGCCCGCCGTGCTCGGCGGCATCGCCGTCACCGCCCTGGGCCTGCGGACCGCCACCGAGATCTACGCGCTGGCGATCGTCGCGATCGTCTCCGCCGCCTTCCTCCTGCGCCTGAACCAGCTACGGACGCGGCGCCGCGCCGTCGCGACCCCGGGCGAGTGAGGCACCGGCCCGCGGCGACCGCCGCAGCCCTCCCTCGACATCGTGCTCGTCGACCTGGGCAGCCACCACTTCCCGGGGGAGTCCCCCGAAGCCACGGCGAGGCCTCTGGCCGACGTGGAGGCCCACACCGCCGCGGACCGGATGGCCGCGTGGCGGCGATGTGGCCCCCAACACGCCGCGTCGTTCACCCACTCGTGCAGGGGCGGGCTGACCAGGCGCCTCCTGCCGCTTCCGTACGCCACTCTTCGTCGCGTGAGCGGTGTTGCCCCCGGAGCACGCGTGCGGCGCGCCGGGATCGTGTAGCTGGCCCTGCTGGCCGGTGGCCTATTGCTAAGGCCAATTGCGAGAGTTACAGTCTCTAACTAAAGGGAGTAGGGATAGCGGAACCTCTCGCTGTCCGCGCGAAGGAAACGAAGAGAAGAGGGCCGTCATGTCCGCCGCCACCCCGCAGCCGTACGCCCCGCACACCGTCCTGGGGTCCGGACCCGCCGGTACCGGACTGGCTCGTGAGCTGGTCCGCAGGGGGTATCCCGTCCGTCTCGTCGACCGGAAGGCCGACGGTCCCGCGATCGAGGGTGTCGAGCGGTTCGCCGCCGATGTGAGCACGGCCGACGGGGCCCGGGCCGCGGCCAGTGACGCCGCTGTCGTGTACCACTGCGTCAACGTGGACTACCACCTCCAGACGGAGGTGATGCCCCGCGTCCAGGCAGCCGTCCTGGCGGCCGTCGAAGCGACCGGGGCCCGGCTGGTCGTACTCGACACGCTCTACCCGTACGGCGAGACCGGGGGAGCGGTGATGACCGAGGACAGCCCCTGGCAGGCGACCAGCCGCAAGGGGCGGATGCGTGCCGAACTCGACGAGCGGTACCTCGCCGCACACCGGGCCGGCCGGGCCCGGGTGGCCCTCGGCCGCAGCGCCGACTTCGTCGGTCCCGGAGTGCTCAACTCGTCCCTCGGCGCCGCCGTCTTCCCGGGCGCGCTCACCGGCGGGGAGGTCCTGGGGTTCGGCGACATCGACCTGCCGCACAGCTACACGGACATCCGGGACGTGGCGGCCGGTCTCGCGACCCTCGGTGAGCGACCGGAGGGCGACGGCCGTGTCTGGCATCTGCCCACCGCGCCCGCCGTCAGCACGCGCGAGATCCACACGATGATCGAGAAGCGCGTGGGCCGGCCGTTGAACGTCACGGTGCTCGCGGAGCCCCGCCCCATCGGCCCCTTCGACGAGCGGTTCATGGCCGAGTACGCGGAGATGTTCTACCAGCACACGGAACCCCAGATAATGGACTCCACCGCCTTCGAGCGCTCCTTCGGGGTGGCCCCGAAGCCGCTCGCCGACACCGTGGAGGCCACCGTGACCTGGTACGAGGAGTGGCTCGGCGGTCGGTGACGGTCCCGCGTCCTCAGCGGCGTGTGCGCGGCCGCGACCGGTCCAGCGCGGCCACGCCGACCGCGGCCAGGCCGATTTGGATGAGCCACTCGACCCAGTCGACGCCGTCGGTGTCGGCCACGTCGAACGCCATCGCGATCCACGACCCGATCAGCGCGGCCGCGATGCCGACGAGGATCGTCCACAGGACCCCGATGCGCTGACGGCCCGGGACGACGAGTCGCCCCAGGACGCCGATGACGATTCCGATGACAATGGCACTGATGATGCCGTCGATCTCCATCTCCGCCCCTTCTTGTCAAGACCCCCGCGGTAGTGCGTGTGCCCGCTGCGGGCGGGCGCAGTCCGCCAGAGGTCTCGGGGCGCAGCGCGGGCCGGTCCGTGGGGGCGGGCCGGCCCGTCGTGTTCCCTTTCCGCGCGTCTAGGGCTTGCGCATGGTCTTCGCCGCCGTAGCGGCGCACACCGCGCCCAGGGCCAGGGTCAGGGCGCCGATGATGATGTTGTTCCAGATGACGCCGGCGTCCGGGTTGGTGCCGACGATCCACGGCGAGATGATCATCCAGATGCCCATCGCGCACATCGCCCCGCTGAGGCCGTACATGCGTTCCGGGGCGCGGGTGAAGCCGAGGGCCAGCAGGCCGATGGCGATCCCTATGATCAGGTTGTGGGCCACTAGTGCGGGCTGGCTCGTGGTGAAGTGGAGTATCCACGGGGACACGGCACAGTACAGGCCGACCAGGAACACCGGCCCGTCCACGAGTGCCACATCCCGACCGCCGAGCATGCGGGCGTAGCGCGCCTGCATTTCCGGAGCGTCGGGGTGGCTGGAGATGTCACCTCGGGTGTGCGAGACGTTGGCCATGAGTCGTCTCCTTTGACTTACGGGCCTTGACCGCGTCTGGTTGCGGTGTGCGGTGACGCCGCATGTGTCCATTCTGCTCTTATTTTTCCCTTATGTGTAGTCGTGGGTTGGTGGGACATGTCCATGCGGATCGCGGGCAAACGCTCAGGCACGAGAGCACGAACGGACACAGGGGCAGTGGAGGTGACCGCCGCTATGGGCGCGAAGGTGTTGGAACGATTTCCAGCGGGGTCGCCGCGCGGATCGTGGCCGGCGGAGGAGTACGCCGCGCGCCGCCGTGCGCAGGGCGAGGCCGCGACCGTCGTGATGGACCTGCAGTCGGACGCCTTCCTGGTGGTCGTACCGGCCCGCGACGAGGACTGAACGGGGGCCGGGGAAGGAGCGGTTGCGCGTTCCCCGCCCCCGGCCGACCCCACCTCGCCGCGGCCCGGCACCGCCGTGCGAGCGACTCGCCGCGCCGCCCGGATCCCGTGCCCCCGCAGGCCCGTTGATTCCGGCTCCGCCGATGTCGCCGTCGACCGTCGGCGTTTCCCACCGGTGAGCCCGCCGCCGGACGTCCCCTGCCCGCGCGGCTCGGGAAGGTCGGGCCGTCGAGCGCCGCGCGCCGCCCGGCGCGGGTGCGGGAAGGCGGCGGCGTACCATTGCGACTCGCGGTACAGAGCGACGTCGGCGCGGCCAGTCGGGCCTGACGCACCGGCGCCGTCCGGCCCTGCACCAGCAGGAACATCCCCTCCCTCGCGAGGCGCCCGGCCGGTCTGTCCAGGCTCATGGCCCGCCCGCCACCGGTCACGACCGCCGTCGTCGTGGCCGCCCGTAAGAGGTCGTACACGCGCGTCCGCAGTGCCGGCCGTTCCTCGACGTGCTCGTGCCGCTGCGGGACGGTCGGCGAGTGCGTACGCCCGCGCCCTGACCTCGTCGAGCCGGGTGCAGCGAGCGGGCCGTGTCGCGCGGTGTTGGTGCCGCGGGGTACGTCGACCCGGGCGGACTCCTCGCGCGGAGTGCGCAGAACCACGGAGGCTTCCGGCGCCCACAGGGCGTCCAGTTCCACGGACACCGTCCGGGCCGCCGTCAGCACCGCGAGCCGCATGGGCGGTGACGGCCGCAGCCCCGGACGCTCACGGGCGGGCGTCGGTGAAGGCGAACACCACCTCGTCCGCTCGGTCGCGCACACGCCGGTTCGGCTGCTCGCGAAGGCGGAGCCCGGGCTGCCCGCCCGCGAACGCCTGCTGCGTCCGCTCGCGACCGGCGAGTTGCTGGGCGGCATCGCCTACGCGCACGTCCGCTCCGCGTCCCGGGTCCAGGTGTGCGCCACCGACGAGCGGGGCGGCCCGCGCTTCGACGGCCCCGTGCCCTGGTGCGCCGGCTGGAGCCTGAACGACGTGATGCTGCTCGCGGCTGCACGAACCACGTCGAGCAGCATGCCCCGGCCAGGGTCTCCGGGCACGGCACGCCTTCCTGGTCGACGGCCCGGGAATGTATTTTGGTACCTGAAATGTTGGTAATTACATCCAGTCGTTCCAGTCGTTCCAGTCGTCCAGTCGGTGTCCGTCACCGTATTTCCCCCCACCAGCGAGGCACACCGTGAACCACCCGGCCCCCGAGCAGCCCGCCGACGTCGTGGCCCGGCTGCGCGCCACCTTCCGCACCGGCCGTACCAAGCCCGTCGAGTGGCGCACCGTACAGCTGCACCGGCTGCGCGCGCTCCTCACGGAGAACGGCCCCGACCTGGAGGCCGCGCTCCACGCCGACCTGGGCAAGAGCGCCGCCGAGGCGCAGCGCACGGAGATCGGCTTCACCGTGCGCGAGATCGACCACACCCTCGACCACCTCGCCGACTGGCTGCGCCCCGAGTCCGCCCCCGTCCCGGCGCACCTCGGCGCCGACGCCACCGCTTGGACGCAGTACGACCCCTTGGGCGTCGTCCTCGTCATCGCGCCCTGGAACTACCCGGCCCAGCTCCTGCTCGCCCCGGTGGTCGGCGCCCTGGCCGCCGGCAACGCGGTGGTCGCCAAGCCCAGCGAGCTGGCCCCGGCCACCTCCGCCGTGCTGGCCCGCCTGCTGCCGCGGTACCTGGACACCGAGGCCGTGGCCGTCGTCGAGGGCGGCATCCCGGAGACCACGGCCCTGCTCGCCGAGCGCTTCGACCACGTCTTCTACACGGGCAACGGCACCGTCGGCCGCGTCGTCATGCGCGCCGCCGCCGAGTACCTCACCCCGGTCACCCTCGAACTCGGCGGCAAGTCACCGGCGTTCGTCGACCGCGACGCCGACCTCGACGTCGTCGCCGCCCGGCTGGCCGGCGGCAAGTTCCTCAACGCCGGCCAGACCTGCGTGGCCCCCGACTACGTCCTGACCGACCCGGAGACCGCCGCCGCTCTGGAGCCGGCGCTGGTCCGTGCGGTCGAGGGACTGTACGGGGCCGACCCGGCCCGGTCCGCGGAGTACGCG
The DNA here is from genome assembly GCF_042744565.1 of Streptomyces sp. NPDC058812. Lineage (NCBI taxonomy): Bacteria > Bacillati > Actinomycetota > Actinomycetes > Kitasatosporales > Streptomycetaceae > Streptomyces > Streptomyces sp. NPDC058812. The sequence goes on from NZ_JBHYOB010000002.1 coordinate 549,763, forward strand.
CGGATCGTCAACGAGCGCCACTTCGACCGGCTGACCGGCCTGCTGGACTCCGGCCGGGTGGTCGTCGGCGGCGGCAGTGACCGGGCGGAGAAGTACATCGCGCCGACCGTGCTCGCCGACGTCGCCCCCGGGGCTCCGGTGATGCGCGAGGAGATCTTCGGCCCGATCCTGCCGATCGTCACTGTGCCCGGCCTGGACGAGGCGATCGACTTCGTCAACGACCGCGACAAGCCCCTGGCCCTCTACGTCTTCAGCGAGTCCGACGCGACCCGGGAGCGGTTCGCCGCCGAGACGTCCTCCGGCGGTCTCGGCCACGGGCTGCCGCTCGCCCATCTCACCGTCTCAGACCTGCCGTTCGGCGGCGTGGGGGAGAGCGGCATGGGCAACTACCACGGCCGCTACTCCATCGAGACGTTCAGTCACCGCAAGGCGGTCCTGAAGAAGCCGCTGAGCTGACCGGCGCGCGGGCTTGGAGAAGCCGCCGAGCTGACCGGCGCGCGGTCCGGAGAAGCCGCCGGGCCGACAGTGGCGCGGTTCGGAGAAGCCGCCGAGCCGACCGCGCGAAGAGCCCACGCCAACCCGGCCGGGAACCGGCCGGGTTGGACTGGTCTACACCCTTGACTGGTACAGACCAAAGCGGTTGAGTGTGCCTCCACACCCCCCACCACGGCCGCCCCCACGCCGTGGCCGGTCCGTCCGGCACGCGCGCACAAGGCTCTGCTCCGCCCTGCCCTTGTACGGGAGCGGCCGTGCTCCGTCGAAGGAGGCAGACCTGTGTCGAGGCGCCGTATATCCGCCCTGGTGACCGTGCTCGCCCTCGCGGGAGCCGTGCCCGTGCTCCTGCCCGCCACCGAGGCGTCCGCCGCCGCGTGTTCGAGCTACCCGGCCTGGTCGGCCGACGCGAACTACAACGCCGGCGACATCGTCCGCTACACCGACGGCAAGGCCTACCGGGCCGAGCACGCCAACCCGGGCTACGATCCGCTCATCAGCACCTGGTACTGGGAGCCGTACGCCTGCGACGGCGGCTCGGAGACTCCGGTCGGCAACTTCGTGGTGACCGAGGCCCAGTTCAACCAGATGTTCCCGGGCAGGAACTCCTTCTACACCTACAGCGGTCTGACCGCCGCGCTCAGTGCCTACCCGGGCTTCGCCAACACCGGGAGCGACACCACCAAGAAGCAGGAGGCGGCGGCCTTCCTCGCCAACGTCAGCCACGAGACCGGCGGACTCGTGCACATCGTCGAGCAGAACACCGCCAACTACCCGCACTACTGCGACTGGAACCAGCCCTACGGCTGCCCGGCCGGCCAGGCCGCCTACTACGGGCGCGGCCCGATCCAGCTCAGCTGGAACTTCAACTACAAGGCCGCGGGCGACGCGCTCGGCATCGACCTGCTGAACAACCCCTGGCTGGTGCAGAACGACGCGGCCGTCGCCTGGAAGACCGCCCTGTGGTACTGGAACACCCAGTCCGGGCCCGGCAGCATGACCGGCCACAACGCCATGGTCAACGGCGCCGGCTTCGGCCAGACGATCCGCTCCATCAACGGCTCCCTGGAGTGCGACGGCAAGAACCCCGCGCAGGTGCAGAGCCGGGTCACCAAGTACCAGCAGTTCAGCCAGATCCTCGGGGTCTCACCGGGCGGCAACCTCTACTGCTGAGCCGTCCCGGGTGTGTGCGAAACTCCGCCGATGATCTCGGAAACGATCACCGCGGAGTCCGCTGGTACCTGGAACCTCGGCGACCTGCCCGTCCGCCGCGTCGGCTTCGGCGCGATGCGGCTGACGGGCAGCGCCGCCTTCCACCTCGGCACGCCGAGCGACCGCGAGCGCTCCCTGGCCGTACTGCGCCGGGCGGTCGAACTCGGCGTCAACCACATCGACACGGCCGCCTTCTACTTCTCCTCCCTGCGCTCCGCCAACGAGCTGATCAACAGCGCGCTGGCGCCCTACGCCGACGACCTGGTGATCGCCGTCAAGGTCGGCCCGTACCGCGACTGGTCGGGGGAGTGGGGCACCTCCGCCCGGCCCGAGGACCTGCGGGCCCACGTCGAGGAGAACCTGCGCCAACTCGGCCGGGACCACCTCGACGTCGTCTACCTCCGTCGCATGCGGCAGGACTCGATCACCGAGCACTTCGGCGCCCTCGCCGAACTGCGCGAGGCGGGCCTGATCCGCCACCTCGGCATCTCCGACGTGGGGCCCCGGCACCTCGCCGAGGCCCAGGCCATCGCCCCCGTGGTCGCGGTCCAGAATCGCTACGGCCTCGGCTTCCACGACCCCGCCACCGACGAACTCCTCGCCCTGTGCCGTGCGCAGGGCATCGCCTTCGTGCCGTTCTGCGCCATCGCCGGCGAGGCCGGACCGCAGGGTGCCGGCGCCGCCCACGAGGACGAGGTCCGTGCGGTGGCCCGGGCGCACGGCGCGAGCCCGGCGCAGGTGAGGATCGCCTGGACCCTGCACCAGGGCCCGGGCGTCCTGGCCATCCCCGGCACCGGCAACCCCGAGCATCTCGCCGAGAACGTCGCGGCCGGCGCCCTCCGCCTCACCCAGGAGGACCTGGCTCGGCTCGACGGCGCCCGGACCGGCTGAGGCGCCTGGACCGTACAGCGCATGCACGGGCATGCGCGCGCTACACGGTCCAGGCGCCGTCCCGCATGATGTGCCGCTGCTTCAGCTCGCGCTCCTCGTGCCACGCCTGCACCGCGAGCGGGCGCACCCGGAACCAGGCGTACGACGCGCTGTCCTCGCGCGGATCCCAGCCGGTCTTCGCGAGGAAGGCGGCCGCCGCGGAGGGCGCCTCGCGCAGTCCGAACGTCTCCACCTCGCCGTCGATCAGCACGACGTCCCGGGTGTGCCCGAACGCCAGCCGGGCCCGGCCGCCGTCCCGCAGGTTGCGGCCGGTCGGGTTGGTGAGCCGCGTGCACAGCCAGACCGCCTCCCCGTGCCACACGAACCACAGCGGGACCATGCACGGCAGCCCGGCGGCGTCCGCCGTGGCCACCCAGATGTCCACCTCCCGTTCCAGCCGGTCCAGCACGTCCTGCCTGCGCTGCTCGGGCTCGCGCGGTGGTGCGGTGATCTTCATGGCCGTGACGGTAGTGGACGGGCCGCGCCCCGCGCCTCGGGCCCGAGACGTAGGACCGGAGACTGGCGCCGCGGTGGGTTTTACGTATAACCTCTCCCGTCAATCGCCCGTCCCCGAAAGGCCCCGATGAGACGCATCGCCCTGGTCACCCTCGTCGTCGACGACTACGACGAGGCGATCCGCTTCTACACGGGGGCCCTCGGTTTCCGCCTCGCCGAGGACACCCCGCGGCCCGACGGCTCCCGTTGGGTCGTCGTCGAGCCCGGCGGCGCGGCGGGCGCGGCACCGGGCACCGCCCTGCTGCTGGCCCGCGCCAAGGGAGAGGCCCAGCGCTCCCGGATCGGCGACCAGACGGGCGGGCGCGTCGGCTTCTTCCTGTACACCGACGACTTCGCCCGCGACCACGCCCGCATGGCGGCCGGGGGCGTGACCTTCCTGGAGGAGCCCCGGCACGAGCCCTACGGCTCGGTCGCCGTCTTCCAGGACCTGTACGGCAACCGCTGGGACCTGCTTCAGCCCGCCGACTCCTGACCTGCCCCACACCCTTGCCCAACGACCCGCCGAGGAACGACCGCACATGTCATCTACGCGCATAGACACCGAGACCCTCCGCCGCCTCCCCAAGGCGGTGCTGCACGACCACCTCGACGGCGGCCTGCGCCCCGCGACCGTCGTGGAGCTGGCGGAGACCGTCGGCCACAGCCTCCCCACCACCGACCCCGACGAGCTGGCCGCCTGGTACTACGAGGCCGCCAACTCCGGCGACCTGGTGCGCTACATCGCCACCTTCGAGCACACCCTCGCCGTACTGCAGAACCGCGAGGGCCTGCTGCGCACCGCCGAGGAGTACGTCCTCGACCTCGCCGCCGACGGCGTCGTCTACGGCGAGGTCCGCTACGCCCCCGAGCTGATGACGGGCGGCGGTCTGGCCCTCGCCGAGGTCGTCGAGACCGTCCAGGAGGGCCTGGCCGCCGGCATGGCCAAGGCGGCGGCAGCGGGCACACCGGTGCGCGTCGGCACCCTGTTGTGCGGGATGCGGATGTTCGACCGCACCCGCGAGACCGCCGACCTCGCGGTCGCCTTCCGGGACGCCGGTGTCGTCGGCTTCGACATCGCGGGCGCCGAGGACGGCTTCCCGCCCGCCGACCACCTCGACGCCTTCGAGTACCTGCGCCGGGAGAACGTCCCGTTCACCATCCACGCCGGCGAGGCGCACGGGCTGCCCAGCATCCACCAGGCGCTCCAGGTGTGCGGCGCCCAGCGCATCGGCCACGGCGTGCGCATCACCGAGGACATCCCGGACCTCGCGGCGGGCAAGCTCGGCCGCCTCGCCGGCTGGGTCCGCGACCGCCGGATCGCCCTGGAGATGTGCCCGACCTCCAACCTCCAGACCGGCGCCGCCACCTCCATTGCCGAGCACCCCATCACCGCGCTCAAGGACCTCGGCTTCCGCGTCACCCTCAACACCGACAACCGCCTCGTCTCCGGCACGACGATGACCCGCGAGATGTCCCTGCTGGTCGAGCAGGCGGGCTGGACGGCCGAGGACCTGCGCACGGTCACGGTGAACGCGGTGAAGAGCGCGTTCATCCCCTTCGACGAGCGCAGGGCCCTGATCGAGGACGTCGTCCTGCCGGGTTACGAAGCGGCGCTCTGAACGAGTCCGCGCGCATAGGCGGCCTGTCCGACGTGCTGGAGATCGTCGGACAGGACGCTGACCAGCCGGGCGCCGAGGGTGACCGGCGGGTCCCAGTTCTCGTCCACGATCCGCTCCAGGTCCCCCGCGGCCAGGGAGCGCAGGGCGCCGAGCGTCTGCTCGTGCACGGCGTCGTAGTAGCCGGTCAGCAGGCCGGCCGAGTCGACCCGCACCTTCGCGACCTTCGCGGAGCTGTGGCCGTACCCGGTGTCGTGGCGGGGCAGACCGAGCCCGAAGCGCTTCTCCCACTCGCCGCTCAGCCACACCTGGTCGAGCCCGAAGGCGTCCGCGACGTGGTCGTCCTGGACCCGGGTGAGGTGCCAGACCAGCCAGGCGACGGAATTGGCGTCGTCGGCGGGACGGGCGTTCAGGCCGTCGGGGTCCAGGCCCTCGACGGCGGCGTGGACTTCTTCCTGGATGCGGCCGTAGCCCTCGATGAGGATGTCCTTCGCATGCATACGTCCACCATCGCGCAGTCCGCCCTCACCCGCTCCCCGTTTCCAGCAGCCCCATCAGCGCCCGCGCGGCCGGGCTGGTGGCCTCGGCCGGTGGCAGCAGCGCGATGGTCTCGTACGCCGTTTCGGGGGAGCCCTTCAGCGGCAGCGAGGTGAGGGAGGCCCGCTTGTGCCGGAAGTGGCGCGGCACGACGGCGATGCCGAGATTCTCGTCGAGCAGGTCGAGCAGACCGTGCACGTCGTTCACCTCCAGCGCGACGGTCCGCCGTACGCCCGCCTCGGCGAAGGTGGTGTCGGTGACGCGGCGCGGGCCCCAGTCCGGGTGGAAGTCGACGAAGACCTCGTCGGCGAGATCGTGCGGGGTCAGCGCCGCGCCGTTCGCCGCGAGGCGGTGGTCGGGATGGCAGAGCACGGTCATCGGTTCGCCGGCCAGCGAGACCGAGCGCAGCTGGTCGGTGTCCGCCTGCGTCCGGTAGGCGAAGGCCAGGTCGAGCCGCCCGGCCGCGACCTCCTCCGCCAGCTCGCCCGAGCCCGCCTGCCGCAGCCGGATCTCCACGTCCGGGTGCCGCCCCCGGAACGCGGCCAGCAGCCCCGCCACCGGCACCCCGGCGATGCACTGCTCGCTGCCCAGCGACAGCGTCCCGCGCAGCACGCCCTGCACCGCGGCGACCGCCTCGTGCGCCGACCGCACCTGGGCCAGGATCCGCTCGGCCTCGCCCAGCAGTGCCCGCCCCGCCTCCGTGAGCGTCACCCGGCGCGTCGTGCGCACGAACAGCGGCGCCCGCAGCTCCCGCTCCAGCGCCCGGATGGACGCCGACAGGCCGGACTGGGACACCATCAGCCGTTCCGCCGCACGGGTGAAGTGCTGGTCCTCGGCGACCGCCACGAAATGCTGGAGATGACGCAGTTCCATGACTGAGAAGCGTAACCGCACAATTCCATCGGATTCTTCTGTTGGACCACTGCCCGCAGGTCACGACAGAGTGGGGCACGGTTCCGCCCAAGCCCCGTACCCCCGGGTGCCAACCCCTCTGGAGTCGCGTTGTACACCGCACACCCCGACCGCTACGCGGACATGCCCTACCGGCGCACCGGACGCAGCGGCCTGAAGCTCCCCGCGCTTTCGCTCGGCCTGTGGCACAACTTCGGCCCGGACCGCCCCGTCGAGACCCAGCGCGCCATCCTGCGCCGCGCCTTCGACCTCGGCGTCACCCACTTCGACCTCGCCAACAACTACGGCCCGCCGCCCGGCTCCGCCGAGTCCGCGCTCGGCGAGGCGCTCAAGGCCGACTTCGCGCCGTACCGCGACGAGCTGGTCATCTCGACCAAGGCCGGCTACCTGATGTGGCCCGGCCCGTACGGCGAGTGGGGCTCGCGCAAGTACCTCCTGTCCTCCCTCGACCAGAGCCTGACCCGCATGGGCCTGGACTACGTCGACGTCTTCTACTCGCACCGCCCCGACCCGGAGACTCCCCTGGAGGAGACGATGGGCGCCCTGCACACGGCGGTGCGGCAGGGCAAGGCGCTCTACGTCGGCGTCTCCAACTACTCCCCGGAGCAGACCCGCGAGGCCGCCCGCATCCTCGCCGAGCTGGGCACCCCGCTGCTGATCCACCAGCCGCGCTACTCCATGCTCGACCGCCGCCCCGAGACCAGCGGCCTCCTGGACGCCCTCGACGAGCTGAAGGTCGGCTCCATCGCCTACTCCCCTCTGGAACAGGGCCTGCTGACCGGCCGCTATCTCGACGGCATCCCGGAGGACTCGCGTGCCGCGAGCGACAGCCCCTTCCTGAACTCCGACGCGGTCACCGGGGAACTGGTGGGCAAGTTGCGCGCTCTGGACGAGATCGCGAAGTCCCGCGGCCAGTCGCTGGCCCAGATGGCCCTGGCGTGGGTGCTGCGCGAGGGCCGCGTGACCTCCGCCCTGGTCGGCGCGAGCAGCCCGGGGCAGCTGGAGGACAGCGTGTCGGCCATCGGGAACCTGGACTTCGGTGCCGACGAACTGGCTCGCGTCGACGAGATCGTCACGCGGTAGGACGCTCAGCCGAGCCGCTCCTCCAGCCGGACCGTGACCGTGTCGCCCTCCTCCTTGCCGATGGCCTTGCGGAGGGCGGCCTTCACCGGCAACTTGTGCGTGCCGTCGCCGAGCGCCATGAACGAGCTGCGGAAGGCCTGCCCGTCGATGGTGCCGCGGACCTTGACCAGTCCACGGGTGCCGAAGAACTCGGCGGACTTCGGCCAGACCAGATACGTCCAGCCACCCTCGCTCGGGCTCTTGCGCAGTTCGGCGGTGAACTCTTCGTCGAGATCCCGGTTCGTGGTCATGGTGTCTTCGCTCCCAGTGGTGTCGGCGGCTCGTTTCCCGGTAGACCCCTGGGAGCGGCGGAACTCATCGGCGGCCGTGGACGGTCACGCCCCGGCCGGCACCCGGTCGAGGAAGCCGAACACGGACCGGATCCGGTCCTCGCCGTCCAGCGTGACCACGTCGGACCCGGCCACGGGTGCCGAGCCGTCGGCCTCGCTCACCAGTTCCCAGGAGAAGCGCGCCGTGTCGTGGTGCCCGTCCACGGCACCGGACAGCCGGAAGACGAAGCCCGGGAACTGCTCGTGCGCCGCCGCGATCAGGGCCGCGATCTGCTCGTGGCCGCGGACGTCGGCCAGGGGGTCCGTGTAGCCGCCGTCATTGGTCCAGGCCGCGGCGACCGCCTTGGCCAGGGCGTCCGGCCCGGCGTTCCAGGCCTCGAAGTAGCGGGCGACGGCATCCTCGTAACGGTGGGTCGGTGCGGACATGTCGATCAGCCTCCATGGCGGTGGTACGCGCAGGTCAGGAACCGGATGCCGGTCGCGGCGACCCGGTACCGCAACCATGCCCGCGCCCGTTTGCGCCGTCGATTACCCCAGGGGTCATGCGGGCGCGCCTCCGGGCCCGTGAAGAGGGCGCGACCGGGGTGATGAAGACGGGATCGCGCGCCGCGGGGTTTCGGCCATCAATTGCCGTGAATATGCCAGGAGACTGGCCGGAAATTCATGGTGACAGTGGTTCAGTAGTGAACATACTCACCTCTAGGGCGTCTCACACCATGCGACAGCGCCCTCACGCACAGCACACGAGCCGCACGGACGCCACGCCCGACCTGCAGGCGGGCTGGGCGACGGGGGGAGGGGAGCAGTGCACGACGAGTTCCTGTGCCATGTCACCGCCTACGGTGTCTGTGACGGCCGGCGCATCGGTGTACCCCTGGGAACCTACCGGGCTCCCACCCTCGCCCTCGCCCTGTGGTGGCTGCGCGACCGCGCGTCCTGGATCGCCGAGCGGCTCGATCCGCAGCCCGACACCCCCCACTTACCGCGCGGCGCCCTGACTCCGGTCGCCGACGACGCACCCGACGTGCCGCGCGTCATGCGCGCCTGGTGCGCCGACGACGTCCAACAGGATCTGGTCGCCGACGAGTTGGCCGCGGGGCGCCTGGTGCGCATCGCCACCAGCGACGACACCACCGAGTACGAACTCATGGCCGAGTCCGTGGACGCGCTGCGCATGCAGCGGGCCTCCCCGCCCCTCGTCGTCCCTGTCGCCTGAGCCGCCCGAGCGCCTTCCGGCGGTGTCACCGGGACCGAGCAGGGGCCCTGCCACCCCGCCGGCCCGCCCACCGCGCGAGCGACGCGCCGAGGAACCCGGCGACGAGCCCCCACAGCAGTGCGAGACCGACCGCACCCCACAGACGCGGCCGCAGGAACAACCGCCCGGACAGTCCGCCGCCCAGGTCGCCGATGCCGAGCACCGACAGGCCGTAGTGCGCGGAGATCCGGCCGACGAGCCCGATCATGAGAACCGTCAGCGCCAGCGCCACGGCCATCCGCACGGCGTGCAGCCAGGCCGGCAGCCGGGCCGGGGAGCGCGACGCGAGTACGAACCCGGCCGCCAGGAGCAGGAGCGCGGCGACGACCACGAGCCACCACATCCGCCCGTCGTGCTCGGCGAGCGTGCCCACGTTCAGCGTCGAGACGTCCGGCCCGCGCAGCACCTCGTCGAGCACCTGCGGCATCGGCAGCCCGAACGGTCCCTCCACACGCCCGTCCCAGGTGGCACCGAGGCCGATCGTGAGCGCGAGCCACGCCAGGTTCGGCAGACCGAGCAGCAGTACGGCGACGGTGTCCGCGGGGTGCCCCCGCGTCCCCGCCACGACCAGCCCGACGACGACGCCGACGACGACGTACGCGAGCAGCAACGCGACCATCGCGTACGCCGCCGGCCGCACCGACGTCCGCAGGCGCAGCAGCCGCCCGGGCAACGGGGCCCCGCTCGAGACCAGCAGAGCCAGCAAGAGCACCCCCGCCAGCCACAGCAGTCCGAAGAGGACGGTCAGCGGCACGTCCGTGGTGAAGCCGACCGTCGGAGTGACGCCGAACAGGTCGCCGAGGTCGTTCAGGACGCCTTCGCCGAGGGAGACCTCGAAGGTCTGGCGGGCGGCGAAGGCCAGCCCGAGGAGGGCGAGCAGCCACAGTGCGGCGATCCGCCCGGCCCACCCGGCCAGCTCCGGGGCGCCGGCGACGGCCCGGTGGCGCAGCGGCCGCAGAAAGCCCCGGGCGATCACCAGCGCGCCGGTCAGCGTGACCGACAGCGGGAGCACGGTCAGCCCCGCGTCGGTGTCGGCGAACCCGCCGGCATCACCGGACACTTCCAGCGCGCCGCCCACGGCGGTGACGACGGTCGCCGTGACGACCCGGGGGAAGGCGTTGTCGGGCAGGTCCGTGGCCCCGGCCGCCCACAGCCCGAGCGCGGCCACGGCACCCATGGCGACCAGCCCGGCCAGCACCGTGCCCAGGGCCTGGATCCAGCCGTGACGGGCGGCTGTGGGGCCGGGAGGGCCGGAGGGGGTTCGCGAACTCACGCTGCCACGCTATGCAGCACCCACCGGACGCGCCCGCCGACAGGGCCGTCCGCGTCGGCCGGCGCGCACGACGGCGGCTGGGCGCGCCGGCCGATGGGCACGACGCGGCTGGGGTGTGTCGGTCGGCGTTCGGGGAGCGGGGCCGGAGGGCGCGTGGGCCGGAGGGTGTGGGCCGGCGTCGGCGGTCGGTGCGTGTCGGTCGGCACGCACGGTCGGGTCCTTCTGCCGGGGTCGGATCGCTCGGCCGGGGACGGGGCGCTCGGTCGGCGCCCGCGATGGAACCCGAACTCTTCAGCCGGTCTCCATCGTCCGGTCTGCGACGCTCGGTCTGCGCGTCCGGACCGGCGGCCGTGGCTCAGCCCGCCCGGACGACGAGGGCGTGGTCGCCCAGCCCCAGCAGACGGTCGGCCGACAGCTCGCCCCGGGTGGTGAAGACCGCGAGGAGACGGCCGGTCTCCGGATCGAACGCACGTCCAGCACCGTGCCGTACGCGGCGCCCGCCTCGGTCAGGACCCGGCGGCCCAGCAGGTCGTGGCGGGGCGGGACCGTGTCCGGAGCGGCGGTGGAACGGACCCGGACGGCGCCCGGGCCGACCGCGTGCACCGCGTCCCACGGCAGCACGGTCTCGCTGCGCAGACGGCTGCCGCGGAGCCTCACATGGCTCACCGCGCGGGACGCGATGTCGACGGTCAGGGACGTCACGGTGCCGAGCGGCCCGGCCTCGGCCGGCGGCACCACCGGGAGCCCCCGTACCTCGGTGAACAGCATCACGGCAGCGAGCCCTTCCCGTACCCGGGCACGCCGCCGGCCAGGGAGGTGAGGCCCGGCAGGTCGTCCGCGACATGCCGCACCGCGTCCCCGGGCAGGACCAGCGCCCGGCCGGCGACCTCGAGCGTCTCACCGCGCGGCACGTACACCCGGCGCCGGTGCCGGGTCGGCCCCGGCACGAACCCCCTGCTCGCCGCCACCCGGAAGCCGACGACCCGTCCGCCGGTGCCGCCCTCCACCACGACGTCGAGCACCGTACCGATCTCGGCCCCCGTCTCCGTCACGACCCGCGCCCCCAGCATCCGGGCCCGCAGGGTCTGCTGGTGCACCATCATGGCCGCGGCGCTCACCAGTCCCCGCCGGTCGCGGATCATCACCGCGTCATGGCCCAGCGCGTGCACGGCCGACCAGGGCAGACCCTCCTTCATCGGGCCGGACAGCAGACCCCGCCCGGTCAGGGTGAAACCGGTGATCCGGCTCGCGGCGGCGTCGCATACGGTGTCCTTGACGTGGGCGACGGCGTCGCCGCCGAGGGTGACCACCGGCCGGGTGGTGAGGCTTCGTGCGGTCATCAGTTCGTTCATCGCACACCCTTCCCGCACCCTCGGGTTCCCCGCGCCACTGTGACGATGCCCGCAGTACGAAGACACGGGGACTGCGCGGCCCGGCTCGGGGTACGAGGACAGGTGCAGCAGCGTCCGGCCAGTCCGGCTTCCGAGAGAGAAACGCATGACCGAGTACCTGGACGGGGCAGTGATACCGACTGGTTTCGACGTACCCGTTGAACCGCTGAGGCGGGCGGCACACTACTCCGGTGAGCCGGGATGTATAGCGGAGGCGCGTTCCTTCGCCTCGCTCTTCCTCGACCAGCTGAGGACCGAGTGGTGCGCGACGATCGGCCCGCGCGCCGACGGCGCGGTGCTGCTGGTCGTGAGCGAGCTGGTCACCAACGCCGACCGCCACAGCAAGGGGCCTTACATCCTGGAGCTGGAGGGCACGGGCACCTCGATGGCGGTGACCGTCTACGACAGCAGCGGCGCGGTGCCCCAGCGCTTCCCCCGCGACCCCGAGCGCGTCGGCCGGCACGGTCTGGAGATCGTCCACGCCCTGGCGGAAGCGGTCGTCGTCGAACGCGTGCCGGTCGGCAAGCGGGTGCGCGCCGTGCTGCCTCTCACCGAATCGTGAACGTGCCGCCCCGTACCTGAGTGTGGGGCGCCACGTTCACGTCCTGCGAGTCCTCGTACTCAGGCGCAGCCCAGCTCGCCCAGCATGCCCTCGCGCAGCCGGGTGATGATCCGCTTGATCAGCCGGGACACGTGCATCTGCGAGCAGCCGAGCTGTTCGCCGATCTCCGCCTGGGTGGCCTCCTCCACGAACCGCATGTGGATGATCCGCCGGTCGCGCTCGCTGAGCTCGGCCATCAGCGGGGCGAGGGAATGGAAGTCCTCGACGAGCCGCAGCCCGTCCTCCTCCACACCGATGAAGTCGGCCAGCACCGACTCGCCGTTCTCGGGTCCGTCCCCGGTCAGCGCGGCGTCCAGCGAAGACGAGTTGTAGCCGTTGGACGCGATCTGGCCCTCGACGACCTCGTTCTCGCTGATGTTCATCAGCGTGGCGAGTTCGGCGACGGTGGGCTCGCGGTCCAGGCGGGAGGAGAGTTCCTCCCGGGCCTTGGCCAGCTCCACGCGCAGCTCCTGGAGGCGACGCGGTACGTGCACCGCCCAGGTGGTGTCACGGAAGAAGCGCTTGATCTCGCCGACGATGTACGGCAGCGCGAAGGAGGTGAACTCGACCTCACGCGCCAGCTCGAACCGGTCGATGGCCTTGATCAGGCCGATCATGCCGGTCTGCACCACGTCCTCCATGTCGTCCCCGCGACCGCGGAAACGGCCGGCGGCGAACCGCACGAGTGACATGTTCATCTCGATCAGGGTGTTGCGCGCGTACTGGTACTCGTACGTGCCCTCTTCGAGTTCCGTCAGTCGCAGGAAGAACTGGCGGGACAGCTGCCGTGCGTCACGCGGAGCCACGGTGCGGGGGTCCACGACACCCGGCAGTGATCCTTCGCCCGTCCTGCCCCCGGTGGCCTTTTCGACAACCTGTGCTTCCGGCCGGATCACGGCGGTCTCCATTACCTCTCCCACGAAAGTCACGGTTCGACGTCTCCCTAGGTTCTTCCCGCTTGCGGGTACCCGGGTCGCGGAGGCACATGCCTCCCGTGTTCACGGGTGGCGAATAATCGGTGCCGCTGCGTCATCGCGGGGTGATGTGTCCCTCATCAGGGTAGTCCCGTGCGCGGCGACCGGCACCCGGTGGCTCCCTCCGGTTTCCCTCTGGGCGGAACGCCGGCCCCTTCCGTCGCGCGGCAGGACTCCTAGGCTGAGGAGGTGACCAGCCACGTGCCGAACGAAGCCCGCGTCATTCCCCTGCGCCCGCATCCGGGCCCACGGCCCGCGCGCCCGGGAGACCGCCCCGCCGTCTCACCGGTTCCTCCGGAGCGAAGGTCGCCCACCGTCAGAGAGCCCCTGTGGCGCGATCTGGTCGGCGACGTACTGCGGCGCGAACGCCTCGCCCAGGAACGCACGCTGAAGGAGGTGGCGGAGGCCGCCCGGATCTCCATGCCGTACCTGTCGGAGGTGGAGCGCGGCCGCAAGGAGGCGTCGTCGGAGGTGCTGGCCGCCGCCGCGGGCGCCCTCGGGCTGGGGCTGGGCGACCTGCTGGCGCGGGCCCAGGGAGAACTGGTGCGCCTCACCTCCCGGCAGACCGGCGTCGGCCGGGGCCGCGGTATGTCCGGTGCCGGGTACGACGGGATGTGCCTGGCCGCCTGACCGCCCGCACGGGCCGGCGTCTCGCGGACGGCGAGGCGCCGGCCCGGCGTCTCACACGCGCACCAGGCGCCGACTGAGGACCTCGTCGGCCAGCCCGTACGCCACGGCCTCCTCGGCGGTGAACACCTTGTCGCGGTCCATGTCCGCGCGCAGTGTCGCGACGTCGTGGTGCGTGTGGCGGGCCAGCACCTCCTCGACCTGGGAGCGGATCCGCACCATCTCCTTGGCCTGCAGCGCCAGGTCGGAGACCGTGCCCTGCCGTCCGCCGCTGGCCGGCTGCCCGAGCAGCACCCGCGCGTGTTCCAGCACGAACCGCCGTCCGGGGTCCCCGCCGGCCAGCAGCACGGCCGCCGTGGAGGCCGCCTGCCCGACGCAGAACGTCGAGATCGGCGCCTGCACGAACGTCATCGTGTCGTAGATCGCCATCAGCGACGTGAACGAGCCGCCGGGGGAGTTGATGTAGACCGCGATCTCGCTTTCCGGAGCCGACGACTCCAGATGGAGGAGTTGCGCGATGACGACGTTCGCCACGCCGTCGTCGATCTCGGTGCCCAGGAAGATGATCCGCTCCGACAGCAGCCGGCTGAACACGTCGTACGACCGCTCGCCCTGCGGGGTCCGCTCGACGACGTTCGGAATCGTGTAGCTCCCCATGTCACAGCCCCATCCGTCGCCTGGTGGCGGCCGGGCGCACGTCCGCGAGGGACTGGACGACCTGGTCCACCATTCCGTACTCCCTGGCCTCCTCGGCCGTGAACCAGCGGTCGCGGTCGCCGTCCCGGGAGATGGTCTCCGGGCTCTGACCGGTGTGCTCGGCGGTGATCCGCTCGATGGTCCGCTTGGTGAACTCCAGGTTGTCGGCCTGGATCTCGATGTCGGCGGTGGTGCCGCCGATGCCCGCCGACGGCTGGTGCATCATGACCCGGGCGTTCGGCAGGGCGTAGCGCTTGCCCGCCGCGCCGACGCTGAGCAGGAACTGCCCCATGCTGGCGGCGAACCCCATGGCGAGCGTCGAGACGTCGTTGGGGATCAGCCGCATCGTGTCGTAGATGGCGAGCCCCGCGTGCACGGAGCCGCCGGGGCTGTTGATGTACAGGCTGATGTCGGTGCGCGGGTCCTCCGCGGACAGGATCAGCAGCTGTGCGCAGATCCGGTTCGCGGAGACCTCGTCGACCTGCGTGCCCAGCAGCACGATCCGCTGCGCGAGCAACTGCTCGGCCAGATGGTCGTCGAACCGGGTCGGAGGGGTGTCGCCCTCCTGGGCCCGGGGCAGCGCTGCCGGGGCCGGGCCGGCGATGAGTGGAGACATCGGCGCTCCTTGTCGAGTCGTCGGGGAGTTCCGGGGAAGCGGTACGCGGCCGGTGGCGCCGCGGTTCCTCCACTCTCGGCCCGCCGCGGACTCCGGCGGGGCTTTCTCTGCCCGCGGCAGATTCGCCACGAGCAGAGCGCTCGGCCCCCGTGGCAGAACCGTCCGAATCGGATTCCGTGCGACCGATGAGTTCTCCGGCTCCCGCCGGTCGACAGTGGTGACCGTGTTCCACGCCCAGGAGGTACTCATGAGCACCGACGGATTCACCACGTGTCTCTGGTTCGACGGCCAGGCGGAGGAGGCCGCCCACTTCTACGTCTCCCTCTTCAAGGACTCCGGCATCGGTGCCGTCACCCGCTACCCCGAGGGCGGGCACCAGTCCACCGGCACGGTGCTCACCGTCGACTTCACGGCCAACGGCCAGAAGTTCGTCGCCCTCAACGCAGGTCCGGAGTTCAAGTTCAACGAGGCGATCTCCTTCCAGATCACCTGTGAGAACCAGGAAGAGGTCGACCACTACTGGGCCAGGCTCACCGAGGGTGGCGGCGAGGAGGGTCCCTGCGGCTGGCTCAAGGACAGGTTCGGCGTGTCCTGGCAGGTCGTCCCGAGCAGGCTCGAGGAGATGTTCCGCGACCCGGACCCCGTGAAGGCGGGGCGCGCCAACAAGGCCATGATGTCGATGCACAAGCTCGACATCGCCGCGCTGGAGAAGGCGTACGCCGGCGAGTGAACTGCCGTCGGCGCGCGGGTAGGGGTGGGGATGACTAGCGTGAGGAATCGGACCATCCTCACCATCCTTGACCACCCACCGGGCCGATCATCCGTACGGGAGGCGGCAGCCATGGCCGTGCAACCTGAAGGAACCCCCTGCTGGGCCGATGCCATGTTCGGTGACGTCGAGGGAGCCAAGAGCTTCTACGGCGACGTCCTCGGCTGGACCTTCGGCGAGTCGTCGTCGGAGTACGGCAACTACACCCAGTGCTACGCGAACGGCAAGGCGGTCGCCGCCGTGGTCCCGCCCATGTCCGGGCAGGAGGGCCACTCGCAGTGGTGCCTCTACTTCGCGTCCTCCGACGCCGCGGCGACCGCCGCGCGGATCCGCGCGGCGGGCGGTGAGGTGCTGATGGAGCCGATGCGGGTCGGCGACTTCGGCACCATGTGCCTGGCCCGGGACCCGGGCGGCGTCGTGTTCGGCGTCTGGCAGGGCGGCACCCACGAGGGGTTCGAGGCGGTGGCCGAGCCCGGCGCGTACTGCTGGGCCGAGGTCTTCACCCGCGAACCCGGGAAGTCGGACGCCTTCTTCCCCGCGGTCTTCTCCTACACGGCGAAGCAGATGGAGGACGACGGGGTGGACTTCCGCCTCTTCGACCTGGGCGACGACACCGTGCTCGGCCGCATGGCCATGACGGACGACTTCCCGCCCGAGGTGCCGCCGTACATCAACGTCTACTTCACCGTCGCCGACTGCGACGAGGCCGTGGCCCGTGCCACCGAGCTGGGCGGGATCCTTCGGTTCGGGCCGATGAGCAGCCCCTTCGGACGGTTCGCGGCCCTGAGCGACCCGCAGGGCGCGAACTTCTCGGTGCTCGACATCACGACGACCGAGGGGGAGATGCCGAAGATCACGGAGGTCTCCTGAGCCCCGTCCCGGCGCCCCGCCGCGCCATGGCATGATCGGGCGCATGCGTGAACGTGTTGTGGCCGCGTGCGACGGGGCTTCGAAGGGAAACCCGGGTCCGGCCGGCTGGGCCTGGGTGGTCGCCGACGCGTCGGAGAGCCCCGTCCGCTGGGAAGCGGGGCCGCTCGGCAAGGCCACCAACAACATCGCCGAACTGACGGCGCTGGAACGCCTGCTGGCGTCGACCGACCCCGACGTACCGCTCGAGGTCCGCATGGACTCGCAGTACGCCATGAAGGCCGTCACCACCTGGCTGCCCGGCTGGAAGCGCAACGGCTGGAAGACGGCCGCCGGCAAGCCGGTCGCCAACCAGGAACTGGTCGTCCGCATCGACGAGCTGCTCGACGGCCGCTCGGTCGAGTTCCGCTACGTGCCCGCCCACCAGGTCGACGGCGACCGGCTCAACGACTTCGCCGACCGTGCCGCCAGTCAGGCCGCCGTTGTCCAGGAGCCCGCGGGCAGTGGCCTCGGCTCACCGGAGCCGCCGCCCGCACCGGACGTCCCGGCGGCGAAGAAGGCACCGCGCCGAGGGCCCGGCACGGCCCGCAAGGGCGGCGGTGCCTCGGCGCGCACCATCAAGGCGAAGTTCCCCGGACGCTGCCTGTGCGGCCGTTCCTACGCGGCAGGGGAGTCCATCGCCAAGAACGACCAGGGCTGGGGCCACCCGGAGTGCCGCACGGCGGCGGCCGGATAGGGCCGGCCCGGGCCGGGCGGGTCTCATGATCACCGACCCCTCCGCTGCTACTCTGAGTAGTCATCTGACCGCTCCGAGTGCGTTCCAGGAGTGAATGTGAAGGTCGCCTGTGTCGGTGGCGGACCCGCCGGCCTGTATCTGTCGATCCTGCTGAAGCGGCAGGACCCCTCCCACGACGTCACCGTGTACGAACGCAACCCGGAGGGTTCCACCTACGGCTGGGGCGTGACCTACTGGCGCGGACTGCTCGACCGGCTCCACGAGCACGACCCCGAGTCCGCGCGCGCCGTCGAGGAGCACTCCGTGCGCTGGCGGGACGGCGTCGCCCACGTGGGCGAACGGACCGCCCGCCACCGGGGCGACGAGGGCTTCGGCATCGGCCGTCACCGACTCCTGGAGATCCTCGCCGCCCGCGCCCGCTCTCTCGGCGTGCGTCTGGAGTTCGAGTGCGAGATCACCTCCGCGGACCCGCCCGCCGCCGAACTCGTCGTGGCGGCCGACGGGGCGGGCAGTGCCCTGCGCACCCGTCACGCCGGTCACTTCGGCACCGAGATCCGGGCCGGGCGCAACCACTACGTCTGGCTCGGCACCACCAAGATCTTCGACGCCTTCACCTTCGCCTTCGTCGAGACCGACCACGGCTGGATCTGGGCGTACGGCTACGGCTTCGGTCCCGAGGGCAGTACCTGCGTCGTCGAGTGCGCGCCCGAGACCTGGACCGGTCTGGGCCTGGACCGGGCCGACGAGGGCGAAGGGCTGGTCCTGCTGGAGAAACTCTTCGCCGACGTCCTGGACGGCCACCCGCTCACCGGCCGGACCTCGGCCGGCGCCGGTGCCCCGTGGCCGACCTTCCGCACCCTCACCAACCGCACCTGGTCCCAGGGCAACCTGGTCCTGCTCGGCGACGCGGCCCACACCACGCACTACTCCATCGGCGCCGGCACCACGCTCGCCCTGGAGGACGCCATGGCACTGTCGGCCGCACTGCGGGAGCGGGGGACCCTCCAGGACGCCCTCGCCCACTACGAGCGGGAACGCAGGGCGGCCCTGCTGCCGTTGCAGAGCGCCGCCCGCTTCAGCGCCCAGTGGTACGAGAACCTGCCCCGCTACATCCACCTGCCACCGGAGCGGATGTTCGCCCTGCTCGGCCAGCGCCACTCGCCCCTGCTGCCGTACGTCCCGCCCCGGCTGTACTACCGGCTCGACCGGGCGGCCGGGCGACTGGAGGGACTGCGCCGGCTCAAGCGCTGGCTGGGGCCGAGGCTCGCGCGGACGCTCCAGGCACGCCGGCCGGCCACGCACGGCCGAAGGACCGCGCCGGGCCGTCCCGACGCGGTGCGGGACCACTCCGGATGACAGACTGACGGCATGGACGAGCGGACATTCGACAGGTCGAACCAGCACGCCTCGGTGGTCGGTCTCGGCACCTGGCAACTCGGCGCCGACTGGGGAGACGTCGACGACAAGGAAGCCCTCACGGTGCTGGAGGCGGCGGCCGAGTCGGGGGTCACCTTCTTCGACACGGCGGACGTCTACGGTGACGGGCGCAGCGAGGAAACCATCGCCACGTTCCTGCGCGGCAGGCCCGACCTGCATGTGCTGGTCGCCACCAAGATGGGCCGCCGGGTCGAGCAGATCCCGCAGAACTACGTACTCGACAACTTCCGGGAGTGGAACGACCGCTCCCGCCGCAACCTCGGCGTCGACGTCGTCGACCTGGTGCAGCTGCACTGCCCGCCGACCCCCGTCTACTCCAGCGACGAGGTGTTCGACGCCCTGGACACCCTGGTCGCGGAGGAGCGCGTCGCCGCGTACGGCGTCAGCGTGGAAACCTGCGAGGAGGCGCTGACCGCGATCGCCCGGCCGAACGTGGCGAGCGTGCAGATCATCCTCAACCCGTTCCGTATGAAACCCCTGCGCGAGGTCCTTCCGGCGGCCCGGGAAGCGGGCGTCGGCATCATCGCCCGGGTGCCGCTGGCCTCCGGCCTGCTGTCCGGCAAGTACACCCGGGACACGGTCTTCGCCGCCAACGACCACCGCAACTTCAACCGGCACGGTGAGGCCTTCGACCAGGGCGAGACCTTCTCCGGCGTCGACTTCGCCACGGGCGTGGAGGCCGCGGCGGAGTTCGCCGCGCTCGCCCCGGAGGGCTGCACCCCGGCCCAGCTGGCGCTGCGCTGGGTCATCCAGCAGCCCGGTGTGACCACCGTGATCCCCGGCGCCCGTTCGCCCGAACAGGCCCGAGCCAACACGGACGCCGCCCGGCTGCCGGACCTGTCCGGGGACACGCTCGCGGCGATCCGCGACCTCTACGACCGCCGTATCAGGGACCAGGTCGAGGGACGCTGGTAGCCGGCACTCGCCGGCCTCACGGCACCAGGAGCAGCTCCCGCTCCCGCTCCTGGTCGCCGGAGGCCGCTCCCTCGTTCCGCGTGCTGAAGGCGCGGGACAGTGTCTCGCTCGCCGCCTCGACGGCCTGCGGCGTGCCCTGAACGGTGACCGTCACCGGGGCGGACAGCGGGGTACCCGCCTCCCGCGGTGCCGAGGACATCTCCGGCGCGGCCGGGGAGTCGAAGGTCGCCGTGCGCACGGTCGCCTGTTCGTCGGCCGGGGGGCCGTCGGGTGCGCCGAAGACGCCCTCCAGCGCCCGGACGATCGCCCGCGCGTCGTCGATGCCGCCACCGCTGAGCGTCACGGTGAGCTGAGTGTCGGACATCCTTCGCCTTCCTCCTGGCCTGCGTCGGTCCCGCCCCGTGTAACCGTCCGCCGACCCCTCAAACCGGACGCCGCCGCCCCGACACGGCGCCTGAGCGCGGGGAACCCGGGAAGAGGGAAGGGAACGCAGGCCGCGGTACCCGGGAGGAACAGTGACGGAAATGGGCGCGACAACGAACTCGGACCGGCGCAGGGGACGCGACGAGACCGAGGAGGAGCGGGCGGACCGGATGTGGACGGACCTGATCCAGGAGGTCCGCGTCGCGCAGATGGGTGTGCAGATCCTGTTCGCCTTCCTGCTCACCGTCGTGTTCACCCCGAAGTACGACGACCTCTCGGACACGAACCAGACGATCTACCTGGTGACGGTGGTCCTGGGGGCCGTGACGACCGGGGCCCTCATCGGCCCGGTGTCCCTGCACCGCATAGTCTCCGGACGGCGCGTGAAACCCCAGGCCGTACGGTGGGCCTCCCGGCTGACCCTGCTCGGCCTGGTGCTGCTGCTCGCCACGATGACGGCCTCGCTCCTGCTGATCCTGCGCGTCGCGACCGACGACGGCTTCGTGCCGTACCTCGTCACCGGCGTGGTGATCTGGTACCTGGTGTGCTGGTTCGGTATCCCGCTGTGGACCCGGCACCGCTACACCTCGCGCTGAGGCCGGTCAGCCTTCGGCCATGAGTTCCGCGAGGAAGTCGTCGACACGGACCTCCTCCCTGCCCGGCCGGACCACGGTGTGGGTCTCGCGCAGGAAGGCCTCCACGGCCGCGGCCCACACGAACACCACGGCGCGGTGGCGTTCCCCGTCGGGCCGGGCGTCGCCCAGCAGTTCGATGCGCAGCTCGTCCCACAGGCCCCGCGACTCGGGGCGCAGTCGGACGTCGCCCACGCCGACCGGGCGGGTGAGGCCCTCGCCCACCATCTCCCGGTCCAGCGTCCAGCGGGCGAGCACGCGGCCGTCATGGCTGAACACCACGGTGAGCGCGAAGGGGTCCGCGGCCTCGTAGCCGAAGTGGGCGAGCACGGGGAAGCGGTCGGCGTCGCCCGCCTGGAGCTGCACCACCAGAGTCTTGTGCACGAGGGAGTTCACGACGGGGGCCTCCAGGAGAACGGACGTAGAGCCCCTCTAGTACCCCGCCCGTCCGCAAGATGCTCAGGCGTACGGGTGATTCGCCCGCGTCGGGTTTCACGAACGGGTTCAGGACCGGCCCAGTGCCTCGCGCAGCGCGGGCAGCAGGGTCTTCTCCGACCAGTCCAGGAAGGCGGGTTGCGACTCGCCGCCGATCTGCACCAGGGCGATCTCGGTGAACCCGGCCTCGGCGTAGGGGCGTACGGCCTCCACGAAGGCGTCCGGGTCGTCGCCGCAGGGGATCGACTCGGCGACGTCGTCCGGGGTCACGAACTGGGTGGCGGCCTCGAACGAGTCCGGGTGCGGGAGTTCCGAGTTGACCTTCCAGCCGCTGCCGAACCAGCGGAACTGCGCGTGGGCGCGCTTGATCGCGGTGTCCCGGTCCGGGTCGTAGGACACCGGCAGCTGGCCCACGCGCGGTTTGCCCTCGCCGCCGTGCCGGTCGAAGGCCTCCAGCAGGCTCGGCTTGGGCTCGGTGGCGATCAGCAGGTCGGCGTGCTCGCCCGCGAGCGCGCAGGAACGCTCCCCGGAGACGGCGATCCCGATCGGCGGCGCGCTGTCCGGCAGATCCCACAGCCGGGCCGACTCCACGTCGAAGTGCGTGCCGCGATGGTTCACGTGGCCGCCCTCGAACAGGGCCCGGATGATCTCCACGGCCTCCGTGAGCATCTCGTGCCGCACGTCCACGGACGGCCAGCCGCCGCCCACCACGTGCTCGTTGAGGTTCTCGCCCGAGCCGAGCCCCAGCCGGAACCGGCCCTCGGACAGCAACTGCAGTGTCGCCGCCTTCTGCGCCACCACCGCCGGGTGGTAGCGGAACGTCGGACACGTCACGTAGGTCATCAGCGGGATGCGGGAGGTCGCCTGGGCGGCGGCGCCCAGCACGGCCCACGCGTAGGGCGAGTGCCCCTGCGAACGCAGCCACGGGAAGTAGTGGTCCGAGGTCACCGAGAAGTCGAACCCCACCTCCTCGGCCCGCACCAGATGGCCGACGAGTTCACGGGGGCCGGCCTGCTCGGTCATCATCGTGTATCCGATTTGCACCATAACGGGCGAGTCCCCGGCCAGACGGAGCGAAAACGGAGAGAATCCTGGGGCATCCGAGGGCATCCGAGGGCATCCTGGGGGCAGATGTCAGTCCGCGTCCTCCCGGAACGTTTTGAGGACGGCGGCGAGCGCCTGCTCGTTCGGGGCGTCGTCCCAGTCGTCGGCCGGAGTCGTCCAGCGCAGCGAGAAGCTGCGTCCGCCGCCGAGGAGGAAGCCGCGGCCGAAGGTGCGTACCCGGGCGCCGTGGTCCCGGGCGACCCACTCCATGTCGGCCGCCTCGCGTCCCCGGTACGTCGTCGCGCGGATCTCGCCGACCCTGCGGTACTCGCCCGACCGCTCCAGGCCGGGCTCGACGTCGTCGCGCCAGACCGCCACGGGATCCTCGCCCGCGCGCTCGCTGTAGGTGACCGCGAGGGTGCGCGGGTCGCCGGACGAGCCGAAGACGACCCGGTACGCCACGTCCGGCACCCGCGAGGTGTCCAGCCGCCGCCAGTCGTCGGGAAGGGCGACGGAGAAGCCCTCCGGCGCGTCGTAGCGGCGGAACCCGGCCGGTACGGCGTCGCCCGGCTTCGACGGTGAGGGAGTCGCGCTCGGCGGGGGAGCGGGGGAGGCGGGAGCGGTGCCGCCGGTGGGCGGTGAGGCGGGGGTCGAGGGGCTGTGCCGGGCGCCGGTGGCGGAGCCGCCCGTGCCGGGCCGCCCTTGGGTGGCGACGAGGACGGCGACCGCGACCGTGACGACGGCCAGGGCCGTCCCCGCGAGCATCGTGCGCCGGCTCCATTCGCCGCTCATGTGCCGGGCGGCGGCGCACGCGCCCCGCGGCCGGGGGTGGGGCACCTGGCGCACGGCGGCGTCCGGATCGTCCGTCAGCACCCGGACGAGGGCCTCGCGGACCACCGGCCGGGTCAGCCGCTCCCGCGAGTTCTTGCGGAGGAGCCCCTGCACGGCCCGGGTGAGCGGACCGGCGCGCACCGGGGTGCGCAGCGGCAGCCGGTCCACGCCCTTCAGCGTCGTCTCGGGCCGGCCCCGGTCACGGAACGGCGGACGGCCCTCGACCATCGTGTAGAGGATCGCGCCCAGCGTCCACAGGTCGGCCGCGGGCCCGATCCGCTCGTCGCGGGCCTGCTCGGGCGAGGCGTACGAGGGCGCGGTGAGCCGCGGCGCGAGGGTGGCTCCGGCCAGCCCGAAGCCGGTGACGACGACGGTGCCCTCCTCGCCCACGAACACCTGCCCCGGGCTCAGCTCGCCGTGTGTGACACCGAGGTCGTGTGCCGCGTCCAGCACCTTCAGCAGCTCCAGACCGATGCGCGCCGCCCGCACGTAGTTGAACGTGCCCTGCCCGTCCAGGAGTTCGGCGAGCGGTACGCCGCCGACCCATTCGGTCACGGTCCACAGGGACCCGTCCGCCACGACCGCGTCGACCACCGCGGGGACCCTCCCGGGGCACAGCGACTGCATGGTCTCGCAGGTGCGGACCACCCGGCCGGGTACCCTGCGGGCGGCCTCACCGGCCTGTTCCTCCGGGAGCCCGACCCGTGTGACCAGACACGGGCGGCCCGTCCCGGTGTCCTCCCCGGACCAGCAGACCCGGTTCGTCTCACGGTGGACGACCTCGAGCAGGCGGTACCGACCGGCGACCAACTCGTGTGTGGAGACGTGCGCCCTGCCCATGGCCATCCCTCGTTCGCACCGCTGGCTCTCAGCTTGCCCAGAGGTACGGTCGGCGGGCCGTGTTGTGTTCAGCGAATGCGCGAGCCGGGCCATATCTGACCCTTATTCAAAAGCAGCGAACTCGTGCGCGACGGCGAATTCCGGAAAAGCGGCCGTGCGGACGCGCACCGCCTCTGAACTGGGCAACACCGTGCTCCCGTGCGGCCCCGCATTTCCGCCAGCGGTGCGCGTGACATCGCAAATACGGGGCCGACCTGCGGGTAACCCGCGGTAAATGCGGATCTCGCGCGGGAAATCGGTGTCAGCGCAGCCCGAAGCGGTCCGCCCAGGCCGTCATATCGGTGGTCGTGGCGTTGCCTCCGCACACCACCAGGCCGATGCGGGCGCCGCCGCCCACCCGCTCCACCACGCGCCGGGCGGCGGGCACCAGACAGCCGGCGGCCGGCTCGGTCCACACCTTGCCGTGCTCGGCGAGAGCCAGCGAACCCTCGACGGCCTCCCGGTCCGGCACCACGAGCACCTCGCCGACCAGCGCCGACACATGGTCGTACGTGAGCTGTGAGACGGACGGGGCGCTGAGCGTGGTGACGATCGAGGACAGGGGCACGGTGAGCGGCCCGCCCGCCGCCAGCGCCCGCGACATGGCCTCGGCGCCCTCGGTCTCCACACCCCAGATCCGCACGTCCGGCCGCAGGGTCCGCAGCGCCGCCGCCACCCCCGCGATCAGTCCGCCGCCCCCGATACTCACGATCACGTCGGTGAGCTCCCCGGCGTCCTCGGCGAACTCCAGCCCGACGGTGCCCTGTCCCGCGATCACCACGGGGTCGTCGAAGGGGTGCACCAGGGTCAGGCCCTCCTCGCGCAGCCGGGCCACCAGCGCGAAGGCACTGTCCATGCCGTCGGTGAGCCGCACCAGCGCGCCCGCCTCCTCGGCGGTCTCCACGGAACGGGCCGGTGCCGTGCGCGGCATGACCACCGTGGCCTTCACGTCGAGGGCGGCGGCCATGACCGCCACGGCGATGCCGTGGTTGCCGCCGCTGACCGCGACGACACCGGCGGCCCGCTCGGCCTCGGTCAGCGACAGCAGCTTCGCCGTCGCGCCGCGTGCCTTGAACGAGCCGGTGCGCTGGAGCAGCTCCAGCTTCGCGGTGACCGGGGCCCCGAGCAGCGCGGACAGCCCAAGGCTGGGCACGGTCGGCGTGCGTACGACGTGTCCGGCGATCCGCTCGGCCGCGGCTTCGATCTCCGTGATCCCGATCAAGGCAGTCATCCTTCCGGCGTGGGCGGTGATCCGCGCCCCTTCGCACCCTTTCGCGCGGCGCGCCCAAGGTCAACACGTTCCCGAGGGCGCGGGCGAGCGGCGTCGCGGATCACGGGTCCTCAGAGGTCGCGCCGCACCAGGAAGTCCAGCAGCGACCGCAGCTCCCGGGCCGTCTCCGCCCCCGGTGCCACCTCGGCGAGCGCCGCCTCCGCCGCGCCGAGACACCGGTGCGCCTCGGCCAGTGCCGCCGTACGCCCGCCCGCCTCGTCGATCAGGGCGGCGGCCTCCTCGGGATCCGCGGCGTCGGACGCCAGCAGTGCGGCCAGCCGCCGCGCGGCCGGAAGGGGAGCGTCGAGCGCCGCCAGCACCGGCAAGGTCTTCTTCCGCTCCCGCAGGTCGCCGTGCACGGGTTTGCCGGTGACGGCCGGGTCGCCCCAGACGCCCAGCATGTCGTCGATGACCTGGAAGGCGATGCCGAGGTGCCGCCCGGCCCGGTCGAGGGCGGCGGCCGTCGTCCGGGGCGCCCCGCCGAGCACGGCACCCATGGCCGCCGCGCAGCCCAGCAGCGACCCCGTCTTGTGCTCGGCCATCGCCCGGTACTCGCCCGGCCGCACCCGCTCTGGGCCCGTCCACGGACGCTCGGTGAACAGCAGGTCGTCCGCCTGTCCGCGTACCAGGTCGTTCAGCGCGGCGGACAGCAGACGGACCGTCCGGGGGCCTGCCGGGGCGGCGGCGAGCGTCTCGACGGCCAGGGCGAACAGCGCGTCGCCCGCGAGGACGGCCGGCCCGGTGCCGTACGCCTTCCACACGGCGGGGCGGCGGCGCCGCGCCGGATCGCCGTCCATGATGTCGTCGTGCAGCAGCGAGAAGGCGTGCACCAGCTCCACCGCGACCGCCGCGGGCACCCCCGCCCGCCCGGACGCACCGGCCGCCTCGGCGCCGAGCACGGCGAGTGCCTGCCGTACGCCCTTGCCGCCGGAGGCGCCGACGCCGGCGGGCGCGCCGCCCACCTCGCACCAGCCGAAGGAGTACGCGGCCATCTCGGCCACCCACGGGTGCAGCCGCCCCACGGCCTCCTCCAACGCGGGCCGCACCAGTGCGCGGCTGCGGCCGAGGACCTGCGGAGCGCCCACCGGCGCGGCCGCCGCCGTGATCGGCGCCGTCACCGTACGGCCTCCGCCACTGCCTGGGCCTGCGTGCCCGCGTGTGCCTGTTCCGCCGCGTGGGCCTGCGTGCCCGCGTGGGCTTGCTCCGTCGCGTGGGCCTGCGTGCCTGCGTCGGCCTGCGTGCCCGCGTTGGCCTGCGCGCCCGTGCCGGTCTGCTCCATCGTGCCGGTCTGCTCCATCGTGCCGGCCCGCTCCATCGTGCCGGCCTGCTCCATCGTGTCGGCCTGCGCATCCGCGTCGGCCCGCGCGTCCGCCAGGCCGAACTCCTCCTGTGCCCGCTCCACCATCTTCCGGGCGTGCATCAGGCCGATCCTCTCCAGGACTCCGGCGAGCTCGGCCAGTTCGGCGGCCGTCTCGGTGCGGTCGCGGCCCAGCCGGGCCAGCGACTTGGCCAGGCCCAGCCGGGAGAGGGCCTCCCCGCGCGGCTCGCCCATGGCACGGAACTCCGCGAGGGCCTGCTCGTAGAGATCGCGGGCCTCGGCGTAACGCCCGGCGCGGTACAGGACGTTGCCGCGCATCTTGTGGTTGTAGGCCAGCGCGCCGGACAGCTTCATCGCCCGGCAGCCCGTCTCCGCCTCGGTGAGCAGGTCCAGTGCCCGCCCGGTGTCGCCGTCGCGCACCGAGACGACGTCGGCCAGTCCACGCAGCGCCCAGGCGTGGCCGCGCCGGTCCTCGGCCCGTGCGGCGATCCCCGCCGCCTCCTCGAACAGGGCGTACGCGCTGTCGTACGCGCCGGTGTTGCGGTGCATCTGTGCGATGCCCTCCAGCGCCCACACGGTGTGCCGTGCCTCGCCCCGCCGCCGCGCCTCGGCCAGCAACTGCTCGTGCAGCCGCCCGACGGCCTCGTAGTCACCCTGGATCCGTCCGGTCTCGGCCAGGCCCGCCAGCGAGTAGCCGCGGACGACGACGTCGCCGCCGCGTTCGCCGAGATCGGCCGCGAGCCCGAGCAGCCGCCGGGCCAGCCGGAGTGCACCGCGCTGCCGGGCCAGCGTCCCGCCGCTCCACAGCGCCCAGGCCATCGCCGCGGTGTCCCCGGCTTTGCGGGCCGCCCGGTAACTCGCCTTCCACGCCCGGTCGGCCTCCCCGACCCGGCCCAGCCGGCGCTGGGCCTCGGCCACCGCGAGCCCGGAGCGCGCCGCCTCGCCGTGCCGTCCCGCACGCTCGGCCGCCGCCAACTGCTCCGCGCCGGCGGCCAGGACATCGG
Organism: Streptomyces sp. NPDC058812; assembly: GCF_042744565.1. Classification (NCBI taxonomy): domain Bacteria; kingdom Bacillati; phylum Actinomycetota; class Actinomycetes; order Kitasatosporales; family Streptomycetaceae; genus Streptomyces; species Streptomyces sp. NPDC058812. The sequence continues at coordinate 577,362 of NZ_JBHYOB010000002.1, forward strand.
TCAGTGACGAGTTGACGGAGAGGGCGGTGAGGGCGCCCTGGTACTCCGGGGCGAATGCCTTGCCGTACATGGATTCCTTTCGGTCCATACGCACAGGCGCGCGTACATCGTGGGCGAGCGCTCGGTCGCACTTCTATGCACTTCATGTATACGCGCTGTGTATAGTGCGTCGAAAACCGGCCCTGGCCACGTGGGGCGACCAGGGCGGCGTCACCTGTTGCCGATCAAGACGTCGACGGAGCGGACCGGGTTGCCTCAGTGCTGCTGCGTCTTCTGCGGCGTCACCTCACTCGGCCGTACGACGACGTAGCCCTGGCCCTGGAGATGCAGCTGCACGGCCTCGCCGGAACCGCCGCGCAGCATCGAGCCGATGGACTGCGAACGGTGCAGGGAGGTCGACAGCCCGGCGGACCAGCCGACGATCGCGTCGGTGTCGACGTAGACCGGGTACTGGGGCGAGACCGGAATGACCAGCGGGCTGCCGTCGCACACCAGCCCCAGCCTGCCGTGTCCCGTGAAGACGCTGTTGAACAGCCCGCCGCCGGTGATGCCCGCGCCCTTGACCGTGGCGATGCGGTACGACAACGAGGAGTCGAAACACAGGACGTTGCGGCCGTTGACCGTGAACTCGTCGCCGGGCTCCACCTCGACGATGAAGCAGTTCTGCGCCTCGTGCGCGAACCAGGCCTCGCCCTGTCCGCGCACCGCCATCAGGGGCAGCCCCTCCCCGGTGACCGCGCGCTTGAGCATGCCGCCCACGCCCTGGCCCTTGCGCTCGAACTGGAGGTTGCCGCGGTAGGCGACCATCGCACCCTGCCGGGCCAGCATGTCGCCGTTCACCGTGTAGCGGATGCACTTGGAATTCTCGACGGTCATGCCCGGCGCCGTGGCGGGCTGCACCATGTGCTCGCTGGAAAAGAGGTCACCCTTCATACGGGCATCCTGGCCCGGAGTGTCTCGTTCCGCCAAGATCGTGCGCCAGGAGACGTGTTCAGCCACCGAAGAGCTGGGTCCAGTACGTACCCGCCCGGCCGCCGCCGGCGAGGCCGATGCCGATGTGGGTGAAGTCGGTCTTGAGGATGTTGGCGCGGTGTCCGGGGCTGTTCATCCAGCCCTCCACCACGTCGGCGGGGGAACGCTGGCCACAGGCTATGTTCTCGCCGACCGTGCGCCGAGTGGCGCCCGCGGCGGCGGCCCGGTCCCAGGGCTTGCCGCCGTCCGGGTCGGTGTGCGAATAGAAGTCGCGGGCGACCATGTCCGCGCTGTGCGCCTGGGCCGCGTGGGCCAGCCGGGCGTCGACGGCCAGGGTGGGCAGGCCCGCCCTGATCCGCTCCCGGTTGGTGAGCTCGACGACCTCGGCCGTCGTACGGACCAGGCCGTCCGGGGTGAACGGTGCGGCCCACAGAGCGGTCCAGTACGTGTCGCCCGAGGGCCCGCCGGTGACGTACGCCCAACCGGTGTTCGTGAAGGCGGCGCCGTGCAGCGTGCGCCGGGTCCGCTCGGTGCGCAGGCAGTACGCGACGAACTCGGCGGGGGTGCGCGGGCCGGAGACCAGGTGCTCGCCGACGGTGAGATAGGCGTACCCGGCGGAGACGACGCGCTGGTGGACGGAGACGCCGTCCCGGGTCTCGACGCTCAGCGTGCCCGCGGCGGCCATGGCGGCGGCGTGGGCCCGGGCCGCGGAGACCAGGCGTGCGTCGGCGGCGACGGGGCCGGAACCGGCGGCGGTCCGGGCGGAGTTGACCAGGCCCAGAAAGCCGTCGGTGTCGGCGTGAGGTGGTGCGGAGGTGACGCGGGGCGCGGTCGGTGCCCGGTCGTCGGGCGCCGGGGCGTCGTCGATGACCTCCACCCCGAAGTCCCGGGCGAGACCGGCGAGTCCGTCGGCATACCCCTGCCCCAGAGCCCGCAGCTTCCAGACCTCGCCGCGCCGGTAGAACTCCGCGAGCAGCAGTACGGTCTCCTGCCGGGGGCGCGGCGGCGTGAACCGGGTCAGTGCCCGGCCGCGTGCGTCGCTGACGTGGAGCGTGGGGGAGGGGAGGACACCCAGGGCGGCCCCGGGGACCGAGGGGCTCACCGCCACCGTCACCCGGGTGGCACCGGGGCGCAGCCGTGAGGGGTCGACGGTGAGCGTGTCGTCCCGCAACCGGGCGCCGGGTGCCTCCGGCTGGTTGTAGAAGACGAAGTCGCCGTCACCGCCCACCTTGCCGCCGTCGTCCGTCACGAGCGCCGACACGTCGAAGGCGCCGGGCACCCGCACGCTCACGGGGCCGCCCGGCAGGGGGACGTTGCCCCCGGGGACCAAATCACTCATCGTGCCGCCTGTGTCGTGTTCCCGCTCCGGTAGGGGTGTCGGTGCCGGGTCAACGTCCGCCGGACACCGGGGGTTCCCGCGGAGGTCAGGTCGAAGTCGTCGGTTCCGGAGTGATCAGGCCCTGCCGGTAGGCGATCGCCACCGCCTCCGTGCGGCTCGCCGCCGCCAGCTTGGCCAGGATGTTGGAGACGTGGACGCTCGCCGTCTTGGCGCTGATGAACAACTCCTCGCCGATCTGGCGGTTGCTGCGGCCGAGGGCGAGGAGCCGCAGCACGTCCCGCTCACGGGCGGTGAGCACCGACGCACGGTCGCCGGCGGGCGCCGCGTCCGTCAGCCGGCCGCGGCGGACCAGGTCGTTCAGCCGCTCGCGCAGCAGCGTGGCGCCGAGCCGGTCGGCTTCCCGGCGCACGGTGTCGGCCTCGGCGGCCGCCTCCTCGCGGCGGTCGGCCGCCAGCAGGGACTCCGCCAGCCGCAGCCGGCACCGCGCGCGTTCGTAGGCGTCGCCGTACGCGAAGCCGGCCACCGCCTTCTCCCAGGACGCCGGGTCGGGCCCGGACCCGGCGATCCGGATGCCCTCCGCCTCCGCACGCGCCAGCCATGCCTGACCCTCCGGTCCCTGGGGTCTGTCGTCCTCCCCCTGACCGGCGGACGACCGGGCCCACTCCAGCAGCTCCGCCGCGGTGTCCGTCCAGCGGCGGACCCCCGCCCCGTCGCCGGCCCGGCGCAGGTCGACGACGGTGTCCGCGACCGCGGACAGCGCCAGGGCGGTGAGCCTGACGGTCACGGCCGGCCGCGGGATCGCGTCGTCGGAGAGTGCCTCGACGGTGGACCGCGCCCACCGCACCGCCTCCTCGGCGTCCCCGCGCAGCGCGGCGGCGTCGGTCAGCACGATGCCGGCGACCAGCGTGCCCATCCAGTCGAACGGTCCCTCCAGCATGGCGAGCGCGCGTTCCGCGGCCCCGGAGTCACCGCGCGCCAGCGCCACGTACAGACCGGGCCCGATGGCGTGACCGCCTGCGGCGGGCAGCACGCCGGCGGTGTCCGCCGCCCCGCGCACGCACTCGTCCCAGTGGCCCAGCGTGTACTGCACCAGCAGCCGCAGATACCGCATCTCCCGCGGATACGGCGAGGACAGCAGCCCGGAGCGGCGGGCCCGGTCCAGTCCCTCCGCCGCCCAGGGCAGGCACTCGTCCAGGTCACCGGACTCGAAACAGCCGATGGCGAGGTTGAACAACGCGCGCATCTCCACCGGCGCGTTGCCCGCCCGCCGCGCCAGCTCCCGCGCCTCCAGCAGCCGCTTGCGGCCCTGCGGAGTACTCCGGTTGCCGCCTTCGAGACTGGTGAGGGAGATCAGGAGGTCGGCGCGGGCGTCGGTGACCCCCAGGTCCTCCGCGACCCGCAGGGCCCGGCGCGCCACCCGCAGCGCCGTCTCGTTCTCCCCGACCTGGCGGGCCGCCATGACGTGCGTCGCCGCGGCCCACACCCACGTGGACGACGGCGGCTCGGCGGGGATCAGGCCGAGCGCCTCGCTGCTGTGGGCGAACGCGGCCGACAGGTTGTCGACGCTCAGCAGGTTCCCGGCGAGCGTGTAGCGGACGCGGGCGGCGAGCTCCAGGTCGGCGTCCTGGCCGAGGCCGGCCAGCGCGGACCGGGTGAGGGAGACCGCGCGGTGCAGCTCCCCGGCGTGCGCGGCGGCCGCCGAGGCGCGCAGCGTGAGCGTCACGGCGTCGGGCCCGGCGGGCCGTGCCGAGGCGTCGACCGCCGACCACAGGTCGAGGGCCGTCTCGACGTGCCGCAGCTCCTCGGCGGGCGCGCCGACGCGCTGCGCGTGGTCGGCGGCCTCCAGGGACGCGGCGAGCGCCTCGGGCAGGTCGTGGCTCTCGCGGTAGTGGTGGGCGCGCTCGGCCGCGCTGTCGGACCGGCGGTCCCGCGCGGCGAGCAGCCGGGCGAACGCGCCGTGCAGCCGGGCTCGTTCCCCCGGGAGCAGGTCGGCGTAGACGGCCTCCCGCGCGAGGGCGTGCCGGAAGGAGTAGGCGTCCCCGTCGCCGGAGACGAGCAACTGACGCTCCACCGCCTCGCGCAGCGCCGACTCCAGCTCCTCCTCGGGCAGCCCGACGGCGTCCCGCAGCAGGTCGTGTCCCACGCGGCGCCCGGCGACCGCGGCGGTGCGCAGCACCTGCTGGGCGGTCTCGGACAGCTGCTCGAAGCGGATGAGCAGGACGTCGGCCAGGCCGCTGGGCACACCCCCGGCGGGCGTGTCCGTGGCCGCGACCAGCTCCTCGGCGTAGAAGGCGTTGCCCTCGGCGCGTTCGACGATCCGGTGCACGGTGGTGTCCGGCAGCGGCAGGTCGCGCAGGGAGCGCACCAGCCGCGCCACGTCGGCGTCGGGCAGGGGCCGCAGTTCCAGCCGCTCCACGGCGGGCAGCCGTACCAGCTCGGCCAGCAGGGGCCGCAACGGGTGGCGGCGGTGCAGGTCGTCCGCCCGGTACGAGGCGAACACCGCGAGCCGCCCACCGGGCGCCCCGCCCGCCGGCCGCTGCGGGACTCCCCGGCTGAGCAGGAACCGCAGCAGGTCACGGGAGGACTGGTCGGCCCAGTGCAGGTCCTCCAGGACCAGCAGCAGCGGGGCGATGTCCGCCAGCTCGGTCAGCAGGGCGGCCACGCCCTCGAACAGCCGCAGCCGCGACCGCGTGGTGGCGCCCCCGTCACCCCCGTCGTCCGGACCGCCGCCGAGCAGCCGGTCGGCGACCGGATGCGCGGCCAGCACGGCGGTGAACCGCTCGTCGGCGGCCAGTACACCGAGGATCTCGGTGAACGGCAGATACGGCAGGCCCACGTCGCCCAGGTCGACGCAGTGCCCGGTGAGGACGATCGTCCCGGCCGAGGCGGCCCGCCCGGCGACCTCGTCCAGGGTCCGGGTCTTGCCGACCCCGGCGTCCCCGGCGATCAGCACGGCGCGGGCCTCACCGGAGCGGGCGCGCTCCAGTACGCCGGTGAGACGCGCGAGTTCGGCCTCGCGGCCGACGAGCGGGCTGGTGAAAGAGGTCTGCTGCACGATGCCCATCCTGGCACGCGGCTCCGACAGCCGAGCGCGGTCAAGGGCACCGAGCGGCGACGCCGGACCGCACCATCGGACCGCGTCGTCGGATCACGCCGTCGGGCCGCGCACCGGACGGCGCCGCCCGCCCGAGCCGCTGGACGGGACCCCGGGACCGCGCTGCCGAGCCGCGCCGTCGAGAGGCCCAGGCGTGTCCGTCGAGACGCCGGGCCGCGCGCTGAACGGGGGCGCCGGACCGAGCCGTTGGACGAGGGCCCTGGGGCCGCGTCGCCGGGACGCGCCGCCGAGCCGAGACGCCGCGCCGCCCAACGGCGGCGCCGGACCGGCCACCGTGCTCAGCGCCTCAGCGCCTCAGCGCCTCAGCGCCTCAGCGCCTCAGCGTCCGCGCCGAGTCCGCCGGGACCCGCCCCGCCGGCCCGGGAGAGGGCTGGTCCTCGGGACGGCTGCCCGGCGGGGCGGGTCCCGGCCCGGACTGCCGCACCTCGTTGGTCGCGTAGTCCCAGTACCAGTCCCCGCCCGGTTCGAAGCTCTGCACCACCGGATGCCCGGTGGACCGGTAATGACCGGTCGCGTGCTGTCCGGGCGAGCTGTCGCAGCAGCCGACGTGGCCGCAGCTCGCACAGCGCCGCAGATGGAACCACCAGCCCCCCACCGCGTCGCACTCGGCGCAGCCGGTGCCGCTGGGCAAGGCGGTGGGGTCGATTCCGGTGTCACTGGCCATGCCGGCTCCTCGGTCGGATCGGATTCGGCGGCGGTGAGCGGCAGGAGCACCTGGAAGCGGGTGTCACCCGGTACGGACTCCACCTGGAGCGTGCCGTGGTGCTTGTTGACCACGATCCGCCAGGAGATGTCCAGACCGAGCCCGGTGCCCTCGCCCAAAGAACCGTACGATCCGCGGCGAGCCGTAGTCGGCGAGGATCACGGCCACCAGGTCGCCGCGCAGCTTCGGTTCGCGCAGCGCCTCCAGAGCCGACTCGCCGGACTCCGCGCGCACGATCCGGTACGTGGCGCCGTAGCGCCGCAGGTCACGGGCGACGGCGCGGGAGACCCCCGGATCGTCGTCCACGGTCATGATGACGGGTCCGCGTCGCCCCGTCGGCCTGTGCCATGCGTCCCCCACGTCGAGCGGCCGGGTTCACGGCACGGCGTCCCCGTCACCGCACCGGCCCGCCGCCCATCGTATGTTCGATCGCCGGGCACCGCTCGGAGAGTCGAACGCCGCCCCGGGGGCGCAGCACGCGGACGCCCACTCCGAGATCATGAGGGAGCGTAGGGAAGACTGGCCCCATGGACGTGACCGCGACACAGGGAGGGACCCGCATGACGCGCCCGATCACGGCAGGGGTCGACGGTTCGGAGGAGAGCCTGGCCGCGCTGGCCTGGGCCGCGAGGGAGGCGGACCGCCGCGGAACACCGCTGCACGTCGTGCACGCCTGGCGGTTCCAGGCGCTGGACGCGGCCGACGCGGGGGACCGGGACGCGCAGGAGCGGTGGGGGCGGGACTCGGTCGCCGAGTCGGTCCGCACCGTCACCGAGCGGTACCCGGACCTCACGGTGTCCACCGAGGTCCGCGAGGCCGACGACGCCGTCGCCGTACTGCTCGCCGCCGCGGCCGACGCCGAGACGCTGGTGCTCGGCTCGCGCGGCCACGGGGCGGTCGTCGGCTTCCTGCTCGGCTCCGTGGGCCAGCAGGTGATCGCCGAGGCGAACCGGCCCGTCGTCCTGGTACGCGCCGGGGAGGAGGCCGCGACCGGGGCCGCCGGCCGCGAGGTCGTCGTGGGGCAGCAGGGGGAGCCGGAGGACAGTGCCGACGTGATCGGCTTCGCCTTCGAGGCGGCCGCCGCCCGCGGTGCCACCGTGCGTGCCGTCCGGGCCTGGGCCCTGCCGACGGTGTTCACCTACAGTCCGGGCTCGATGCGGCTCGCCGACGAGGCCGGGGGCCTGGAGCAGTACGAGAGGAAGGCGCTCGGCGAGGCGCTCGGACCGTGGCGCGAGCGCTACCCCGACGTCCCGGTGATCGAGCACGTGGAGATGGGCAGCGCGGGGCAGGTGCTGCTGTCGGTGGCCGCGGGCGCCCAGCTGGTGGTCGTCGGCCGCCGCGCCCGCCGTACGGCCGTCGGCGCCCGGATCGGCTCGGTGGCGCACGGCGTGCTGCACCACGCGGACTGCCCGGTGGCGGTGGTCCCGCACACGTGACGGGCCGGTACACCGCTCAGTCCGCCGTGGGCTGCAAGGTCTCCCGGGCCTTGGGCAGGATGTTCTCGATGTAGTCGGCGACGGCCGTGTCGAGGCCGATGTCGTGCTGGGCCCGCTCGGACAGGTACCAGCGGTGCTCCAGCAGCTCGTGGTAGATCTCGGCCGGGTCCATCGCGCCGCGCAGCTCCACCGGCACCGCCCGCACGGTGGGCCGGAAGACCTCGCGCACCCAGCGGTGGGCGAGGACCTCCGGGCGGGCACCGAGGGGGTCGCCCGGGGCGTAGTCGTCCTGGGTGGCCATCCAGCTCTCCAGGTCGTTGAGCAGCCGCCTGGCCTGGTTCTCCTCGGCGTCCAGGCCCGTCAGCCGCAACAGCTGGCGCTGGTGGTGGCCCGCGTCGACGACCTTGGGGACGAAGGTGACCGTGTCGCCGTTGGACGCGTGCTCGATCTGCATCTCGGCCACGTCGAAGCCGAGATCGTTGAGCCGCCGGATCCGGCGCTCGATGTAGTGGTACTTGCCCGCCGGATAGACGGAGGTGCGGGTCAGCTCCTGCCACAGGCTCCGGTAGCGGGCGCAGATCTCCATGCCGAAGTCGATCGGGTCGACGGAGGGGTGGAGAGCCCCCGACGCCTCCAGGTCCAGCAGCTCACCGCTGATGTTCACCCGGGCGAGGTCGAGGTCGTAGTCGCGCTGCCCGGAGCTGAGCCGAGGATGCAGCTCCCCGGTCTCGGCGTCCACCAGGTACGCGGCGTAGGCGCCCGCGTCGCGCCGGAAGAGTGTGTTGGACAGCGAGCAGTCGCCCCAGGCGAACCCGGCCAGGTGCAGCCGGACCAGCAGCACGGCCAGGGCGTCCATCAGACGGTGCATGGTCGCCGGGCGCAGTGTCGTCTCGAACATCGACCGGTACGGCAGCGAGCCGCCGAGGTGCCGGGTGATCAGCACCGGCTCCAGCGCCTCGCCGGCGGTGCCGGTGCGGCCGGTGACCACGGCCAGCGCGTCCACCGCGGGGATGGCGAGCCGGTCCAGGTCGCGCAGCAGCTGGTACTCGCGCAGCGCGGGCCGTTCGGCCAGTTCCTTGACGGCGATCACCTCGTCCCCGGCCCGGGCGTAGCGGACGACGTGCCGGGAGATACCGCGGGGCAGCGGCACGAGGTACTCCTCGGGCCACTCCTCCAGCGGCGTCTGCCACGGCAGTTCGAGCAGGAGCGCGGGGTGCTCCGGATTGGTGGCGCTGATCTGCAAGGCCATGCCCCGACTCTAGAGCGCCCGTTCCCGGGCCTGTCGCGCGGCTTCCTTCACGGGGCCGCGGTGGACGGGGCCGTGCCCGGGCAGCAGGACGTCGCCGTCCAGCCTCGCCAGGACGTCGAGGGAGGCCACGGTGCGTGCCCGGTCGTGGTGGAACATGCCGGGCAGCAGCTGCGGTCCCGTGAGCCGGGAGGTGGCGTGCCCGCTCACCAGCGCGTCGCCGGAGATCACCACGCCGGCGTCGGGGAGGTGGTAGGCGCAGTGCCCGTCGGTGTGTCCGGGGGTGTGCACCGGCACGGGCCGGCCGGGAAGGTCCAGGGCGCCGTCGGTCGGGAAGGGCTCCGGCGCGGTCACCGGGTGCTGTTCGGTGCCGCCGGAGCGGAGCACGTGCACCGCCCAGCGCAGTACGCCCGGCCGCCAGGCGTTGCCGAGGACCGTGCCGACCGACACCTGCTGGAGGAAGTCCCGCCGGACGTGGGGCACTTCGGCCTCGTGGAGGAGCACCGGGGTGCCGTGGGCGGTGCGCAGGTACTCGGCCGAGCCCAGGTGGTCGTTGTGCGCGTGGGTGATCAGCACGGCCTCGACCGCCTCGGGCGAGCTCCCGACGGCGGCCAGGGAGCCGAGCAGGCGCTGCCGGTCGCCGGGGTAGCCGGTGTCGACCAGGGTCACCGCATCGCCGTCGGTGAGCAGGACCCAGTTGGTGTTGCCGCCGTGCACCAGGTAGGTGTCGTCGGCGACTTGCCGCACGTCCGCGCGCATGGTGGTCTCCCGCCTTCCGGGTGGTTGCCCGACAGGACAGCCAACCAGACCCGGCACGCGGAAGGCCGCCCGGCCTCAGCGCACGCCGTGCGGGCGGAACTGGACGCTGATGCGTGGGCCCGCCGCGCGGGTGGTCTTGGGGACGCAGTGCTCCCAGGTGCGCTGGCAGGAGCCGCCCATCACGATCAGGTCGCCGTGGCCCAGCGGCCGGCGCACCGTGTCACCGCCCCCGCCCGCCGGGCGCAGCAGCAGGTCGCGGGGCGCGCCGACGGAGAGGATGGCGACCATCGTGTCCTGGCGCGCGCCCCTTCCGATCCGGTCGCCGTGCCAGGCGACGCTGTCCCGGCCGTCGCGGTAGTGGCACAGGCCGGCGGTGGTGAACGGCTCGCCCAGCTCTTGGGCGTAGTGCGCGGACAGCGCGTCGCGCGCCTCGGTCAGCAGCGGGTGCGGCAGCGGGTCGCCCGCGCCGTAGAACGCGAGCAGGCGGGGTACGTCGACCACCTGGTCGTACATGGCCCGCTGCTCCGCGCGCCACGGGACGTCGGTGGCCAGCCGCTCGAACAGCGCGTCGGCGCCGCAGAGCCACCCGGGGAGCAGGTCGATCCAGGCCCCGGAGCCCAGGTGGGTGCGGTGCAGCCCGGCGAGCGGGCCGAGCCGGGCCTCGTCCGTCTGGTCGAAGAGCGATCCCTGGAGGTGCGTGGTCATGGCGCCAGCGTACTCCTCATTCGAAAATGTGTTCTATGTGGGTCGCGCGCCGTGTCACACGTCTTCGGATACGCCGGTGTATCCGATACATTCACGAATCGAACGGAGGAGGTCCGGAGACGGTGGTGAGGGCGACGGCCGGACGCGTGACCAGGCGCCGCGCGCGCACCCGCGCGAACCTCCTGGACGCGGCCTTCGCGGTGTTCGGCGCCAAGGGGTTCGGCCGGGTGTCGATCGAGGAGGTCTGCGAGGCCGCCGGATACAGCCGGGGCGCCTTCTACTCGAACTTCGACAGCCTCGACGAGTTGTTCTTCGCCCTCTACCGCGAACGGGCCGACCTGATCGCGGAGCAGGTGTCCGGCGCCCTCGCGCTGGACGGTCCGGACCTGGACGTCCCCGCCGCCGTGGACCGCGTCACCGAGGTGCTCCTCCTGGACCGGGACTGGCTCCTGGTGAAGACGGACTTCCTGGTGCATGCCGCCCGCGACCCGGCCGTGGCGCGGACTCTGCTGGAGCACCGGGCACGGCTCAGACGCGCGATCGCCGACCGGCTCGCCGGTGCGCGCGGGCACTCGTCCCTGCCCGCCGTGCTGGGCGACGCCGACGGCGCCGCGCACGCCGTGGTCGCCGCGTACGACGGAGTCACCACCCAACTGCTCCTGGACCGGGACGTCGAGCACGCCCGCGCCTGGCTGGGACAGCTGCTCACCGCCCTGCTCACCGAGAGCGGAAGCACCACTTGAACCCCCATGACACGGAACAGGAAGGGACGGTCGCCATGGATGCCGACGTCATCGTGGTCGGAGCGGGCCTGGCGGGCCTGGTCGCGGCCCACGAGCTGACCAGCCGGGGCAGGAGGGTCGCCCTCGTCGACCAGGAGAACGCGGCGAACCTCGGCGGACAGGCCTTCTGGTCCTTCGGCGGCCTCTTCCTCGTGGATTCCCCCGAGCAGCGCCGCCTCGGCGTCAAGGACTCCTTCGACCTGGCCTGGAACGACTGGCAGGGCAGCGCGGGCTTCGACCGGACGGAGGACGAGGACTCCTGGGCGGTGCGCTGGGCCCGGGCGTACGTCGAGTGGGCGGCGGGGGAGAAGCGGTCCTGGCTCGCCGGACACGGCATCAGCTTCCTGCCCACCGTCGGCTGGGCCGAGCGCGGCGACCTCAGTGCCGGCGGGCACGGCAATTCCGTGCCCCGCTTCCACATCGCCTGGGGCACCGGCACGGGCGTCGTCGAGCCGTTCGTGAACTACGCCAAGCAGGCCGTGCGCGACGGACTCCTCACCCTCCACCACCGCCATCGCGTCGACCACCTGGTCGTCGAGGACGGCACCGCGCGCGGCGTGCGCGGCACGGTACTGGCCGAGGACCACGCGCCCCGCGGCGTCGCCTCCAGCCGCGACGCCATCGGCGAGTTCGAACTCACCGCCCAGGCCGTGATCGTCACCTCCGGAGGCATCGGCGCCGACCACGACATCGTCCGCCGCCACTGGCCCGAGCGGCTCGGCACCGCGCCCGCCGAGATGGTCACCGGCGTCCCCGCCTACGTCGACGGGCGGATGCTCGGCATCAGCGCCGCGGCGGGCGCACGCCTGGTCAACCGCGACCGGATGTGGCACTACACCGAGGGCGTGCGCAACTGGGACCCGATCTGGCCCGGCCACGGCATCCGCATCCTGCCCGGACCGTCCTCGATGTGGTTCGACGCCCTCGGCCGCCGCCTGCCCGAGCCCTGCCTGCCCGGCTACGACACCCTCGGCACCCTCCGGCACCTGCGCACGGCCGAGGACCTCGCGGGCCACGACCACTCCTGGTTCATCCTCACCCAGAAGATCATCGAGAAGGAGTTCGCGCTCTCCGGCTCCGAGCAGAACCCGGACATCACCGCCAAGGACCGCGCCAGATTCCTGCGCGAACGCGTCCTCGGCAAGGGCGCGCCGGGCCCGGTGGACGCCTTCCTGCGCAAGGGCGCCGATTTCGTGTCCGCGCCGAACCTGGAGCAACTGGTCGCCAGAATGAACGGGCTGACCGACAAGCCGCTCCTGGACGCCGCCGCGGTCCGACGCCAGATCGAGGCCCGCGACCTCCAGATGGCCAACCCCTACGCCAAGGACGCCCAGGTCCAGGGCATCCGCAACGCCCGCCGGTACATCGGCGACCGACTCGGCCGGGTCGCCACGCCGCACCGCATCCTCGACCCGGCGGCGGGCCCGCTGATCGGGGTCAAGCTGCACGTCCTCACGCGCAAGACCCTCGGCGGCATCCAGACCGACCTCGACTCCCGCGCCCTCGGCGCCGACGGCACACCCGTCGAGGGCCTGTACGCGGCCGGTGAGGTGGCCGGCTTCGGCGGCGGCGGGGTGCACGGCTACAACGCGCTGGAGGGCACCTTCCTCGGCGGTTGCCTGTTCTCCGGGCGGGCGGCGGGCCGGGCCGCGGCGCGGCAGGCCGGCTGAGCGAGGGACGCGACTCGCCGGCTACCCCGTCTCCTCACGCCTCGTCGAGGAGGCGGAGGAGCACGGCGGCATGGCTCTCCTCGGGCGACTTGGACGCCGTGAGCAGGGTCACGTCCCCCTCGCGCGCCAGTTCCCGTACGCGGTCGAGGAGTTCGGTCGCCTCCGGCGCGGCCAGCTCGGCCTCGTACCGCTCGGCGAACTCCTCGTAGGAGCCGTCACCCGCGTGGTACCAGCGGCGCAGCTCGGTCGACGGGGTGAGCCCTTTGGGCCACTCGTCCACGTGCGCGGCGTCCTTGGCCATGCCGCGCGGCCACAGCCGGTCCACCAGGACGCGCACGCCGTCATCCGGCTCGGGCGGGTCGTAGACGCGGTGCACACGTACGCTCATGGCTGGTCCCTTCCGGGGCGGTGCTGTCGCGAACCCACGTCCGGGCGCCGAAGGCGACGCGGCCGCACCGGGATCAGCCGGACCTCCTGCGCACGGCCTCGCGCCGCTTGAGCGCACGGCGTTCCAACTCACTGGTGCCGCCCCAGACGCCGATGGACTGCCCCGTGTCGAGTGCCCATCGCAGACACTGCTCCTGGACCGGACAGCGCCGGCAGACCGTCTTCGCCTGCTCGGTCTGCAACGCGGCCGGGCCGGTGGTGCCGATCGGGAAGAACAGGTCGGGGTCCTCCGTGCGGCACGCGGCGTGCTCTCGCCAGTTGTCCATCAAAGTCACCTGCGATCGGTATCGTTCGCGCCCTCGTGAATGCATTACTCCGTTGCGGGTGACCTGTCGACAGCGGAGTGAAACCGGCTCCGCGCCTTCGGTCGTGCCGTCGTGCCTACCTCCGCAGCGCCTCCAGCGCCGCCGCCACCACCGCCTCGGCCACCGTCGCCAGCGCCGGGGAGTCGAGCTTCCACTGCTGCCAGTACAGCGGGACGTCCACCGCCAGATCCGGGGCGAACTCGACGAGCCGCCCGTCGCGCAGCAGCGGCTCCGCCTGCGGTTCGGGCACCATGCCCCAGCCCAGACCGGCGGCGACCGACTCGACGAAGCCCTCCGAGGTCGGCACGTAGTGCCGCGCGGAACTCGCGCCGTCGTGACCGAGGCGTCGCGCGAAGCCGTCCTGGAAGTCGTCCCGCCGGTCGAAGAACACCACCGGCGCCTCGGCGAGCGACTCCCGCAGCGGTCCGTCCAGATGCCGCTCGGCGAAACCGGGGCCGGCGCAGGGGAGGTACCGCATCCGGCCCAGGTAGCGGACGGTGCAGCCGGGAACGGGGTCGGGCGACGAGGTCACCGCCGCCATGACCACGCCCTCCCGCAGCAGGGTCGCCGTGTGGTCCTCGTCCTCGCGGCGCAGTTCGAAACAGAGCTGCGGCTCCCGGGGCACCCGCGTGAGGGCGCCCAGGAACCAGGTCGCGAGCGAGTCGGCGTTGACGGCGACCGAGACCCGCGTCGGTTCCCCGGCCCCGCTCAGCCCCAGCTCGGCGTACGCGTCCCGCTCCAGCCGGGCCACCTGGCGGGCCAGGCGCACCAGCACCGCGCCCGAATCCGTCGGCCGCACCGGCTTGGTGCGCAGCAGCAGCACCCGGCCGGTGCGCTGCTCCAGCGCCTTCACCCGCTGGCTGACCGCGGACGGCGTCACGTGCAGCGCCGCGGCGGCCGCGTCGAAGGTGCCCTCGTCCACCACGGCCAGCAGGGTCCGTACCTGGTCGAGCGGAAGATCCGCGAAGGCGGACGTGGTCATTCCCATCGTGCCTGTCATCCCGCCTGTCATCACGAGAGCTAAGGATACGTAAGAATCTTTAGCTGTACCTCCTGTGATCGTCCGCTTAGCGTCAAGAGCATGACCAACGCACTCACCGCCGCGGCCGCGGGCTTCGGCACCGGCCTCTCGCTCATCGTCGCCATCGGTGCCCAGAACGCCTTCGTCCTGCGCCAGGGGATCCGCCGCGACGCGGTCCTCGCCGTGGTCGGTATCTGCGCCCTGTCCGACGCCCTGCTCATCACCCTGGGCGTCGGCGGGGTGGGCGCGGTGGTGGTGGCCTGGCCGGGCGCGCTGACCGCGGTCGGCTGGATCGGCGGCGCCTTCCTGCTCTGCTACGGCGCCCTGGCCGCTCGGCGCGTGTTCCGGCCGGCCGGTGCGCTGCGGGCGGAAGGCGACGCCGCGGGCTCGCGTCGGCGGGCGATCCTCACCTGCCTGGCGCTGACCTGGCTCAACCCGCACGTCTACCTCGACACCGTGTTCCTGCTGGGCTCGGTCGCAGCCGACCAGGGTCCGCTGCGCTGGACGTTCGGCCTGGGCGCCGCGGCCGCCAGCCTGTGCTGGTTCGCCGCTCTCGGGTTCGGGGCCCGGTATCTCGGCCGCTTCCTGGCCCGGCCCGCGGCCTGGCGGGTCCTCGACGGAGTGGTCGCCGCCACGATGATCGTCCTCGGCGTCACGCTCGTCGCCGGAGCCTGAACGGGGAGCGGGCCGGGCCCGGTCACGCGCGTCCCCCGTGCCCGAACGGAGCTGCGACAGTGATGTCCGCAGTCGAAAGATGTAACGAGCACATAGGAAGCGCGTGGACACGAGCGAGAGCAGCAGCGAGAGCGAGCCCCGCCCCGCGGCGAAAGCCCCCGCCCCGGACGGGGCCCGGCGGGGCGGGTGGCGCCGGTGGGCCATGGACACCCGTCCCCTGCGCCGGCCGGCCTACCGCAGGCTGTGGTCCTCGACCATCGTCACGGCCGTCGGCAGTCAGCTCACCGCCGTCGCCGTGCCCAAGCAGATCTACGACATCACCGGCTCCTCGGCCTGGGTCGGTGCCGCGAGCCTCGCCGGCCTGCTGCCGCTGATCGTGTTCGCGCTGTGGGGCGGGGCGGTCGCCGACACCGTGGACCGCCGCAAGCTGCTGCTGATCACCAACGCCGGCATCGCCGTGACCTCGCTGCTCTTCTGGATACAGGCGGTCACCGGCCTCGAGTCGGTGGCCGCCCTGATGCTGCTGCTCGCGCTGCAGCAGGCCTTCTGGGGCCTGAACGCCCCGGCCCGCAGCGCCTCCGTCGCCCGCCTGGTCCCCGAGGAGGAACTTCCCGCCGCGAACGCGCTCGGCTCGACCGTCATGCAGACCGGACAGGTGGTCGGGCCGCTGCTCGCCGGTGCGCTCATCCCGGTCGTCGGCCTGCCCGAGCTGTACCTGATCGACGCCCTCGCCCTGTGCGTCACGGTCTGGGCCGTGTACAGACTGCCCGCCCTGCCGCCGCTGTCGGGCAAGGCGGTCCGCCGCGCGGGCGTGCGCGAGGTCGTGGCGGGCTTCCGCTACATCGCCGGGCACAAGGTGCTGCTGCTCTCCTTCCTGGCCGACATCGTCGCCATGGTCCTCGGCATGCCCCGCGCCCTGTTCCCGCAACTCGCCGCCGAGACCTACGCCCCCTACGGCGAGGGACTCGCCCTCGGCCTGCTCTTCGCGGCGATCCCCATCGGCGCGGTGGCCGGCGGACTGTTCTCCGGCACCTTCTCCCGGGCGCGCCGGCACGGCTGGACGGTGATCGGCGCGGTCGTGGTCTGGGGTGCCGCCATCACCGGCTTCGGACTGAGCCGGAGCCTGTGGCTCGCGGTGGCGTTCCTCGCCGTGGCCGGCATCGCCGACATGGTCTCCATGGTGTTCCGCGGCGCGATCCTGCTGTCCGCCGCGACCGACGAGATGCGCGGGCGCATGCAGGGCGTCTTCACCGTCGTCGTGGCGGGCGGCCCGCGCCTGGCCGACGTCCTGCACGGCGGCGCGGGCTCCGCCTTCGGTGCGCGGGAGGCGGTGGACGGCGGCGGGCTGCTCGTCGTGGTGGTGATGCTGGCCCTGGCGGCCGCGGTGCCGGCGCTGCGCCGCTACCGCGTCTGACGGCACCTCACAGGGAGCCGCGCCCGTGCAGCGCGTAGTGCTCCATGAGCCGGCCCCTGGTGGTCTCCAGCCGGTGCGCGAGGATCTCGGCGACCGACCGCACCAGCACGATGCCCAGCCGCGGGTCCTCCTCGCACAGGGCGAGCACCGAGGCCGCGTCGAACTCGTAGGCCCGCACCGGGCTGAAGGCCTCGGCGCCGAAGTCCCATTCGTAGGGCGGGAACAGCCAGGACCAGCCGAGCAGGTCGCCCGCGCCGAGACTGGCGACCGTGACCCGCTGCAGGGATGTGACCTGCTGGGTCAGGGAGACCGCGCCGGAGCGGATGACCCAGAAGCGGTCGGCCCTGTCTCCCGCCTCGAAGACCCGGGCGTCCTCCGCGAAGGAGACCTCCCGGGCGAGCGCCATCAGCCGCTCGCGCTGGGGCTGGGGGAGGGCGGTCAGGAGTTTGATCGCTTTGGTCATGGCACGGGGCTCCTCGCCGGCGATTCGGTTCCGGGGCTTTCCCTATGCCCATTTCAGTCGCTCTCGGCGCCCTGAGCACCTCGGCGGACGGCAGATCCCGTACGGATTCCGTGCCGGATCCGGGGACGGCGGTGAGAGGGCGTGAAAAAGCCCTGGCTGGACGGGGGAAGCCAGCCAGGGCCGTAAGCGGTGACGTACGAAGGACACTCCGGTCGACTTCGTCGCCACGTATGGGTGAACGCTAAACCATCTCTGTGCGTTCCGCGAAACCGGCACCGGGTCACGTGACCCGTCTCACTCGCCCGTAGCGCCGAGGCCCCCGCCCCGGGGCCTCACCCGCCGTCCTCCGCGACGACCCTGACCGTCTCCAGTTCCGGATCGCTCGGGTCCGGGAGGTACATCCCGGCGTCCAGACCGCTGCGCAGATACCGCAGGACGGGCTCGCTCAGCCGCTCGCCGGGCAGGACGGCCGGGATGCCGGGCGGGTACGGCGTGATCATCTCCGCCGCGACGCGACCGGTGGCCCGGTCGAGCGGCACATCCTGAGTGGGCCCGAAGAACGCGTCTCTGGGCAGACCGACCTGCGGCATCCGCAGCTCGGCCGGCGACGGCACCTCGACGCGCGGGGCGGGGCCCAGGCCGGGGGCGGCGTACGCGAGGTCCTTGAGCGCGGCGAGCAGCTCGCCGGCGGTCTCCCGGTCGTCGCCGTGGGTGATCTGCGTGCCGATGCGGCGATGGTCGGTGATGTGCGCGATCACGCTCCGGTGCTCGCGCAGCCAGTCCGCCGCCTGGAAGCCCGAGACACCGAGACCGTCGAGGTCGATGATGACGGGCAGCGGATCGAAGCCGTGGGCCCGTCCCGGGCCGCAGAAGTCGTCCCGGTCGTTGACGTGCATCCCATCGATCTCCTCGACGGACGCCCGGACGTCGGCCGCCAGCTCCAGCGCGCCGCCCATCAGCTCGTGTCCGCGCAGCGCCATCTGGCGGCGCCAGCCGTCCAGCCCGGCGAAGATCAGCGCCGAGGGGCTGGTGGTGCCCAGCAGGTCCGCCCGCATACCGAGCAGCTTCGGCGGAACCAGGTCACCGCGCAGGTGGAACACGGAGCCCTGCTCCAGACCGCTGCCCATCTTGTGGATGCTGGTCACACAGATGTCGGCGCCCGCGTCCATCGCCCAGGACGGCAGCCCGGGGTGGAAGGGCAGGTGCGCTCCCCAGGCCTCGTCGACGATCAGCGGCGCCGAGCGGCGGTGGCAGACCTCGGCGACCGCCCGCAGGTCGGCGCTCGCGCCGTACGGCGTCGGACTGGTGACGAGGGCGCCCTTGGCGTCGGGATGGGCGGCGAACGCCTTCTCGAACTCCTCGGCGGACGGCGGATGGGCCAGGTGCCGTTCGGCGTCCCAGCGCGGCTCGACCCAGACCGGCTCGATACCGGACAGGATCAGCCCCGAGACGACGGACTTGTGGGCGTCCCGGCCGATCAGCAGCTTCTCGTGCGGCCCCGCGACCGCCAGCATCGCGGCCTTCACCGACAGGGAACTCCCGCACGTCGAGAAGAACGTGTGGTCGGCGTGCACGGCGTCGGCCATCAGTTCCTGGGCGCGCTGCAGCACCCGCCCTCTGGTCAGCCGGTCGTCGAGTCCGCCGGTCGCCAGCACGTCACCGTAGAAGACGGCGTCGCCCAGCACCTCGCGCACCGCGGGGTCGGCCCCACGCGCCTGCTTGTGCCCAGGAGGCGTGAACGACAGGCGACCCTCGCGGCGGTAGTCGACGAGGGCTTCCAGAACCGGTGCTCGGGTGTGATCGGCTGTCATGCCGAGCCGGTTTCCCGGCCGGAACCCCGTCAATCCGCCCCGCGGCTCCTCACCGCGCGTTCCGCCCCGGGGTCAGCACCTCGTCCAGCACCCGCAGGACGGCCTCGTACGCGATCGTCCGTACGGCGGCCTCCCGGGAGCCCTCCGGGTCGGTCGGCCGCAGCTCCTCGCTTCGCGTCCGCCAGGTCCGCTCCTGTTCCACCGCGCAGGCCCTCGCGCGGTGCATGCGGCGCAGCAGTTCGTCCGAGTCCACAACATCCGTCATGTACTCCGCGTACCCCCGCAGAGCGCCTGGATGGCCGCTGGGCCGTAAGGAGGGCCGGAGGTTTGGGGGTAGCGGCAGAGGTCAGCCGAAAGGGGCGAGGCCTTGCGGCGCACACGCGTCGTCGGGCCGACCGGATCCGGCCCGTCCCACCGACCAGGGAGCTGACGGATGTGTGACAGGCACACGACCGAACCCGTCGTCGAACAGTACGGCGTGGACCGGCGCCGGCGGTACCGGCCCTGCAAACCCGCCGAGGCACGCCGGACCGTCGAACGCGTCGTCACCGAATGCTGCGGCACGGACGGCCACACGTCGTGCGACGCGGGCGCCCTGTCGGACGCCGTGCTCGTCGCCTCCGAACTGACCACCAACGCGATCCTGCACGGCGGCGGCATCACCGACTTCCAGGTCGACGTCGTCGGACCCGGCGTCCGGCTCTCGGTGTGCGACCGCAGCCACGACCTGCCGGTGGCCGTGCCGCCGACCGACCCCCAGGGGCGCCGCCGCGTGGGCGGCCGGGGCTGGCCGATCGTCTGCAGGCTGGCACGCGACGTGCGAGTGGCAGACCTTCCCACGGGAGGCAAGTGCATCACCGTGGTCGTTCCGCTGTCCTGAGTACTTTTCGAAAAGCGGAGTTTGTTCCACCGGGGTAGGGGCAGTCGCAAGTTCGTGCTTCGGACCGGAGGCGCAGCAGCGGGAGCGGTATGGCTGCTTCGGCCCTCCGGGTGAGACACCCGGACAGCACCGTTCCCGCGGAAAGTCCCCTGAGACCACCGTTCAGGAGCGAATCCGCATGCTCATCGAAACGTCCGCCACCCGCCCCGCAACCCCCGAGCCCGCCCACGCCACTACCGCTCCCGCCCGTCGCCGGCACGACGACGCCCCCGACACCATGGCCCTCTTCGGCCGGCTGGCGGGGCTGGAGGACGGACCCGAACGCGACGCCCTCCGCGACGAACTCGTCACGGCCTGGCTGCCCATGGCCCACCGGATCGCCGGTCGGTTCCGGGACCGCGGCGAGTCCATCGAGGACCTGCGCCAGGTCGCGGCGCTCGGCCTGGTGAAGGCCATCGACCGCTTCGATCCGGAGCGGGGAGCCTTCGAGAGTTACGCCGTCCCCACCATCACCGGCGAGGTCAAGCGCCACTTCCGGGACCGGATGTGGGCCCTGCGGGTGCCCCGCCGCGTCCAGGAGCTGCGCAACAAGGTGCGCGTGGCCCGGCGTGAGCTCACCCAGAACCCGGGCAGCCCCGAACCCTCGGTGGCCGCCCTCGCCGCCCACACCGGGCTGACCGAGGACGAGGTCAGCGCCGGGATGGAGGCCCTGGAGAGCTTCAGCACCCTCTCGCTGGACGCCGAACTGTCGGCCGGCGACGACGGCTACAGCCTCGCGGACACCCTCGGCGCGGCCGACACCTCGTACGACACCGTGATCGACCGCGAGTCCGCCAAGGAAGGGCTGCGCAGGCTGCCCGAACGCGAGCGCGCGATCCTCTACATGCGCTTCTTCGAGGACATGACGCAGAGCCGTATAGCCGATCGCCTGGGCATCTCACAGATGCACGTCTCGCGACTCATCAGCCGCAGCTGCGCCCGCGTCCGCGACGACGCGATGGGCCAGCGGGCGGGCCGCCGGGGGACCGGTCGGCCGGTGCGCACCTGACGTAAGAGGACCGAAGGAGGAACGAGACGGATGCTGATGCCTCACCCCGTGGTGCTGCGCGGACTCGTCGACGAGTACGAGGCGGCCGCGCTGTGCGAGCCCGCCGACGACACGGGTGGACCGGGCCCCCGGACCCGGGACCTGGCGTACACGCTGTGCGTGTCGACCGGCACGCGTGACGTGGCACTGGCCCTGGAGGCCGCCCGCCGTTGGCTCGCGGCCGGCCCGGCCCCCGTGCCCGTACCCGTCGCCGAGCCCGCGGGAGTGGCGGACTGACCACGGCGGGGACGCGTGGTGGCGTGACTGCCTGTATGCCGCGAGGCGGCGTACGGGCAGTCGTGCGTCACGGTGACCGGGGCGGCGCGCGCTCCGCCGGGTCAGAGCCCCGCCGCCCGGTGTGCGCGGGCGATGCCGGGGCACGCGGAGTCCGGGAGGGGAGGTCCACATGAACGCACGTGTCATGGCACGTACCGGCCGCGGTCGGGCCAGGCGGGCGGCGAACGGTTCGGCCGCCGAGGGGGCCGCCCGAGCGGGCCTCACCGCTCGCGGCGTGATCTACCTGCTGGTCGGCATCCTGGCCCTGCAGATCGGTTTCGGCACCGGAAACCGGCAGGCGGACCGGGGAGGTGCCCTGGCCGAGCTGTCGAGCAAGCCCTTCGGCGCCGTACTGCTGTGGGCGCTCGGAATCGGGCTCGTCGGCATGGCGCTGTGGCGCCTGTCCGAGGCGTTGTTCGGCGCCACGGGCAAGGACGGTCACACGGCGAAGAAGCGGCTGCCGACCGCCGCCCGCTGCGTGTTCTACACGTTCGTCGCCTACTCCGTTCTGTCCTTCGCGGCCGGGGCCGGCGGCAGCGGCTCCAGCGACCAGCAGTCCCGGGACGTCACGGCCAAGGTGATGGAGATGCCCGCCGGGCGGTGGCTCGTGGGCGTGGCCGGCGTCGCGATCGTCGTCGCCGGAGTGGTGATCGGCGTACAGGCCCTGCGCCGCAGCTATCACAAGAAGCTGAAGATCGGCGCGCTGAGCCCCCGGGCCCGCCGGCTGGTCGACGTCACCGGCGTCGGGGGCGGCGCGGCGCGCGGGCTGGTCTTCGCCGCGGCGGGCGCCTTCGCCGTGCGGGCCGCCGTCGACTACGAGGCCGACAAGGCGAAGGGACTGGACGACACCCTCCGCTCCTTCGCCGAAACCCCGCTCGGACCCTGGCTCCTGATCTGCGTCGCCGCAGGTCTGATGCTGTTCGGCGGGTTCTCCTTCGCCCTCGCGCGATGGCGCCGCGTCTGAGCCGCGCCGCACGGGGAACACGGGGCGAATGAACGAACACGAGATTCCTCCGCCGGACGGACGTCCCGTGGACGTCTACCTCGACCTCCTGCGCATACGCATGGAGACCGACGACTACCAGCTGCTGCTCAGCGTGGTGGAACCCGTCCTCCAGGCGATCGACGAGCACCAGATGCCCACCATCGACTTCTCCCTGGACGGGGACAACGCCGAGGCGCTGCCCCAGGCGATCAGGGACGAGGCCGCCCTGGTCATCGCCACCGCGGTCACGGGCCGACTGGACAACGAGGTCGTCGAGATCAGCACCGACGAGACCGGACCGGTCCGGGTCGTCACCGACGCGGCCACCGCCTCCGACCCCGAACGCCTCGGGGAGATAGCCGACTACCTCAAGGAGCGCCACGTGCAGAACGAGGAACTGCGCGGCATCGCCGAGGCGAGCGGTCTGCCCAGCGACTTCTGAGCGTCACCGCTTCGGCGGCCCCACGGGCACGCCCAGCGGGCGGGCGAGCCCCATGACCGCTTCGTCCAGGCGCTCCAGGTGCCGCAGTACCCGGCCGGTGATGCGGCCGTACCGCGGCACCCCGGCGGCGTCCGGTGTCAGCAGCGAGGCGATGCTCGGCCCGGTCTCCACCTCGGTCTCCGCGTGCTCGTCGGCGACGCGGGCGGCGATCGCCTCGATGTTGCGCACCGTGCGCCGCACCGCCCCGCGCAGCCGCGGGTCGGCCGCGATCGAGGGGTGGGCGGGCAGCAGCTCGGCCGTCGCCGCCAGGGACCGCGCGTGATAGGCGCAGGTCTCCAGCAGCGCGACCACGTACTGGGCGGTGTTGCGCCGGGCCCGCAACGGCGTGATCGGATGGGTGAGCGGCTGGGTGGCGGCCCGCAGGTCGCCCAGGGCCTGGTCCAGCTCCCGCGCCGTGTCCAGCAGATCGGCCGCCGGCCCGCCACTGAGCTGGTCGACGGCCCCCTCGGTGACGTCGGTGAGCCGCTCCAGCACCGTGCCGAGCAGTTCGTTCGTACGCCGGTCGGTGCGTATCGGCAGCACCAGCGCCGCCGCCACGATCCCGCAGGCCGCGCCGAGCGCCGTCTCCTCCACGCGCAGCAGCAGCACCGACAGGCTGTAGGTGTGCAGCAGGGTGTACAGCAGTCCCAGCATCGCCGTCACGAAGAACGACATCAGCGTGTACGACAGTGGTGCCGTGTAGAACATCGCGAAAATGAACAGCAGCACCAGCCCGAACGCGACCCAGGTGTGGTCGCCCACCAGGCCCGCCAGCACGATGCCGGCCACCACCCCGAGCATCGTGCCCAGCACGCGGCGGTAG
Source organism: Streptomyces sp. NPDC058812 (assembly GCF_042744565.1). Lineage (NCBI taxonomy): Bacteria > Bacillati > Actinomycetota > Actinomycetes > Kitasatosporales > Streptomycetaceae > Streptomyces > Streptomyces sp. NPDC058812. Next base: position 600,757 of record NZ_JBHYOB010000002.1, read on the forward strand.
CCCTTGACGAGGATCTCGCCGGTGGAGGCCGTGTTCAGGAAGACGATCCAGCACGCGAGCACCGCCCAGTACCAGCGCTGGGCGGACAGCAGCTCCCCGCCCAGGATGGCCAGCGACGACCCCACCGACACCTGCACCGCGGCGCGCGTGGTGGGCCGCCGCAGCCCGGTCGGCTCCTCCTTCGGCGCACCCTCCTCACCGGCGTCGATGGCGGCGTCCTCGGCGTCCAGCTCCTCCCGGGACCGGGTCGTCGCGGGAGTGTCGTCCGACTCGTCCTGCGGCCCGTCCAGGGCGATCCGCAGGCCCATGACCGCACGCGCGGTCTCACCGATGCCGCGGAACACGTCCTGGACCGCCGGAATAGCCTCGGGCAGGTTCTCCTCGTCGCGGTAGCCGAGGAGCCGGTTGCGCAGATGGGACAGCGCGGTACCCCGTGCCTCGGCGGGCGGCCGCAGCACCAGCGTGCGCAGCGCCCCGAGATCGCGGCGCAGGATCTCCGTGGCTTCGCCGGGCGCCGGTGAGCGGCCCACCGAGGGCGCGGGCGCGCCCGGCAGATGCAGGGTCAGGGTGTCCGCCCGCTCGGCGCTGCGCGCGGTCAGCAGCAGCAGGCCGAGGCGCTCGGCGGCGATCTCGGCGTCCGCGATGCGCCGCTGCACCAGGCGCGCGGTGGACTCGTCGGGGGTGCCCTCCTCCAGCCGGGACTGGATCATCAGGGCCGTCTCGTGCAGGCGCGCGGTGCCGTCGCGCAGGTGCTCGAGCGTCTTGTCGATCCCGTCCGGACCGGCGTCCAGCAACTCGGCCTGTGTGGCGATCAGCTGCGCCAGCCGGGCGCGGAAGGCCTGCCGCAGCCGCTGGAGCACGCCCGCCGGTGTCTCCGGCACCACCGCGAAGCGCACCACCGCGCTGCACACGAACGCCACCGCGATGGCACCCCAAAGCCCCGGAAGTACCGACACATTCGCGCCGACGAACAGGGACACGAAGTAGACCTGGAAGCCGATCAGCCCGAGTGCGGTGCCGCGGTCGCCGAACCGGCGGACGAAGACGGCACAGAAGATCAGTACGACGAAGAAGACGTCACCGATGACGACCCGCGAGGTGAGCAGGGCGCTGATGGACACCGACGCCAGGGCGACGGGCAGGCCCAGCGCGAGGGTGACGGCCTGCCCCCTGGGCTCCTTCTCCCGGATGGCGAAGGTGGCGACCATCGCCGCCATGGCGCCCGCCACCAGATGGGTGACGTCCGCACCGAACACGGCGAGCACCGCCAGCGCCAGCGCGATGGCGCCCACCGTCCGCAGCCCCGCCGTCAGCCGCAGCAGCCCGGGGTCGGACGCGGCGACGCGGTCCCGCAGCCGTGTCCGCACCGAGCGCCCCGCTGCCTTCACGCCGCCGTACACTCTCCCGATTCACGCCCGATGCCCGGCCGGTTCACGCCGAGATCCACTTCTCAGCATGTCATGCCGCGAACGGACCACCGCCGCCGGGTCACAGCTGCGCCCGGCCCGCTCCCTCGACCTGCTTTCGGACCTGCTCCGGCGTCAGATAGGCGTCGGTGTACTCGAAGTCCTTCAGCTTGGCCGCCTTGCGGGCCTGGAAGCCGGTGCGGACGAAATCGTCGCCGGCGATGGCGTTGAGCGTCCAGTTGGCCGCCACCCGGGCCTTCGCCACGCCCGTGCGCAGCGCCGACCAGTGGTAGCCGCGGGCCACGGCCTGGGCGGGCAGGCCCTTCAGTTCGACGCCGAGCGGCTTGGAGACCGCGTCGGTGCCGCCGAGGTCGACGACGAGACCCAGGTCCTTGTGGACGTACGGCCGCATCGGCTGGTTGCGCAGAGTGGCGATGAGGTTCTCGGCGACGTGCCGGCCCTGCCGCATGGCGTGCTGGGCGGTGGGCGGGCAGACCGCGCCCTCCTGGCCCTTGGCGAGGTCGGGCACGGCGGCGGAGTCGCCGAGCGCGAACACTCCGTCGTGGTTCGGCAGGCACATCTCGGCGGTGACCGCGAGCCGTCCCTTGACCGTTTCCGCGCCGAGCGTGGCGATGAGCGGGCTCGCCACCACTCCGGCGGTCCAGATCAGCGTGCGGGTGGGCACCACCCGGCCGTCCGTGAAGGTGACCTCCTCGGGGCCGGCCTTCTCGATGGACACGCCCAGGGAGATCTCGATCCCGCGCCGCGTCAGGACCTCCTGCGCGTCGCGTCCGAGCTTCTCGCCCAGCTCGGGCATCAGCTTCGGGGCGATGTCGATCAGATGCCACTTGATCAGACTCGGGTCGAGCCGGTTGTAGCGCTTGACGGCCGCGTGCGTCAGCCGCTGCAGACAGGCCGCGGTCTCGGTGCCCGCGTAACCGCCGCCGACCACCACGAACTGCAGCCGGGAGGCGCGCTCCGCGGGGTCCTGGCTGGCGTCGGCGAGGTCCAGCTGGGAGATGACGTGGTCGCGGATGTACGCGGCCTCCGCCAGCGTCTTCATACCGAACGCGTTGTCGGTGAGGCCCGGGATGTCGAAGGTGCGGGTGATGCTTCCGGGGGCCAGCACGATGTAGTCGTACGGCTCGTTGACGATCTGGTCGGTGATGGTGCGCACCACGCAGACCTTCGCCTTGAGGTCCACGCCGATGGCCCCGCCCGGGATGATCCGGGTCCGGTACTTGCTGCTGCGGCGCAGGGAGAGCGCGATCGACTGGGGCGTCAGCACCCCGGAGGCGACCTGGGGCAGCAGCGGCAGATAGAGCTGATAGGAGAATGGCGTCACCAGGGTGACGTCGGCCTCGTTGGGGGAGAGCTTCCGCTCCAGACGGCGGACGCACTCCACGCCGGCGAAACCTGCGCCGACCACCAGGATCCTGGGTCGTGTCACGGTGTTCATCCCTTTCTGCGGCTCCAGGCGGTCGCCGCGAACGCCATTCGCCTGCCCCTGGATCGCTGCTTCGCACCTCGTCGATCCCACCGCGCCCACGCCGGTTCGGCCAGCCGGACGCGGCAGGCAGGCGACACGTTCCGATCACCACCATGCCCCGCCCGGGCCCGCAGCGCACCGGGCGGGAGCGAACGGCCGGGGACTTTCCGGTGGGCGGACGGTGTCGGCGCAGGTCAGGCGGACCCGCGCAGGTGGCACAGCAGCAGGCACACGTCGTCGTCCCGCTCGGAGTCGCTGAGCAGGGGACGCAGGATGCCGTCCGCCGAACCCTCCAGGTCCGCCTCCAGCTCCGCCGAGCCGAACGACCCGAGCGCCTCCGCCAGCCGCGCGATGCCCGGGTCTATGCCCCGGGCGCGGCGCTCCACCAGGCCGTCCGTGTACAGCGCGAGCGTCGAGCCCGGCGCCAGCGGCACCGTGTGGTCGGCGATCTCCTGCTTCAGCGGGATGCCGAGCATCGCACCCGGTTTCGCGTCCAGGGTCTGGACCCGCCCGTCCGGGGTACGCAGCACCGGCGGCGGATGGCCGGCGGCGGCCCACGTCATGGTGGGGTCGTCGGGGTGGAAGCGGGCGATGACGGCGGTGGCGAAGAGGTCCGGCTGGAGGTGGTGGAGGAACGTGTGCAAGCGGGTCAGGAGCCGGCCGGGGCTGCCGCCGTCGACGGCGTAGGCGCGCAGCGCGGTGCGCAGCTGACTCATCATCACGGCCGCGCGCAGCCCGTGCCCGGTCACGTCGCCGACCACGGCGATGACGCCGCCGTCGGGCTGGCGGAACGCGTCGTACCAGTCGCCGCCGATGTTCAGCCCGTGAGTGGCCGGCAGATAGCGCGCGGCCAGGCCGAGGCCCGGCGGGGCGGGCAGTTCCGTCAGCAGGGCCCGCTGGAGCGTCTCCGCGATGTCGCGGTTGTGCTGGTAGCGCTGGGCGTGGTCGATCGCGATGCTGGCCCGCCGGGTCAGCTCGATCACCATCACGGCGTCGTCCGGGTCCCAGCGTTCCCCGGGCGGGGACAGGGTCACCACCCCCAGGGGCGCCTGCCGCGTCGGCAGCGGGATGCACAGCAGGGGGCGCCGCGGGTCCAGCGCCGAGGGCGGCTGGTCGTCGACGCCGGGCAGGCCGCCGGGGTGAGCGGCGGCGTACTGGGGCCGCCCGGTGCGGGCGGCGACCACGGCGGCGGCCGGATGGGCGGGCCCGGGCCGGTCGCCCTCCTGGTCGAACAGCCAGACGTCGACACTCGTGGCGTACTCCGGCACCAGCAGCTCCGGCAGGCGGCGCACGATCTCGTGGTGGTCGAGCGACGCCGTCAGCACCGCGCTCGCGTCCGCCAGGAACGTCAGCCTGCGACGGGCGTTCTCCGCCTCCGTACGCGCCTTGCGCTCGGCGGCGAACGCCTCCCGCTGGGCCCGCCCGGCGGCGTCCAGCTCGGCGTGCAGGGCCACGACGCCCTGGTTCGTCTGGTGCAGCTCCTCCCGGTGGAAGTCGACCAGGTCCTCCTGCTCGGAGAGCCTGTCCAACACCAGCGCGGTGTCCTCGTCGGCTCCCAGCAGGGCCTCGGCCAGCGTGGTCGGGTCGTCCGCGGGCGCGTCGACATCGGCGGTCGGCACGGCCTCGGGGCAGGGCACCGTGACCCGCCACGGGGGCTCCCCGGCGGCTGCGGCGTCGCGGGACGGCGTCAGCACGGCGTGCAGCACTTTCTCCGCGGCCTCCGGCGTGGCGCGGGAAGCCGTGCCCGCCTCCAGGGTGAGCCGCCAGGTACCGCCCTTGGTCAGACACAGCCGCAACTGCGCGCCGAGCGAGGCCACCAGCCGCGCGCGCTCCAGGGGCGGCACACCGTAGGCCGCGGCCAGTCGCGCGGTGGTGATGCGCGCCTGGGCCGCGTCGGTGGTGTCGGTGATCTGCCAGGTGCGGGTCATGGGCGGTCCAGCGGGGTCGGGGCCGGGCCGGTCGTGGCGGTGTCGTCCTGCGTGGGGCGGGTGGGGTGGTTGTCCGGTGGGGTCACGGGGTGCGGGTGTTCCAGGGGTGGCGCGGCCGGGGGCGCGGTGGTGGTGCGGGCCCGGGGCGCGTCGGTGGTGTGTGGGGTACGGGTCATCGGGCATCCGGCGGGGTCGAGGCCAGTACGGCCACGGCGGTGTCGTCCCGCACCGGGCGGGCGGAACTGCTGGCGTCACGGACCGTCACCGCGGCGATCACCGCCGGGTCGGCCGCCGTGCGGCGGGTGTCGGGAGTCGGAGTCCAGCGGCTCGGCAGACCGTCGCTGTGCAGGACCAGCACCCGGTCGTCCGACCAGGCCGCCTCCTCCTCGCGCAGGGTCGTGGGCCGGTGGGTGCCGACGATGCCGGGCCGGGACACCAGGTGCCGCCAGGTGCCGCCCGCGCACAGCCGTGCCCCGATGTTGCCGACGCCGGCGAACCTGAGCACCGCGGCGCGCGTGTCGACCTGGGCCACCGCGACGGCCGCGCCGCGGGTCCCGCGCAGCGCCGTGTTGAGCCGCCGCAGCGCCTCGGCGGGCGCGAGGTGGGCCGAACCGCGCAGCGCCTCGACGGCGGCGGTCGAGGCGCGGGCCGCCTCCGGGCCGTGACCGAGCCCGTCGGCCAGCATCAGCGTGACCCGGTCCCCGGCCCGCGCCCATGCCCAGGCGTCGCCCGAGTAGTCGGCCCCGCCGAAGGGGACGTTCACCGCGCCGGCCCGTACCCCGGCCGCCGGACCGGGCTCCGCGGCACGGCCGTCGGGTACGGCGCCGATCCGGGCGACCACCACCGTGCCCCGCCCCGGGACGCTGTGCAGGTCGAAGTCGTCGGCGAGGCGCGCGCAGGTGCCGAGACCGGCGCCGAGGGAGTTCGTCGTGGTGAAACCGTCGCGCAGAGCGGCGGACACGTCGGCGATCCCGGGGCCGTGGTCGACCGTGGCGACCTGCACGAGCCGGGTCTCGCCGTCACGGTCGGCCTTGAGGACCGGGGGAGCGACGACGTCGATGAGGACCTCACCGCCCCCGGCGTGCTTGAGCAGGTTGGTGGCCAGCTCGGTCGCCACCAGCGCCGCGGTGGCGGTGCGCTGCTCGTCCAGTCCGGCCAGGGCAGCCGCGTGCTCCGCGGCCACCCGGGCGTCGCGTACCCGGGTCGAGTCGTGCACCGGTACGTCCCACACGCGAGGCATCAGGACTCCTCACGCGGGCGCGGTGCACGGCCCACCCAGGAGGTCACCCGCACGGTGGTGCCCGCCCCCGGGCTGCTCTCGATCGCGAAGTCGTGCACGAGGCGCCGCGCGCCGCCCAGCCCCATGCCCAGCCCGCCCCCCGAGGTGAAGCCGTCGCTCAGCGCCTGCTCCAGGTCCGCGATGCCCGGTCCCTGGTCGCTGAACGTCAGCCGCAGTCCCCGGGTGCCCCCCTCGGCGAGAGGCTCCGTCTCCATCGATCCACCGCCGCCGTACACGAGCGTGTTGCGGGCCAGTTCGCTGGCCGCCGTGACCAGCTTCGTCTGGTCCACCAGACCGAAACCGAGCTGGGCGGCGGCCTGCCGCACGTGCTGACGTACCCACACCAGATCCATGTCCGAACGGATCGGCAGGCGGGCCTGGGCGCCCGCGGCAGTGTGCATCACGGACTCTCCTGGCGCAGGCCGCCGTAGCTGGACGACGGGGCGTGCCGCGTCAGCAGGTCAAGAGCCACCTCGGTACTGAGCGCGGTGTGCACGCCCGGCAGCGTCAGGCCCAGCTCCACCAAAGTGATCGCGACCGCCGGCCGCATGCCGACCAGAACGGTGCGCGCGGCCAGCAACTCGGTCTGACCGGCGATCTCCGCCAGGACCCGGCCGAGGAAGGAGTCGACGATCTCCACACCGGAGATGTCGATGATCACACCCGTGGCGCCGCTGTGGGAGATGGTCTCGGCGAGGTCCTGCTGGAGCTGCTGCGCCGTGCTGTCGTGCAGGTCTCCCTGAAGGGTGACCAGCAGGACCTCGCCGAGCCGGAGGACCGGAACATGACCCGTCACGGGACCCGCGTGGGGCCCCGGGAATGCCTCGCTCACCGCGTGACCGGACCGTTCACCACGGGGTTCACGATGCCGACCCCGAGCTGGTGCAGCACGTAGCCCAGCGCGTCGGCGAGGCTCGCCCGGGTGACCACGGTGCCCAGGTCCAGGCCGAGGTGGACCATGGTCTGCGCGATCGCGGGCCGGATGCCGGAGACGATGCACTCGGCGCCCATCAGCCGGGCCGCCGCGACCGTCTTCATCAGGTGCTGGGCCACCAGCGAGTCGACGGTCGGCACCCCGGTGATGTCCAGGATCGCGTAGCGCGCCTGCTGCTCCACGATGGACTCCAGCAGGGTCTCCATGACCACCTGGCTGCGGGCGCTGTCGAGCGTCCCGATCAGCGGAACGGCCACGATGCCGTCCCACAGCTTGATGACGGGCGTGGCCACCTCCATCAACTGCAGCCGCTGGCGGTCGATGAGCGCCTGCCCCTCGCTGAGCGCCGTCTGCATGACCACGACCCGCAGCGTGCCCATCATCACGCTCAGCGTGGTGACGCAGGCCCGCGCGTCGTCGGCCGAGGCGTCCGACAGATCGGACAGGAGCAGGTTCTCGACCGGCGGACGCAGGGCGGCCAGTTCGCTCGACACCTGGGCGGTGCTCAGCCCCGCCCGCGAGCGGGCCGCTCCCATCCGCGCCAACTGCTCGCGCACCGTCGTGAATCCGGCGGCGTCCGGGTCCTCCACCCGCGCCGCGTCGGCCACTTGGGCCAGCGCGTCCACCACGGCCTTGCCCGCCTCGACCGCCTCGTCGCGCGAGACGGTGAACACGGCCCGGAACAACGGCTCGTCCGCCCATCGCTGGGCGATCTGCTCACGGCGGCGCCGCAGAAAGTCCCTGACCTCGTTCGTCGGCGATCCCGCTGTTCCCTCCGCCTGTTCCGGCACCTGTTCCACTCCTCATCCGCGTTGCGCCGCACAGCCCCGGGAGGCGACGTGACGGCGACGTGACCCTGCCGGGCGACCACTGTAACCACCCGCCGACCTCGTACGACACCTGCTCCCGCGTGAACGGTCCGGATGAGCGCCGGGTAGGAGGGGGAACTCAGACCTCCGGTATCCGCGGCCCCTCCGGCTGGGCGTCCACGCGGGAGAGCGCCTCGTCGATGCTCTCGGAGACCGGCACCGTGAGACTCACCCCCGTCAGATCCAGAACGCGCCGCACCGCCGGGGTGGGCGAGATGATGTGCACACTGCCCGGCAGCTCGCGTGCCTCCTGATAGACCCGCAGGATGATGTTCATGCCGGACGAGTCCATGAACGGAACCTCGGAGAGGTCCAGCAGGAAGTGCCGTCGGCCGTGGTGCAGTTGGTTGGCCAGATGGTGCTGGAACTCGGTCGCGGTGTCGACGTCCAGGTAGCCCTCCACCGTGAGCAGCGCGACCTCCTCCCGGGGCAGCGTCACCTCGACGGACAGCGGGTTCTGGGCTATGGGCACGTGTACCTCCAACAATGCGGCCGGACGGTGGGGCGTCATGTCCCACCGCGCCCGGCGATTACCCCCGAATCCGTTCGTCACACCTGTCCGGTCGGGACCGGAATTCCGCGCCCTCCGTCACCCGACCCGGATGCCCACCAGGCACGTGTCGTCGTCCGTGTCCGACCTGCTGTAGGTGAGCAGCCGGTCCAGGTGCTGGTCGAGGGTGTTCGGCGTCGGGCGGACGGTGCTCAGCAGCTGGGCCAGCGCCTCCTCCACCGAGCGGTCGCGGCGTTCGATCAGACCGTCGGTGTACATCAGCAGCGTGTCCTCGCCGGCCAGCTGCACCTCGTCCTCCTCGTACGCCGCCTCGGCCACCGCTCCCAGCAGCATGCCCTTGAGCATCGGCAGCGGCTTGGCGTCCGCCCCCCGGACCAGCACCGGCGGCAGATGTCCCGCCCTGGCCCAGCGCAGCGTGCGCCGGGCCGGGTCGTACAGCCCGCACACCGCGGTGGCGGTGACCCCGCCCGTGAGATGGTGTGCCACGATGTTGAGCCACGACAGCAGCTGACCGGGCCCGGCGCCGGTCACCGCGAGGCCCCGCAGGGCGTTGCGCAGCACCACCATGCTGGTCGCGGCCTCTATGCCGTGCCCGGCCACGTCCCCCACGCACAGCAGCACCCGCCCGCTCGGCAGCATCACGGCGTCGTACCAGTCGCCGCCCACCAGCTGCTCCGTCTCGGCGGGCCGGTACCGGACGGCCACGTGGAGGTCCGGCACCTTGAGCGGCGTCTGGGCCGGCGGCATGATGGCGTGCTGCAACTGGAGGGTCAGCCGGTTGCGTTCGATGGCCTGCTGCTCACTGTGCGCCAGCTGGTCGCGCGTCGCGGCGAGCGCCACCTCGGTCCAGTGCTGCGCCGAGATGTCCTGGTACGCCCCCCGTACGACGAGGAGGCGGTCGTCGGTGTCCAGGACCGGTTCGGCCACCGCCCGGACGTGCCGGGTCACCCCGTCGGGCCGCTGCAGCCGGAACGCCGCCGACGCCGGCCGCCGGTGGTGCAGGAGTGTGCGCAGGAACCGGCCGATGGTGACGGCGTCGTCCGGGTGGGCGTGGGCGGCCAGCTCCTCCAGCGGCACCGGCGTACTCGTCTGCGGACGCCCGTACAGGTCGAACAGCTGTCCGTTCCAGGTGATCTCGCCGGTCAGCAGGTTCTCCTCGAAGCCGCCGATGCGGCCGAGGCGCTGGGCGTGCTGGAGGAGGCTGGCCAGCCGGGCCGTCTCGTCCTCGATGCGCCAGATGAGCAGAACGGCGTTGCCATGCCGGCTGACACTGATGTCCGCGACCGCCGACAGCGGCACCTGGTCCACCAGCGCGGTCAGGTTGATGCGCCGGGCCCGGAACGGCTCGCCCGTGGCGTACACCCGCTCCACGTTCTGGAACAGCTCGCTGTCCCCGGCGGCCATCGGGTAGGCCTCCAGCAGCAGCGCGCCGCGCACCACGGCACGCGGCCGTCCTGCGGGATCCAGGAAGCTCTTGTTCACGTGCTGGATGCGGAAGTCCGCCAGCTCCCCGGCGGCGTCCAGGTGCGGCACCAGGACCAGGGCGGGGTCGTACAGGCCGTCGGCCAGGTCCATCAGCTCCACCGCGTCCGGCATCACGGGCGGCTCCTGCCCCGCACCGTCCGGCGGCGTGTACGACTCCAGGGTGTGCGCACACAGCTCCGCCAGGGCCTCCACCTGACGGACCACCTGGGGCGGCTGCGGAGCCAGCGGCACCGGCCAGGCGATCTCCAGCACGCCGTGGATGCGCCCCCCGGTACCGGCGGGCACGGCGACCCTGCCGCCGTCCGGGTACTGGTGCCGGCCCACGCTGGGCAGCCCCGTACCGGCCAGCGAGGTGATCCACTGACCCTCGCGCTCGGTCAGCCCGCACCGGGCCACCGTCGCCACGTCCGGCGGCACGTAACGCCAGCGGGTGGCCTCGGCGGGGGAGAACCCAGCGCTGCCGGCCAACGTGAGCGACCCGTCGTACCCGGCCGCCCAGATGGCCACGGCGACCGCGCCCAGCGGGCGCAGCGCCTGCTCCAGCAGGGCGTCGGCCACCGCCTGGGTGTCGTCCGCGGCCAGCGCGCCGCTCTCGGCCGCCCGCAGGCGCACGGCGGCCGACTCGGCCACCGCCTCCCCGGCGCCCCCGGTGTCCCCGCCGTCCTCGGCGTCCGTGGCCCGCACGGCGGCGGTGGCCGTCAGGAACGCGTCCGTCACCTCCGACATCCGGTCCCGGGCGGCCTGATTGATGACGTCGACCGCGAACTCCAGGGGAGTCACCTGGGACTGCTCGGCCAGCTCGGCGAGCTGCCGCGCGGCCTGCGCCGGACCACACCCGAGCCGCGCGACCAGGATGCCCTTGGCGAGCTCGATGAGGGCCCGGCCCTCGGCCTCCGCCTGGGCGGCCCGCACCTCGCGGCTGAGCCGGTCCACCGTGGCCGCCAGCCTGCCCACGGGCGACAGCGGGGCCATCGCGCGCAAGCCGGCGGCCGGCCCGTCGACCGCGCAGGACTGCCGCGGCCCGGACGCCGGGGGCGGCGCTGCTGACGCGTCCCGCGGCGCATCGCCGGCCGGCCCGCGTGGCTGCTCGGACATGTTCACGATGAGGACGCTCCTCGGCTGGAGACCGCCACGGAGCGCGACGGCACGGGCCGCGCACCGCTCGGCCCACCGGTGTACGGGACGGGGGCCGGCACGTTCATGCGGGCAGCCACCGTCGGACGCAGGCGATGAGGTCCCGGGTGTCGACGGGCTTGGTGACGTAGTCGCTGGCGCCCGAGGCGAGGCTCTTCTCCCGGTCGCCGGGCATCGCCTTCGCGGTGACCGCGATGATCGGCAGCTCGGCGTACCGGGGGATCCGGCGGATCTCGGCCGTCGCCGTGTAGCCGTCCATCTCCGGCATCATCACGTCCATCAGGACCAGGGCGACGTCCGGGTGGTCCACGAGCGTCTCGATGCCCCGGCGTCCGTTCTCCGCGTGCAGGACCCGGAAACCGTGCAGCTCCAGGATCCCGCTGAGCGCGAAGAGGTTGCGCGCGTCGTCGTCGACGACGAGGACGGTGCGCCCGGACGACGGGTCGTCCACGGCGTCCGGAGCCAGGTTCTGCGGCTCCTCGGGCCGGACCAGGGAGAGGACGTCACCGGGCTCCTCGGCGGCCAGGTGCAGCGCGATGCGCTCCCGCAGCTCGTCGAGGCTGGACAGGAACTCCAGCGCCCCGCCCTCCGCCCCGGAGCGCAGGCTCTCCTCCAGCGCCGCGTCCGCGCGGTGACCGCTGTGCACGAGCACCGGCACGTTCGCCAGTGCCGAGTCGCCGCGCAGCGCCTCCAGGAAGCGGGACGCCTCCGAGTCCGGCATGCCCAGCTCCAGGACGACGCAGTGGCACGGCTCGGCCGCGAGCGCGCCCGCGGCCTCCTGTGCCCCCACGGCCGTGATGACGTCGAGCGGGGGCCGGTCGCCCGCGTCGTCCCGTCCGTGCGTCAGGTCGGCGATCACGCTCTCCGCGACGAGGGTCAGCAGACCACGCGGACGCTCCTCCACGACGAGCAGCCGCCGCGGGCGCTGCCGGTGGCCGCCCGTGAGCTCGGGCACCGTCGCCGGGCGGGTGAGCACGTCGGCGGGGGACTCGGCCGGGGCGTGCTCCGCGCCCCGGTCGAGCAGCTCCTCGAAGTCGGGCCGGGCCACGGGCAGGAACAGCGTGAACGTGCTGCCCCGGTCGGGCGTGCTGTCCACCGTGACGGCGCCGCCGAGCAGCTGGGCCATCTCCCGGGTGATGGACAGGCCGAGTCCGGTGCCGCCGTACTTGCGGCTGGTCGTGCCGTCGGCCTGCTGGAAGGCGCCGAAGATCGACTCCAGGTTCTGCTCGGGGATGCCGATACCGGTGTCCGTCACCCGGAAGGCCACCACCGCACCGCCCCGGAGCACACCGGCGGGCACCTCGTCGTCCGACGCCGGCTCGACGGCCAGCTCCACCCCGCCCCGCTCGGTGAACTTCACCGCGTTGGACAGCAGGTTCCGCAGCACCTGACGCAGCCGGGACTCGTCGGTCAGCAGGTCCACCGGTGCTCCGGCGGCCGTCGACACCGTGAACTCCAGGCCCTTCTGCGTCGTCATGGGCCGGAAGGTGGCCTCGACGTACTCGATGAGCTGCCGCAGCGTCACGCGCTCGGGGGCGACGTCCATCTTCCCCGCCTCGACCTTCGACAGGTCCAGGATGTCGTTGATCAGCTGGAGCAGGTCCGAGCCCGCGGAGTGGATGATTCCCGCGTACTCGACCTGCTTGGGGGTGAGGTTGCGCGACGGGTTCTGGGCGAGCAGCTGGGCGAGGATGAGCAGGCTGTTGAGGGGGGTGCGCAGCTCGTGGCTCATGTTGGCCAGGAACTCCGACTTGTACTTCGAGGCCAGCGACAGCTGCTGGGCACGGGCCTCCAGCTCCTGCCGGGCCTGCTCGATCTGCAGGTTCTTCGCCTCGATGTCCCGGTTCTGCGTGGCGAGCAGGGACGCCTTGTCCTCCAGCTCGGCGTTGGAGCGCTGCAGCTCCTCCTGCTGGACCTGGAGCTCGGCGGAACGGGCCTGCAGCTCGGCGGTCAGGCGCTGCGACTCGGAGAGGAGCTCGTCGGTACGGGCGTTGGCCACGATCGTGTTGACGTTGACGCCGATGGTCTCCATCAGCAGTTCCAGGAAGTCCCGGTGGACCTGCGTGAACGCGGTGACCGACGCCAGCTCGATGACGCCGAGGACCTGTCCCTCGACCACGATGGGCACCAGCACCAGGGCGGTCGGCACCACCTCGCCGAGCCCGGAGGAGATCGTCACGTAGCCGGCCGGCAGCTCGTCCACCACGATGGTGCGCCGGCTGCGCGCGGCCTGGCCGACCAGGGTGCGGCCGAAGGCGATGCGGGTGGGCCTGCTCGCGTCCTCGGGATAGCCGTAGGAGCCGACGAGCCGCAGCTCGGGCCCGTCGTCGCCGTCCTCGGCCAGATAGAACGCGCCGTACTGGGCCGACACCAGCGGCACCAGCTCGTCCATGATCAGCTCGGCGACCACGGGCAGGTCCCGGTGCCCCTGCATCAGGCCGGAGATCCTGGCGAGGTTGGTCTTGAGCCAGTCCTGCTCCTGGTTGGCGCGGGTGGTCTCGCGCAGGGACTCCACCATGGAGTTGATGTTGTCCTTGAGTTCGGCGACCTCGCCCGACGCCTCCACGTTGATGGAGCGGGTCAGGTCGCCCTCGGCGACGGCGGAGGTGACCTCGGCGATCGCGCGGACCTGGCGGGTGAGGTTGCCCGCCAGCTCGTTGACGTTCTCCGTGAGGCGCTTCCAGGTACCGGAGACGCCCTCCACCTCGGCCTGGCCGCCGAGCCGGCCCTCGGTGCCGACCTCGCGGGCGACGCGGGTGACCTCGTCGGCGAAGGCGGAGAGCTGGTCGACCATGGTGTTGATCGTCGTCTTGAGTTCCAGGATCTCGCCGCGCGCGTCGACGTCGATCTTCTTCGACAGGTCCCCCCGGGCCACCGCGGTCGTCACCAGCGCGATGTTGCGGACCTGGCCGGTGAGGTTGTTGGCCATGGAGTTGACGTTGTCGGTGAGGTCCTTCCAGGTGCCGGCGACGTTCGGCACCTGCGCCTGGCCGCCGAGCCGGCCCTCGGTGCCGACCTCGCGGGCGACGCGGGTGACCTCGTCGGCGAACGCCGACAGCGTGTCGACCATCGTGTTGATCACGTCGGCCAGCGCCGCGACCTCGCCCTTGGCCTCCACGGTGATCCGCTGCGACAGGTCGCCGCGCGCCACGGCGGTGGCGACCTGGGCGATGGAGCGGACCTGGCCGGTGAGGTTGTTGGCCATGGAGTTGACGTTGTCCGTCAGGTCCTTCCAGGTGCCCGACACACCGCGCACCTGGGCGCGCCCGCCCAGGTTGCCCTCGGTGCCGACCTCGCGGGCGACGCGGGTGACCTCGTCGGCGAAGGCGGAGAGCTGGTCGACCATCGTGTTGATGGTGTTCTTCAGTTCGAGGATCTCGCCGCGGGCGTCCACCGTGATCTTCTGGGAGAGATCGCCCTTGGCCACGGCGGTGGCCACCTGGGCGACGTTGCGGACCTGGCTGGTCAGGTTGCCCGCCATGAAGTTCACCGAGTCGGTGAGGTCGCGCCACGTGCCCTTGACGCCCTGGACGTCGGCCTGGCCGCCGAGCCGCCCGTCGGTGCCGACCTCGCGGGCGACGCGGGTGACCTCGTCGGCGAAGGCGGAGAGCTGGTCGACCATCGTGTTGATGGTGTTCTTCAGTTCGAGGATC
>NZ_JBHYOB010000002.1:615543-627554 GCF_042744565.1 Streptomyces sp. NPDC058812
CTCGCCGCGGGCGTCCACGTCGATCTTCTGCGACAGGTCGCCCTTGGCCACCGCCGTGGCGACCTGCGCGATGTCACGGACCTGGGTGGTCAGGTTCCCCGCCATGGCGTTGACCGAGTCGGTCAGATCGGCCCAGGTGCCCGAGACGCCCGGCACCCTCGCCTGCCCGCCGAGGGTCCCCTCCGTGCCCACCTCGCGGGAGACCCGGGTGACCTCGGAGGTGAACACGGACAACTGGTCCACCATGCCGTTGAAGACCTTGGCGATGTCGCCCATCAGGCCATCGGCCGCGTCCGGCAGACGGGTGCCGAAGTCGCCGTCCCGCACGGCCGTCAGGCCCGCGAGGAGACGGCGCAACTCCTGATCGCCCGGAACCGCCTCGACGGTCCCGGCGCTGTCGCTGGTCATGCGCACCCTCGTTCCGCTCCCCAGGAGCCCTCGGACCGAGGACTCGGAACCCCCTGCGGACCGATGCCACGGTCCGGCCTGTCGTGCGTGCGTTTCCGCAGTTCACGGATTGCCCACTGAGAAAAATACGCCAGAGGCTAACCCAGGTCGCGGGTCCGAACAAAGCGGGACGTCACCCGGTGGAGCGCGGCCCCGGACGCATCAGGCCGCGCCCGCGGAGCCGGCCGTGGGGCGCTCCGGCGGATCTCGCCGCCGCCGATTGGCCCACGGCGTCCGAATGCGGCGGCCCGGACCGGGTATCTGCTGCTGTGAAGCCGGACCGGCCCGTGGCGTCCGCCCGGCCCCACAGTCGTCACCCACGCGGGAGGGAAGGTACAGCGTGCCGATGGAGAGCGTCTGGTCGTACGCGGCGGGCAGTGGTTACGCGGAGGGACAGGACCTGACGGGCTGCACCGTCGTCGCGAGCGACGGCACCATCGGTCACGTGGACCGCCAGGCCGACCACTTCGGCATGCGGCACCTGGTCGTCGACACCGGCGTCTGGGTCTTCGGCCGGAGCGTGCTCGTGCCGGTCGGCATGGTCAGGGGCATCGACCCCGAGGCCCGTACGGTCACGGTGGCCTGCACCAGGGCGGAGGTCAAGGCCGCGCCCCGGTTCCGGACCGACAGCGAGACGATGGACCGGGAGTACCTGGCGTCCGTCGGCGACTACTACCACCGGCTGCCGCCGCAGGACACCTCCGCGGACTGACCCGGCGCCGAACGACAGCACGGCGAGGACCAGGGACACCACTGACATGGAACCAACCGACGGGACCACCACGGCCTCATCCGGCTTCGTGCCGTCCGGCGCACCGGCATCGGGTGCCGTGACCAGCGCGGCCACGGCACGCGCGTACGCGGAGTCGGTGGCGCGCGCGCAATGGGGGTCGGGCCGCGGGGTGCGGGACGAGGACGTCGTCGACCTGCTGCTCGTGGTCTCGGAGCTGGTCACCAACGCGATCCGGCACGGCGGCGGGCTGGCCGGGTTCGAGGTCCGGCCGATGGGGGAGGGCATGTGGATCGCCGTTCACGACAACAGCGCGGTGGTGCCCAGGGCCGCCTACGAGTTCCCCACCAGGCACCATGGGAGCGGCTACGGCTGGCCGCTCGTCGCCCGCCTGGCCCGCGACATCGCCGTCGACCGGCACCCGGGGGGCGGCAAGTCGATCAGCGTGCTGGTGCCCCTGCGCGACGCGGGCGCCCCGTGACCGGGGCGGAGGTCACCAGGGCAGGAAGACGTGGATGTCCTTGCCCCGCTCACCGGTGACGACACTCACCTGGTCGGACAGGGTGTGGATCAGGTGCCAGCCGATGCCGCCGCCGCCGTTGCTCGGATGGAAGGGGCGCGGCGCGGGTTCGGTCGTACTCGTGTCGTGCATCACCACGTGCACGCCGTCGAAGGTACGGCGCAGCCGCAGCGTGAACGGCCCCGGGGCGTACTGCACCGCGTTCGCCGCCAGCTCCGTGACGACCAGGAGGATGTCGTCCCAGTGCTCGGGCTGCGAGGGTGGTGACGCACGGGCCAGGTCGTAGAGGAATTCCTCCGCGACCAAGCGCGCACCGGTCACATTGTGCAGCTCCCCGGTGAAGCTGGCGGTGCGGTTCGTGATCTCCTCGGAAGCCAGTGTCCTGTCCCAACGCGACTCGGCTGCCATTTCGCCTTCCCGGCCCGGCATCCGCCGGGCGTTGTCCCTTCTTCGCTTTCCCTTCGTTTGTTAGTTCCCGTGCCGGCCGACCCTACGCGCCTCGTTGTGCTTGGTCGGGGCGCGGTGGCCGGGGGTGACTGCCCTGTCACCCCCGGCGAATTCCCCGGAATACAGAGCGGATTGCGAGGGAACCCGGAAGGCGGAACACACCAGGGCGCTCCGCGAGGGGGCGCCCGTGTCCGACTACCCCACTCGGGAGATCTCTGATGACCAGTTACGGCAGTTCCCCTGCCGCGTCGTCCAGGTCACGCACGAACGGTCTGGCCATCGCGAGTCTTTGCAGCGGAATCATCGGCCTGTTCTTCCTCAGCGTCATTCTGGGACCGGTGGCGATCGTGCTGGGCGCTGTCGGACTGCGGCAGGCCCCGGCCAAGGGCGGCGCGGGCATGGCCAAGGCCGGCATCGTGCTCGGGATCCTGGCCCTCGTCCTCTTCGTCGTCCTGCTGGCGGTGAGCGCGTCGAGCGGCGGCTTCAGCTGGTACGTGGGCGGCTGACCCGGTCGGCACACCGGACGAGGGCTGCGCGCACGTCTGCCGGCGTACCCGGTCACCGGAAGAACACGTTGTCCGAGTCCTCCCACCCGGCCGGATCCTCCGGCGGCGCCGGCGGCCGGCGGTGCGGCCGCGCCTCGTACATCGCGTCGATCTCGAAGGCGTAGGTCCGTACGATCTCGTCCCGGCGGAGCTTCATCGACGGGGTGAGCAGCCCGCCCGCCACGTCGAACGGATCGGGCAGGACGCGGAAGACCCGGATGGACTCCGAGCGCGACACCGCACTGTTGGCCGCGGCGACGGCCCGCGCGACCTCCTCCCGCAGCGCGTTCTCCTCGCGCGCCTCACGGACCGGGGCGTCGCCCTGGAGGGCCAGGCCGGCCCGCCAGTGCGTCAGGAACTCCGGGTCGAGCGTGATCAGGGCGCCGACGCAGGGCCGGTTGTCGCCCACGACCACCGCCTGGTGGACCAGCGGATGCATGCGCAGCCGCTGTTCCAGGGCGGCCGGGGCCACGCTCGTGCCGCCGCTGGTGATGATGATGTCCTTCTTGCGGCCCGTGATCGCCAGATAGTTCTCGTCGTCCAGGTGCCCGAGGTCCCCGGTGGCCAGCCAGCCGCCGCGCAGCACCTCACGCGTGGCGGCCTCGTCCCCGATGTACCCCTGGAACAGCGACGGCCCGCGCACCATGATCTCCCCGTCGTCGGCCACCCGGATCTCCATGCCGGGCAGCGGCTGCCCGACGGTGCCGGACTTCTCCCGGCCCAGCGGCTGCATCGTCAGTCCGCCGCTGGTCTCCGTCAGACCGTAGCCGTCGTGGACGTAGACGCCGATGCCCTCGAAGAAGAGGGACAGCTCACGGCTGAGCGGCGAACCACCGGACGTCGCGCGGCGCACCCGGCCGCCGAGCGCGCTCCGCAGCCGGCGGTACACCGTCCGTTCGTACAGGGCGTGCTGGAGCCGGAGGTCGAAGCCGGGCCCCGGCCCCCTGCCCAGCCGCCGGCGCTCCAGCGCGGCGGCGAAGTCCCGCGCCGTCCCGGCGGCCCGCTCGAACAGCGCTCCGCGGCCCGTCTCCTGGGCCGTGCGCAGAAAGGTCTTGTAGAGCTTCTCCAGAACCGACGGGACGGCGTAGAGGTAGGTCGGGCGGAAGGAGCGCAGGGCCGAGGCCAGCGCCTCCCCGGTCATCGCGGGCTCGTGCGCCATGAGCAGCCCGCCCCGGACGCACAGGCTCTGGATCATCAGCCCGTACACGTGGGAGAAGGGCAGGAAGGCGAGGACGGCGCCCTGCTCCCCGGGCGGCGCGACCGTGTGGCCCCAGCCCTCGATCAGCGTGTCGCAGGGACTGGCCAGGCTGCGGTGGCTCAGCGCGCAGCCCATGGCGCGGCCGGACGTGCCCGAGGTGTAGGCGACGACCGCGGTGGAGTCCGGCAGCACGATGCGGCGCATGGAGTCGACCGTGGCGAACGGGAGGAACTCGCCGCGCGCCACGAGCGCCTCCATCACGCCCGCGTCCAGTTGCCAGACATGGCGCAGTGACGGCAGCGACGCGCACACCGAGCCGACGGTCATCACGCTCTGCTCGTCCTCGACCACCACGGCCACACAGCCGGCGTCCCGCAGGATCCACTCGACCTGGTCGCGTGAGGAGGTCGGATAGATCGGCACGACCTCGGCGCCCACCGTCCACAGCGCGTAGCTGAAGACCGTCCACTCGTACCGGGTGCGGGCCAGGATCGCCACGCGGTCGCCCGGCGAGATCCCGCACGCGATCAGCCCCTTGGCCAGGTCGGCCACCTCGTCGCGGAACTCCACGGCCGTCACCTCGTCCCAGACGGTCCGGTCCGGTCCGGTCCGGCGGGCGAGCATCGGCAGGGTCGGACTGAGGGCAGCCGTCTCGAAGAGGCTGTCGGCGAGCCCGCCGGTCAGGGGCGGGACGGCCGGGGGAGCGAGAGCGAGGTCGCGCATGCGCTGGCTCCTGACATGAACGGACGGTGGATCCACGGACGAGCACCGGCGAGCACCGTCATCGGCCGTGTTCGGAATGTAGCGGAGCCGCAGGCGGCGGGGGGCCGGGACGGCGGAAGTGTTCCCGCCTGGTGATCTCGGCCGGATCGGGGGACCCGGACGGCATGAGCTATACGAATCCCGACCCGGAACCCGAACGCACCACCGGACTGGAGCAGGGAGGCGGTGTGCCGCCCGGCGAGACCCCGCCGGGGGAGAGCAGCATGTCCGAGGCGGGCCCGTGGGAGGGCAACAACCCTTCCAAGGGCTGGGCCAAGGCACCCCTGACCGTGATCCTCGCCCTGGTGCTGCTCGTCGCGGCGGGCTTCCTGGGGTACGCCCTGGTCCTGATCCTCTGAGGAGGCTCGACGAGCGACGGCCCCGCGGGGCGTCTCAGGCCGCCTGAGTACGGCGTACGCACTCGGTGACGACGTCCCGCAGGCTGCCGGTGCGCTCCAGCAGTTCGCGCTGCACCCGGGCACCGTTGCCGTGCCGCAGCAGTTCGCCGACGCCGTCCCGCACCCGGTCGAGGTCGCCGTCGTCGGCCAGCGCGTCCCCGACGTGGTCCAGCAGCGCGCGTACGACCGTCTCGGCCGGCATCCGCCGCATCGTCGCGGGATGCAGCAGTTCCTCGGTCAGCCCGGACCGGGCCGCCCGCCAGGCCGCGAGACGCAGCAGGCTCACACTGTGCTCGGCCGGCTCCCTGCCCTGGCGCCACTCCCGCGCGGCCGTGTCGACCAGCGCGCGGGCGAGGGCGGCGACGACGACGGCCGTCCCCGCGTCCAGGCACACGTCCGCGACCCGGAACTCGACCGTCGGGTAGCGCTGGGACAGCCGGACGTCGAAGTAGATCATCCCGTCGTCGAGGAGCGTGCCGGTGGCGAGCATGTCCGCGACCCGCCGGTGATAGGTCTCCGCCGAGCCGAACAGCTCCGTCGGGCCGGCCGACGGCCAGCGCTGCCAGACCCGGCTGCGATAGCTGCTGTAGGAGGAGTCCCTGCCCTGCCAGAACGGCGAGTTCGCGCTCAGCGCGGCCAGCACCGGCAGCCAGGGCCGCACCCGGTCGATCACCGCGACGCCCTCCTCGTCGGACTCCACCGAGACGTGCACGTGGCAGCCCAGGACGAGCTGCTCCTGGACCACGACGCCGTACTGGTCGGCCATCCAGTCGTAGCGGCGGTTCACGCCGATGGAGGGGGTCACCGGCAGCGGCGACGTCGCCAGCGCGGCCACGGCGCAGCCGATCCCCCCGGCGTGCCCCCCGGCCTCCTCACGGCAGCGGACGATCTCCGCGTGCAGCAGCTCCATGTCCGACTGCGGATGCGTGGCGAACTCGAGCATCTGCTCGTGCAGTTCCTTCTCGAACACGTCCTGCTCGGCATCGTCCTGTGAGGCCCGGGCGAGCACGGCGGCGGACAGTGCCCGCGGCTCACCGGTCTCGGGGTCGACCAGGAGGAGCTCCTCCTCCACTCCGACGGTGCGCACGTGATGCCGCCTTTCTGTGGGCCCGCCCGCGGCGGCGACGAGGTCTTCTCGGTCCTTGGACCACCGACTGCCCCGGGAAGGCGGTCGAACACCTGGTCGCGCCGCCGCGGCTCACAGGGCGTACGGCATCAGCCACACCGTCGCCAGCGGCGGGAGGGTGATCCGGAGGCTCCCGTCCTCGGGCTTGACCGGGTCGGGATTGCCCACGCCGCTGCCGCCGTACTCCTCGGCGTCGGTGTTGAGCACCTCCTGCCAGGCGGTGACCTCGTCGCCGACGGCGAGGCCGTACTCGTGCCGGACGACCGGGGAGAAGTTCGACACCGCCAGCAGCGGAGTGCCGTCCGCGTCGAACCGCAGGAACGCGAAGACGTTGTCCTCGGCCGCGTCCACGGCGACCCACCGGAATCCGGCCGGATCGGTGTCGCGCTGCCACAGGGCCGGGGTCCGCCCGTAGCGGGTGTTGAGTGCGCGTACCAGGTCCTGGATCCCGCGGTGGTCGCCCGCCGAGTGGTACCCCTCGTCCAGCAGCCACCACTCCGGGCCCTGCTTCTCCGACCACTCGGCGCCCTGGGCGAACTCCTGCCCCATGAACAGCAGTTGCTTGCCCGGATGTGCCCACATGAAGCCGAGGTAGGCGCGGACGTTCGCCCGCCGCTGCCACCAGTCGCCCGGCATCTTCGACACCAGTGCCTGCTTGCCGTGCACCACCTCGTCGTGGGAGATCGGCAGGCAGTAGTTCTCGCTGTAGGCGTACACCATCGAGAAGGTCATCTCGTGGTGGTGGTACTTGCGGTGCACCGGCTCGTGCGCGACGTACTCCAGCGAGTCGTGCATCCAGCCCATGTTCCACTTCAGGCCGAAACCGAGCCCGCCGGTGTCGGTGGGCCGGGTCACCCCGCCCCACGCGGTCGACTCCTCCGCGATGGTCACCACGCCGGGGCAGCGCCGGTAGAGGGTCGCGTTCATCTCCTGGAGGAACGCCATGGCCGCCAGGTCCTCCCGGCCGCCGTACTGGTTGGGCTCCCACTGGCCCGAGTCGCGCGAGTAGTCGAGGTAGAGCATCGAGGCCACGGCGTCGACGCGCAGCCCGTCGATGTGGAACTCCTCGCACCAGTACACCGCGTTCGCCACGAGGAAGTTGCGCACCTCGGTACGCGCGAAGTCGAAGGTGTACGTCCCCCAGTCCGGGTGCTCCGCGCGCCGGGAGTCCCCGGGCTCGTACAGCGGGTCCCCGTCGAAGCGGCCCAGCGCCCAGTCGTCCTTCGGGAAGTGCGCCGGCACCCAGTCCATGATCACGCCGAGGCCGGCCCGGTGCAGGGCGTCGACCAGGTACCGGAAGTCGTCGGGCGAGCCGAGGCGCGCGGTCGGCGCGTAGAAGCCGGTGACCTGGTAGCCCCAGGACGGGCCGTAGGGGTGCTCGGCGACCGGCATCAGCTCGACGTGGGTGAAGCCCAGGTCCTTGACGTACGCGGGCAGCGCCTCGGCCAGCTCGCGGTAGGTCAGCCCCGGCCGCCAGGACGGCAGGTGCACCTCGTACACGGAGAACGGAGCCTCGTGCACGGGCCTGTCGGCCCGGGTCCGCATCCACTCCCCGTCGCCCCACGCGTACGCCGAGGCGATCACCACGGACGCGGTGTTCGGCGGCTCCTCCGCCGCGCGGGCCATCGGGTCGGCCTTGAGGAACCGGTGGCCGTACCGGGAGTGGATCTCGAACTTGTACCGGGTGCCCTCGCCGACGCCCGGCAGGAACAGCTCCCACACCCCGGACGAACCGAGCGAGCGCATCGGGAACGCCGTGCCGTCCCAGTGGGTGAAGTCCGTGGCGACCCGCACCCCCTGGGCGTTCGGCGCCCACACCGTGAACCGGGTGCCGGTGACGCCCTCGTGGGTCATCGGCTCCGCACCGAGCGCCTGCCACAGCTGCTCGTGCCGGCCCTCACCGATCAGGTGCAGGTCGAGTTCCCCGAGGGCGGGCAGGAAGCGGTACGGGTCGTGCGTCTCGTGCTCGCCCTCCTCGTACGCCACCACGAGGGTGTACGCGGGGATCTCCGCCAGCGGCAGGACACCGGAGAAGAGACCGTCCTCCTCCGACACGAGGGCGTGGCGCTCGCCGTCGACGACCACGCTCACCTCGCGGGCGAACGGGCGCAGCGCCCGGAAGGCGACACCGTCCGGGACCGGGTGGGCGCCGAGCAGGGCGTGCGGGTCGTGGTGGGCGCCCGCCAGGAGGCGCCCACGGTCGGTCGGGTCGAGGGGCGGGGCGGTTCCGCACGCACCGGAGGTGGGCGGGACGGGACCGGACGGCTCGGGGAGCGAGGTGTCGCGGAGGGCCACGGGTCAGTCTCCTCTCACGGCGAGTCGTTCGATCGCCGCCATGGGTACGGGAAGCCAGTCGGGGCGGTGCCGGGCCTCGTACAGCACCTCATACACGGCGCGGTCCGTCTCGTAGGCGCGCAGCAGGCCGTGCTTCTTACGGGGGTCCCACCCGGCGCGGGCGGCGTAGCCGGCGCAGAACGCCTCCCGGCAGCGGCGCGCCCACTCGGGGCGCCACGGGCGGCGCTGCCGGGCGGCGTAGTCGAAGGAGCGCAGCATGCCCGCGATGTCCCGCACGGGGGAGTGGGCGCTGCGCCGTTCGGACAGCGGGCGGGACGGTTCGCCCTCGAAGTCGATCACGAACCAGTCCCGGCCGGCCCGCAGCACCTGCCCCAGATGCAGGTCGCCGTGGATGCGCTGGGCGGGCGGCCCGGAGTCGCAGGTGGACAGCGCCGCGAAGGCCGCCCGCAGCCCGGGGACGAAGGGCTGCAGCGCCGGTACGCGGTGCGCGGCGGCGGTCAGCCGCTCGGTCATCGCCGCCGCCGTCCGGCCGTTCTCCCCGGGCGGCCCGGCCGGGAAGGCCGAGGCCAGCGCGAGATGTACGTCGGCCATCGCCCGCCCCAGCTCGCGGGCCTGCACGGTGAAGTCGTCGCCGGACGCCAGCGCGTTCAGGGAGAGGGTCCAGCCGTCCGAGGCGTCGTGCAGGAACGGCTGGAGCACGCCGAGCGTCGCCTCGTAGGGATGGGTCGTCCGCATCCACGCCACCGGCGCGGGGACCCGGCCGCAGCCCTGCCTGGCCAGCGCGTCCGGTACCTCCAGGTCGGGGTTGACGCCGGGCTGGATGCGCCGGAACAGCTTCAGGATGAACTCGTCGCCGTAGATCAGCGACGAGTTGGACTGCTCGGCGTCCAGCAGCCGCGGCACGAGCCCGCCGGGCACCGGCCGCGCGGGGTCGGACTCGAAGCGCAGTGGTCCCGCCTTGCCGGGGTGCCGGAGCCGTTCCAGGAGCAGCTGGGCCGACCGGGGGTCGTGCAGCGCGTCGTAGACCGTCCGGCCGGCCAGCGGGCCGTCCTGCACCTGCCCGATGATCGCCCGGCCCAGGCGCGGTGACGGCTGCTCGCGCACGCCCAGCAGCAGCTGGTAGCAGTCGCCGGCCGGGGCAGCGCCGCCCGGGGCGGGCACGGGGCCCTGCCCGGTGTGCACCAGGAGGTGCAGACAGCCGGGGAAGAGCTCGGTCATCGACAGCAGACCGAGGTCGGCCACGAGCCGGTCCTTGCCCGCGAACCAGCGCTGGCGCGGCAGCCACTCCCGCAGCAGCTCGCCGAGCGAGGCCATGGTCTCGGCGAGATGCCCGCGTCTTGGGCGCAGGGGTGCGGTCTTCGGCATGGTGACGCGTCCTTTCCTCGGCCCACGCTCAAACGCGGCGGCCGATGCGGGATGCGACTCGGGTGAGCCGGAACCAGTAGAAGCCGTGGCCCCCGAGGGTCAGCAGGTACGGCAGTTCGCCGATGGCGGGGAAGCGGACTCCGCCGAACAGCTCGACCGGATGGCGCCCGGCGAACTCCCGCAGGTCGAGTTCGGTGGGCTGCGCGAACCGCGCGAAGTTGTTCACGCACAGCACCAGGTCGTCCTCGTACTCCCGCAGGAAGGCGAGCACAGCGGGGTTGGAGGAGGGCAGTTCGGTGTAGGTGCCGAGGCCGAAGGCGGGGTTCTGCTTGCGGATCTCGATCATGCGGCGGGTCCAGTGCAGCAGGGACGAGGGCGAGGCCATGGACGCCTCGACGTTCGTCACCTGGTAGCCGTAGACCGGGTCCATGATCGTCGGCAGATACAGGCGCCCCGGATCGCAGGTCGAGAAGCCGGCGTTGCGGTCGGGCGTCCACTGCATCGGGGTCCGTACGGCGTCGCGGTCGCCGAGCCAGATGTTGTCGCCCATGCCGATCTCGTCGCCGTAGTACAGGATCGGTGAGCCCGGGAGGGCGAGCAACAGGGCGGTGAACAGCTCGATCTGGTCGCGGTCGTTGTCCAGCAGGGTGGCCAGTCGGCGCCGGATGCCGATGTTGGCGCGCATGCGCGGGTCCTTGGCGTACTCCGCGTACATGTAGTCGCGTTCCTCGTCGGTGACCATCTCCAGGGTCAACTCGTCGTGGTTGCGCAGGAAGATGCCCCACTGGCAGCCGGACGGGATGGCCGGGGTCTTGGCGAGGATCTCGGAGACCGGGTAGCGGGACTCGCGGCGTACGGCCATGAAGATGCGCGGCATGACCGGGAAGTGGAACGCCATGTGGCACTCGTCACCGCCGACGGAGTAGTCGCCGAAGTAGTCGACGACGTCCTCCGGCCACTGGTTGGCCTCCGCCAGCAGCACGGTGTCGGGATAGTGCGCGTCGATCTCGCTGCGGACGCGCTTGAGGAACGCGTGGCTGGCGGGCAGGTTCTCGCAGTTGGTGCCCTCTTCGGCGTACAGATAGGGCACGGCGTCGAGGCGGTAGCCGTCGACGCCCAGGTCCAGCCAGAACTTCAGCGCCGCCAGCATCTCCTCCTGGACGGCCGGGTTCTCGTAGTTCAGGTCCGGCTGGTGAGTGAAGAAGCGGTGCCAGTAGTACTGTCCGCGGACCGGGTCGAAGGTCCAGTTGGACGCCTCGGTGTCGACGAAGATGATGCGGGCGTCGGAGTACCGGGTGTCGTCGTCCGCCCAGACGTAGTAGTCGCCGTACGGGCCGTCGGGGTCCCGGCGTGACTCCTGGAACCACGGGTGCTGGTCGCTGGTGTGGTTCATGACGAAGTCGATGATCACGCGCATGCCGCGCTGGTGGGCGGCGTCCACGAACTCGACGAAGTCGGCCAGGTCGCCGAACTCGGGCAGCACGGCGGTGTAGTCGGAGACGTCGTAACCGCCGTCGCGCAGCGGCGACTTGAAGAAGGGCGGGAGCCAGAGGCAGTCCACGCCCAGCCATTGCAGGTAGTCCAGCTTGGCGGTGAGGCCCTTGAGGTCACCGACGCCGTCGCCGTTGCTGTCCTGGAAGGAGCGGACGAGTACCTCGTAGAAGACGGCTCGTTTGAACCAGTCCGGGTCACGGTCCTTGGCCGGGGTGTCCTCGAATTTGTCCGGCACGGGCTCGTTGACGGTCATGAGGCTCCTGACCCTCCGTTCTGGGGCGTGGCGGCGGACGGCCGGCGGACGTGGAAGACGTGAGCGGGGGCCCGGCCGGGCTCCAGCCGCACGTAGTTCGTGCGGCCCCAGAGGTAGGTCTCGTCCGTGAGTTCGTCGTGGACCGGCACCGACTCGTGCCAGTCCAGGCCGAGTTGCGGCATGTCGAGCGAGATCGTGGCCTCCTGGGTGCGGTGGGGATCGAGGTTGGCTACCACCAGCACGACGTCGGACCCCACGCGCTTGCTGTACGCGATCAGCGCGTCGTTGTCGGTCCGGTGGAAGCGCAGGTTCCTGAGCCGGTGCAGCGCGGGGTGGTCGCGCCGGATGGTGTTGAGCTTGGTGACGAGGGGGGCGATGGTGGTGCCCTCGCGGGCGGCGGTGGCCCAGTCGCGGGGTTTGAGCTGGTATTT
>NZ_JBHYOB010000003.1:0-24395 GCF_042744565.1 Streptomyces sp. NPDC058812
GATGTCGGCCTTGTCGACGACCTCGTCCAGCGTCGTGACCTGGTAGCCGTCCATCGCCGCCTGCAGGGCGCAGATCGGGTCGATCTCGGTGATGACCACCCGGGCGCCCTGACCGCGCAGGGACTCCGCGCAGCCCTTGCCCACGTCGCCGTAGCCGCAGACGACGGCGGTCTTGCCGCCGATCAGGACGTCGGTAGCACGGTTGATGCCGTCGATCAGGGAGTGGCGGCAGCCGTACTTGTTGTCGAACTTCGACTTGGTCACCGCGTCGTTGACGTTGATCGCCGGGAACAGGAGGGTGCCGTCGCGGTGCATCTCGTACAGGCGGTGGACGCCGGTCGTCGTCTCCTCGGTCACGCCGCGGATCTCGGACGCCAGCTGGGTCCACTTCTGCGGGCTCTCGCTCACCGTGCGGGTGAGGAGTTCGAGGATGACGCGGTGCTCGTCGGACTCGGCGGTGTCGACCGAGGGGACCTTGCCGTCCTTCTCGTACTCGACGCCCTTGTGGACGAGGAGGGTGGCGTCACCGCCGTCGTCCAGGATCATGTTCGGGCCGCCGGTGGGGGTGTTCGGCCAGGTCAGTGCCTGCTCCGTGCACCACCAGTACTCCTCCAGGGTCTCGCCCTTCCAGGCGAAGACGGGGACGCCCTGCGGGTTGTCGGGCGTGCCGTTCGGGCCGACGGCGATGGCGGCGGCCGCGTGGTCCTGGGTGGAGAAGATGTTGCAGGAGGCCCAGCGGACCTCGGCGCCCAGGGCGACGAGGGTCTCGATGAGTACGGCGGTCTGCACCGTCATGTGCAGGGAGCCGGTGACGCGGGCGCCGGCGAGGGGCTGGGCCTCGGCGTATTCCTTGCGGATCGCCATCAGGCCCGGCATCTCGTGCTCGGCGAGGGTGATCTCCTTGCGGCCGAAGGCGGCCAGGGAGAGGTCGGCGACCTTGAAGTCCTGTCGGTTGTCGACAGTCGTCATTGCGAGCTGCTCCTCGGGTTGGGTCGAGGTGGGTACGGCTGACACCTGCGCGGCGGCGGACACAGGGGTGCCCCGAAGAGGACACAGGCATGCCCGCGTGCGCGCAGCGCAGTCCGTCGGAGGCCCTCTCTCCCTCGGCCGGTCCCTGCGGAACCGCCCGACCGCCATCAGCAGCGACGTCTGGCTCCGTCCCAAGCTACACCGCACGCGGCCGCCGTCCCCAGTCCGCCTCCGAACACTTCCGGACGTTCACGAAACGTGACGGGATGCGGAGGGGCGCAAACCGACGGGGCCCGCCGAAGGAATCGGCGGGCCCTGTGGGTGTGGGAGGCGCGGGTGTCAGTGGGCGGTGGGCGGCGCGCTCGGGCCGCCGGGGGACGCCTCGCGGTCGGGGCCCTTGGTCGCCTCGGACTCGCTGTAGATGTCCGGTTCCAGGTAGATGACGCGGGCGATCGGGACGGCGTCGCGGATACGGGCCTCAGCGGCGTCGATGGCGGAGGCGACCTCGGTGGCCGTGCCGTCGTGGCGGACGGCGATCTTGGCGGCGACGAGGAGTTCCTCCGGGCCGAGGTGGAGCGTGCGCATGTGGATGACGCCGGTGACCGTGTCGCCGGCGACGATCGCGGCCTCGATCTGCTGGACCGCCTCGGTGCCCGCGGCCTCGCCGAGCAGCAGGGACTTGGTCTCGACGGCCAGGACCAGCGCGATCACGATGAGCAGTACGCCGATGCACAGGGTGCCGATGCCGTCCCAGACGCCGTCACCGGTGAGCAGGGCCATACTGACGCCGCCGAGGGCGAGGATCAGGCCGACGAGGGCACCGAGGTCCTCCAGGAGGACGACCGGCAGTTCGGGGGCCTTGGAATGGCGGACGAACTCCTTCCAGGACTTCTTCCCGCGCAGGGCGTTGGACTCCTTGATGGCGGTCCGGAAGGAGAAGGTCTCGGCGATGATCGCGAAGACCAGGACGCCCACCGGCCAGTACCAGTGCTCGATCTCGTGCGGGTGCTTGATCTTCTCGTAGCCCTCGTAGAGGGCGAACATGCCGCCGACCGAGAAGAGCACGATGGAGACGAGGAAGGCGTAGATGTAGCGCTCGCGGCCGTAGCCGAACGGGTGTTGGGGGGTGGCCGCACGCTGGGCGCGCTTGCCGCCGAGGAGCAGGAGTCCCTGGTTGCCGGAGTCGGCGAGGGAGTGCACGGACTCCGCGAGCATCGATGACGATCCGCTGAAGAGGAACGCCACGAATTTCGCTACCGCGATCGAGAGGTTGGCGAACAGTGCCGCCACGATCGCCTTGGTTCCGCCTGACGCGCTCATGTGTCGCGTTGTCCCTTCGCCTGCATCTGCTTCGTCTGCGTCCGTACGCCGGTGGGGGCTCGGCCGGTGGTCGGCTTTGCCCCTCCTTTGCGGTGCGCCATTGTTGCAGCCCTCGCCGACTTCGGCGTGCCGCGGTTCCGTCGTGTTCGCGTCAGGCGGGTCCAGGCCACGTCAGAGACGCACGGTGGCCCGGAAGACCGTGCCGCTCCCGGACACTTCGGCCGTTTCGTCCGCCGGGACGAAGACGGACCGGCCGGGGGCCAGTTCGTGCTCGCCCGCCCGCACGGTGCCGGCCGTGCAGAGCAGGATCTGCGGGGTGGGCAGGGTGAGGTCGTGGACGCCGGAGCCCTCCGGGAGGACGTACCGGGACAGGCGGAACTCGTCGATCGGGGTGTCGTAGACCTCTTCGCCGTCGGGGGACGCCTCCGGGCGGAGGATGCCGGGGTCACCGGCCTCGAAGCGGACGATGCGCAGCAGTTCGGGGACGTCGACGTGCTTGGGGGTCAGGCCGCAGCGCAGGACGTTGTCGGAGTTGGCCATGATCTCGACGCCGAGGCCGTCGAGGTAGGCGTGCGGGATGCCGGCGCCGAGGAACAGGGCTTCGCCGGGCTGGAGCCGGACGTGGTTGAGCAGCATGGCGGCGAGGACGCCGGGGTCGCCCGGGTAGTGGTGGGCGATGTCGGCGTAGGGCGTGTAGGCGCCGCCGAGGCGGTCGCAGGCGGCCGCGGTCTCGGTGACCGTGCGGGACATCTCCTCGGGGTCGGCGGTGAGGATCGCGGTGAGGACCTCGCGCAGGGCGGCGTCCTCGGGGTGCGCGCGCAGCAGGTCGACGTAGGGCTTGAGGGAGGCGATGCCGAGGCCGTCGAGCAGGTCGGCCGTCTCGGCGGGGGCGCGGAAGCCGCACAGGCCGTCGAACTCGGTGAGGGCGCAGATCAGTTCGGGCTTGTGGTTGGCGTCCTTGTAGTTGCGGTGCGGGGCGTCCAGGGGGACGCTCCGGCGCTCTTCGTCCTCGTAGCCCTGCTTGGCCTGGGTCAGGTCGGGGTGGACCTGGAGGGAGAGCGGGGCGCCGGCGGCGAGGAGTTTGAGGAGGAAGGGCAGCCGGGGGCCGAACTTGGCCGCGGAGGCCGCGCCCAGTTCCTTCTCGGGGTCGGCGTCGACGACTTCGGCGAGGGTGCCCCGGCCGGTGCGGGAGGGGGCGCCGGGGTGGGCGCCCATCCACATCTCCGCCTGCGGTTCGCCGGTCGGCTCGGACCCGAGCAGGGCCGGGATCGCGGTGGTGGAACCCCAGGCGTAGGGGCGGACGGTGTTGTCGAGGCGGTCCATGGGCTCTCTCTGCCGGGTGCGTGCGCGGTGCGTGTCCTGGTACCTGGCGCGGATACGTGGCGCTGGTACGTACGAGATGGTGCGTACGGGATCAGGCGCGCGAGGCGAGCGCCAGGTAAACGGCGGCGAAATCCGTGATGGCGATCAGTTCCGCGAGGGTCTCCAGTTCGCCGCCCTCTTCGGGTTCCAGTTCGCTGATCGGCGTGTCGTGGCCGAGGGCCAGGTCGCGGGCGCCGGGGGCGGCGGTGAGGCCGCCGCTGGGGCGGTCGCGGAGGAGCACCACGCGCGCGTGCAGGGCGGGTGCCTCCTCGACGCGGTCGCGGAAGAAGTCGTCGGGGTCGGCTCCGGCGGCGAGTCGGCCGGCGAGAAGGGCGCTGTGCGCGGCGAGCGCCTCGGGCAGTTCGGCGACGACGGCCGGGGTGCCGGCCAGCTCGGCGAGCGCGGCGGCGAAGCGGCGGCCCGCCGGTCCGGCCGAGGTGCCCTCGGTCCAGACGACCGGCAGGGTGTCGGCCAGCTCGGACGCCAGGGTCTTGGCCGGGTTGCTGTAGGTCACGATGGCGGGTCCGCAGCGTTCGGCGATGCGGTCGAGGCGGTCGGCGACCTTTTCGATGGCCTCGGGCGGCGCTTCGAGCAGGGCGGTGCGGTCCAGCAGCGCGAGGAGCGGGGTGAGCAGCGCCCACAGGACGCCGGGGGCGGCACCGGCGAGGGGCTCGTCGTGGTCGTAGGGGGCGGTCGCCATCGGGATGAACAGGCCGTGGGAGGCGTTCACCGACTCGCTGAGCGGGGAACGGGCGGGGGCTACGGCTACGACTGTGCAGCCCCGGCGGTAGGCCTGCTCGGCGAGCAGGGCGAGGCCCGGTTCGGTGCCGTCGGGGGTGGCGATCAGCAGGAGGTCCACGGAGCCGGCCCAGCCGGGCAGTTCCCAGCGCAGGGCGCCCGCGGCGGGGGCGACGCCGGTGGGGGCGAGGCGGGTGACGGGGCTGCCGGCGCCGGCGAGGGTGCCGAGGAGGTCGGCGGCCTGGGTCGCGGCGGCCCCGGGGCCGGCGATGAGGACGGCGCGGGGGCGTCCGTCCGGCTTGAGGTTGCCGACTCCGGCCTCGGCCGCGTGCCGGGCGGCGGTGCGTACGCGGGCACCGGCCTCGGCGGCGCCGCGGAGCAGGCCGCGGCGGTCGGCCTCGGTGAGGCGCTCCGGGGCGTCGAGCAGCGATTCGTCGAGCATGGCGGCAGTCTCCGATCGCCGGATGCGTTCGTTCGGGTGCGTGCGCGGGTCGCCTGGCCGTGGGGCGGCCGTCGGTTATTCGGGGCGGCTGCCCTCGGGCCGGCGGGCCTCGGTCACTCGGGGCGGCGGGCCTCGTCGACGAGGAGGACGGGGATGTCGTCGCGGACCGGGTACGCCAGGCCGCAGTCCTGGCCGGTGCAGATCAGCTCGGTGTCCTGCTCCTTGAGGGGGGAGTGGCAGGCCGGGCAGGCGAGGATCTCCAGGAGGCCGGCTTCGAGCGGCATGGGGTTTCCCTTCGGGGCGGTTCGGCTTGTGCGGATGTGCTGGTCAGGGTACCGCCGGTGGGGGCCTGATGTAGGGGCTCCGCCCCTGCACCCCGCCAGGGGGCTCCGTCCCCTGGCCCCCCGGCCTGTGCCGACCCGCCACCCGACTCGGTCGGCTGAAAGGCGAGCCGCCCTCTCAGGACCGGATGATCGCCAGCGCCTCGTCCCGCACCTTCGTCATCGTCGCCTCGTCCCGGGCCTCCGCGTTCAGGCGCAGCAGCGGCTCCGTGTTGGAGGGGCGGACGTTGAACCACCAGTCGGCCGCCTGGACGGTGAGGCCGTCCAGCTCGTCCAGGGTGACGTCGTCGCGGCCCTCGTACGCGGCCCTGATCGCGGCGAGGCGGGCCGCCTGGTCGGTGACGGTGGAGTTGATCTCGCCGGAGCCGGCGTAGCGGTCGTACTGGGCGACCAGGCCGGACAGCGGGCCCTGCTGGCCGCCGAGGGCGGCGAGGACGTGGAGGGCGGCCAGCATGCCGGTGTCGGCGTTCCAGAAGTCGCGGAAGTAGTAGTGCGCGGAGTGCTCGCCGCCGAAGATGGCGCCGGTCCGGGCCATCTCGGCCTTGATGAAGGAGTGGCCCACGCGCGTGCGTTCCGGTGTGCCGCCGTTCTCCTTCACGACCTCCGGCACGGACCAGGAGGTGATCAGGTTGTGGATGACGGTGCCCTTGCCGCCGTTGCGGGCGAGTTCGCGGGCGGCCACGAGGGCGGTCACCGCGGACGGGGAGACCGGGTCGCCGTTCTGGTCGACGACGAAGCAGCGGTCGGCGTCGCCGTCGAAGGCGAGGCCGAGGTCGGCGCCTTCCTCGCGGACCCGCTTCTGCAGGTCGACGAGGTTGGCCGGGTCGAGCGGGTTGGCCTCGTGGTTGGGGAAGGTGCCGTCCAGCTCGAAGTACATCGGCACGAGGTCGAGGGGCAGGCCGGCGAAGACCGAGGGGACGGTGTGGCCGCCCATGCCGTTGCCCGCGTCGACGACGACCTTCAGGGGCCTGATGGTGGTGAGGTCGACGAGGGAGCGCAGGTGGGCCGCGTAGTCGGCGAGCGTGTCGCGCCGGGTGACCGTGCCGGGGCGGGACGCCGGCTCCGGGGCGCCGGACGCGCTCCACCGCTCCACGGACGCGCGGATCTCCGCGAGGCCCGTGTCCTGGCCGACGGGAGCCGCGCCCGCGCGGCACAGCTTGATGCCGTTGTACTGGGCCGGGTTGTGCGAGGCCGTGAACATGGCGCCCGGCAGGTTGAGCGCGCCGGAGGCGTAGTACAGCTGGTCGGTGGAGCACAGGCCGATCTCGGTGACGTCGGCGCCGCGGGCCGCCGCCCCGCGCGCGAAGGCGCCGGACAGCCCGGGGGACGAGGGCCGCATGTCGTGGCCGACCACGATGGCGCTCGCGCCGGTCAGCTCGACGAACGCCGCGCCGAACAGCTCGGCCAGCGACTCGTCCCACTGGTCCGGCACCACACCGCGTACGTCGTACGCCTTCACGATCTGCGACAGATCAGCAGCCACGGCCAACCTTCCTGAAAGTCCTGTCGGAGCCCACAAACTACCCGCAACCGCCGACGGGGCGCCGTGGGGTTCGGCGAAGGTCAGGGCAGCATCCAGCCCAGGACCGGCGTGGACTGCCCGACGACGATCAGGCACATCACCAGCAGCAGGCCAAGGCTCCAGGGCAGCACCTTGCGCAGCAGGTCGCCCTCGCGGCCCGCCAGCCCCACGGCCGCGCAGGCGATGGTGAGGTTCTGCGGGGAGATCATCTTGCCGAGGACACCGCCCGAACTGTTGGCGGCGGCCAGCAGCTCGGGCGACAGACCGGACTCCCGCGCGGCGGTCACCTGGAGGGCACCGAAGAGCGCGTTGGCGGAGGTGTCGGAGCCGGAGACGGCGACGCCGAACCAGCCGAGCACCGGCGACAGGAAGGCGAGCCCGGCACCGGCCGCCGCGACGAAGTGGCCGATGGTGGCGGCCTGGCCGGAGAGGTTCATGACGTAGGCGAGGGCCAGCACGGAGGTCACGGTGAGGATCGCGAACCGCAGTTCGTGCACGGTCGCGAGCCACTCCTTGACCGCCACGCGCGCGTGCACGCCGAGGACGACGGCCGTGGCCAGGCCGGCGAACAGCACGAGCGTGCCGCCGGTGGAGACGATCGGGAGGGAGAAGACGTTGCCGCCGACCGGATCGCCCTCGGGGTCGGCCACGTCCAGGAACGGCCAGTCGTACGTCTGGGTCGCCTTCGCCAGCCAGTCCTTGACCGCCGGTATCTGCGCGACGGAGAAGATCGCGACGATCAGCGCGTACGGCGCGTACGCCCGCACGACCTCCCGGCGGGGGTCCCGCTCGTCCAGCTCCTCGCTGCGTACGCCGGTCAGGACGGACGCGCGTACGGGCTCGGCGGCCGGCCTGCGGGCCTGGGGCACGGCGACCAGGGCGGCCGCGCCCAGCAGGGCGGCGCCGATGTCGGCGAGCTGGGCCGAGACGTAGTTGGAGGCGACGAACTGGGCGACGGCGAAGGCGACGCCGCAGGCCATCGCGGGCACCCAGGTCTCGCGCAGCCCACGCCGTCCGTCGACCAGCCAGACCAGCAGCAGCGGGACGACGAGGGCCAGCAGGGGCGTCTGGCGGCCCACCACGGAGGCGACGTCGTCCAGCGGCAGCCCGGTGACCTGGGCCAGCGTCACCACGGGGGTGCCCATCGCGCCGAAGGCGACCGGCGCGGTGTTGGCGACCAGCGCCACGACCGCCGCGCGCACGGGGTCGAAGCCGAGGGCCACGAGCATGACCGAGCAGATCGCGACGGGCGCCCCGAACCCGGCGAGCGCCTCCAGCAGGGCGCCGAAGCAGAAGGCGACGACCAGGGCCTGGATGCGCGGGTCGTCGGAGAGCCGGCCGAAGGAGCGGCGCAGGATGTCGAAGTGCCGGGTGCGGACGGTCATCCGGTAGACCCACAGGGCGTTCACGACGATCCACAGGATGGGGAAGACCCCGAACAGGGCGCCCTGGACTGCACTGGAGGCCGTCTGGTCCAGCGGCATGCCGTACGCGAGCCAGGCGACGAGTACGGCCGCTAGGAGGCCCGTGAGGCCCGCCAGGTGCGCCTTCATGCGGACGCCGCCCAGCAGGACGAGGACGATCACCAGGGGCAGGGCCGCCACCAGGGCGGACAGGCCGAGCGAACCGGCGACTGGTTCCAGTTCCTGGACGTACACGGGCGCCTCCCCGGATTCCGCCATGCGAAAGCGGTTTCTCGCTACATCCGGAATGGTCGTGTCCGCGACAAGAGCACGTCAATGGGTGTGCGGCAACGGATGCGGCGGAAGTGGCCGAGGTGGCCTAGGTGGTTGAGGTGACTCAGTTGTCCGGTGAGCGCAGGACGCGCAGGTGACCGCGGCGCGCGACCTCCATCGGGTCGGCCGCCCGCGGACCGCCGCCCGCCTCGGCCGCCCGGTCCTGGGGGCGGGCCGCCTCGCGCACCGCGTTGGCGAGCGCTTCCAGGTCGTCGCCGCTGGGGCGGGCCGGGGCCGAGCCGTCGAGAAGGCGGACGACCTCCCAGCCGCGCGGGGCGGTGAGGCGCTCGGAGTGCTCGGCGCACAGGTCGTAGCAGTGGGGTTCGGCGTAGGTGGCGAGCGGGCCGAGGACCGCGGTCGAGTCGGCGTAGACGTACGTCAGCGTCGCGACGGCGGGACGGCCGCAGGCGGTGCGCGAACAGCGACGTACAGGGCTCACGATGTTGGACGGTACCGCACTCTTGAGCGGGCCGCGAAGACTCTCCACCAGGTCACACCACCGTGTCGTGGTGTGAAACGCCCCACAGGACCCTCGGGCCGCACCTCGTTGACCTGCGCGGACGCCGGTTCCCGGGATGCCGGACGGCTCCAGAAGCGGTCGCGAACCGATACGAACAGCGACATTTGCCTTGAGTTCGACGGTCGCGGAGAGATACGGAATCGAGCCCAACCTTGGCTGGAATGGTCATCCGGCGACATGCCGTACGAGGTGCCCAGGCGCTGTCCGGTGTGCGTGTGCGGTCCGGCGCCGGGCGCCGCCGGGGACTACCCTTCACCAGTGATGGACAACCCCCTGACGCCCCGTGACGCGGGCCGCCCAGGTCCCCGCCGTCGTGATCGCCACGGTCGGGGCATGCGCGGCCCGATCGCACCCCCGCAGGTCCCGCTCGCCGCGAGCCGCGGCGAGGTGTTCGCGGATCTGGTGCAGGACTCCGTGGAGCGCCTGGAGCGGCGGTGGCCGCAGCTCGCCGACATCGATTTCCTCGTCCTCGACGTGCCGCGGCTGGACGCGGCCGCCGGGGATGCCTGGAACGACGAGGCGGTTCCGCTCGGGGGGACGGTGCCCTCGCGGGACGGGCGGCGGGGGCGCGTGGTCGTGTACCGGCGGCCGGTCGAGATCCGGACCAAGGGCCGGGACGAGCGGGCGGCGCTCGTGCACGAGGTCGTCGTCGAGCAGGTCGCGGAGTTGCTGGGGCTGACGCCGGAGACGGTGGACCCTCGGTACGGGGAGGACTGAGCGGGGCGGGGCCGTGTGCGGTGGTCGCGGGCGTTCAGGCACCCGGGGAAGCACGCATGCCCGCGGATCGCGACGTCGTGATCGCCGCTACTCCTGCAGCACCGACAGGTCCTCGTCCGCGTTCGGTACCGAGACCGTTCCCCGGTCGTCGGGGAGGGTCTGGACGGTGAAGGACGCCACGTCGTCCTCCTCTCCGGTCAGGGTGCGGGACGCGTACACCGGGCCGCCCGAGACGGTCTCGACCGTCAGTGCGTAGGCGCCCTCGAGGCCGGCGGGGACCGGTGCCTCGACGTTCTGGGTCGTGCCGCCCTTGATCGTGTACGTCTTGGTCGCCGTCGTACCGCCCTCGGTGCCCGCCGAGGCCGTGACCTTGACCTTCGCGGCCTCTCCGGTGGCGGCCAGGGACAGTGTCGTGCGCTTGGCGCGGTTGTCCGCGGACGTCGCGCGCGCACCGACCGGGTCGGCGGCCGGAATGAACGCCGACTCCTGTTCGCCGCCCTTGCCCCGCACGACCCGGACCGCCGCCACGACCGGCACGGACCCGCCGGTCGGCGTCAGGACCAGCGATCCCGCCTCGCCGCGCGTGACCTCGCCGAGGTCGACGCCCGTCGTCATGCCCGCCTTGACGTGCACCGTCTCGTGCCCGGCGGGCGTGATCGGCCCGGACGGCGAGGCGAGGCGCACCTTCAGGTCGGCGTCGGTGCCACCGGGGGTGAACAGCACCAGCCGTACGGCTGTGGCGTCCTTGGGGATGCCCGGCAGTACGAGTTCGCCCGCCGGGTCCGCGGCCGCGGTCAGCCAGTCGCCGCCGGTCTTGTCGTCCAGGGCCTGCACCGCGGCCCCGACCCGTCCGCTGCGCACGCCGACGTGCACGGTGACGTCGGTCTGCTCCACGTCGCTGAGCGTGGACAGCAGGAGGGACTCACTGGCGTGCGGCGGCACGGTGACGCCCTCCCCCACCGTGGACTTCAGGGCTCCGTCCTTGCCGTAGAGCTCGATGTCGACGACGGCCGCCGAGTCGTCGGGGTTCGTCAGGTGTACGTAGTCGGTGCGGTCGGTCGCCGTGCTGGCGCCCGGGAACCAGAACTCCGTGTCCGGAGCGGTGCAGTTGACGCCCTGCAGTCCCCGGCCCGTCCCGGCGGCGACCTCGGTGGTCTGCTGGACCGTCCAGCCGGGCGCGTAACCGCCCTCGGCGGTGCCGACCAGCGCGGGGGTGTCGGCGCCGGAGGTGCTGCCGGTGACCGGTGTGCCGGGCGCCTTGGGCTGCACGACGGGCTTTCCGGTCTTCTTCCCGTCCTCGGGGGTCCCGGCCGCGAGTGCGGCCCTGCCCTTCTCGTCGGCGCCCTTGGTGACGGGCGTGAAGGACGTGTACGACGTCTCGGCGAGGTCGGAGGTGCTGGGCGCCGGGCACAGCAGGCTGGTGCGCTCCACGGGCAGCCGGGCGGCCGGCCGGGCGGTGTCCGCTCCGGTGACGTCCGGTGTGGACACCGCCGCGAAGCCGGTGATCGCGGCGAGCGCGGTCGCGCCGGCGAACAGGGACAGGGTGGTGCGCTTCACTGCTGGCTCCCGTCGGGACGCTCACTGCCCGTGCCGTGGGGGTGTTGGGGCTGGGAAGGGTCGTACGGCGTGTCGTAGCCGGCCTGGCCGTACGTCTGGTCGTAGGCGGGGTCGTACGTGCCGGCCCGGGACGGATCGCCGTAGGCGTAGGGGTCGTACTGGCCCGCCCCGTGCTGACCGGCCTCGTACCGACCCGCCTCGTACTGACCGGTCTGGCCGCCCTGATAGGCGTCCGCCGGGTACTGCTGCTGTCCGTACGCGCCCGGGTCGTACTGCTGGGTGCCCTGGTACTGCTCGCCGCCGTACGTGCCGTAGGAGTTGTACTCGGCACCGGCGTAACCCGCCGAATCCCACTCGCCGTACGCCGGCTGCTGCGGGACCGCCACGGGTGCCTCCGCGGGCGGGCCGGCCCCTGGGGAGGCGTCCACGGCCTCGGTCACCGGCTCGCTTCCCGCCCCGGCCTCGGCCTCCACCTCGGCCTGGGCGCGCAGACGCCTGGCCCGGCGGCCTTCGCCCTCGACGGCCTCGGGGACGAGCGGCTCGTCGGGCAGGTCGTCGTCGACGTCGCGGCGCCTGCCGGGCAGGGCGAGGACGACCAGGACGACGGCGAGGAGGCCCTGGGCCCACAGCCAGGCGGTGTGGGTGAACGGGGCGTCGTAGGTGACGTCCAGCTTGCCGCCGGAGGCGGGGAGTTCGAAGCCCTGGGCCCAGCCGTCGACCGT
The DNA here is from genome assembly GCF_042744565.1 of Streptomyces sp. NPDC058812. Classification (NCBI taxonomy): domain Bacteria; kingdom Bacillati; phylum Actinomycetota; class Actinomycetes; order Kitasatosporales; family Streptomycetaceae; genus Streptomyces; species Streptomyces sp. NPDC058812. The sequence continues at coordinate 11,947 of NZ_JBHYOB010000003.1, forward strand.
GGTGCGGGTGAGCGGCTTGCCGTCCAGGGTGGCCGTCCAGCCCTCGGCGGCGGTGTCGGCGAGGCGCAGGACGCGGCCGTCGGAGCCGGACGGGATTTCCGTGTGGATTTCCACGGGTCCGGCCGCGACGGGCTGCGGCTCACTGGCACCGGAGCCGGAGCCGGAGTCCGCGCCCGAGTCTTCGCCGGACACGATGGTCGCGCGCGCGACCTCCTGGTCCACCCGCCACAGTCCGCTGCCGTCCTGCTGGCTCAGCCGGCTCAGACCGGGCGTGGCGTCCAGGACGCGGGTGACCTCGCGGGGCGCGCCCTTGTGCACGAGGACGTAGCGCACGGCGAAGCCGCCGAGCTGGTCGGCCTGGTCGGCGCCGGAACCGGCCACGAGGTTGGCGACGATCTTGTCGAGTCCGCTGTTCCCGCCGTCTGAAGCGGCCAGTTCGCCGTCGCCGAGGCGGGCTCCGGAGCCGCGGACCAGCATGTAGCTCACGTGGGCCGGGGAGTCGCTGTCGAGGACGAGGGTGCGGGCCTGGTCGCGGGTGTGGCTCTCCTCGGCGACGAACGCGGGCACCTGGACGGGATCGCGTCGCTCCAGGGGACCGTCGGCGCCCCCGATCATCCAGCCGGTGGCGGCGATCAGCGGGCCGACGGCCGAGGCGAGGGCGATCAGGGCGGCGACGGGCTGGCGCCAGCCGAAGCTCTGCTCGGCCACCCGCGAGCGCGCCCCGTCGGCGCCGAGGGTCGCGGCGGACAGCAGGGCGATGCCGTAGACGAGGGTGGCGGGCCCGGCCCAGGCGGAGCGGTTGGAGAGCACCGCGAAGACCAGGGCGACCACGGCGACGGCCCAGGCCGTGCGGATGCCCAACTGCCGCTCGGAGCGCAGCAGAGCGGCGAGTGCGGCGAGCACGATGCCGATGAGGATCAGCCCGCCGACCGTGCCGGGGCCGCCGGGGCTCGCCCCGAGCAGGTCGAGGGCGGAGGCGGCCGAGGAGCCGTGGTCCAGTCCGGCCTCGTCGAAGAAGCCGAACGGGAGCAGCGTCAGCGACCAGGGGGCGAGGAGCAGCAGGGGGGTGCCCAGCTGGGCGAGGAAGCGCGGTCCGTACGCCGTGATGTCGCCCCGTCGCAGGGCCAGGACGCCGACGCCGAGGAGCAGCGCGATGGGCCACACGACGGGCGTGAAGGCGGTGGTGATCGTCAGCAGCAGCGCGTACGCCCAGGTGGCGCGCCAGCTGCCGCGGGTGCCGGACGAGCTCGTCAGGCCGGCCGCGGCGGCGCCCGCGCGCGCGATGAGCGGCAGCAGTACGGCGAGGACGGCGGTGCCGATGCGGCCGCCGGCGAGCGCGCCGGTGGCGGCGGGCAGGAAGGCGTAGGCGACGGCCGCCCACGCGCGCAGCAGCCGGGAGGTGACGAGCGGGCGGGAGGCGAAGTACGCGGTGACGCCGGCCAGGGGCACCGAGCAGACCAGCAGCAGGGTGACGGCCAGGCCGGTGGAGCCGAGCAGCACGGAGGCGAGCGTGGCGACGATCGCGAGGTAGGGCGGTGCGGAGGCAATGCCGCCGGTGCCGACGGTGTGCCAGGCGTCCGTGTAACGCGCCCACAGCTCGCCGGCGCCGGCCGGGGCGGGCAGCAGCGCGCCACCCGCCAGGGCGCCGCCGCCGAGGAGCGCGCGGCAGGCGGCCAGGGAGACGAGCAGCAGTACCAGGAAGAGCACCGGGCCGGGCTTGCGGGCGATGCGCTTGAGGCGGGCGAACTGCTCGATCTCCAGGAAGTCGGCGTCGTCGCCGCCGGGTCCGGACTCGATGCCACCGCCGTGCCGCCCGGCGCCGGTGGTCGTCTCGGCGTCGGAGCTGCCGACGAGGCTGCCCGCGACCTGTTCGACGGTGACGCGGATGGTCGCGCCGGGGGGCGGGAACAGGGGGCGCAGTTCGTCCTTCTCGACCTGCGGGCGGCCGCGTTCGCGCCGCCCGGCGAGGATGCGCTCGGGGCGCAGCAGGACGCCGAGCAGGCCGCGGATCTCGTCGACGGCCTGTCCGGGGACCTTGCCGACGAGGTAGGCGAGGGTGCGCAGCAGGGTGCCTACGACGATGCGCAGCAGCACCCAGGGCAGGGCGGCCGTACGGACGTTGACGAGGAGGGTGTGGACGGCGCCGGCCTTGTCCACCTTGTGCGGGGAGGCGGTGGTGCGGCCCGCGCAGTCGACGGCGCGGCGTTCGCGGGAGGCGGCCTCCGCGTGGCGTACGACCGCCTCGGGGGCGACGAGGACGCGGAGGCCGGCGGCGTGCGCGCGCCAGCACAGGTCGACGTCGTCGCGCATCAGGGGCAGCCGGCGGTCGAACCCGCCGAGCCGCTCGAAGACGTCACGCCGGATCAGCATGCCCGCGGTGGACACCGACAGGACGGACCGGACGTGGTCGTGCTGGCCCTGGTCCTGTTCGCGGCGGTCCAGGCCGGTCCAGCGGCGGCCGGAGTTGGCGATGGAAACGCCGACCTCCAGCAGTTGGCGGCGGTCGTACCAGCCGCGGAGCTTGGGGCCCACCACGGCGACGTCGTCGCGGCCGAGTTCGTACTCGTTGTCCACGACGCGCAGCAGCTGGGCCAGGGCGTCGGGTTCGGGGGCGCAGTCGTCGTGCAGCAGCCAGAGCCACTGCACCGGCTCTCCGTGGGGAAGCTCCGGCAGGTCGTAGGCGTCGTCGCGCCAGGTGCGCGTGACGGGGTCCCAGCCGCTGGGCCGCCTCAGATACGACAGGTCGTCCGGGGTGAGGACGGGGGCGGTGCGGGCGGCCTCCTCGACGGCCTGGCCGAAGCCGGTGCGCCGGGCGAGGTGGAGCACGCGGTCGTCGCCGAGGGCGTCGGTGACCAGCCGGGCGGAGTCGTCGGCGCTGCCGGTGTCGGCGGCCACGGCGAACTGGACGGGGCGCTCCTGGCCGAGCAGCCCGGCGAGCGCGTCGGGCAGCCAGCGGGCTCCGTCGTGGGCGACGAGGACCGCCGTCACCACGTGACGCGGGAACTCAGGTGTGGCAGCGAGGTCTTGCTGGGCTGCCGTGTGGCTGTGCACGGACATCGAGGTACGGGCCCCGGTTCGGTGGACTGCGGTGGACGCCCGTGCCTGTTGGGGGTGGCGGGGCGTCTCGGACGAGCGCCCACACTATCGGCTGGGCAGGGCGACGGTCCGCCGCCTGTGGACAACCCGCCTGCGAGGGTCCGTTGCTGCCGTTGTGTACGTGGGGTGGTGCCGTACGTGCGGAGAATGCGCCGCCCGTCGGACGGCGGGTCAGACGGCGGCCTTCTTCAGGCGGCGGCGTTCCCGCTCGGACAGGCCGCCCCAGATGCCGAAACGCTCGTCGTTGGCAAGGGCGTACTCGAGGCACTCGGAGCGGACCTCACAGGCGAGGCAGACCTTCTTGGCCTCCCGGGTGGAGCCGCCCTTCTCGGGGAAGAAGGACTCGGGGTCGGTCTGGGCGCACAGTGCGCGCTCCTGCCAGCCGAGTTCCTCGTCCGCGTCGTCGACCAGCAGTTGCTGCACCAGCTCGGTCATGTGCGCCCCTCGTCCGTCTTTCGCGTCCCCGTGATCTAGCCGTTACCGATTCCGGCTGAACGACACGAGTGAAATTACAAGTGTGCTGCTCCGGGCGAGTCAAGCCGAGATCTGCTATTGGGCCCCTTATTCACTCTGCGGAACCAAGGCCAAGCGGAAAGTGTTCAAATCGGCATAAACCTCGACATACCAATGAGGAGCCCGAGGGCACCCGACCCGCGCGGAGCCTGCATCAGGGAGGACGCCCCGGCGTTCGATCCCGTTCCGATACACACGCCGAAGCGAACCTGATCACATTCGGGTCACGGGATCGCAACGGGGGTTGCGCGCCCGGCTTGTGCGCCATGTGTCCCGGAACCCCCATGAGCAAACCTTTCGCCTGTGAGATGAACCGGATGAGGTGAAACATGTCCCACATAACGGGCACCGAGTTGACAGTGCCGGTGTGAGCCGCTGTCCTTGTGGGCATGCTCGCGAACTTGGCGCTCACCTCGACCCGCACCGCCGGGTCCCACGGTGCTGCCCGCGCTCGCTGTAGCTGTTGTTGCTGTTCCAGCTGTTGAGCCAACCGCGCTCCGGCTGTCCCCGAGTCCACGCGACTCGTGTCTTTGCTGCCCGCCCCACCAGGGCGTTCTCCGCTCTTCCGCACCTCCCGCACTCTTCTGCCGAGGACCCACCGCACCCATGAACAGCGACAGCGACCTCCAGATCGCCGGCGACATCCTCGAAGTCCCCCACCTCCTGCAGGCACCGCGCGAGCACCCGGCCACCGTCGCCGAGTTCGCCGGCCTCGCCCGGTCCATCGCCGCCGACCGGTCCGAGTGGGAGCACCTCGTCCGGTACGACGCGACGACGCGCTGGTACCACCGGCTGCGCACCGGCCCCGGCTACGAGGTCTGGCTGCTGTCCTGGCTGCCCGGTCAGGGCAGCGGACGCCATGACCACGGGCCCTCCTCCGGAGTGCTGACCGTCCTGGACGGCACCCTGACCGAGCTCACGGAGCGCGGCACGCGCGCGTTGCGGGCGGGGGTGCAGCGGGTGTTCGCGCCGGGGTACGTGCACGAGGTGGTCAACGACGCGCTGCGGCCGGCGGTCAGCCTGCACGTCTACTACCCGGGGCTGACGGAGATGCCGATGCACTCCGCACAGTGCTCGGTCGCCGGCGCCGGCGACCGAGCCGTGACGACTGCCTGACGCGGTGTCGTACCCGCCTGCAAGACTGGGGCCATGCGCATTGTGGTTCTGGCAGGCGGCATCGGCGGTGCCCGGTTCCTGCGTGGTCTGAAGCAGGCCGCGCCGGACGCGGACATCACGGTCATCGGCAACACCGGGGACGACATCCACCTCTTCGGGCTGAAGGTCTGCCCGGACCTCGACACGGTGATGTACACGCTCGGCGGCGGCATCAACGAGGAGCAGGGCTGGGGACGGGCCGACGAGACCTTCCACCTCAAGGAGGAACTCGCGGCGTACGGCGTCGGACCCGAGTGGTTCGGCCTCGGCGACCGCGACTTCGCCACGCACATCGTGCGGACGCAGATGATCGCCGCCGGCTTTCCGCTCAGCGCGGTGACGCAGGCCCTGTGCGACCGCTGGAAGCCCGGCGTGCACCTCATTCCGATGACCGACGACCGCGTGGAGACCCATGTCGCCGTCGAGCTGGACGGGGAGCGCAAGGCGGTCCACTTCCAGGAGTACTGGGTACGGCTGCGGGCCTCGGTCCCCGCGGAGGCGGTCGTACCGGTCGGCGCCGAGCAGGCCAAGCCGGCACCCGGTGTCCTGGAGGCCATCGCGGAGGCGGACGTGATCCTCTTCCCGCCGTCCAACCCGGTCGTCTCGGTCGGCACGATCCTCGCCGTGCCCGGCATCAGGGAGGCGATCGCCGACGCCGGGGTGCCGGTGGTGGGCCTGTCCCCGATCGTCGGGGACGCGCCCGTACGGGGGATGGCCGACAAGGTGCTCGCGGCGGTCGGCGTGGAGTCCACGGCGGCCGCGGTCGCCGAGCACTACGGCTCGGGACTGCTCGACGGCTGGCTGGTCGACACGGTCGACGCGGAGTCCGTCACGCGCGTGAAGGCGGCCGGCGTCCTCTGCCGCGCCGTCCCTCTGATGATGACCGACCTCGACGCGACGGCGCGGATGGCCCGTGAGGCGCTGACCTTGGCCGAGGAGGTGCGGGAGGCGTGAGCGACGGCGTGCGTGACGGCGCGTCCGGCCCCGGGGAGGGCTACCGGGTGTGGGCCGTCCCCGGTCTGCCGGAGGTGCGACCGGGCGACGACCTGGCCAAGCTGATCGCGGCGGCCGAGCCCGCCCTCGCCGACGGGGACGTGCTGCTCGTCACGTCCAAGATCGTGTCCAAGGCCGAGGGCCGTGTCGTGGAGGCCACCGACCGGGAGGCCGCGATCGACGCGGAGACCGTACGGGTGGTGGCCCGGCGCGGCGCGCTGCGCATCGTCGAGAACCGCCAGGGCCTGGTCATGGCGGCGGCCGGGGTCGACGCCTCCAACACGCCCTCCGGGACGGTGCTGCTGCTCCCCGAGGACCCGGACGCCTCCGCGCGCGGCATCCGCGACGGACTGCGCGACGCGCTGGGCGTCGACGTCGGCGTGGTCGTCACCGACACGTTCGGGCGGCCCTGGCGGGCCGGGCTCACGGACGTGGCCATCGGCGCCGCCGGTGTCCGGGTCCTCGACGACCTGCGCGGGGGCACGGACGCGCACGGCAATCCGCTGGGTGCCACGGTCGTCGCCACCGCCGACGAACTCGCCGCAGCGGGCGACCTGGTCAAGGGGAAGGCCGCGGGGCTGCCCGTCGCCGTCGTGCGCGGGCTCGGGCAGGTGGTGGCGGAGGACGACGGCGAGGGCGCGCGGGCGCTGGTGCGCGGCGCGCGCGACGACATGTTCCGGTTGGGCACGTCGGAGGCGGTTCGGCAGGCGGTCACCCAGCGCCGTACGGTACGGGCCTTCACGGGCGAGCCGGTCGACCCCGGCGCCGTACGCCGGGCGGTGGCGGCGGCCGTGACCGCGCCGGCGCCGCACCACACGACGCCGTGGCGGTTCGTGCTACTGGAGTCGGCCGGCTCCCGGACCCGGCTGCTGGACGCGATGCGGGACGCCTGGATCGCGGACCTGCGGCGGGACGGCAAGAGCGAGGAGTCGATCGCCAAGCGGGTCCGGCGCGGGGACGTGCTGCGGGGCGCGCCGTACCTCGTCGTCCCCTGCCTGGTCATGGACGGCTCGCACACGTACGGGGACGCGCGGCGCGACGGGGCCGAGCGGGAGATGTTCGTGGTCGCCACCGGCGCCGGCGTGCAGAACCTGCTCGTCGCGCTCGCCGGGGAGCGGCTGGGATCGGCGTGGGTGTCCTCGACGATGTTCTGCCGGGACGTCGTACGGGAGGTGCTGGGGCTGCCGGGCGACTGGGACCCGATGGGTGCCGTCGCCGTCGGTCATCCCGCCGAGGAGCCGCGGGCGCGGCCGGAACGGGACGCGGGGGCGTTCATCGAGGTGCGGTGAGCTTGTCCGGGCGAGCCTTTACCCTCGTAGGGGCTTTCCCTTTCCCCGCATTTCCCTCACATCTCTTTCCCCGCCTCCCCTCGCGCCAAGGACCTCTCTCGTGGCAGGACGTTTCGCTCCCCGGCCCACGCGTGCTTCGGTGCGCGGCGGGGAGGGCGTCGTGCCCGCGGGCGGTGTGCCCCGGCAGGCGGGCGCGCCGGGGAAGGTACGGGTGTGGGTGCCGGACGGGCCGCTGGAGCTGGGGCTGGTCCTCGGGCCGCTGCGGCGCGGGCCGGGCGATCCGACGTTCCGCACGATGCCGGACGGATCGGTGTGGCGGGCCAGCCGGACGCCCGCCGGGCCGGGCACCCTGCGGGTCACCGCACGCGGCGGTGAGATGCGGGGCGAGGCCTGGGGGCCGGGCGCGGAGTGGCTGCTGGAGCAGTTGCCGCGGATGCTGGGCGCCGACGACGATCCGTCCGCGTTCGTGCCGCGGCACCGGCTGCTGGCGCTGACGCGGCATCGGCGGCCGGGGCTGCGGCTGGCGCGGACCGGGCTGGTGCTGGAATCTCTGATCCCGTCGATCCTGGAGCAGAAGGTCACGACGCTGGAGGCGTACCAGGCGTGGCGGCTGCTCGTACGGAAGTACGGGGAACCGGCGCCGGGGCCCGCGCCCGGACGGATGTGTGTCATGCCGTCGGCGCGGACGTGGGCGCTGATCCCGTCCTGGGAGTGGCACCTGGCCGGGGTGGACAACAAGCGGGCGTCGACGATCCTGCGGGCCGTGCGGGTCGCGGCGCGGCTGGAGGAGGCGGCGGGGATGGAACCGGCGGCGGCGCAGGAGCGGCTGGAGGTCGTGTCCGGGATCGGGCCGTGGACGTCCGCGGAGACCGTGCAGCGCAGTCATGGTGCGCCGGACGCGGTGACGGTGGGGGATCTGCATCTGCCGGGGATCGTGGGGTTCGCGCTGGGCGGGGACCGGGATGCGGACGACTCCGTGATGCTGCGGCTGCTGGAGCCGTATGCCGGGCAGCGGCATCGGGCAGCTCGGTTGGTGTTGTTGAGTGGGCGGGTGCCGGGGCGGCGGGCGCCGCGGATGGCTCCGCGGGGGATTGAGCGGCTCTGAGTTTGGCGTACCGGGCCGGTGCGTGCCGCCGCGGTGTACGCCTCCGCGGTGTATGCCGGTTGCCCGGCGTGGGTGTGGGCGCGCGGGGGGTGTCGCAGCCCGGCGTGGCGGGGTGCCGCTGCGCCCACCCGTGCCGCCCCAGCGGCACGACTGCCCGCAGCGGCGCGGCACGACTGCCCGTAGGTGCGGCAGTCACGGCGGTTGACGCCGTAGGTGCCCCGCGCTACCGCCGGAGGGCTACGCGTCGGACGAGAAGCGCAGTGCCGCTGGGGGGATGTGGGCGTCGCACCAGATTCGGGCGCCGGAGCGGAGTTCGTTGTCGGCGCCGATGACGGCGCCGTCGCCGATGACCGTGTCGGTGAGGACCGAGCGGGTGCCGACGCGGGCGCGGGTGCCGATGAGGGAGTCGGTGATGACGGCGCCCGGTTCGATGACGGCGCCGGGCAGGATCGTGCTGCCGAAGACGCGCGCGCCCTCCGCCACGAAGGCGCCCTCGCCGACCACCGTGCCGCCGGCCAGTTTGGCGTCGGGCGCGACCCGCGCCGTGGGGAGGACGAGGCGGTCGCCGCAGCGGCCCGGTATCGCCGGGGACGGGGCACGGCCGAGGACCAGGTCGGCCGAGCCGCGTACGAAGGCCGCCGGTGTGCCCAGGTCCAGCCAGTACGTGGAGTCGACCATGCCCTGGAGGTGGGCTCCGGTGGCGAGGAGTTCCGGGAAGGTCTCGCGTTCGACCGAGACGGGGCGGCCGTGCGGGATCGTGTCGATGACCGAGCGGCGGAAGACGTACGCCCCCGCGTTGATCTGGTCGGTGACGATCTCCTCGGGGGTCTGGGGCTTCTCCAGGAAGGCCAGCACCCGGCCCGTTTCGTCCGTCGGGACCAGGCCGTAGGCCCTCGGGTCGGTCACCTTCGTCAGGTGCAGGGAGACGTCCGCGCCCGTCGTCTCGTGGGTGCGGACCAGTGCGCCGATGTCCAGGCCCGTCAGGATGTCCCCGTTGAAGACGAGGACCGGGTCGTCGGGGCCCGAGTGCAGCCGGGACGCCACGTTGCGGATGGCGCCGCCGGTGCCGAGCGGCTCCTCCTCCGTGACGTACTCGAGGTGGAGGCCCAGGGCCGAGCCGTCGCCGAAGTACGGTTCGAAGACCTCCGCCAGGTAGCTCGTCGCGAGCACGATGTGCTCCACGCCGGCCGCCTTCGCCCGCGCCAGCTGATGCGTGAGGAACGGCACACCCGCCGCCCTGACCATGGGCTTGGGCGTGTGCACCGTCAGCGGCCGCAGCCGCGTGCCCTTGCCGCCGACCAGGAGGATCGCTTCTGTCACCGTCGTCTCTGCTTCCTGCCGGGACCGGCCGAACTGTCTTTCGGCCGGCCAGTGTATGCAGACCGTTCCATGGCGCCTTCGGTGGTCGTACGGTGGGTCGTGCGGTGTGCCGCCCTCAGCGGCCCTGGTACTTGGCCGCCGTCGAGCGGGTCGAGCCGAGCTTGCCGTAGAGCTTCTTGCCGGGGCAGCTCGTGGCGAAGCCGTCGCGGTGACCGGAGATGACGTTCAGTCGTACGTTCTTACCTTTTCGGTAGAGATTGCCACCACCGGACTTCAGGTATGTCTTTCCGCGCGGATTCATGCCGTGCAGACCGAGCTTCCACGCGGTGAGCCGGGCGACCGCCTTCATGGCGGCCGACGACGGCTTCTTGGAGCCGTACGTGCCGAGTACGGCGATGCCCATGCTGTTGGAGTTGAACCCCAGGGTGTGGGCACCCAGTACCGCCTTGGACACGCCCCCGGCCCGTCCCTCGTAGATCTTTCCGCACTTGTCGACGAGGAAGTTGTAGCCGAGGTCACGCCAGCCCATGCTGTTGACGTGGTAGCGGTAGATACTGCGAATGACTGACGGCGCCTGCTTGCAGCTGTAGTTGTTGCCGGTGGCCGAGTGGTGCACGAAGGCCGCCTTGACCTTCTTCGTGTACACGAACTTCTTCTCGCGCAGCTTCTCGTTGGCGCCCCAGCTGCGGCGTGTGGTGATGCTCGGGCGGGGGCCGACGTACGGCTTGGCCTGCTGCTGGGTGCCGAGTTCGGCTTGGGTCTGCGCCCGGCTCAGGGCCGGGATCTCGGTGGCGCCGAGCGGGGCGAGGCCGGCGTTGGCGGCGGAGGCGGCGACGGCTTCCGCGGACTCGGCGGTCATGCCGGTGGTGCGGGGGCCCTCCTCCGGCCCGGGGGCCGCCGCGGGCGGGGCGCCCTCGCCGGGGTCGATGAGTTCGAGGCGCATGCCGGTGGGGAGGGGCGAGCCGGCGGCCGCGGCGGCTGTGGTCGCCCTGGCGGCCTCCGGGGTGCTTTCCGCTCGCACCCGTACCTCCACGCCGTCGGACTCGCCCACCCACAGCGGGGCGGTGGCGCCACGGACGCGGCCCGAGGTGCTCTCGGGGGTGCCGGGGTCGGCTGCGTGGTCGGCGTTGTGGGTCTCCAACTCCTGCCAGCCGGACCAGGTACCGGTGGCGGTGGCACGGGTGCGGACCTGGACGTGGCCGTGCAGTTCGGTGTCCGGGTTGTCCCAGACGAGACCGACCAGCGAGAAGTGCCGTACGTCCCGGCGGGGTACGCCCTGTTCGGCGGCGCCGGGGGCTCGGTCGCGGGTGAGGGGGGCGAGGGGCAGCGACTGGGTGCCGCCGGGGACGTACGCCTCGGACTGCGCCGTTCTTCCGCTCGTGGGCGGAGCGGCGGAGGGGGCTGCCGCCGCCGCGGGCGGGGCGAACGGAAGGGCCAGGGCGGCCGCGCACGTGACACCGATCGAGGAAGCAAGGAATCCACGCATGCCCCTGATCGTGGACATCGTCGTACAAATCTGTCCATCCGTGACCTGACGGGCTGTAGGGGCTATTCGTCCGAACCGGTGGCGGTGCGGTACGCCGTACGCTCCGTGCGCGCCCGTCCGCCCGCGTACGCTTGCGCGGGTGAACGCGACCGACCGCACCCCTGCCGACCTGCTGAGTTCCGCGCTCGCCGCGGACCCGGGACGCCCCCTGGTTACCTTCTACGACGACGCCACCGGCGAACGCGTCGAACTGTCCGTGGCCACCTTCGCCAATTGGGTGGCCAAGACCGCGAATCTGCTCCAGGACGAACTGTCCGTAGAACCCGGCGACCGGGTCGCACTGCTGCTGCCCGCGCACTGGCAGACGGCCGTGTGGCTGCTGGCGTGCGCGTCGGTGGGTGTCGTCGCCGACATGGCGGGGGATCCGGCGGCGGCCGACGTGGTCGTGAGCGGGCCGGAACCTCAGTCGCTGGAGGCGGCGCGGGCCTGCTCGGGCGCGCGGATCGCGCTGGCGCTGCGGCCGCTCGGAGGGCGGTTCGCGCCCCGTCCGCCGGAGGGCTTCGCCGACTACGCGGTGGAGGTGCCGGGGCAGGGCGACCGGTTCGTGCCCTACGCGCCGGTGGATCCGGAGGAGCCCGCGCTGATCGTGGCCGGGCGGGAGTTCAGCGGGGCGGAGGTCGTGGAACGGGCTCGGGCGGAGGCGTCGGGGCTCGGGCTCACGGGGCCGGGGGCGCGGATTCTGTCGGGGTTGCCGTACGACACCTGGGCGGGGCTGAGCGCGGGGTTGTACGGGCCGTTGGCCAGTGGGGGGTCGGTGGTGCTGTGCCGGCATCTGGAGCTGGCGGAGGCGGCGGTCGTGGACCAGCGGATCGAGGCGGAGAAGGTTTCGGCGACGGCGCGGTGAGGTGTCTGCCGGGGGTGGTGACTCGGCGTTGGGTGAGGCGGCGGGGCGGATGTTCACCCGGGGTTGACGGGTTGTCCGGCGCGAGTACCGGGCGGAGCCGGGCGCGCGCCCGGCGTTGACGTGGCGTCCGGCGTCGGTGTCGGCGTGGGGTGGGGGGCGGCCGTCGCCCCGCCCCGCGTCCCGGAGCGACGCGACCCGGCGGACCGCGGGGGCAGCGCCCGTGGGCGTCGGAGCGGGAGTGCCCGCGGAGGGCGGGACGGCAGCACCCGTGAGCGTCGGAGCGGGAGGAGTGCCCGTGGACGTCGGAGCGGGCGCGTGCCCGTGAGCGGGCGGGGCGAGCGCGCACCCCTGGGCGTCGAGGCGAGCGCGTACCCGTGGACGTCGGCGGGGCGAGCGCGTACCCCTGGGCGTCGAGGCGAGCGCGTGCCCGTGAGGGGGATGAGGCGTACCCGTGGACGTCGAGGCGGGCGCGCACCCGTGACCGTCCGAGCGGGCGCGTGCCCGTGAGCGGGCGGGGCGAGCGCGTACCCCTGGGCGTCAAGGGGAGCGCGTACCCGTGGACGTCGGCGGGGCGAGCGCGTACCCCTG
>NZ_JBHYOB010000003.1:24495-566934 GCF_042744565.1 Streptomyces sp. NPDC058812
GTACCCCTGGGCGTCGAGGCGAGCGCGTGCCCGTGAGGGGGATGAGGCGTACCCGTGGACGTCGAGGCGGGCGCGCACCCGTGACCGTCCGAGCGAGCGCGTGCCCGTGAGCGGGCGGGGCGAGCGCGTACCCCTGGACGTCGAGGCGAGCGGGTGTCCCTGGCCGTCCGAGCGAGCGCGTACCCGTGAGCGGCCCTGGGCGTCGGGGCGGGCGTGCCCCGTTCGGCTCAGGCCCGCTCCGCCTCTGGCGCTCGCTCGGGTCATGGTCGTAGGAGCGCACGTGTGCGGGACGGAGGGAGACGTGAGCGATGACGACGCAGGCGCGCCCTTCGACGGGGGCGGTGGCAAGGGGGGCCCGACGTCCGGGGCGGGGGCGTCCGCGACCGGGGACGGGCTGCGGCGGCGGCGGCGCAGGCGGCTGCTGGGGCGTTCCGGGATCGTGGTCGCCGTGCTGGCCGTCGGAGCCGTGGGGGTCGGATGGGCGGTGTACGCCAAGCTGGACGGCAACATCACGTCGGACGAGGCGGCGGCGGCCGAACTGGCCCGGTACGAGAAGGAGCGGCCCACCTCGCTGGTCCGCGGCGCCCAGAACGTGTTGCTGATCGGGTCGGACTCGCGGTCCGGTGACGGCAACGAGCGCTACGGGCGGGACGACGGGACCGAGCGGTCGGACACCACGATCCTGCTGCACCTGGCCGCGGGCCGGGACAGCGCCACCGCAGTCTCCCTCCCCCGCGACCTGATGGTGGACGTGCCCGACTGCCGCCGCCCCGACGGGTCACGCACCGAGCCCGTCTTGGCGCAGTTCAACTACGCCTACGAGGTAGGCGGTTCGGCGTGCTCGATCCGTACGGTCGAGAAGCTGACCGGTGTTCGGATCGACCACCACGTGGTCGTCGACTTCCAGGGTTTCAAGGAGCTGGTCGACGCGCTCGACGGCGTCGAGGTGTGCCTGCGGAAACCGGTCGACGACGAGGACGCCAAGCTGAAACTGCCCGCCGGCCGGGTCACGCTCGACGGGGAGCAGGCACTCGGCTACGTCCGCGCCCGCAAGTCGCTCGGTGACGGCAGCGACACCGATCGGATGGACCGGCAGCAGCGTTTCCTGGGGGCGCTCGTCAACAAGGCGCAGAGCAATCACGTACTGCTGAATCCGGTGAAGTTGTATCCCGTTCTGGACGCGGCCACGTCGTCCCTCACGACGGATCCGGACCTGGCGAGTCTGCGTGGTTTGTACGACCTCGTTCGGGGACTGCGCGGCATTCCCACCGAACGCGTGCAATTCCTGACCGTCCCCCGGGAGTCGTACGCGGGCGACGCCAATCGCGACCAACTCGCGGAGCCCGACGCCGAGAAGCTGTTCACCCGCCTGCGGACGGACGAACCCGTGGCGATCGCGGCGGCGGCCGAGCCGGACGCGCCGGCCGGTTCCGGGAACCCCCGCGAACCCGGCGGCGGTGATTCCCCGGCACCGACGTTCAGCGGGAACACCGCCGCGGAGGACATCTGCGAGTAAAGCGCATTCCAAGACGACGCAAGGTGGGCGCGAGGCGGGACGCGGTCGGCACGAAAGAGTGGACAATTGTCCAATAAATGCGCCGGATTGCCCAGTTGTAAGATTCGTGGAATGTGACACTGCCGTCGCCTCGCACCGAATCGGGCGGTTAATGTGAGCGCTCCGGTGTGCCCGGCCACGAGGTTCTGCCCGAGGCCGCGTACCGAGTGAGCGAGACCGTGCGCCTTGAGGGGAAGGCGCCGCGTGGCCCCGACGGAGGATTCGGACAACCGTGGACGCGCAAAGCCGTGGGCGGGCGGAGAACATCGACCCCGCAGACCAGTGGGTACTCAATCCGGACACCGGCGAATACGAACTGCGACTGAGCCCTTCCGCACCGCAGTCGACGGTCCCGGGCCCCCGAACCGCCGCGCCCGGCGGAACCCGCGGTTCCCGCGCTCCCGGCGGATCACGCGCACCCGGCGGGTCACGCGGCCGCGGCGCACAGGCGTCGGCGGCCGCTCCCTCGTCCGCCCCGGACCGTGAGGTCCCCCCTCCCCGCAGACGCCGTGCCGCGCCCGAGGAGCCGCCGCCCGGACGGCGCGGTCGCCGGCGGCCCGCCAAGAAGAAGTCGAAGGGCAAGAAGGTCCTGCTGTGGACCGGCGGCACCACGGCGTTCGTCGTGCTCGCCGTCGGCACGGCCGGATACCTCTACCTGGAGCACCTCAACGACAACATCAAGTCCGTCGCCGACGACGGCGCGAGCACCGGTGGCTTCCAGAAGGACAGGGCGATCAACATCCTGCTGATCGGCACCGACAAGCGCACCGGCGCCGGCAACGAGGGCTACGGCGACACGGGCAGCGCGGGCCACGCCGACACCACGATCCTGCTGCACGTCGCCAAGGACCGCTCCAACGCGACCGCGCTCAGCATCCCCCGCGACCTGATCGTCGACATCCCCGACTGTCCGACCACGCAGGAGGACGGGTCCACGAAGGTCATCCCCGGCTCCACCGGCGTCCGTTTCAACTCGAGCCTCGGCCAGAGCGGCCGTACGCCCAGTTGCACCATGCGGACCGTCACCGAACTGACCGGGGTCACGCCCGACAACTTCATGGTCGCCGACTTCAACGCCGTCAAGACGCTCACCACGGCGGTCGACGGAGTCGAGGTGTGCCTGGCGAAGGACATCGACGACCCCGACTCGCACCTGAAGCTGCCCGCGGGCGAGCACACGATCGAGGGCGAGCAGGCGCTGGCCTTCGTGCGCACCCGGCACTCCGTGGGCTTCGGCGGCGACCTGAGCCGCATCGAGATCCAGCAGCAGTTCCTCAGCGCCCTGATGCGCAAGCTCAAGTCCAACGACACGCTCACCAGCCCGTCGAAAATGGTGAAACTGGCCGAGGCGGCGACCGAGGCGCTGACCGTCGACTCCAAGCTGGACAGCATCGGCAAGTTGAAGGACCTCGGGCTGGAGCTGGGCAAGCTCGACACCAAGAACCTGACCTTCGCCACGGTGCCGGTGAAGGACAACCCGGCCGAGAAGGTCAAGGCGACCGTCGTCCTCCAGGAGGAGCCCGCCCAGCAGGTCTTCGACATGCTCAGGAACGACGTCTCCTTCACCGAGGTCAAGAAGAAGGAGTCGGAGAAGGAGAAGAAGGAGAAGGCCGCCGTCGCCGCCCGGCTGGAGGGCGAGAAGTCCGACCCCTCCGAGATCCGCGTCCGCGTCCTCAACGGCGGCGCCTCCGGCGGCAGCGCCCAGCGGGAGCTGGCCTACCTCCAGACCGAGGCCGGCGTCACCAAGTCCGAGAACGCGGGCAACGCCGACGCGCAGCTCGCCAAGACCACCCTCGAATACGCCCCCGACCAGGCCGATCAGGCCCGCGCCCTCGCCGAGATCCTCGGCCTGTCCGGCGCCGCCATGAAGCCCGGCGAGAGCGTCACCAACGCCCAGGGCCTGCCCACCATGACCCTCACCCTCGGCAAGGACTTCAAGGGCGCCGGGGTCAAACTCGACGCCGCCTCCGCCAAGGCGCCCGAAGAGGTCCAGAAGTCCACGGCGGACAAGGTCGAGTGCGCGAAGTGACCTGACGGGCTCCACGTGCGTCTGACAGTACGACAGTCCATCGGCGCGCCCGGGAGACGGCTGGGACGGAAGCAGCCCTCCGGGACGCGAGCAATTCGTCGGGACCGCCGTACAGCCAACGAGGGGGCCCGTACGTCCAACTGTGCGAACGGGCAGTGCGCAGCGGGGCGTTCGCGGGTCCGCGGGTGGGGAGAGGCATGACGCAGAGTGTGCACGGGGAGGGGACACGACCGGGCGCCGTCCGGCGCGCCCGGGGCGCCCGGGGCGCCCGGGACGGGGGTGGCGGGAGTGGCGCGGGCCCGGGCGGCCAGGGAGGCCCGGGCGGCGGGAACGGCAGGCGGTCCGGGCGGCGGCGGGCCGGACGCCGGCACCGCGCGCTCCGATGGTCCGCGACGACCCTCGCGGTGCTGATACTCGGGACGGCCGGCGCCGGATACCTCTACTACGAGCACCTGAACGGCAACATCGAGAAGGGCGAGCGCAGCAGCGGCGACTCCAAGGCGCACAAGGCCGAGCCGAACGCGGCCGGACAGACGCCGCTGAACATCCTGCTGGTCGGCTCCGACAGCCGCGCCTCCGACGCCAACGTGTCGCTGGGCGGCGGCAAGAACAACCGCGACAACCCGCCGCTGGGCGACGTGCAGATGCTCATCCACCTGGCCGCGGACCGCAAGAGCGCCGCGGTCGTGAGCATCCCCCGCGACACCCGGGTCGACATCCCCGAGTGCACCGATCCGGACAGCGGCGAGAAGTACCCGGCGACCAACACGATCATCAACGAGTCGCTGGGCCGCGGCGGCGCCGGCTGCACCCTGGCCACCTGGGAGAACCTCACCGGCGTCTACATCGACCACTGGATGACGATCGACTTCGCGGGCGTGGTGTCGATGGCGGACGCCGTCGGCGGGGTCGAGGTCTGTGTGAACCAGAACGTGTGGGACCGCCCGCTGCCCGGCGTGCCCGGCGGCTCGGGACTGAAGATGGAGGCCGGTCGGAAGAAGGTGCAGGGCGAGCAGGCGCTCCAGTGGCTGCGCACCCGGCACGCCTGGGGCAGCGACCTGCTGCGGGCCCGGGCCCAGCACATGTACATGAACTCGATGATCCGCACCCTGAAGGGGCAGAACGTCTTCACCGACACGGGCAGGCTGATGGACCTGGCCGAGGCGGCGACGAAGTCCCTGACGGTCTCCGAGGAGATCGGCACGGTCAAGAAGCTCTACGACCTGGGCATGCAGCTCAAGACGGTGCCGACGGACCGCATCACCATGACGACGATGCCCACCGTTCAGGACTCGCGGAACGCGAACCACCTGCTCCCGGCCGGCGACGACGCGGAGCGGGTGTGGGCGATGCTCCGCGACGACGTGTCCTTCGACGACAAGGGCGCCAAGGGCGGCGGCAAGGACGCCGCCGCCGGGGAGGACGCCGGAGAGGGCAGCGGGAAGGACTCCGGCGAGAAGCCCTCCGAGGGCTTGGCCGCCCCCGACTCCGAGATCGGCGTCACCGTCCAGAACGCCACCCGCTCCGCCACCCTCGGTCCGGTCGGCGGCCGTGCGGGCGCGGTCGCCCAGGCGCTGGTGCGCAAGGGCTTCGGCAAGGCGACGAAGGACACCTCGGCCGCGCTGTCCGAGGAAAGGACCGTGGTCCGTTATCCGAGCGCCGAGTTGGCGGGCGACGCCCGGCGCGTCGCCGAGTCACTGGGAATTCCGGCGAGCGCGGTGCGGAAGTCGGCCGACGTGTCCGGGATCACGCTCGTCGTGGGAGCGGACTGGCGCTCCGGCACGTCATACCCGGAACAGAAGACGCCCGAGGCCGGAGACCTGCCGGACACCAGCGACGCCATCAACGGCTCGGACACCAGCAAGTGCATGGACGTGTACAAGCCGTACCGATGGTAGGAGTTCCGGAAAATAGGAGGGAATGCCCTGTTGTAGGGGCGTCGAATGTGGCACCGGTGTCGTTCGACACCGAACTGGACGGATAGTGTGAGCGCTCCAGTGCCCCCGCCGCGAGGTCCGCCCTGGCGTCGTGCACATGTTGACCCTTTATCGTGCGCCTTCCGGCAGAAGGTGCCGCGTGGCCCCGACGGAGGATTGGGAGACCGTGGACGCGCAAGGACGTGGGCGGGCAGATGACGTCGATCCCGCAGATCAGTGGGTACTGAATCCGCGCACCGGTGAATACGAACTGCGACTGCCCCCTTCCGCACCGCAGTCGTCCGTGCCGGGCGCCCGCAGGCCCGCCCCCCGTGACACCGATGCCTCCTCCGCCGGCGGCGGCACCGCCCGTTCGGCACGGCGTACGGCCGCGCCGGGCCGGGAGGTCCCGCCCCAGCGGCGGCGCCGTCCGGCGCCCGAGGAGCCGGGGCGGCGCGGACGCCGGCCGGCGAAGAAGTCGAAGGGCAAGAAGGCCCTGCTGTGGGTCGGCGGCTCCACCGCGTTCGTCGTCCTCGTGGCCGGCGTCGGCGGCTACGTCTACCTCAAGCACCTCGAGGGCAACGTCTCGACGACGGACGTCGGCAACGCCGGAAGCAGCAGCTTCAGCAAGGACGAGGCCTTCAACATCCTCATCATCGGCACCGACAAACGCACCGGAGCCGGCAACGAGGGCTACGGCGACGCCGGCAGCGTCGGCCACGCGGACACCACGATCCTGCTGCACGTCGCCAAGGACCGCTCCAACGCGACCGCGCTCAGCATCCCCCGCGACCTGATCGTCGACATCCCCGACTGCGAGACCACGCAGGAGGACGGCTCGTCGGAGATCGTCCCCGGTGAGCAGGGCGTCCGCTTCAACCGGAGCCTCGGCGAGGGCGGCCGGAACGCGGGCTGCACGATGCGCACCGTCAAGGAGGCGACCGGCATCAAGCCGGACCACTTCATGATGGCCGACTTCAACGCGGTCAAGACGCTCACCACCGCCGTCGACGGCGTCGACGTCTGCGTGGAGAACGCCGTCGACGACCCGAAGTCCCACCTCAAGCTGCCCGCGGGCGAGTCCAGGGTCGAGGGCGAGCAGGCCCTCGCCTTCGTCCGTACCCGGCACGCCTTCGGCAACGAGGGCGACCTGGACCGCATCAAGGTGCAGCAGCAGTTCCTGGGCTCGCTCATGCGGAAGATGTCCTCCAGCGACACTCTCACCAGTCCCACGAAGCTGGTGAAGCTCGCCGAGGCCGCCACCAAGGCGCTGACCGTGGACGAGCCCATCGGCAACGTGGGCACGCTCAAGGACATCGCCCTGGAGCTGAAGAAGGTGCCGACGAAGAACATCACGTTCCTGACGGTGCCGGTGATCGACAACCCCGCCGAGAAGGTCAAGGCGACGGTCGTCCCCAATCCGTCGGAGGCGCCCCAGATCTTCGACATGATCAGGAACGACATCTCCTTCACCGAGGTCAAGAAGCAGGAGAAGAAGGAGAAGGCCGCCGTCGCCGCCCGGCTCGAGGGCGAGAAGTCCGACCCCGCCGAGGTGCGCGTCCGCGTCATGAACGGCGGCGCCCCGGCCGGCAGCGCCCAGAAGGAGCTCCAGTACCTCCAGACGGAGGCGGGCGTCACCAAGTCCGAGAACGCGGGCAACGCCGACGCGGAGGTCGCCAAGACCACCCTCGAATACGCCCCCGACCAGGCGGCCCAGGCCCGCGCCCTCGCCGAGATCCTCGGCCTGTCCGGCGCCGCCATGAAGCCCGGCGAGAGCGTCACCAACGCCCAGGGCCTGCCCACCATGACCCTCACCCTCGGCAAGGACTTCAAGGGCGCCGGAGTCAAACTCGACGCCGCCTCCCTCAAGACGCCGGACGTGGAGAAGTCCACAGCCGACCAGAAGCAGTGCGCCAGTTGACCTGACGGGCCTGCCGTACGTCTCACAGGACGGCGACGGGCCCGCGCGGTGGCGCGGGGGTGGGGAGGGACGCGGACATGACGCGGAGCAGTGTGCGGGGGGAGGACACGCGACAGGGCGCACCGGACGCCCCCGAGCGTGCCGAGGCGGACGGGAAGGCGGAGAGCGAGGAAGGCGACGGCGGCGCCGAGGCGGGCAGACGCCGGCCCCGCAGGGGACGCCGGGTGCTGCGCTGGACGGCGGTGACGCTCGCCGTGCTCATGGCCGGTACGGCCGGCGCCGGTTACCTCTACTACGAGCACCTCAACGACAACATCAAGAAGGACCCCCTGAACCTGGGCGACAACAAGGTCGCCGCCCCGACGCCGAACGCGGCCGGGCAGACCCCGCTGAACATCCTCGTCATCGGATCGGACGCGCGGGACAGCGAGGCGAACCAGCAACTCGGCGGCGCCCGCGAGACGTTCGGCTCCACGCCGCTGGCGGACGTGCAGATGCTGGTGCACCTGTCCGCCGACCGCAGCAACATGTCGGTCGTCAGCATGCCGCGCGACACCCTCGTGAAGATCCCCAAGTGCACCGACCCGGACGACGGGAAGGTCTACCCGGCGAGCGAGGGCCGGGTGATGACCAACCGGAGCCTCGGACACGGCGGCCCCGGCTGCACGGTGGCCACCTGGCAGGAGCTGACCGGCATCCACATCGACCACTTCGTGATGGTCGACTTCGCGGGCGTGGTGTCGATGGCGGACGCCGTCGGCGGCGTCCCGGTCTGCGTGGACGCCAACATCCACTCGCGCGACGGTCAGGGCCACGGCTCCGGCCTGAAGCTGGAGAAGGGCACGCACCCGGTCAAGGGCGAGCAGGCCCTGCAGTGGCTGCGCACCCGCTACGGCTTCGAGGACGGCAGCGACCTCGCGCGGGCCAAGGCCCAGCACATGTACCTGAACTCGATGGTCCGGACGCTGCGCGAGAACGCCACCCTGAGCAGCCCGAACAAGCTGCGCAGGCTGGCCGAGGAGGCCACCCGGGCGCTCACGGTCGACCCGGGCCTCGACACCGTCAAGAAGCTGTACGACCTCAGCGACGAGCTGCGCGAGGTGAAGCCGGAGCGCATCACCATGACCACGATGCCCAACCGGTACGTGGGCGCCCGCGTGGAGCCGACCGAGGACGCGGAGCAGCTGTTCCGGCTGGTGCGCGAGGACATCGCGCTGGACGGCAAGGACGCGAAGAAGAAGGCGGCCGACGAGGAGGCGGCGGACGTCTCGGACGACCCGGCCGCCGCCGACGACGAGATCGCGGTCCAAGTGCGCAACGGCACCCGCACGGACCGCCTCGGCGTGGCCCGCGGGCGCGCGAACACGGTCGCCGGGCTGCTGGTGGAGCAGGGCTTCGCCAAGGCCGTCGCGGACCCGTCGGTACTGCCGAGCGAGGACCGTACGGTCGTCCGCTACCCGAGCGCCGACCTGGAGGGCGACGCACAGCGGGTCGCCAAGGCCCTGGGGATTCCGGTGGGTTCGGTGCAGCGGTCGACCGACGTCTCGGGTGTCACGCTCGTCGTGGGCGCCGACTGGCGCGAGGGGACGACGTACAGGGCGCCCGCGTCCGACGACCGGACCCCGGAGTCGGCCGAGGCCCTCAACGGCGCGGACGAGAGCGCCTGCATGCACGTGAACCCGGCGTTCACCTGGTCCTGAGCCTGATCCGGCCCGGCGTCACCTGGTCCCGGCGGCGTCGGTGTCGGCGGCCGGCCGCACCGCCGGGCGCCGTGAGGCGATGACCCGCTTGGCCAGCGACCGCGGGCTGGTCAGGAAGCCCCAGCCCCAGGACATGTGCATGGTCGCCAGCGCCACCGGGATCTGCGCCCGCGCCTTCAGCCCCAGGCCCCTGCCCGCCGGGACCGAGCCGGCGGCGATCGCGACCAGGTAACCGCCGGGGATCACGAAGCCCCACGGGGTCAGCGCCGCGCCCACCACGACGCCGGCCGCGATGGCGCACACGGCCGTCGGCGGGGCGAGGTAGCGCAGGTTGATGGAGCCGGAGTGGTAGCGGGCGACGACGTGCCGCCAGCGGCCGTAGTCCTTGTACTGCTTGGCCAGCGCCCGCACGCTCGGACGCGGGCGGTAGGACACCTTCAGCTCCGGCGAGAACCAGATCAGGCCGCCGGCCTCGCGGATACGGAAGTTCAGCTCCCAGTCCTGGGCGCGGATGAACTCCTCGTTGTAGCCGCCCTGCCGCTCCAGCGCCTCGCGGCGGAACACCCCCAGGAACACGGTCTCGGCGGGGCCCGCCTGGCCGCCCGTGTGGAAGGCGGCGTTGCCCACGCCGATCTTCGACGTCATCGCGGCGGCGACGGCGTCCTCCCAGGCGTTCTCACCCTCGGCGTGCATGATGCCGCCGACGTTCTGCGCGCCGGTCTCCTCAAGGAGCCGTACGGCCGTGGCGATGTAGTTCGGCGAGAGCATGCCGTGGCCGTCGACGCGGACGACGACCGGATGGCGGGAGGCCTTGATCGCGGCGTTCAGCGCGGCGGGCGTACGGCCGGTGGGATTCGGCACGGTGTGCACGCGCGGATCCTCGGCGACGAGCTCTGCGGCGATCTCGTCCGTACGGTCCGCGGAGGGACCGAGGGCGATCACGACCTCCATCTCGCCGGCGTACTCCTGGGCGAGGATGGCGCGGACTGAGCCGCGCAGATGCCGCTCCTCGTTGAGGACGGGCATGATCACGGAAACGGCGGGCAGCCGCACGTCGGACTTGGCGTTCATCGGTGCTCACGTTACCGCGAACGGGGGACACGGGTGCGCGCCGCGGGGGTCACAGCCCCGGGCAGCAGATCGTATGGGCCTACGGTGCTCACGGATCCCACGTCCGGCCGCACGGCCCGTCCCCGCGGAGGTGTCACCTTGCCCACGCCGCCCCGCTCCCCCCGGGTCCCGGCCTCGTCCCCCCGTGGCGGCCCGCCACCGCAGCGCGGCGGCCCGCGTCCGTCCCGCCGCCCGCCGAGGCCCCCCGTACGGCGGAAGAAGCCGCGCTGGGCCATGCGGGCGGTGACCGCCCTGTCCGTGGTGGTGCTCGCCTCCGCCGGAATCGGGCACGCGGTGCTCTCCGGCCTGGACTCGGACATCTCGCGGGTCGACGCCTTCAAGGACATGAAGAACCGGCCGCGGGCGGGCGACGGCATGAACGTCCTGCTGGTCGGCACCGACGGCCGCGACCGGATCAGCGAGGAGGAACGGCAGAAGTACCGCCTCGGCGGCGCGCCCTGCCACTGCACCGACACGATCATGATCGTGCACATCTCGGAGGACCGGGAGCGCGCGAGCGTGGTCAGCCTGCCGCGCGACTCCTACGCCGAGACGCCCGACCACACCGACCGCACCACCGGAGAGCACCACAAGGGGCACCCCCTCAAGCTGAACGCGGCCTACGCGGAGGGCGGCCCGCAGCTGACCATCCGCACCGTGGAGAGCATGACCCGCGTGAAGATCGACCACTACCTGGAGGTCGACTTCACCAGCTTCATGAAGACGGTGGACGTCCTCGGCGGTGTGCAGATCTGCACCGTCCAGCCGCTCAAGGACAGCTACACCGGGCTCGACCTGCCGGCCGGCACCCACGAGCTGACGGGCGGGCAGGCGCTGCAGTACGTCCGCGCCCGCCACCTCGACGGGGCCTCGGACCTCAGCCGGATGAAGCGCCAGCAGCGCTTCCTGGCCGCCCTGATCGACCGGGCGACCTCCTCGGGGCTCCTGCTGAACCCGCTGAAGTTCCGCGACGTCACCCAGGCGGTGCTGGGCTCGGTGCGGGCCGACGAGGGCTTCGGCACCGACGAGCTGCTGGCGCTCGGGCGGGCTATGCGGAACTTCTCGCCGTCCTCGTCCGAGTTCACCACCGTGCCGATCGGGCAGATGGGCTACGCCGTCAAGGGCGTCGGTTCGACCCTGAAGTGGGACCCGGCCAAGTCCGAGCGGATCTTCGACGCCCTGCGCGAGGACGAGCCGCTGGCCGCCCCCAAGCCGAAGCCGAAGGGTCCGGCGCCGGTCCGGGTCCCGGTGGACCCGAAGCAGATCCGGGTCCAGGTGGAGAACGGCACGCACACCCGGGGACTCGGCAAGCGGGTCGACGACGCGCTGGCCGCGACCGGGTTCCGCACCACCCGGGCACCCCGGAACGCCACCGACCGCGCGGTCGAGCGGACCGTCGTCGCCTTCGACCCCCGCTGGGACCGCTCGGCGAAGTCGCTGGCCGCCGCCCTGCCCGGCAGCGAGCTGCGGCCGGTCAAGGGCCAGGGACCGACGCTGAAGGTGGTCGCGGGCGCCGACTTCAAGGAGGTCGTGAAGGTGAAGCCGGCGGACCCGCCGCAGGAGTCCGGCACGGTGGTGCGGGGCGACGAGGTGGTGTGCGGGAAGAAGTGACCCGCTGGGGGCCCCTCCGGCCTCAGTTGCCGGAGACGGTGACCTTCTCGTCGTTCTTCAGCTGCTCGACCAGCTTCTTCACCTTGGCGTCGTCCCACTTGAGGTTTCCGCCGACGCTGCCCGAGACCGGCATGTTCATCGACGTGCCGTCGCCGCCGCTGACGCTCTTCATCGCCCAGAACATGCTCGCCAGGTCGAACAGGCCCATGTCCTTGTCGACGATGAGGGAGTCCAGGCCGGCGCCCATGGTCGGGTACAGCTTGAACGGGTTGAGGACGGTCGACGGGGTGGCCACCTGGCTCGCCAGCGCCGACAGGAACTTCTGCTGGTTCTTGGTGCGGTCCAGGTCGGAGCCGGCCAGCGCGTACCGGGTACGGACGAAGGCGAGGGCGTCCTGGCCGTCCAGGGTCTGCTTGCCCTTCTTCAAGTCGGCGCCGGACTTGGGGTCCTTGATGTCCTGCGGGATGTCCATCTCGACGCCGCCGACCGCGTCCACGATGTTCGCGAAGCCGGCGAAGCCGATCTCCACGTAGTGGTCCAGGCGCAGCCCGGTGTTGTGCTCGATGGTGCGCACCAGCAGCTCGGGGCCGTCCTCCGCGTACGCGGCGTTCAGCTTCACGTGCCGGCCCGTGCCCTTGTACGTCTTGCCGGACTCGGAGCCGACGAAGCTCGGGATCTCCACGTCCGAGTCACGGGGCAGCGAGATCAGCGTCGAGCCGTTGTCCCCGGTGTGCAGGATCATCATCGAGTCGGTGCGCTTGCCCTCGGCGGAGCCGGTGTGCAGGTCCTTCTTCTGCTCGTCGGTCATGCCCTCGCGGCTGTCGGAGCCGACGATCAGGTAGTTCGTGCCCTCGCCGGCGCCCGGCCGCTCGATGACCTTGGACAGGTCCACCTCGCGGTTGAGCTTGGAGTCGGCCCAGAAGTACGTGCCGACGGTGGTGACGACCAGCGCGGTCACCAGCGTGATCGCGGTCCACTTGATCCGGCGGCGCCAGTCCGGCGCGGGCCGGCCCGGGCCTCGGCCGCCGGGGCCGGGGCCTCGGCCGCCGGGGCTGCCGTAGACCTGGCCGGTGTTGTAGCCGCTGTCGTACTGGTCCTGGCCGCCGTAGCCCTGGCCGTCGACGTACGACGGCTGCTGCGGCACCCCGGCGCCGTACGGCGGGGCCGACGGGCCCGGGCCGGGCGGCGGCGCCGCGCCGCGGCGGACCTGCCGCATCACGCGCGCGCTCTCGGGCCGTGCGCTCGCGCTGCCGCGTCCGTACCGGCCGGCGCGGTTGTCACCGGACCATCCCTCGGGCCAATCATTCATGGGCACCAGTGTGCAGGTCCGCGCTACGGGCCATACAAGGGTCGTCGGAAAATCAGGTCAGTGCTGTTGCGAAGCTGACACAAATTACTCGGATGTCGTCCCGGCATAAGGTGGAGGCCATGACAGACCAGGCAGAACAGGCCTCGGCCGCGCAGTCGGCGACTCCGGAGATCCCGGGCAAGCCGACCTCGGCGTCCCGCACCACCCTCAGCCACATCATGACCCACAGCGACACCAACCTCCTGGGCACGGTGCACGGCGGAGTGATCATGAAGCTCGTCGACGACGCGGCGGGCGCCGTGGCCGGACGGCACTCCGGCGGCCCCGCCGTCACCGCGTCGATGGACGAGATGGCCTTCCTCGAACCGGTCCGCGTCGGCGACCTCGTCCATGTGAAGGCCCAGGTCAACTGGACCGGCCGCTCCTCCATAGAGGTCGGCGTCCGGGTCCTGGCCGAACGCTGGAACGAGTCCACCCCCGCCACCCAGGTCGGCTCGGCGTACCTGGTCTTCGCCGCGGTCGACGCGGACGGCAAGCCGCGCACGGTCCCGCCGGTCCTCCCGGAGACCGAGAAGGACAAGCGCCGCTACCAGGAGGCCCAGATCCGCCGCACCCACCGCCTGGCCCGCCGCCGCGCGATCATGGAGCTGCGGGAGCGGCGGGTGGCGGAGGGGTTCGACGACTGAGCGCCGGGCCGGCGGCGTGAGCCGTGTGCCGGCTACGGCAGGTTGCGGGCCATCACGATCCGCTGGACCTGGTTGGTGCCCTCGTAGATCTGCGTGATCTTCGCGTCGCGCATCATGCGCTCCACCGGGTAGTCACGGGTGTAGCCGTAGCCGCCGAGGAGCTGGACCGCGTCCGTGGTGACCTCCATGGCCACGTCGGAGGCGAAGCACTTGGCGGCGGCGCCCTGGAAGGTGAGGTCGCTGTCGCCGCGCTGGGACTTTGCCGCCGCGGCGTACGTCAGCTGACGGGCCGCCTCGATCTTCATGGCCATGTCGGCGAGCATGAACTGGATGCCCTGGAAGTCGGCGATCGGCTTGCCGAACTGCTTGCGCTCCTGGACGTAGCCCTTGGCGTAGTCGAGGGCGCCCTGGGCGATGCCGAGGGCCTGGGCGGCGATGGTGATGCGGGTGTGGTCCAGCGTCTTCATCGCGGTGGCGAAGCCGGTGCCCTCCTCGCCGATCATGCGGTCGGCGGGGATGCGGACGTTGTCGAGGTAGACCTCGCGCGTGGGCGAGCCCTTGATGCCGAGCTTCTTCTCCGGGGCGCCGAAGGAGACGCCCTCGTCGGACTTCTCGACGACGAAGGCGGAGATGCCCTTGGAGCGCTTGGCGGGGTCGGTGACGGCCATCACCGTGTAGTACTCGGACTCGCCGGCGTTGGTGATCCAGCGCTTGACGCCGTTGAGGACCCAGAAGTCGCCGTCGCGGACGGCCTTGGTCTTCATGCCGGCCGCGTCGGAGCCCGCGTCGGGCTCGGAGAGGCAGTAGGAGAACATGCCGTCGCCCTTGGCGAGCGGGGTCATGTACTTCTTCTTCAGCTCCTCGGAGCCGGAGAGGATCACCGGCAGGGAGCCGAGCTTGTTCACCGCCGGGATGAGGGAGGACGACGCGCAGACGCGGGCGACCTCCTCGATGACGATCACCGTGGCGAGGGCGTCGGCGCCCGCGCCGCCGTACTCCTCGGGGACGTGCACCGCGTGCAGGTCGTTCGCGGTCAGGGCGTCGAGGGCCTCCCGCGGGAAGCGGGCCTCCTCGTCCACCGCTGCGGCGTGCGGCGCGATCTTCGCCTCGGCCAGCGCGCGGACGGCGTCCCGGAGCATGTCGTGCTCCTCGGACGGGCGGTACAGGTCGAAGTCAGCCGATCCGGCCAAGGTCTCTCACGCTCCAAAACGCTGTGATGCTGGGCACGCTAACTACCGTTAAGTAACCCAAATTTTAGAGCCCTCTCCGCGTCCGTGGATAGGTGAGCTTGACGACAGCCGACCGGGGGGCCTCCCCGGTGTCCCGGATATGCTCGGGCGCGCACCTCCGCCGTACACCTCTGGAGCACCCATGGCCCTCAAGATCACCGTGATCGGCACCGGCTATCTCGGCGCGACCCACGCGGCGGCCATGGCCGAGCTGGGGTTCGAGGTGCTGGGCCTGGACGTGGTGCCCGAGAAGATCGAGATGCTCCAGCGCGGCCAGGTCCCGATGTACGAGCCGGGGCTGGAGGAACTGCTGGGCAAGCACGTCGCCGGGATCGAGGGCTCCAGCGGGCGGCTGCGCTTCACCACCGACTTCGCCGAGGTCGCCGCCTTCGGCGACGTGCACTTCCTGTGCGTGAACACGCCGCAGAAGCATGGCGAGTACGCCTGTGACATGTCGTACGTCGAGTCGGCGCTGGCCTCGCTCGCGCCGCATCTGACCGGTCCCGCGCTCGTCGTCGGCAAGTCGACCGTGCCCGTGGGCTCCGCCGACCGGCTGGCCCGCTACCTCGCCGAGCACGCGCCGGCCGGTGACGGCGCCGAGCTGGCCTGGAACCCGGAGTTCCTGCGCGAGGGCTTCGCCGTGCAGGACACGCTGCACCCCGACCGGATCGTGGTGGGCGTGCGCAGCGAGCGGGCGGAGAAGCTGCTGCGCGAGGTGTACGCGACGCCGGTGGCGGAGGGCTCGCCCTTCGTCGTCACCGACTTCCCGACGGCCGAGCTGGTGAAGACCTCCGCGAACTCCTTCCTCGCCACCAAGATCTCCTTCATCAACGCGATGGCCGAGGTGTGCGAGGCCGCCGACGGTGACGTCGCGAAGCTGGCGGAGGCGATCGGGTACGACGACCGGATCGGGAAGAAGTTCCTGCGGGCCGGGATCGGCTTCGGCGGCGGCTGTCTGCCGAAGGACATCCGGGCGTTCATGGCGCGCGCCGGTGAGCTGGGCGCCGACCAGGCGCTCACCTTCCTGCGCGAGATCGACTCGATCAACATGCGCCAGCGTGGCCAGATGGTGGAGCTGACCCGGCAGGCGCTGGGCGGCGGCCCCTTCCTCGGCAAGCGGGTCGCGGTGCTGGGTGCCACCTTCAAGCCCGACTCGGACGACGTACGGGACTCGCCCGCGCTGAACGTCGCCGGGCAGGTCCACCTCCAGGGCGCCCAGGTGACGGTGTACGACCCCAAGGGCATGGAGAACGCCCGGCGGCTGTTCCCGACGCTCGGCTACGCCGACTCCGCGCTGGAGGCGGTGCGGGGCGCCGACGTCGTCCTGCACCTGACGGAGTGGCGGGAGTTCCGCGAGCTGGACCCGGGCGCGCTGGGCGAGGCCGTGACGGCCCGGGTGATCCTGGACGGGCGCAACGCCCTGGACCCGCAGGCCTGGCGGAAGGCCGGCTGGACGTACCGGGCGATGGGCCGTCCGACCGCGTAGCCCGTACCCGGTGAACGGGTGACGCCGGTTCGGCCGAGGCTCAGTCGGCCGAACCGGCGTCTTCCGCATTCTGCATCACGGGGCGGCCCGGCGGCCGGTGAAGCCCCTGTGGATCACGCCTCCTTGGCCCGGTACCGGCGCATCTTGGCGCGCGCCCCGCACACCTGCATCGAGCACCAGCGGCCGCGTCCGGCCGGGCTGCGGTCGTAGTACGCCCAGTGGCAGTCGGCGGCCTCGCAGGCCTTCAGCCGGATCCAGGTGCCCGCGACCAGCGCCTCGGCGACGGCGGTGGCGACACGGGCGATCAACGAACCGTCCCGGGCCGGGGCCAGTGCGGCGGAGCCGTCGGCCGCGTCGACCGTCACCACCAGCGGGGCCCCGGCGAGCAGCTCGCCGAGCGGGGTCACCGTGCGGTGCGGCGGATGGCCGGCGTGGGCGAGCAGGGTCGCGCGCAGGGACTCGCGCAGCTCGCGGGCCCCGGGGACGTCGTCCTCCGTCAGGCCGAACCGCGCCCGGCCCTCCGGTGTGTCCAGCGAGTCGGCGCCCGTCTCGATGTCCAGCGTGTTCACCAGGGTCTCGACCAGGTCCAGGCCGCCCGGTGCGGGCGATCTCTCACTCATGCTTGCGACGTTACCGCCAATAAGGCAGCATGCAGTAACCGTTACTGGTTACCCGCGCCTTGCCGGTAACCGAAGTACGCGGACTTCAAGGAGGAAGTCATGGCTGTCGCCGAACTGGGCGTCGTCGTCCTGGACTGTCCCGACCCCCGAGCACTGGCCCGCTTCTACGCCGACGTCCTCGGCGGCACCGTCGAGGACAAGAGCGACGACCAGTACGAGTGGGTCGACCTGAACCTGCCCGGCGGGCAGACGCTGGCCTTCCAGGGCTCCCCCGGCTACGTACCGCCGAAGTGGCCCGGGCCCGACGGCGCGCAGCAGTTCCACCTCGACCTCGACGTGAAGGACCTGGACGCGGCGGAGAAGGCCGTGCTGGAGCTGGGCGCGAGGCCGCTGGACGCGGAGGACCGGGCCCGGACCTTCCGGGTTTACGCGGACCCGGCCGGGCACCCGTTCTGCCTCTGCGCCTGCTGAGCGAGACCCAGACCGCCCACACCGGAAGGTTCCCCATGGCACCCGTGGCACGTTTGCGTTCCGTCGTCGTCGACTGTCCCGAGCCCCGTGAACTGGCCCGCTTCTACGCGCAGGTCGGCGGCGGCACCCCCGAGGAGCAGGACCCCGACTGGGTGGTGCTCCAGGTGCCCGGCGGGCCGCGGCTGTCCTTCCAGCGGGCGCCGGGGCTCACCGCGCCGGAGTGGCCGCGCGCCGACCGCAACGCCCAGCAGTTCCACCTCGACTTCGACGGCGGGGCGACCTGGGAGGAGATGGACGCGGCGCACGAGAAGGTGCTCGCGCTGGGCGCCCGGCCGCTGGACCTGGAGGACCGGGAGAAGAAGGACTTCATGGTGTACGCCGACCCGGCGGGGCATCCGTTCTGCCTGTGCCGGATCGAGCACGCGTGACGGTCGCACGTGACGGTCACGCGTGACGGTCATCCGTCGAGTTCGGCGATCGTCGCCGTCGAAGGCTCCCGGCGTAGCTGTGCCGCGCGGGCGGTGAACGCCGCTCCCCGCAGTACGCGCTGCACGTTGCCCCAGGTCAGCAGGGCCACGTCCGACTCGGCCCAGCCGCGTCGCAGCAGCTCGGCGATGAGCCGGGGGTAGCAGGAGGCGTCACCTAGCTCCAGCGGATGGGCGGTGCCGGCGTCGTAGGTGCCGGACAGGCCGACGCTCTCCGGGCCGGCCACCGTGCGGACGTGGTCCAGGTGGTCGGCGACGTCCCGGACGGTCGGGCCGGTCTGCTCGGCGGTCAGCGGCACCATGCACAGGCCCCCGGCCGCGCCCAGCTCGACGAGCAGGTCGTCGGGGAGGTTGGCGGGGTGCGGTCGCAGGGCGCGGGCGGCGGAGCGGGTGCACAGCGCCGGCGCCTTGGAGACGGCGAAGGTACGGCGGATGGTCTCGGCGGAGGCGCCGGAGAGGTCGGTGACGACACCGAGCCGGTTCATCTCGCGGACGACCTCCTCGCCGAACCGGGTCAGCCCCGTCTCGTTCGCCCAGGTCGCCCCGGTCAGCGTGATCACGCGCAGGCCGAGGGCGTGCAGGGAACGCAGGATGCCGAGGCAGTCCCCGAGGGCGGCGGCGCCGGCGGGGCCGGGCAGCACGGCGACCCGGCCGCAGTTGCGGGCGTCGATGGCCTGCCCGGCGTCGTACGCCAGGCGCAGCCCCTCCGGATGGGCCCGGACGACCATCTTGACCAGGTCCAGCTGCTCCATGGTGGCGCCGACGGCCCGGTCCCCGTCGATGGCGTCGGGCAGGTGCAGCGACCAGAACAACGCCCCCACATGGCCTTGGCGGAGCCGGGGCACGTCCGTGTCGACGGCGCTCTCGCCGAGCTCCAGGTCGTACCAGGGCAGGTGCTTGAGCGCCCAGGGCAGGCCGCTGTAGCCGTCGGCGACGGGGTGGGCGGCCAGCACGGCGTGCGCCCGGGTGAGCGGCTCGTCGTCGGGGTCGGACACGGGCGCGTAGGGCTCCGGCGGGAAGGCCTCCGCGGCAGGCGGCACGGGCAGGTCGACGAGTCCGCCGGCCTCGGTGCTGGTGTGCAGGTCGTCCTGGAGGTCTGCCATGGCGGGCTCCGTACGGTCGTCGTGCGTTACCGTCACCGTCGCACGGAGCGGAAAGGGCTTCCTGGTGGGTGGGGCGTTCGGGGGTAAGGCGGTCAGCCCCGGGCCGCCGCGTCGATCACCTCGTCCAGGGTGTCCCGGGAGCGGAGCAGATCGGCGATGGTGCGGTCGATGCGGGCACGTTCGGCGGTGAGGTCGGCGATGAGACGGGGGGTGGCCACGACCGAGGGCCCGCCGTCCGTGTCCCGCATGCACGGCAGCAACTGCGCGATCCTGCTGCTGTGCAGCCCCGCCGCGAACAGCTCCTGGATGCGCACGACCCGGTCGACGGCCGCCTCCGCGTACTCGCGGTGCCCGCCGGGCGTGCGCTCGGCCGCGAGCAGCCCCTGCTTCTCGTAGTAGCGCAGCGAGCGTTCGCTGACGCCCGTACGGCGGGCGAGTTCGCCGATCCGCATACGGTCACCTCCGGGACTTGATTCTGACACTGATGTCAGGTTCTACCGTACCGGCATGTCGAACTCAACAGACCTCTTCGTCTCCGCCCCCCCCTCGGCCCGCTCACCCTCCCCAACCGTCTGGTGATGGCCCCGCTGACCCGCAACCGCGCCGAGACCGACGGCACCCCGACCCCGCTCATGGCCACCTACTACGCCCAGCGCGCCTCCGCCGGACTGATCGTCGCCGAGGCCGCGACACCGAACGCGGTCGGGCAGACGTACCCGAACATCGCCGCCGTCCACAGCGCGCGGCACGTGGCGGGCTGGCGGCAGGTCACCGACGCGGTACGGGAGGCGGGCGGGCGGATGTTCCTCCAGCTCCAGCACGGCGGCCGGGTCGGGCATCCGGCGACCAGCGGGCTGACGCCCGTCGCGCCCTCGCCGGTGCCGCTGCCCGAGACCATCTTCACGCCGCAGGGGCACCGTCCGGCCGTCGTCCCGAGGGAGATGAGCGAGGAGGACATCCGCACCACCGTCGCCGACTTCGCACGTGCCGCCCGCAACGCGCTCGACGCCGGGTTCGAGGGCGTGGAGGTGCACTCCGCCAACGGCCACCTCCTGCACCAGTTCCTGGCCGCCAACACCAACCGCCGCGCCGATGGCTACGGCGGCTCGGTCGCCGCGCGGATCCGCTTCACGGCCGAGGTGGTCGAGGCGGTGGCCGCCGAGATCGGCGCCGAGCGGGTGGGCCTGCGGGTCTCCCCCGGCAACACCGTCAACGGCATCGCGGAGGGCGAGACCGAGGAGATCTACCCGGCGCTCACCGAGCGGCTCGGCGGGCTCGGGCTCACGTATCTGCACCTGGTGCACGCCGACCCGGACGCGCCGGTGTTCCGGAAGATCCGCGCCGGCTGGCCCGGGGTGCTGATCGCCAACCCGGTGCTGGGCGAGGAACTCTCCACGGACACCGTGCGCCGCGCCTCCGAGCGGCTGCTGGCCGCCGGGGCCGACCTGATCGCCCTGGGCCGGCCGTTCCTCGCCAACCCCGACCTGGTGGAGCGGCTGCGGCTCGGCGCGCCGCTGAACCCGGTACGGGACCGGTACTTCATGTACGTGGGCGGGGCGACCGGCTACACCGACTACCCCGCCCTCGGTGACGGGACCGTTCAGCCGTCCAGTGCTTCGAGCGTGGCGTTGGACGGCCCCCGCGTCGCCTGAAGCCCCCGGGCCACGTCCTCCGCGGCGCCCAGCACCCGGACCGCGTTCTTCCAGGTCAGCTTGGCCAGGTCGGCCTGGGACCAGCCGCGGTCGAGCAGCTCGGCGATCAGGTTCGGGTAGCCGGACACGTCGCTGAGGCCGTCGGGCGTGAAGGCCGTGCCGTCGTAGTCACCGCCGATGCCGAGGTGGTCGACGCCGGCGACCTCGCGCATGTGGTCGAGGTGGTCGGCGACCGTGGACACCGTGGCGACCGGGCGCGGGGTGCCCTCCTCGAAGGCGCGGTGGATCTTCATCGCCTCCGCGCTGGTGTCCAGGTGGTGGAAGCCGTGCGCCCGCATGTTGTCGTCGGCGGCGGCCGTCCAGTCCACGGCCGCCTGGAGCACGAACTTCGGCACGAACGTCACCATCGCCATGCCGCCGCCCGCCGCCATCCGCTCCAGCACGTCGTCCGGGATGTTGCGCGGGTGGTCGCAGACGGCACGCGCGGAGGAGTGGGAGAAGATCACCGGTGCCGTGGAGGTGTCCAGCGCGTCGCGCATCGTCGTGGCCGCCACGTGCGAGAGGTCGACCAGCATGCCCTCGCGGTTCATCTCCCGCACGACCTCGCGGCCGAAGGCCGACAGGCCGCCGACGGCGGGCTCGTCGGTCGCCGAGTCCGCCCACGCCACGTTGTCGTTGTGGGTGAGGGTCATGTAGCGCACGCCGAGCGCGTACAGCGCGCGGAGCGTGGCGAGCGAGTTGTCGATGGAGTGGCCGCCCTCGGCGCCCATCAGCGAGGCGATGCGGCCCTCGGCGCGGGCGGCCTCCATGTCGGCGGCGGTCAGCGCGGCGCGCAGCTCCCCGGGGTGGCGGTCGATCAGCCGCCGTACGCAGTCGATCTGCTCCAGCGTCGCGGTCACCGCGCCCGGCAGGTCCGAGCGGACGTACACCGACCAGTACTGCGCGCCGACGCCGCCCGAGCGCAGCCGGGCGAGGTCGGTGTGCAGGTGGGCGGACTGGTCGGCGGCGATGTCGCGGGCGTCGAGGTCGTAGCGGACCTGTTCGCGCAGCGCCCAGGGCAGGTCGTTGTGGCCGTCGACGACGGGGAACTCGCGCAGCAGCTCGCGGGCCTGGTCGAGGGAGGTCACGGGCCTCACTTCCCGAAGCCGAAGGCCGCGGAGCCCTCGACCTTGGTGCGCAGCCGCTTGCCCTTCTCGGTGGCCTGGTCGTTGAGGTCCTGCTGGAACTCGCGCATGCGGCCCAGCAGCTCCTCGTCGTGGGCGGCGAGCATCCGAGCGGCCAGGAGACCCGCGTTGCGGGCGCCGCCGACCGAGACGGTGGCGACGGGGACACCCGCCGGCATCTGCACGATGGACAGGAGGCTGTCCATGCCGTCCAGGTACTTCAGCGGCACCGGCACGCCGATGACGGGCAGCGGGGTGACCGAGGCGAGCATGCCGGGCAGGTGGGCGGCGCCCCCGGCCCCGGCGATGACCGCCTTCAGCCCGCGTCCGGCGGCCTGCTCGCCGTACGCGATCATCTCGTGCGGCATGCGGTGCGCCGAGACGACGTCGACCTCGTAGGGGATCTCGAACTCGTCGAGCGCCTTGGCGGCGGCCTCCATCACGGGCCAGTCGGAGTCCGACCCCATGACGATGCCCACGACCGGACTCACCGGGCTTACCGGGTTCATTCGGTGATCGTCCCTCTCAGGTAGCCGGCAGCGTGACGGGCGCGCTCCAGCACGTCGTCCAGGTCGTCGCCGTAGGTGTTGACGTGACCCACCTTGCGGCCGGGCTTCACGTCCTTGCCGTACATGTGGATCTTCAGCTGGGGGTCGCGGGCCATGCAGTGCAGGTACGCGGAGTACATGTCCGGGTAGTCGCCGCCGAGGACGTTGACCATGACCGTCCACTTGGCGCGCGGGCGCGGGTCGCCGAGGGGGAGGTCGAGGACCGCGCGGACGTGGTTGGCGAACTGGGACGTGATCGCGCCGTCCATCGTCCAGTGGCCGGAGTTGTGCGGGCGCATCGCCAGTTCGTTGACGAGGACGCGGCCGTCGCGGGTCTGGAACAGCTCGACGGCGAGGTGGCCGACGACGTCCAGTTCCTTGGCGATGCTGAGCGCCATCTCCTCGGCCCGGAGCGCCAGCGTCCCGTCGAGGTCGGGGGCGGGCGCGATCACCGTGTCGCAGACGCCCTTCACCTGCTGGGACTCGACGACGGGGTACGCCACCGCCTGGCCGTGCGGGGAGCGGACCACGTTGGCGGCCAGCTCGCGGACGAAGTCGACCTTCTCCTCCGCCAGCACGGGCACACCGGCCCGGAACGGCTCGGCGGCCTCCTCGACGGAGTCCACGACCCATACGCCCTTGCCGTCGTAGCCGCCGCGGACCGTCTTGAGGACGACCGGGAAGCCGTCGCCCTCGTCCGCGAAGGCGGCCACGTCGGCCGGATCGCGCACGATCCGGTGCCGCGGGCAGGGCACGCCGATCGCGTCGAGCTTCGCGCGCATCACGCCCTTGTCCTGGGCGTGCACGAGCGCGTCCGGCCCTGGGCGCACGGGGATGCCGTCCGCCTCCAGGGCCCTGAGATGCTCGGTCGGCACGTGCTCGTGATCGAAGGTGATCACGTCACAGCCGCGCGCGAACTCGCGCAGCGTGTCCAGATCGCGATAGTCGCCGATGACGACTTCGTTCACGACCTGCGCCGCAGAGTCCTGAGGGGTGTCACTGAGGAGCTTGAACCTGATGCCCAACGGGATGCCAGACTCGTGTGTCATACGAGCGAGCTGGCCACCGCCGACCATGCCGACTACGGGGAACGTCACACCCCTAGCGTATCGGCCGCGCGAGGCCCACCTGTTTACCGGCCGTTTCCCCGGGGGTACGGCCCCTCTTTCCCATCGCCCGGCGTCCGTCCGCAGGAAGATCGCGCGTCCGGGTGGTTAGCATGAACGGATTGACGCCAACCGATGGACGGGGGCCTGCACGACCATGGGACATGGTTCCTCGGGTGCTCACACGGCTCCCCCCACGCCCCCGGTACCCCCGGCACCCCGTGGCGCGGTGCGGGAGCGGATCGGCCGGCTGGCCCGTGAGGTCGTGAAGTTCGGCGCGGTGGGCGGCGCGGGGGTCCTGGTCAACCTGCTCGTCTTCAACCTGGTGCGGCACGTGACCGACCTCGCGGTGGTGCGGGCAAGCATCATCGCGACCGTCGTCGCGATCGTCTTCAACTACCTGGGCTTCCGCTACTTCACCTACCGGGACCGCGACAAGGGCCGCCGGACCCGCGAGATGTCGCTGTTCCTGGTGTTCAGCGCGGTCGGGCTGGTGATCGAGAACGGCGTGCTCTACACGGCGACGTACGGCTTCGGCTGGGACAGCCCGCTGCAGAGCAACATCTTCAAGTTCCTCGGCATCGGCATCGGCACGCTGTTCCGCTTCTGGTCGTACCGCTCCTGGGTCTTCCGGACGCTGCCGGCCCGCGAGCCGGTGACGCGGGCGGAGACCTTCCTGGAGCACGAGCAGCCGACGGCGGTGCGCACCACGGACGGCACCCCCGCGGCCCACCGCTGACGGCGGCCGGTGCCTGCCCGCGCGGTCGCCTAGCGAACCGTCTGCCCCGAGTCCCCCGAGTCCCCCGAGGCCCCCGACGACTTCTTCGGCGGCGGTGTGCGTGACAGGAACAGGCCGAACACCGGAGGACGGCCCTGGAGGAGCTCCAGCCGGCCGCCGTCCGCCTCGGCCAGGTCGCGGGCGACGGCCAGGCCGATACCCGTCGAGTTCCGCCCGCTGATCGCGCGCTCGAAGATCCGCGCCCCCAGGTCGCCCGGGACGCCGGCCCCCTCGTCGGTGACCTCGACCACCGCCTGGTTGCCCGTCACCCGGGTCCGCAGGGCCACCGTGCCGCCGCCGTGCATCAGTGAGTTCTCGATCAGCGCGGCCAGCACCTGGGCCACCGCGCCCGGGGTGCCCACGGCCGTCAGATGCCGTTTGCCGGAACTGACGATCGCCCGCCCCTCGCTGCGGTAGGCGGGGCGCCACTCCGCGATCTGCTGCTGGATGATGTCGTCCAGCTCGAAGGTGACGGCGGAGCCGCTGCGCGGGTCGCGGGAGTTCGTCAGCAGCCGGTCCACGACGTCCGTCAGCCGCTCCACCTGCGACAGCGCGATCGCCGCCTCGTCCTTCACCGTCTCCAGTTCGTCGGTGAGGGTGATCTCCTCCAGCCGCATGGACAGCGCGGTCAGCGGGGTGCGCAGTTGGTGGGAGGCGTCGGCGGCCAGGCGGCGCTCGGCGGTGAGCATCCGGGCGATGCGCTCGGCGGAGGAGTCCAGCACGTCCGCGACCCGGTCCAGCTCGGGGACGCCGTAGCGCTTGTGCCTCGGGCGCGGGTCGCCGGAGCCGAGGCGTTCGGCGGTCTCGGCGAGGTCGGTGAGCGGGGAGGCGAGGCGGTTGGCCTGCCGAATCGCCAGCAGCACCGCGGCGATCACCGCGAGCAGCGCCACCAGACCGATGATCAGCAGGGTCCGGCCGACCTCACGGGTCACCGAGGAACTCGGCTCCTCGACGAGGACCGTCTCGCCCTCCTCGCCGGTGGCCCTGCCCCGGATGACCTCACCGGTCGGCCGGCTGCCGACCTCGATGACCGGCCTGCCGGGGATGCGGATCTCGGCGTACCGGGCGTCCCGTACCTGCTCCCGGAGGAACTTGGCGTCGACGGACCCGGCGCCGAGCAGCCGACTGTCCACGATGCTGGCCAGCCGCACCGCCTCCAGGTCGACCCGCTCCTGGGCGGAGCTGCTGATCGTCCGGGTCTCGACGATCACGAGGGAGACGCCGAACACGGCGATCACGACGAGCACCACGGCGAGCGTGGACTGGATCAGTCGACGGCGCATGTCCTCTTACCCGGGCAGGCCCTGCGGGCGCTCAGTTCTTCTCGAAACGGAAGCCGACGCCGCGCACGGTGGCGATGTAGCGGGGGTTCGCCGCGTCGTCCCCCAGCTTCTTGCGGAGCCAGGAGATGTGCATGTCGAGGGTCTTGGTCGACGACCACCAGGTGGTGTCCCAGACCTCGCGCATCAGCTGGTCGCGGGTGACGACCCGGCCGGCGTCGCGCACCAGCACCCGCAGCAGGTCGAACTCCTTGGCGGTGAGCTGGAGCTCCTCCTCACCCATCCAGGCCCGGTGCGACTCGACGTCGATGCGCACACCGTGCGTGGCGGCCGGCTGCGGGGCCTCGACGGCACCGCGCCGCAGCAGGGCGCGGACCCGGGCGAGCAGCTCGGCGAGGCGGAAGGGCTTGGTGACGTAGTCGTCGGCGCCCGCGTCCAGACCGACGACGGTGTCCACCTCGTCGGCGCGCGCGGTCAGGATCAGGATCGGCACTGCGTGGCCCTCGGACCGCAGCCGGCGGGCGACCTCCAGCCCGTCCATGCCCGGCAGGCCCAGGTCCAGCACGACCAGATCGATGCCGCCCTGCAGCCCGGCGTCGAGTGCGGTGGGTCCGTCCTCACGCACCTCGACCTCGTACCCTTCCCGGCGCAGTGCGCGGGCCAGCGGCTCCGAGATGGACGCGTCGTCCTCGGCGAGCAGTACACGGGTCATGAGCTGATGGTAGTCCGCTCGGAGCAGCGCCCGGGGCGTGATCGCCCCGAGGGTCTCTTACCTACGGACAAGCCGGGCACCCGCCGCGTGACCTGCCCGCCCGACCCCCCGTCGGCCCGCCACCGGCCCTCTGTGCGAACCTGCGGCTGTGGGGTGTCATCCTGAGATGGACCTTCGAAAGATCGTTCGCGGTTCCTTCATTACCTGTGATCCGCGTCTCAAGTCCTTCCATACCGGGCGGTGTCCTGCCGTATGGTGAATCAGCGCCTGTAGCACCCAGGGGACCTTTGGCGACAGTTCGACGCTGAGGGTCTCTTTTGTGTGCGGGTCGGCCCCCACGGCCGGCCTCGAAAGGAATGACCTGTGGCCGGGCCTCACCGCGTGCACTGACGTGCGCAGAGGCGTGGATCCCGGTGGCTGCCGTCCACCGCTTCGCAATCCGGAGCGGAATCCCCCTCAAGGCGTGGGGCGGGCGGGTGACGGCCGCCGGTGCCGGCCGCCCCCCACCGGGCGCGCATCGCCTCGTGAGCGCGTCCCGACCAGCAAGGATCGACCATGGCGTCCAGCCTGACGAAGGACTCGGTCTCCCCGGGCACCCCCGGATCCGAGAAGACCTTCTTCGGCCACCCCCGCGGACTGGCCACTCTCTTCATGACCGAGATGTGGGAGCGTTTCTCCTACTACGGCATGAGGGCTCTGCTCCCGCTGTACCTGGTGGCCCCCGGCGGTCTCGGCATGAACGCCGGCACCGCGACCGCGATCTACTCGGTGTACCTCTCGCTGGTGTACCTGCTCACGATGCCGGGCGGCTGGTTCGGCGACCGTGTCTGGGGCCCCCGCAAGACCGTCGCCGTCGCCGGCGGTGTGATCATGCTCGGCCACCTCACGCTGGCACTGCCGTCCTCCGGCACGTTCTTCGCGGGCCTGGGGCTGGTCGCCATCGGCTCGGGTCTGCTGAAGGCCAACATCTCCACGATGGTCGGCCAGCTCTACAGCGGCCCCGACGACCCGCGCCGCGACGGTGGCTTCACCGTCTTCTACATGGGCATCAACCTGGGTGCCTTCGCGGCGCCGCTGATCATCGGCACCATCGGCGAGAACGTCAACTGGCACCTCGGCTTCGCGCTCGCCGCGGTCGGCATGGGCCTGGGCGTGGTCCAGTTCCTGCTCGGCAGCCGCCACCTGGCTCCGCACTCCAGCGTGGTCCCGAAGCCGCTGTCGGTGGAGGAGAAGACCTCCACCCTGCGCAAGGCCGCGTTCTGGGCCGCGCTCGCCGTCGTCTTCTACGCGATCGTCGGCTTCTCCGGCAACTACACGCTGAACTGGATCCTGGTCCCGCTGACCCTGCTCGGCGTGATCATCCCGGTGCTGGTGCTGACCCGCATCAAGCGCGACAAGGACCTGGACCGCTCCGAGCAGT
Organism: Streptomyces sp. NPDC058812; assembly: GCF_042744565.1. Lineage (NCBI taxonomy): Bacteria > Bacillati > Actinomycetota > Actinomycetes > Kitasatosporales > Streptomycetaceae > Streptomyces > Streptomyces sp. NPDC058812. The sequence goes on from NZ_JBHYOB010000003.1 coordinate 52,386, forward strand.
CGAAGATGTCCGCGTACATCTGGTTCTTCGTCGCCGCGGCCGTCTTCTGGATGATCTACGACCAGGGCGGTTCGACGCTGGCGATCTTCGCCGACTCCTCGACCAACACCAGCGTTCTGGGCTGGGACTTCCCGGTCTCCTGGTTCCAGTCGGTCAACCCGGTCATCATCATGGCCCTGGCTCCGGTCTTCGCCACGGTGTGGCTGGCGCTCGCCCGGCGCGGCAAGGAACCGAGCACGATCGTCAAGTTCTCCTTCGGTCTGGTCCTGGTCGGCGCGTCCTTCTTCCTCTTCCTGGCCCCGCTGGCCATCGCGGACGGCGGTCACAAGGCGGCCGCGCTGTGGCTGGTGGCGATCTACTTCGTCCAGACCTGCGGTGAGCTGATGCTCTCCCCGGTCGGCCTGTCGGTCACCACGAAGATGGCGCCCGTGAAGTACGCCTCGCAGATGATGGGCGTCTGGTTCCTGGCCGTCACCGCCGGTGACGCCACGACCGGCCTGCTCTCCATCGCCGGCGTCAACCTCAACAAGACGGGCATCGTGGCCGCGGAAGCCACGCTCGCCGTGGTCGCCGGTATCGCGATCTGGATGTACCGCAAGCGCGTGAAGGAACTCATGGGCGACGTCCGCTGAGCCCTGCCGGCCTGGCGGCTCCTGCCTGCGGAGGGTCATCGCATCCCGGTGGATGCGGTGGCCCTCCGGGCGTTTCGGGGGTCCGGTGCGGGGCGTGGGTGGGGTGCGGTGTGTGCGGTTGCGTGGGTGGGGGTGCAGGTGTGCGTGGGGCCCGTGGGTGGGGTGGCGTGGGTGCGGATGAGGCGTGGGGTCTCTGAGGGGCGCCCGTGGAGGGGTTTTGGTCCGTGCCCGGGGCCCGGGCACGGAGGCGGGGGCGGCGGCCGGGTCCGGTTCCGCGCCCGGCGGGTGCCAGGTGCCTACCGGCGCGGAGCGCGGGGCTGCGCGGAGCGCGGGGCTGCGCGGAGCGCGGGGCTGCGCGGGACGCGGGGCACAAGACCACGCAGGAGCGTGAGACTGCACGGGGCACAGGGCTACGGGCGACGGGCGCTTGAGGCAGCGCCGGGCGCGGGCCACCGGGCGGCGGGCGCTTGAGGCTGGGCGGGGCACAGGGCGTCGGCGCAGAAGCTTGAGGCGGCGCCGGGCGCGGGGCGACGCAGGGGCTTGAGGCCGCACAGGGCGCAGGACGGCACAGGACCCGGTTCTTGTAGGGGTGCAGGGGACGCAGTCCCCGCCGGGGTCTGGGGCGGAGCCCCAGGGACGTCGACCTACCGGCCCACCGAGTCGGGTGGGCGGGTGGGAAAAGGCATGGGAAAAGCGCCGCAGGCCACCGCACCGCAGGGCCTACGCCGGCGCCCCCAGCTCGGCCCACACCCGCTTGCCCGCGACGCCGGGCGTACGCACCACGCCCCAGTCCAGGCACAGCCGCTGCACGATGAACATGCCGTGGCCACCAGGACGCCCCGCCCGGTGCGGGGTCCGCGGCGCCGGCTGACCCGTACCCCGGTCGGAGACCTCCAGCCGGATCACCTTCTTCTCACAGGTGATCCACAGCTCGTCCGGCCCCTCGGCGTGCAGACACGCGTTGGTGACCAGCTCGGACACCACGAGGAGCACGTCCTCGGCGGCGGCCCGCTGGTCCGCGGTGGCGGAGGGCAGCCAGCCCCAGGCGTACAGCGCCTGGCGGGTGAAGTCACGGGCGAGCGGGACCACCCCGCTCTGGTCGTCGAAGCTCAGCCTGCGTCCCTGCCGCCCACCGCCCCCCGCGGACGCGGTCCCCTCCCCGACCGGAGACGGAGACGAGGAAGAAGACGGGGCCGAGGCAGCAGACGGGGACGACGGCACGGACGCCCCGATCACGGCGGCCTGCCCCGCGGACACGCCCCCCTCGGACTCCCCGGTCCCGGGCACGCCCCCCTCGGACGCCCCGGTCCCAGGCACGCCCCCCTCGGACGCCCCGGAAGCGCCGCTGGGCTCCGGACCGCGGTCGCCCGGCGAGTAGGGCCGGGTGGTGCTCATCAGCGCTTCACCTCACCGATTCACCAGTTCACGTTTCAAAGTCGTACGTCGTACACAGTCAGCTCAGGGTGTCTCCTGCCCGACCGGACCGTCCGAACACCCCTGTATTCGGCACGAAACACGGAACGGGGCGAAAACGCCTGCCCCAGGCAGCGCACGAGACCCGCCACCGGCCGGACAAGGGCCGGTTCAGCCGGACTCGTCGGCCAGGGCGGCCTCAAGGGTGTCATGGAGGGTGAAGACCGCTTCGGCCCCCGTGATCTCGAACACGCGAGCCACCACGGGCTGCATGGCCACCAGATGCACACCGCCCCCCGCGGCCTCCGCCTTCAACCGCGCGCCGAGCAGGACGTTGAGCCCCGTGGAGTCGCAGAACTCCAGACGCGAACAGTCGACGACAAGCCGGTTGAATCCCTTGGCGAGACAGTCCTCCAGCGGCTCGCGCAACAGCTCGGCGGTGTGGTGATCCAACTCACCCGCCGGTGTCACGACGGCACTGGGGCCCTCTTCCCGCACCTCCACCAGAAGCCGGCCCGACTGGGCACTGCCGACCGTCCCGCGGTCCATGCCGTTTCTCTCTCCCGAGGTCGTGACTGCTTACTGACGCCCCCGAACACTACGCCTTCCCACCGCACTCCGACACCCGAACAACCGCACACAAACGGACATACCCGCACAGAACACACTTGCGGTGGGCTCGGTAAACCCGGTAGGGCTAGTAGGACACGTAAACCGACACGGCCGGCTTTGGAGGCGCCGCACACCGCAGTGCACGTAATTGGCTTCGGCAGCCGTATGCCGAGAACGATGGAGGACATCATGTCACCCCGGCTCGACGGATCGCGTACCCAAGAAGCGACGTCGACACTCCCTCCGGAACATCTGGATCCCATCGAGCACCATGACGCGGTCGTCGACCACGACGGCGCACTCGCCGGGCTTCCGGACATCCCCGCCTACGACGAGGTTGCTCCGGCGGACGCCCGGGCCCTGTCCAAGACCCTCTTCGAGCGGCTGGAGTCGCTGGAGGAAGGCACCCACGAGCACGCGTACGTACGCAACACGCTCGTCGAGCTCAACCTCGCCCTGGTCAAGTTCGCGGCCTCCCGCTTCCGCTCCCGCAGCGAGCCGATGGAGGACATCATCCAGGTCGGCACGATCGGCCTGATCAAGGCGATCGACCGCTTCGAGATGTCCCGCGGTGTGGAGTTCCCCACGTTCGCGATGCCGACCATCATCGGCGAGATCAAGCGCTTCTTCCGCGACACCTCGTGGTCCGTGCGCGTCCCGCGCCGCCTCCAGGAACTGCGGCTCGACCTGGCCAAGGCCGGCGACGAGTTGGCTCAGCGCCTCGACCGCGCCCCCACGGTGAGCGAACTGGCCGAGCACCTCGGCCTGTCCAAGGACGAGGTCGTCGAGGGCATGGCGGCGTCCAACGCCTACACCGCCTCCTCGCTGGACGCCCAGCCGGAGGAGGACGACGCGGAGGGCGCGCTGGCCGACCGCATCGGCTACGAGGACCACGGGCTCGAGGGCATCGAGTACGTCGAGTCGCTGAAGCCGCTGATCGCCGAACTCCCGTCCCGGGACCGCAAGATCCTCTCGCTCCGCTTCGTCGCGGGCATGACCCAGTCGGAGATCGGCGAGGAACTCGGCATCTCCCAGATGCATGTCTCGCGCCTGCTGTCGCGCACACTCGTACGGCTGCGCAAGGGGCTCACGGTCGAGGAGTAGTCCTCACCGGGTGACGCTTGCCCTCCAGGGGGGCGGTCCGAAGTCGGGCCGCCCCCCTTCGGGTTGTGCGTGCCGCTCGCGGTACGGGCCATCGCGCGGCGCCCGGAGCCGCCGCCGGAACAGCCGCCGGTTACCCACGGAAAGCTCTTTCCTCGCGGGCCCCGTTCCACCACTATGAGGCACCCCACAAACTGGCCGGTACGTCAGGACCGGCACCGTGGAGTCGCGGGGTACGGGGAGGCGGACGGATGGCTCGGGGCGACGGGACCGCCGGTGGTGCCCAGGCCGGGGACGAGATGTACGCCGGCACGTCCGACGCGCGGCTGACCGCACTGCTGCGCGCCGAGACCCCCACCGCCTATCCGGCGCTCCAGGAACTCCGCGCACGGCATCAGCCTTCGGTACTCGCCTACGCCCGCCTGTGCACGGCCGGCGAGTCCACGGCACGGCAACTGGCCGCACTCACCTTCGCACTGGCGGCCCGTCGGGCTGCCCGCGGCACCGACGCCGGGGGGCCGTGGCGGCATCAACTCCTGCTCCTGGCCGGTGAGACCGCCGCCGAGTGGGCGGCCGACGAACGCTCCGCCGGACTCGACGCCGGTCTGCTCCTCGTGGTGAACACGGCGGGCACGGGCTGCCCGGTCCCGCCCATGCTCGCGGCCTTCCGTTCCCTGCCGCCCCGCGCCCAGGGCATGATCTGGTACGGGTGGTGGACCGGGAGCCCGCCGACCGGACGGCCGCGCTGCTCGGCCTCGGCCGCCAGGACGTCACGTACGGCACACAGCCCGCGCTCCAGGCACTGGCGCGGGCCTGTCTGCGGTCCCGGCTGGCCGCCTCCGAGGACCGGCGCTGTGTGGACTTCCGGCGCCTCATCGAGGAGTCGGTACGGCCCGACACACCCCGGAACAGCGCCGACCTGCACGCCCACATGGCGCGCTGCCCGCACTGCACGGCCGCGTACGAGGAGTTGTGCACCCTGCGGGACACCCCGCGCACGGCCCTGGCCGAGGGCCTGCTGCCGTGGGCGGGCACGGCGTACGCGGCGCGGGAGGCGGACGAGCCGGGCGGCGTCGCCTCGCTCGCGATGTCCGGGACCTGGCCGCCGTCGCGCCGCTTCGCGCTGGCCTCGGCGGCCCTGGGCGTGGCTCTCGCGCCGCTCCTCTTCCTGATCTGTCGCCGGACGACACGCCGTCCCGGCCGACGGCGAACGCGTCGTCACGTCCCCCCGCCGGACCACCGCCGGTGACGGTGACGGCGACCGTCCCGGCGACGCCGTCCTCCCCCACGCCGTCGCCGTCGCCCTCCGCCTCGTCGAAGTCCCCCTCGCCGAAGCCGAGTCCGACGCCCTCGCGCACCGCACGGCCCTCGCCGACGCCGTCCACGCCGTCGTACCGGGCGCCGGGTGGCACGTACGCCCAGGTGGTGAACGTCGCCTCGGGCCGTTGCCTGGACATCGACGGCGGCCTGGAGAAGGGCACGGACGTCGTCACGGCGCCCTGCACCTCGTCCCACACCCAGCTGTGGCGGGTCGACGCCGGTCGCGGGGTGGTCCAGTCGTACGCCGACGAGGACTACTGCCTGGACAGCCGCGGCTCCGTGGACGAGGGCGTCGGCATCTGGGAGTGCGACTCGGTCGACGGACGCAACGGCCAGAACCTCCGCTTCTCGGTGGACGCGCGCGGTGTGATCCGCCCCGGCATCGCCCCGGACCGCGCGGTGACCCCGGGCGGGGGCGACGCGGCGGTCCTCGTCGGGGCGGGGGCGGGGCGGACGGACCAGCGGTGGCGCGCCGGGGCCTCCTGAGCGGTTCGGGCGGGGGTCCGGGGGGGCCGGGCGGGGGCCCGGGCGTGGATCCGGGCGGCGGTCAGACCACGCGTACGCCGCGCCGCCAGACCCCGCTGACCAGCGGGACGCCGGGCCGGTAGGCCAGGTGGACGTGGCTCGGGGCGTCGAGGAGGGTCAGGTCGGCGTACGCGCCCGGGGTGAGACGGCCGATGTCGTCGCGGCGCAGGGCGGCCGCGCCGCCCGCGGTGGCCGACCAGACCGCCTCGTCGGGGGACATCCCCATGTCCCGTACGGCGAGGGCGACGCAGAAGGGCACGGAGGACGTGAAGGACGAGCCGGGGTTGCAGTCGGTGGACAGCGCGACCGTGGCGCCGGCGTCGATGAGGCGCCGGGCGTCCGGCCACTCGGCGCGGGTGGAGAACTCGGCGCCGGGGAGCAGGGTGGCGACCGTGCGGCTGCCGGCGAGGGCGTCCACGTCGGCGTCGGTGAGGTGGGTGCAGTGGTCGGCGCTGGCGGCGTCGAGTTCGACCGCGAGCTGGACGCCGGGGCCGTAGGAGAGCTGGTTGGCGTGGATGCGCGGGTGCAGGCCCTTGGCCTTGCCGGCGGTGAGGATGGCGCGGGCCTGGTCGCCGTCGAAGGCGCCCTTCTCGCAGAACACGTCGATCCACCGGGCGTGCGGGGCGCAGGCGTCGAGCATCTCGCCGGTGACGAGGGCGACGTAGGCGGCCGGGTCGTCGGCGAGTTCGGGCGCGACGATGTGGGCGCCCAGGAAGGTGACCTCGTCGGTGTGGCGGGCGGCGACGCGCAGGGCGCGGGACTCGTCGGCGGTGGTCAGGCCGTAACCGGACTTGGTCTCGAAGGTGGTGGTGCCCTGGCGCAGGGCCTCTTCGAGGTAACGGGTGAGGCCCGCCTCCAGTTCCGCGTCGCTCGCGGCGCGGGTCGCGGCGACGGTGGTGCGGATGCCGCCGGCGCTGTAGGGGCGGCCGGACATGCGGGCGTTGAACTCCTCGGTGCGGTCGCCCGCGAAGAGGAGGTGGGAGTGGGAGTCGACGAAGCCGGGGAGGACCGCCCGGCCGCCGGCGTCGACCCGGTTGTCAGTGGCGGGTGCTTTGCTTGATTCACCGGTCCACGCGACGCGGTCGCCGTCGATGACGACGGCCGCGTCCCGGACCAGTCCGAGGGGGGAGTTGTCACCGAGGGAGGGGTCGTTGGTGACGAGTGCGGCGATGTTGGTGATGACGGTGCTGCTGCTCATGATGTCCGTGACGTCCTCGTGGGGGCGGGAGCGGGGGCGGGTGTTCGTCGCTATGCGCGCAGGGCTTCCACGGCCCGCGCGAGGGTCCGCGGCACATCGGGTACGAGGGTGTGCGCCCCGTCGCGTACGACATGCCGTCCGCCCACGATCGTGTGCCGTACGTCCGCGGCCGTCGCGGCGAATACGGCCGTCTCGGCGCCGAGCCTGGGCAGCGGCCCCGCCGTTCTGACGGAGTCGAGGGCGAGGGTGGTGAGGTCGGCGCGGGCGCCGGCCTCGATGGTCCCGGCGTCGTCCCAGCCGAGGGCGGCGTGGCCGTCGGCGGTGGCGGCGCGCAGCAGGGCGGCGGCGGTCCAGTGGCCACGGGTGCGGGTGCGCAGGCGCTCGTTCAGCTCCATCGCGCGGGCTTCTTCGAGCAGGTCGACGACGGCGTGGCTGTCGGAGCCGAGGGAGAGCGGGGAGCCCGCTCGCTGGAGGGCGGCGGCGGGGCCGATGCCGTCGGCGAGGTCGCGTTCCGTGGTGGGGCACATGCAGGTGCCGGTGCGGCTGCCGCCGAGCAGGGCGATGTCCTCGTCGGTGAGGTGGGTGTTGTGGACGCCGGTGGTGCGGGGTCCGAGCACGCCGTGGTCGGCGAGGAGCCGGGTGGGGGTGCGGCCGTGCGTTTCGCGGCAGGCGTCGTTCTCGGCGGTCTGCTCGGACAGGTGCACATGCAGCGGGGCCCGCCTCTCCTCGGTCCAGCGCGCCACGGTCGCCAACTGGCCGGCGGGCACGGCCCGTACGGAGTGGATCGCCGCCCCGATCCGTGCGTGATCCCGTTCCTTGAGAACTGAACAGCGTTCCGCCCAGGCGTCCGCCGTCCCGTCGGAGAAGCGGCGCTGGTGGTTGTTCGGGGGCTGCCCGAAGCCGGCGGACAGGTAGCAGGTGTCGAGGAGGGTGATGCGGATGCCGGCCTCGGAGGCGGCCTCGATCAGGGCCTCGCCCATCGCGTTGGGTTCGGCGTAGGGGGTGCCGCCGGGGGCGTGGTGGACGTAGTGGAACTCGCCGACGGTGGTGATGCCGGCGAGCGCCATCTCGGCGTACACCGCGCGGGCGAGGTCGTGGTACGTCTCCGGGGTCAGCCGGTCGGCGACGGAGTACATGACCTCGCGCCAGGTCCAGAAGGTGCCGGAGCCGACCTGGACGGTGCCGCGCAGGGCGCGGTGGAAGGCGTGCGAGTGGGCGTTCGCCAGGCCCGGGAGGGTCAGTCCGCGCAGGATCTCGGCGCCGGGGGGCGGGGCGGGGACGCCCTGGCGGACGGCGGTGATGCGGCCGGCGTGCACATCGAGGGCGACGCCCGGCTCGACGTGGGTGCCGAGCCAGGCGTGCTCCAGCCAGTACGTCCGGGTCCGCTCGGTGGGGGTCACGTGCAGGCCAGCCCTTCCAGTACGTCGGCGAGTGCGCTCACCCCGGCCACGCAGTCGTCCTCGGCGGCGTACTCGGCCGGGGAGTGCGAGACGCCGGTGGGGTTGCGCACGAACAGCATGGCGGTCGGGATGCGTCCGGAGAGGATTCCGGCGTCGTGTCCGGCGCCGGTGCCGAGGACGGGCACCTTGAGACCCGTCTCCGTGTCGCTGCCGAGGATGCGGGCGAGTTCGTCGCGCAGGACGTGGTCGAACTCGACGACGGGGGTGAAGGACTCGCGCACGACGTCGAGGTCGACGCCGTGGGCGGCGGCGTACTCACGAGCGGCCTTCTCCACCCCGCCGACCACGGTGTCCAGGCTTTCCTGGTCGGCGGCGCGGGAGTCGAGCCAGCCGCGTACGAGGGACGGGATGGCGTTGACGCCGTTGGGCTCGACGGCGATCTTGCCGAAGGTGGCGACGGCACCGGCGAGTTCCGCCTCGCGGCGAGCGGCGAGCACGGTCTCGGCGTAGGACAGCATGGGGTCGCGCCGGTCGGCGAGGCGGGTGGTGCCGGCGTGGTTGGCCTCGCCCCGGAAGTCGAACCGCCAGCGTCCGTGCGGCCAGATGGCGGACGCGATGCCGATCCGGTCGCCGGACAGGTCGAGGGCGCGGCCCTGTTCGACGTGGAGTTCGACGAAGGCACCGATGCGGGCCAGCCGCTCGGGGTCGGGGCCGAGGGTGGCCGGGTCGTGTCCGGCGGCCTCCATGGCCCGCGGGAGCGTGATGCCGTCGCCGTCGGTGAGGCGGTGGGCCTGCTCGACGGTGAGCGCGCCCGCGGTGAGCCGGGAGCCGACGCAGGCGAGGCCGAAGCGGGCGCCCTCCTCGTCGCCGAAGTTGACGATGCCCAGCGGCCTGGTGAACCGCGCTCCCCTGCCGCGCAGTTCGTCCAGGGCCGCGAAGGCGGAGACGACACCGAGAGGCCCGTCGAAGGCGCCGCCGTCGGGCACGGAGTCGAGGTGGGATCCGGTGACGACGGCGTTCCCGGCGGCGGGGTCACCGAGCCAGGCCCACTGGTTGCCGTTGCGGTCGGTCTCGTAGGTCAGCCCACGTGCCTCGGCCTGCTCCCGGAACCAGGCCCGGCAGTCGGTGTCGGCGCCGGTCCAGGCGTAGCGGCGGTAGCCGCCGGAGGCGGAGCTGCGGCCGACCGGCAGCAGCTCCGCCCACATGCTGTGGAAGCTCACGCGTCGTCACCCTCGCGCGCCTCGTCACCCTCGCGCATGGGCACCCGCACGTCCCGCTCCCCGGCGACCGATTCGGCGATGTCGTACCCGGCGTCGACGTGCCGGATGACGCCCATGCCGGGGTCGTTGGTGAGGACCCGGCGGATCTTCTCGCCGGCCAGCGCGGTGCCGTCGGCGACCGTGACCTGCCCGGCGTGGATGGAGCGGCCCATGCCGACGCCGCCGCCGTGGTGCAGGGAGACCCAGGAGGCGCCGGAGGCGACGTTGACCATGGCGTTGAGCAGCGGCCAGTCGGCGATGGCGTCGGAGCCGTCGAGCATGGCCTCGGTCTCGCGGTACGGGGAGGCGACGGAACCGCAGTCGAGGTGGTCGCGGCCGATGACGATCGGGGCGGACAGTTCACCGCTCGCGACCATGTCGTTGAACCGCTCACCGGCCTTGTCGCGCTCGCCGTAGCCGAGCCAGCAGATCCGGGCGGGCAGGCCCTGGAAGTGGACCCGCTCCCCCGCCATCTTGATCCAGCGGGCCAGCGACTCGTTCTCCGGGAAGAGGTCGAGGATCGCCTTGTCGGTCTTGGCGATGTCGGCGGGGTCGCCGGACAGGGCGGCCCAGCGGAAGGGGCCCTTGCCCTCGCAGAAGAGGGGGCGGATGTAGGCGGGGACGAAGCCGGGGAAGGCGAAGGCCCGGTCGTATCCGGCGAGCTGGGCCTCGCCGCGGATGGAGTTGCCGTAGTCGAAGACCTCGGCGCCTGCGTCCTGGAAGCCGACCATGGCCTCGACGTGCCGGGCCATGGACTCGCGGGCGCGAGTGGTGAAGCCGGCCGGGTCCTTGGCGGCGGCGTCGGCCATGTCCTCGAAGGCGATCCCGGTGGGCAGGTAGGCCAGGGGGTCGTGGGCCGAGGTCTGGTCGGTGACGATGTCGATCGGGGCGCCCATGGCGAGCAGCTGCGGGACCAGCTCGGCGGCGTTGCCGAGGACGCCGATGGACAGCGGCTTGCGCCGGTCCCGGGCCTCGGTGGCCAGCTGGAGGGCGTGGTCGAGGGAGTCGGCCCTGACGTCGAGGTAGCGGTGCTCGATGCGGCGGTCGATGGCGCGCGGGTCGCAGTCGATGCAGATCGCGACGCCGTCGTTCATGGTGACGGCGAGCGGCTGGGCGCCGCCCATGCCGCCGAGGCCGGCGGTGAGGGTGATGGTCCCGGCGAGGGTGCCGCCGAACTTCTTGGCGGCGACGGCGGCGAAGGTCTCGTACGTGCCCTGGAGGATGCCCTGGGTGCCGATGTAGATCCAGGAGCCGGCCGTCATCTGCCCGTACATGGTCAGGCCGAGGGCCTCCAGGCGGCGGAACTCCTCCCAGTTCGCCCAGTCGCCCACCAGGTTGGAGTTGGCGATGAGGACGCGCGGGGCCCACTCGTGGGTCTGCATGACACCGACCGGGCGGCCCGACTGGACGAGCATCGTCTCGTCCTGCTTGAGGGTCCGCAGCGTACGGACCATGGCGTCGAAGGACCGCCAGTCGCGTGCCGCCTTGCCCGTCCCGCCGTAGACGACGAGCTTGTCGGGATGCTCGGCGACCTCCGGGTCGAGGTTGTTCTGCAGCATCCGCAGAGCGGCCTCCTGCTGCCAACCCAGGGCACTCGGCGTCGTACCGCGTGGCGCTCGGACAGGGCGGGGTCCGGACATGGTCTGCCTCCTGGTGGCTTGCTCCCGGCGGATTGTTACTGCGGATATTCATATCCTCGCTTCGTGAATAGAACTAGTCAATACGTCCGTGTCCCGCCACGAACGCGTCGCGGGTGTTTGGCTGGATACGTGGGGCAGGCAGCGGCATGGGTCGGCGGGCAATGAGGGGACGGAAGATCGCGTGAGTGACGACGGCACGGGCATGAGCGGTGGTCTCGGCGGCACCGACGCGGAGCGGGCGGCACGGCGGGACGAGGCGGTGCGGGCGGCCGTGGAGCAGGGGCTGCTCGGAGCGGACGCCCCGATCATCGGGCTGCTGGACGTCGCCGGGATACGGGAATCGGCGGCGGCGCTGCGGGCCGCGTTCGAGGCGGTGACGGCGCCCGGGACGCCCGCGCTGCACGCCTTCGCGGTGAAGGCGACCCCACTGGTCCCGGTGCTGCGGCTGCTGCACGAGGAGGGCATCGGCGCGGAGGTCGCGAGCCCGGGTGAACTGGCGCTGGCACGGGCGGCGGGTGTGCCGCCGGAGCGGACGGTGCTGGACTCGCCCGCCAAGACGCCGGGCGAGCTGCGCGAGGCGCTCGCGCTGGGCATCGCGGTCAACGCCGACAATCCGCAGGAGCTGGAGCGCCTCGACGGTCTGATGGCCGAGGGGGCGAGCCGCTCCACGAGCCGCTCCCCGCTCGGCATCCGGGTCAACCCGCAGGTCGGCGGGGGTTCCATCGAGGCGCTGTCGACGGCGACGGCGACCTCGAAGTTCGGGGTGGCGCTGCGCGACGAGGGGGCGCGCGAGTGGGTGGTGCGGGCGTATCTGGACCGGCCGTGGCTGACCCGCCTGCACGCGCACACCGGGTCGCAGGGCATCCCGTTGGCGCTGATGACCGAGGGCGTGGCCGAGACGTACGCGCTCGCCGAGGAGATCAACGAGCGGGCCGGGCGCCGGCAGGTCGACACGCTCGACATCGGCGGCGGGCTACCGGTGAACTTCGCGTCGGACGAGACGACACCGACGTACGCCGAGTACGCGCGCGTGCTGCGCGAGGCGGTGCCGGGACTGTTCGACGGGCGGTACGGGCTGGTCACCGAGTTCGGGCGGTCGCTGCTGGCCAAGCACGGCACGGTGGTGGCGCGCGTGGAGTACGCCAAGAGCGCCGGGGGGCGGCCGGTCGCGGTGACGCACGCGGGCGTGCAGGTCGCCACGCGGACGGTGTACGCGCCGGGGGCGTGGCCGCTGCGGATCGCCGCGTACGACGGCAAGGGGCTGCCGAAGGAGGGGCCCGCCGTGGTGCAGGACGTGGCCGGGCCGGCGTGCTTCGCGGGGGACCTGCTGGCGACGGGGCGTGCGCTGCCGCTGCTGGAGCAGGGGGACTACGCGGCGGCGCTGGACACGGGGGCGTATTACTTCGCGCATCACTACGCGTACAACTCGCTCGCGCGTCCGGGGGTGTACGGGTTCGGGGCGGACGGTTCCGGGGGTGTCGCCTTCGCGACCGTCCGAGAGGCCCAGTCGGTGGCGGAGATAGTGGCGGAGGCGGGCGGGGCGCACGCGGACGCGTTGACGTATCCGTCCGAGTCATGACGCGGCCGAGGTGACGCCCTAGGGGCGCGGGGAACTGCGCGACCAGCCACGACGCACCGGCACCGGCACCCTCCGCATCACACCGGCGCCGCCGTCTTCCGCCTCGCCCCGCCCGGCGCGGCGTCGCCCGCCGCGATGCCTGTGCTGCGGTACGCACGGACGGCCTTGCCCGCCGGGCGGCCGGTGCCGCGGGCGAGCCAGTCCACGCGGACCCACAGCAGGGCCTCGCCGGCCTGTTCGCGGCGGCCGATCCAGGCGGACTTCAGCCACAGGCCGACGCCGCAGCCGGCCATCAGCAGTCCGGCGGCGGCGGGGACGGCGAAGGCGCTGCCCAGGGCGGCGAGGAAGGCGAGGAGCAGCCACCAGCGGTGGCCCCGGCGCCAGTTGCGCAGGGTCACCGCGCGGTCCTGGAGCACGTCGTGCTTGCCCGCGCGGCCGGCCGAGCGGGCCAGGGCGGTGTACCGCCTGCGGCGCACGGACGCGACGACCGCCGCCGCGACGACGAACAGCGCGGCGCCCGCCAGGACGCCGATCCGGCGTCCGGTCAGCCCCGGCACCAGCACCCCGATGCCCGCCGCGAGTACGCCCAGCCACCACAGCGGTGCCGCCCCCGCCCGTACGACGACGGCGACCCGAGCCAGCCCCTGTCCTCCGCGCGCCACGTCCGGCCTCCTGTCCCGTTCTGCTGCCCGCAATGCCTGTGAAGGGTGTGAGGCGAGGCAGGTTAACGGGAGAAGCTGAGACGAATCTGAGAAACGGGCCGTCGGTGCCGGCGCCCCGCGTCAGTCCACGAAGAGCCCCCGCACCGCCGCCTTCGTGTCGAACTCCTCCAGCCGGGCCTGGGCGTCCGGCAGGTCGTCGCACATGGCCTCCAGCAGCACCCGGCCGAGCAGCATCGGCGCGCAGGCGGTGTCGAAGGCGAGGCCGGTACCGACCGCGGCGGGCAGCAGCAGGTCGGAGACCTTGGCGACCGGCGCGAAGGCGGAGTCGGCGACGGTCACCACCGTGAGCCCCGCCTCCTTGGCGTGGGCGAGCGTGTCGACGACCTCGCGCGGATGGCGGGGCAGGGCGAAGCAGAGCAGGGCCGTCGCGCCGGCCCGGACGGCGGCGTCGATGCGGTCGTGGAGCATCGTGCCCCCCTCGTTCAGGAGCCGGACGTCCGGGTGGACCTTGGCGGCGAAGTAGGCGAAGCCGTGCGCCTGGGCCGCCGCCGCCCGCAGTCCGAGGACGGGCAGGGGCCTGCTCCCGGCGAGGAGGCGGCCCGCCTCCCGCACCGGCCCGGGGTCCGCGAGCGCCTCCGCCAGATGGCGCAGGTTCTCGATCTCGGCCTCCACGGCCTGCTGGTACTCGTTGCAGGAGCCGGTGTCCGCCGCCGGTTCCGCGGGAGCGACCTCGCGCAGATGGCGGCGCAGCGCCGGGTAGCCGTCGAAGCCGAGGGCGACGGCGAAGCGGGTCACGGACGGCTGGCTGACCCCGGCCAGCTCGGCCAGCTCCACGCTGGACAGGAAGGGCACCTCGGAGGCGCGCCGCACCATGCTGTGCGCGATGCGCCGCTGGGTCGGCGTCAGCCGGTGCCCCTCGAAGAGCGCCTGCAGCCGCACGGCCGGGCTGTCGGTCCCGTTGTTCCCGCTCATGACGTGCTCCCCCTCGCCGCTATTCACTGTCCCCGATTCCTGCATACCGTTATACAGCGAGGCGGCGGCCCGCACGACGCCGAGCGTTCCCCTCCCGGCCGCCCCAGCCACAAGACGGGGGCTAACCCCAGTGCCGCCGACGCTCCGGCTGCCTACCGTGGCAGCCATGACGGGAATGGACGGGCGGGACACCGACCTCAAGAAGGAACTCGACGCCACCCTGCAGACCCGCAGGGAACTCGGCGAGGAGTACGAGTCCGCGCTGGTCGACTCCTTCCTGGAGAAGGTCGACCAGCGCATCGACGGAACGGTCGAGCGCCGGGTGCGCCGGCAGCTCGCCGAGCAGCAGATGGCGGCGGCCCGGGACAGCCGGTCGCCGAGGCCCACGGACTCCTTCGGCGAGCGCTTCGGCTTCGGCATCGTCTCGCTGGTCCTCGCGGTCCCGCTGTCCGCGATCGGCGGCGGCGTGGCCGACCTCCCCGGGCTGCTGGTCGCCTGGGCCGGCATCGTCGGGGTGAACGTCGTCCAGGCCGCCCGGACCAACCCGGGCCTCTTCGGCCGCCGCCGCGCCGACAAGGACGACGCCTGGCAGGACTGAGAAAGACTGCGCGGGGACCGCCGCACCCCCATCGCTGGGGGGCGGGACGACGGCGGTCCCCGCGGGGACGCGCGGTGCCGGGCCTCACGGCCGGGGCGGCGCGTCCGTGGCGTCCATGGAGGTCCGGGAGCCGCTCCGGAAGGTCCTTGACGCCGTTCGGTGCCGGCCGGGACGGGGAGCCGCTCCCGCCCTGCCGACAACCACCACTGTGCCGGACCCGTGTTAAGCGTGTGCTGCGCGAACGTGACGCGCGCGTACCGCTTCCGCGAAGTCCACGGAGATCATCGGGCGCTCCACATCCGGCCGCTCGGCCGCTGGTTCACCCGACGTTCACCCCGGCTTCCCTCAACTTCCCACGGCTCCCCGCAACTTCCCGCGGCTCCCCGCTACTTCCCGCCCTTCGCGAGGAAGGACAGCAGGTCCTGACGGCTCACCACACCGGTCGGCTTGCCCTCGACGAGGACGATCGCCGCGTCCGCGACGCCGAGCACCGACATCAGGTCCGCGACCGGCTCGCCGGAGCCGACCTGCGGCAGCGGGGCCGACACGTGCTTCTCCAGCGGGTCCTCCAGCGACGCGCGCTTGGCGAACAGGGCGTCCAGCAGCTCGCGTTCCACGACCGAGCCGACGACCTCGGCGGCCATCACGTCCGGGTGACCGGCGCCGGGCTTGACGATCGGCATCTGCGAGACGCCGTACTCGCGCAGTACGTCGATGGCCTGGCCGACCGTCTCGTCCGGGTGCATGTGGACGAGGGAGGGGATGTGGCCGCCCTCCTTGTGGTTCAGGACGTCGGCGACGCGCGCGCTGGGACCGGCGTCCTCCAGGAAGCCGTAGTCGGCCATCCACTCGTCGTTGAAGATCTTGCTGAGGTACCCGCGCCCGCTGTCCGGGAGGAGTACGACGACCACGTCGTCCTCACCGAGCCGCTCGGCCACCTCCAGCGCCGCGACGACCGCCATGCCGCAGGAGCCGCCCACCAGCAGGCCCTCCTCCTTGGCGAGGCGGCGGGTCATCTGGAAGGAGTCCTTGTCGGACACGGCGACGATCTCGTCGGCGACGTTCCGGTCGTACGCCGTCGGCCAGAAGTCCTCGCCGACGCCCTCGACGAGGTAGGGGCGCCCCGAGCCGCCGGAGTACACCGAGCCCTCGGGGTCGGCGCCGACCACCTTGACCGCGCCGTCGCTGATCTCCTTCAGGTACCGACCGGTGCCGGAGATGGTGCCTCCGGTGCCGACGCCGGTGACGAAGTGGGTGATCTTCCCCTCCGTCTGCTCCCACAGCTCGGGACCGGTCGAGTGGTAGTGGGAGAGCGGGTTGTGCGGGTTGGAGTACTGGTCCGGCTTCCAGGCGCCCGGCGTCTCGCGGACCAGCCGGTCGGAGACGTTGTAGTAGGAGTCCGGGTGCTCGGGGTCGACCGCCGTCGGGCAGACGACCACCTCGGCGCCGTACGCGCGCAGCACGTTGATCTTGTCGGTGGACACCTTGTCAGGGCAGACGAAGATGCACTTGTAGCCCTTCTGCTGGGCCACGATCGCGAGGCCCACGCCCGTGTTGCCGCTGGTCGGCTCGACGATCGTGCCGCCCGGCCGCAGGGCTCCGCTCTGCTCGGCGGCCTCGATCATGCGCAGGGCGATGCGGTCCTTCACCGAGCCGCCCGGGTTGAAGTACTCCACCTTGGCCAGGACGGTCGCCCTGATGCCCTTGGTCACGCTGTTGAGCCGCACCAGCGGGGTGTTGCCGACGAGGCTGATCATCGAGTCGTGGAAATGCACCGTGGTCTCCGGATGCTGCAAAAGGTGTGGTCGTTATCGGTTCGGCCAGCCTATGGCCTGCCGGCCCGGCGATGCCCCGTGACGGTCGTTCACTCCCCGTTGAGATTGGGCGACCGTCCGTACGGGGCAAGCAGTGGGTGTACGGGTTGGAGGAGGTGGCGGCGACGTATGACGAGCATGTCGAGGGCGAGGGTGGCCCGGCGGATCGCGGCCGGCGCGGCGTACGGCGGTGGCGGCATCGGGCTGGCCGGCGCGGCCACGGTCGGGCTGCTGCTGGCGGAGGTGCAGCTGGCCAGGCGCCGGGTGGGCATCGGCACACCCGACCGGGTACCGAACGCGCAGGGGCTGTACGGCGGCATTCTGCCGACGGCGGGTGAGCCGCCTCTGCGGCTGATGATGCTGGGCGACTCCACGGCCGCCGGGCAGGGCGTGCACCGGGCCGGGCAGACGCCGGGCGCGCTGCTGGCGTCGGGGCTCGCGGCGGTGGCGGAGCGGCCGGTGGAACTGGGGTCGGTCGCGGCGCCCGGGGCCTGTTCGGACGACCTGGACCGGCAGGTGGCGCTGGTGCTCGCGGATCCGGGCCGGGTGCCCGACATCTGCGTGATCATGATCGGCGCGAACGACGTCACCCACCGGATGCCCGCGACCCGCTCGGTCCGGCACCTGTCGGGGGCGGTACGGCGGCTGCGTACGGCCGGCGCGGAGGTGGTGGTCGGCACCTGCCCGGACCTGGGCACGATCGAGCGGGTGCGGCAACCGCTGCGCTGGCTGGCCCGGCGGACCTCGCGGCAGCTGGCGGCGGCGCAGACGATCGGTGTCGTGGAGCAGGGCGGGCGCACGGTGTCGCTGGGCGACCTGCTGGGCCCGGAGTTCGCGCAGAACCCGCGGGAGCTGTTCGGCCCCGACAACTACCACCCCTCCGCGGAGGGGTACGCGACGGCCGCGATGGCGGTACTGCCGTCGGTGTGCGCCGCGCTGGGCCTGTGGCCGGCCGAGGAGGAGCGCCCCGACGCGCTGCGCCGCGAGGGCTTCCTGCCGGTGGCCCGGGCGGCGGCGGAGGCCGCGTCGGAGGCGGGCACGGAGGTCGCCGCCGCGATGCCTACGGGGCCGCGGGGGCCTTGGGCGCTGCTCAAGCGCAGGCGGCGGCGCCGGGTGACGGAGGCGGAGCCGGCAACGTCGGCGCAACCGAGGTAGGGGCGTGGCACTCACCGGCGCCGGCGGGGTGCCTCCCCCACTCTCGGCTTCGCTCGAGCGGGAGGTACCCCCACCGCCCGCCCGTGCCGCCCCAGCGGCACGACTGCCCGCGGCCACGATGCCAAGCAAGCGCTTAGAAAGTTGCGGTCCATGTCACACACCCAGACCCGTGACCCAGGCCATACGTCCGGGTAACTTCCCAACCAGCCGCCTCATCCCCGCGACGCCACTGGAGCCGTGATGCCCGAAGCCGTGATCGTCTCAGCCACCCGCTCCCCCATCGGCCGCGCCTTCAAGGGCTCCCTCAAGGACCTGCGCCCCGACGACCTCGCCGCCACGATCATCCAGGCCGCTCTCGCCAAGGTTCCCGAGCTGGACCCCAGGGACATCGACGACCTGATGCTCGGCTGCGGTCTGCCCGGCGGTGAGCAGGGCAACAACCTCGGCCGGATCGTCGCCGTCGAGATGGGCATGGACCACCTGCCCGGCTGCACCGTCACCCGGTACTGCTCCTCGTCCCTGCAGACCTCCCGTATGGCCCTGCACGCCATCAAGGCCGGCGAGGGCGACGTCTTCATCTCGGCCGGTGTCGAGATGGTCTCCCGGTTCGCCAAGGGCAACTCCGACAGCCTGCCGGACACCCGCAACCCGCTGTTCGCCGAGGCCGAGGCCCGTACCGCCGAGGTCGCCCAGCAGGAGGGCACCACCTGGCACGACCCGCGCGAGGACGGCCTCGTCCCCGACCCGTACATCGCGATGGGCCAGACCGCCGAGAACCTCGCCCGCGCCAAGGGCATCACCCGGCAGGACATGGACGAGTTCGGCGTCCGCTCGCAGAACCTCGCCGAGGAGGCCATCAAGAACGGCTTCTGGGAGCGCGAGATCACCCCGGTGACCCTCCCCGACGGCACGGTCGTCTCCAAGGACGACGGCCCCCGCGCCGGCGTCACCCTGGAGGGTGTCCAGGGCCTCAAGCCCGTCTTCCGCCCCGACGGCCTGGTCACCGCCGGCAACTGCTGCCCGCTCAACGACGGCGCCGCCGCACTCGTGATCATGAGCGACACCAAGGCCCGCGAGCTGGGCCTGACCCCGCTCGCCCGCATCGTCTCCACCGGCGTCTCCGGCCTCTCCCCCGAGATCATGGGCCTGGGCCCGGTCGAGGCGAGCAAGCAGGCCCTGTCCCGCGCCGGGCTGACCATCGACGACATCGACCTGGTGGAGATCAACGAGGCGTTCGCCGCGCAGGTCATCCCCTCCTACCGCGACCTCGGCATCCCGCTGGAGAAGCTGAACGTCAACGGCGGCGCCATCGCCGTCGGCCACCCCTTCGGCATGACCGGCGCCCGCATCACCGGCACTCTGATCAACTCCCTCCAGACGCACGACAAGCAGTTCGGCCTGGAGACCATGTGCGTCGGCGGCGGCCAGGGCATGGCCATGGTCATCGAGCGCCTGAGCTGACCGACACGCCGCTGCTGAAAGACGGTCAGTAGCGCCTGGGAGACCCAGCGTGACACCACGGCCCGGAGCCCCGTTCACCCCAGGGTTCTGGGCCGTTTTGTGACCCAATCTCCCCCAGGATGTGACCTACCTCTCCTTTCCCCTTGATTTACGCAGGTCAGACCAGCCCCACCCCTACCTTCCGGGCCCAAAGTCCTGTCCGTTTCGTGACGTTACGCACTGACAGGCGGTTAGTCCTCCCTTCAAGCTGATGTAGGAAGTCGGGGGTCGACTTTGAACCGGGAGTACGTCAGTGAGCGCCATGCCGATCGCCCTGCTGCTCACCACGGCCGCCACCGGCGCCGTGGGCGTCGCCGTCCTGCGCAGCATTCTGGTGCTGCGCCGGCAGGTGGCGGCGCTGCGCACCGAGCTGGCCGAGAGCCGCGCCGCCGCCACGCGTGGCCGCGTGCCCGCCGCCCGCACCACGGCCGACGCCGAGGAGATACGCGCCGCCGTCTCGGAGGCGCTCGCCGAGGAGCGTGAGCGCGAGCTAGCCGAGGCACGGGCCTTCTGGGCCGCCCAGGAGTCCCGGGACGCCTCCGACGCGCCCCTGCTGCTCGGCCTGTCCGACAGTGAGCTGTTCCTGCCCCGCCAGGCGGATTTCGTGGGTCTGGAGCCCGTGGTCGAGCCGGGCGCGGACACCGACGAGCCGTCCCCGAAGGACGCGGGCCCCAGGGAGTCCGCCGAGCTGGCCGCCGCCCGCCGCCGGCACCCCTCGCACCCGGACTTCGTGCCGAACCCGTCGCCGGCCGTGGGCGACCACGAGCGCACCGTCGCCACTCTCGAGGAACTGGCCGAGTCGAGCGTCGCGCTGGCGGACGTCCGCCCGGGCCCGCTGGGCACGCTCGACGTGTACGTCTTCGCCGACGGCACCACGCTGTGCATGACGCCGGGCCACCGCGAGACCGCGGAGCGCCTGGCCGCCGCGCTGGGCGCGGGCAAGACGCCCTACCTCCTCGGCGGCTCGGGGATCTCCGGCGCCTACACGCTGACCTTCGCCTGCGGCGAGGAGAACGTGTACATCCTGGCGGACCGCGTCATCGCGTCCCTCTAGCCACTTCCCGGGCCAGTCACCTCCCGGGCCGCCCGGGACCTCATACCCCGGCCCGCTTGCGGGCCTCCTCCACCAGCCCCACCGCTTCTTCCACCTGGCCCTCGTCGCTCAGCACGAGGGCCAAGTCGTGGGCGGCGACGGCGATCTGGTCGGCGGCGGCGAACATCCCCGCGTCCGGCATCTGCCGCGGCTCCGTCCCCGGTTCCTCCACGAGCTGGGCGCGCCGGGCCAGCTCCCTGGCCAGCTCCAGCGCCTCGGCGGCGGCCCCGCGTTGCAGCCTGCTCTGCGGGGCGGCCCGCAACCGGTCGGCGAAGTCGTCCACGGCACGGGTCAAAGGCGTCGTATCAACCACGGCGCGAGCGTACGCGCCCCTCCGGGACTGTTGCCAACGGGCGAACGCTCAGGCACGGTGACCTGAAGGACCGGCTTACAACCCCTTTCGCCCGGAGGCGCCGATGTCCCAAGTCTTCTCCGAGGAGACCCATCGCAACATGCTCGCCCGCATTCCCCACTGCACCGGTCGTGAGATCTCCGACTGGCTGCGCACCGTCGAGGACGGCCCCTCCCTCTTCCGCTTCGAGGAGAAGGTCAGCTGGCTCCGTCACGAACACGACCTCGCGTACGGCCACGCGAAGGCGATCATCCACGAGTACGACCTGAGAAGGGCCGCGCGCAAGCTGCGCTGAGCGCGCGCCGCCGCCACGACGACGAAGGGCCCCGGGCGCAAGCCCGGGGCCCTTCCTCACCAGCGCCTACGCCTGGTTACTGCTAGTCGCTGCTGTTCAGGATCGCGATCAGTCGCAGGAACTCCAGGTACAGCCACACCAGCGTCAACGTGAGACCGAAGGCGGCGAGCCAGGCCTCCTCGCGCGGGGCGCCGTAGGCCAGACCGTCCTCGACCTGCTTGAAGTCCATGGCCAGGAAGCAGGCGCCGAGGATGATGCCGACGATACCGAAGACGACACCGAGCGTGCCGCTGCGGAAGCCGAGGCCGTCACCGCCGCCGAAGACGGCGAACAGCAGGTTCACCATCATCAGGAAGACGAAGCCGAGCGCGGCCGCCATCACGAAGCCGTAGAAGCGGCGGTTGACGCGGATCCAGCCGGCCTTGTAGGCGATCAGCACACCGGCGAAGACCGCCATCGTGCCGATCACGGCCTGCATGGCCGCGCCGTCGGCGATGCGGTTGTCGACGACGCTGGAAATGACGCCGAGGAAGACACCCTCGAACGCCGCGTACGTCAGGATCAGCGCCGGCGAGGCCTTGCGCTTGAAGGACTGGACGAGCGCCAGGACCATGCCGACCAGCGCGGCACCGATACCGATGCCGATGGAACGGCCGATGTTGGCGTCGTCCACGGGCAGCAGCGCCCACGCGAGCGCGGCCGTCACCACGAGCACGCCGAGCGTGCTCGCCGTACGGATGACGACGTCGTCCATCGTCATCCGGCCGGTGGTGGACGGCGCCTGCGGCGGCGCGCCGTACTGCTGGTCCTGCTGGGCGTACGGGTTCTGCGCGTAGGGGTTGCCGACGGGCTGGGCGTACGGGTTGCCCTGCGTGCCCTGCGCGTACGGGTTGCCCTGGGTGGCGACGGCGGGGCCCCCGGCCTGCGGCGCGGCGTTGAAGCCCGCGTAGCCGTTGTCGCGGCTGAACCCCCGTCGCGAGAAGACCGGGTTTCTGCTCCTCATTGCACTCCTCCATGGCCACACGACGCAGCCTTGGCTCAAGAGTAATAGAACGGCAAAGGAATGACCCTACTGCTTGGGGAGGATCTTTCCCTGCTCCTGGCGGACAACACGCTACGCGGATCGGTGATTCCCCTCACCAGCGGGGCGGGCGCGCGGCCGGGTGCCCGTTCACCCGATCGGGAAACCGGTGTAGGCCTCGGCGAGGTCGGTCTCGGCGGCGCGGGAGGAGGCGATCCGGTCGAGGCGGGCCAGCTGGAGCCGGTTCTCGAAGGGCGTCGCGTCGGGGGCGGGGTGCAGGAGGGTCGTCATGTCGTACGAGAACCGCTCGGCCTGCCAGACGCGGCGCAGGCAGGTCGCGGAGTAGGCGTCGAGGAGTTCGTCGGAACCGGTCCCGGCGCGGTGGGCCAGCGCCCGCGCGAAGGTGACGACGTCCCCGACGGCGAGGTTGAGGCCCTTGGCGCCGGTGGGCGGCACGATGTGCGCGGCGTCGCCGGCCAGGAAGAGGCGGCCGTGCCGCATGGGCTCGTGGACGTAGGAGCGCATGGGGGTGACCGACTTCTGGGTGATCGGACCCCGGTGCAGGACCCAGTCGTCGTCGGTCTCGAAGCGGCGTTCCAGCTCGGACCAGATCTCCTCGTCGCTCCAGCTCTCGGCGTCCGTGTCCGCGGGCACCTGGAGGTAGAGCCGGGAGACGGACGGGGAGCGCATGGAGAGCAGGGCGAAGCCGCGGTCGTGGCGGGCGTAGACCAGTTCGTCGTGCGAGGGGGCGACGTCGGCGAGGATGCCGAGCCAGCCGAAGGGGTACGTCCGCTCGAAGGTGCGGCCCAGCCCGGCCGGGACCGCCGCCCGGGCCACGCCCCAGAAGCCGTCGCAGCCGACGACGTAGTCGCACTCCAGGACGTCCTCGGCACCACCCTGGCGGAAGCGGACGCGCGGACGGTCGGTCTCGGCGCCCTCCACGGCCAGCGCCTCGGCCTCGAACAGCAGCGGGCCGCCCTCCTTGAGCTGGAGGGCGATGAGGTCCTTGCAGACCTCGGTCTGGGCGTAGACCATGACGGACCTGCCGCCGGTGAGCGCCGGGAAGTCCACGCGGTGGCGCCGTTTCGCGAACCGCAGCTCGATGCCGTCGTGGGGCAGCCCCTCGCGGTCCATCCGCTCCCCGGCCCCGGCCGCGCGCAGGACGTCCACGGTGCCCTGCTCCAGGATTCCGGCGCGCTGCCGCCGCTCGACGTAGGCGCGGTCGCGGCTCTCCAGGACGACCGAGTCGATACCGGCGTTGTGGAGCAGCCGGGCGAGGAGGAGTCCGGCGGGGCCGGCCCCGATGATGCCGACGGTGGTGCGCATCGGTCGTTCCCTTCGATTGGCGTCGTTGCCGCGAGGATGTTCGCTGATGTTCGTGTAGTGAAAATTCCTTCACCGATTGCTGGGAGGAGTTTCCGGCCGCGCGCACGCCGCTGTCAACGGTTCGAGGGGAGGTTCCGGAGGATCGACGGCGTCGGAAGTGCCCGGAGCCGGACTTGAACCGGCACGCCCCGAGGGGGCAGCGAGGTTTAAGCTCGCCGTGTCTGCATTCCACCATCCGGGCAGGCCATGGGCTCCGCGTCGAGTGCCCCGAGCCTATCGGGACGCGCCCCTCGAACAGCGGGCGGGCGGACCGATGTTGTCTTATTTTATTGGCGCCTGATAGGGCATCAGCTCCGGGGGCAGGCCTTCCACACCCGTCAACACCCTTGCGTGCGTCGGTCGGCCACGCATGCGGAATGACGGAATTTCACCGTCTCTACAAGGACGCCCGCCCCGTTCTCGCGCCGGCGGCGCCGCGGCGGGCCCGTCAGGGTCGCCCGTCATCCGCAGGTATGACACCGGCCCGCGCCGTCCGACCGTAGTCGCCCCTCGAAACCGGAACAGCGGCTGACTACACGGCGCCCCGCGGCCGGAAGGATGGAGAACGTCCCCGAGCACACGCCGTACCGACAGGAGCGCCCTTCCCGTGACCACCGCACCCATCGCCGACCGGTCCACCGCCGTGGCCGCACGCGCCACGGAGCTTTCCAAGATCTACGGCCAGGGCGAGACCCAGGTGGTCGCCCTGGACCGGGTCTCCGTCGACTTCCGGCAGGCCGAGTTCACCGCGATCATGGGCCCCTCCGGCTCCGGCAAGTCCACGCTGATGCACTGCGTCGCCGGGCTGGACACCTTCTCCTCCGGCTCGGTGCGCATCGGCGACACGGAACTGGGCTCCCTGAAGGACAAGCAGCTGACCAAGCTGCGCCGGGACAAGATCGGCTTCATCTTCCAGGCGTTCAACCTGCTGCCGACGCTCTCCGCGCTGGAGAACATCACCCTCCCGATGGACATCGCGGGCCGCAAGCCGGACAAGCAGTGGCTGGACTCCGTGATCCGGATGATCGGGTTGTCCGACCGGCTCGGCCACCGTCCCTCCCAGCTCTCCGGCGGCCAGCAGCAGCGGGTGGCCGTGGCCCGGGCACTGGCCTCGCGGCCGGAGATCATCTTCGGTGACGAGCCGACCGGGAACCTCGACTCCCGCTCGGGCGCCGAGGTGCTGGGCTTCCTGCGCAACTCGGTGCGGGAGCTGGGGCAGACCGTGGTGATGGTGACCCACGACCCGGTGGCCGCGGCCTACGCGGACCGGGTGGTCTTCCTCGCGGACGGACGCATCGTCGACGAGGTGTACGGGCCGACGGCCGACTCGGTGCTGGACCGCATGAAGCAGTTCGACGCCAAGGGCCGCACCAGCTGACGTCCCGCCGACGTCCGCCGACGTCCCGCCCCGCCTCTCCCCGTAAGTCTGGACAGAGAAGACCCATGTTCCGTACCGCCTTGCGCAACGTATTCGCGCACAAGGCCAGGCTGTTGATGACCGTACTCGCCGTGATGCTCGGCGTGGCGTTCGTGTCGGGCACCCTGGTCTTCACCAACACCATCTCCGACGCCCTGCAGAACAGTTCCGCCAAGGGCTTCGACCAGGTCGACGTCGCCGTGACCACCGAGTACCAGGAGGCCGAGGGCGACAAGGTCGGCGAGGTCCCCGAGCTGACCGAGGCCCTCCTCGACGACAGTGCGAAGGTGCCCGGCGCGGCCTCGGCCATCGGCGTGGTGACCGGGTTCACCGCCGTCGCCGACAAGGACGGCGACCTGATCGGTGACGGCTGGAGCACGCAGGGCGGCAACTACTGGGGCGCGAAGGACCCCCGGTACCCGCTGACCGACGGGCACGCCCCGAAGGGCCCCGGCGAGATCCTCATCGACTCCAGGACCGCCGAGCGCACCGGCTACGGCGTCGGTGACACCGTGCGGATGTCCGTGGACGGCCCGGTCATCACCCCGAAGGTCGTCGGCGTCTTCACCACCGAGGACGGCAACGTCGCGGCCGGCGGCAGCCTCACCCTGTTCGACACGGCGACCGCGCAGAAGCTGTTCGGCAAGGCGGGCACGTACGACGAGATCGACGTCAAGGCGAAGGCCGGTGTCACGCAGGCCGCGCTGAAGGCACAGCTGGACAAGGCGCTGCCGAAGGACCTCGTCGAGACCACCACCGGCAAGGAACTGGCCGACGACCAGGCGGAGACGATCGCCTCGTCGATGAGCGGCATGAAGCAGGGGCTGCTGGTCTTCGCCGGCATCGCGCTGTTCGTCGGCACGTTCATCATCGCCAACACCTTCACGATGCTGGTCGCCCAGCGCACCAAGGAGCTTGCCCTCATGCGGGCGGTCGGCGCCTCCCGCCGGCAGGTCACGCGGTCGGTGCTGATCGAGGCGTTCGTGGTCGGCGTCGTCGCCGCGGTGACCGGCCTGCTCGCGGGCATCGGCATCGGCGCCGGAATGCGCTCCCTGATGGGCTCGATGGGCGCGGTCGTGCCCGACGGTCCGCTGGTGGTCTCGCCCGGCACGATCGTCGCGGCCCTCGCGGTCGGTGTCCTGGTCACCATGCTGGCGGCGTGGCTGCCCGGCCGCCGGGCGGCGAAGATCCCGCCGGTCGCGGCGATGAGCAGCGTGCACGCCACGGCCACGACGAAGTCTCTGGTGCTGCGCAACACGCTGGGCGCGCTGGTCTCGGCCGCCGGTGTCGCGGTCGTCCTCGCGGCGACGACGATGGAGGGCTCCGACGGGCAGGCCCCGATGGGCCTGGGCGCGGTACTGCTGATCATCGGCGTGTTCATCCTGACACCGCTGCTCTCCCGCCCGCTGATCGCCGCCGCGGCGCCGGTGCTGCGCGTGTTCGGCGTCTCGGGCAAGCTCGCCCGGCAGAACTCGGTGCGCAACCCGCGCCGCACCGCCGCCACCGCCTCCGCGCTGATGATCGGCCTCACCCTGATCACCGGCATGACGGTGATGGCGGGCAGCCTGCAGAAGTCGATCGACAAGATGGCGTCGGCGTCGATCGAGGCCGACTACGTGGTCTCCATGGCCAACGGCAACTACCTCAATCCGGACGTCGCCGAGAAGCTGGCCGAGGCCGACGGCATCACCGCCATCAGCCCGCTGCGCAACGCGGAGTCCCGCATCAACGGGGAGACCGAGTACCTCACCGGCGTCAACGGCTCCACGATCGGCGAGCTGACCGACCTGAAGGTCGAGCAGGGCGCCTTCGAGGTCGGCGGCACCGACGTCGTCGTGGACGCCGACACCGCGAAGGACCACGGCTGGAAGGCCGGCTCCGCCTTCACCGCCGCCTACGAGGACGGCGAGAAGCAGCGGCTGAAGGTCGCCGGGGTCTACGAGGGCAACGAGATGATCCGCGGCATCATGGTCGACCTGCCCACCGTCGCCCCGCACCAGTCCGACCCGGTCGACATGCAGGTGATGGTGAAGATGTCCGAGGGGGCCTCATCGGCCGCGAAGGACAGCCTGGTGAAGGCGCTGGACACCAACCCGGCGATCAAGGTCCAGGACAAGCAGGACATCTCCAACGAGATCGCCAAGATGTTCACGCTGATGCTGAACATGCTCTACGGCCTGCTGGCCATGGCGGTGATCGTGGCCGTCCTCGGTGTCATCAACACCCTGGCCATGTCGGTCTTCGAGCGTTCCCAGGAGATCGGGATGCTGCGGGCGATCGGCCTGGACCGCAAGGGCATCAAGCGGATGGTCCGCCTGGAGTCCCTGGTGATCTCCCTGTTCGGCGGTGTGCTCGGCATCGGCCTGGGCGTGTTCTTCGGCTGGGCGGCCGGCGAGCTGATGGGCACGACGATGCCGACGTACGAGCTGGTCCTGCCCTGGGTCCGGATGGGCGTCTTCCTGCTGCTGGCCGCCTTCGTGGGTGTCCTGGCGGCACTGTGGCCGGCCCGCCGGGCGGCGCGCCTGAACATGCTCGACGCCATCAAGGCCGAGTAGCCGCCACGCGTGAACAGGGCCCCGTTCCGTCAGGAGCGGGGCCCTTCGCGATGCGCTCGGAGGTCAGTTCCAGGTACGGGCGCGCAGCGGCATCCCGGAGCCGCCCGGCTCGGGGGTCTTCACGGCGAGGACCTGGTTGACGCCGATGCGGTTGCGCTCGAAGGCGAGCGCCGAGGCGGCCATGTACAGCTGCCAGACACGGGCGCGGCCGGGGCTGACCAGCCGCGTGGCCGCCGCCCAGTCGGACTCCAGGTTGGCGACCCAGCGGCGCAGGGTGAGCGCGTAGTGCTCGCGGATCGACTCCACGTCGCGCACCTCGAACCCGGCGCGCTCCAGCTGCGTGACGGTGGTGCCGACCGGGGCCAGTTCGCCGTCGGGGAAGACGTAGGCGTCGATGAACTCGTCCACGTTGTAGGCGGACTCGTCCCGCCGGGGGCGGCGGGCGATCTGGTGGTTCAGCAGCCGTCCGCCCGGCTCGAGGAGCTTGAACAGGTCGACGGCGTACTCCAGATACCGCTCGGCGCCGACGTGCTCGGCCATACCGATGGACGAGATGGCGTCGTACGGCCCGTCCGCGACGTCCCGGTAGTCCTGGACGCGGATCTCCACCCGGTCGGTGAGCCCCTCGTCGGCGACGCGCTTGCGGGCGAACGCGGCCTGCTCCTGGGAGAGCGTGACGCCGACGACGCTCACGCCGTGCTCGCGGGCCGCGTGGATCGCCATGGAACCCCAGCCGCAGCCGACGTCGAGGAGGCGCTGACCGGGGGTCAGGCCGAGCTTGCGGCAGACCAGTTCGAGCTTGTCGCGCTGGGCGTCCTCCAGGGTGCCGCCCTCGGCCGGGAGGGCCGGCCAGTAGGCGCAGGAGTAGACCATGGACGGGCCGAGGACCAGCTCGTAGAAGTCGTTGCCGACGTCGTAGTGGTGGCTGATGGCGCGTCTGTCGCTGCGCTTGGTGTGCAGGTGACCGCGGCTCCGGCGGACCTCCTCCGGCGGCGGGGCGGGCGGCAGCGGCGGCCCGGCGAGCCTGACCAGGCCGCGTACGGCGGCCCGGACCTCGGGGTCGCGGAGCGCCTCGACGAGGCCGCGGGCGTCCTCGTCGCGCTCCCAGACGAGGCCGGCCATCAGGTCGAGGGCGGTGTAGAGGTCGCCGTCGACGCCCAGGTCCCCGGCCACCCAGGCGCGGGCCAGGCCGAGTTCGCCCGGCTTGAACAGCAGGCGGCGCAGGGCCCTGCGGTTGCGGACGACGAGGGTCGGCGCGCCCGGCGGGCCCGCCTGCGAACCGTCCCAGGCGCGGATGCGCACCGGGAGTGGTGCTCCCAGCAACTGTTCGAAGAGGTTCTGCAGCCGCAGCGCGGCGTCAGCCATGGCGTACCTCCGTGACGAGCGATCCCGGAATGTCCAACACCACGTAAACACCTGGGAGCCCGCCGTACAGTCCCCGGCGCGCGTTACGACTGAGCAAAATACCTGTACACACCACGAGGTTTTTTCGCCCGTCGGCGCAGCGCGAAGCGGGCCGCCCGCACCACGGATGGCGGGCGGCCCACTTCGAGGAGCTACTGCGCTACTGCGCTACTGCGCTACTGCGCTACTGCGGGAGGCGACCGGAGGTCAGGAGGCCTTGGCCTTCTCCTCGGACTTCTCCGACTTCGCGGCCTTGTCGCTCTGGTCGGCGGCCTTCGGCGCGGCGGCCGGCGCCGGCTTGGCGGCCTCGTAGAACTCCTCGCGCGGGGACTCCATCGCGCCGAGGGAGACGACCTCGCGCTTGAGGAACATGCCGAGCGTCCAGTCCGCGAAGACGCGGATCTTCCGGTTGAAGGTCGGCATCGCCATGCCGTGGTAGCCGCGGTGCATGTACCAGGCGAGACGGCCCTTGAGCTTGATCTTCATCTTGCCCATGACGATCATCGCCACGCCCTTGTGCAGGCCGAGGCCCGCCACCGCGCCCTTGTTGGCGTGGCTGTAGTCCTTCTGCGGGAAGCCCCGCATACCGGAGATCACGTTGTCGCCGAGGACCTTGGCCTGGCGCAGCGCGTGCTGGGCGTTCGGCGGGCACCAGGCGTTCTCGTTGCCCGCCTTGCGGCCGACGAGGTCCGGCACCTGGGCGTTGTCGCCCGCGGCCCAGATGTAGTCGGTGCCCTTGACCTGGAGCGTCGGCTCGCAGTCGACGTGACCGCGGGGACCCAGCGGCAGGCCGAAGCGGGACAGCGCCGGGTTCGGCTTGACGCCGGCCGTCCAGACGATCGTGCTGGAGTCGACCTCGAGGCCGTTCTTCAACACCACGTGTCCGTCGACGCAGGAGTCCATGGAGGTGGACAGGTAGACCTCGACGCCGCGGCCCTCGAGGTGCTCCTTGCCGTACTGGCCGAGCTTCGGACCGACCTCGGGGAGGATCTTGTCGGCGGCGTCCACGAGGACGAACCGCATGTCCTCGCGGGAGACGTTCTTGTAGTACTTGGCCGCGTCGCGCGCCATGTCCTCGACCTCACCGATGGTCTCCGCGCCGGCGAAACCGCCGCCGATGAAGACGAAGGTGAGCGCCTTGCGGCGGATCTCCTCGTCGGTGGTGGAGTCGGCCTTGTCGAGCTGCTCCAGGACGTGGTTGCGCAGGCCGATGGACTCCTCGATGCCCTTCATACCGATGCCCTGCTCGGCGAGGCCGGGGATCGGGAAGGTGCGGGAGACCGCGCCCATGGCGATGACCAGGTAGTCGAAGGGCAGCTCGTACGCCTCGCCCACCAGGGGGGCGATCGTGGCGACCTTGCGGTCCTGGTCGATGGTGGTGACCCGGCCGGTGAGGACCTCCGCCTTCGGAAGCACGCGCCGCAGGGGGACGACGACGTGCCGCGGGGAGATGTTGCCGGCGGCGGCTTCGGGGAGGAAGGGCTGGTAGGTCATGTACGACCGCGGGTCGACGACGGTGACGGTCGCCTCGCCGTAACGCATCTTCTTCTGGATGCGTCGAGCTGCGTACAGGCCTACGTACCCACCGCCTACTACGAGGATCCTGGGACGCTCCGTGGTGCTCATGCCATCGAGTATCCACCCGCCCGAGGGGGGTGGTTCGTGCGCCCCTTCACAAGCTTCGGTGGGCGCTGTGCTACCATCCGCGATCCACGTGACGGAGATCATGGCGGGGAACGGAACCAGCGTGTAGTGCACCCCGTTGTCAATGCCGCGTGAGCTGCCCCTCCGCACTTCCGGAGACGGTGGACCACCCTCCCGGAACGCCTCTTCGAGACCCCTCCGAAGCACCGTCCTGAACACGTTCAAAGGGCAGTTGAACCCCCAAAAGGGTCAACCGGCGCGCTTTCGTCGTCCGACAGGGCCCAATTCCTTGTGAAGAACTTCACGAAGTTTCCCGACGGGATGTCACCGAGGGGCCCCGAAGGGCCCCTCAACGCGCGCTCAATCGTCGTCCGTCCTGCTCAGACCGCGACCGCGGACGCCTACGCCCGCCCCTACGCCACCGACCACGCGATGCCGTCGAGGATGTCGTGCTCGCTCACGACGACCTCCTCCGCACCCGTCCGCTCCATGATCGAGAGCAGGACGAGCGCTCCCGCTCCGATCACGTCGACGCGGCCCGGATGCATGGAGGGAACGGCCGCGCGCTCGGCGTGGGTGGAGCGCAGCAGCCAGTCGGTGATCTCCCGGACCCGGTCGCGGGAGACACGGGAGTGGTGGATGGCGGCCGAGTCGTACTCCGGCAGCTCCTGCGCGATCGCCGACACCGTCGTCACCGAGCCGGCCAGTCCGACCAGCGTGCGCGCCTCGCGCAGCGGCACCGTCTCCTCGGCGAGGTCCAGGGCCGCATCGATGTCGGCCCGCATCGCCGCGACCTGCTCGGCGGTGGGCGGGTCGGTCACCGCGCCGGCGTTCATGAGGTGCCGCTCGGTCATCCGCACACAGCCGACGTCCACCGAGCGGGCCGCGCGCACGTGGTCGTCCCCGACGACGAACTCGGTCGAGCCGCCGCCGATGTCGACGACCAGGTAGGGCTTGTCGAGGTGGTCGCGGCCGGCCAGCTCCTTGGTGGCGCCGGTGAAGGAGAACTCCGCCTCCTGGTCGCCCGAGATGACCTCCGGCTCCACGCCGAGGATGTCCAGCACCCCGCGCACGAAGTCGTCCCGGTTCTCCGCGTCCCGGGAGGCGGAGGTCGCCACGAAGCGCAGTCGCTTCGCGCCGTGCTCCTTGATGACCTCGGCGTACTCGCGGCAGGCGGCGAAGGTCCGCTCCAGCGCCTCGGGCGCCAGCCGCCCGGTCCGGTCGACGCCCTGACCGAGCCGCACGATGGTCATGCGGCGGTCGAGGTCGGTCAGCTCACCGGTCTCGGGGGCGGCGTCGGCGACGAGCAGCCGGATGGAGTTCGTACCGCAGTCGACGGCGGCGACACGGGTCACTTGCCGTCCTCCTCGTCAGGGGTCTCGGCGAGCGTCACGCACGGCCCTTTGCGCCACCACTCGGGCAGCATCGCGATCGCCTCGTCGCCCAGCGGATTGACGCCGGGACCGGCCGCCAGCGAGTGGGCGACCAGCACGTGCAGGCACTTGACCCGGTCCGGCATGCCGCCCGCGCTCGGGAAGCCGGTCAGCTCCTCGATCTCGTCGCGGCGCCGGACGTAGTCCTCGTGCGCGGCGCGGTAGGCGGCGGCCAGCTCCGGGTCGGTGGCCAGGCGCTCGGTCATCTCCTTCATCACGCCGTTCGCCTCCAGCGTGCCGATCGCGGAGGCCGCCTTCGGGCACGTCAGGTAGTACAGCGTGGGGAAGGGCGTGCCGTCGGGCAGCCGGGGCGCCGTCTCCACGACGTCCGGCTGTCCGCACGGACAGCGGTGCGCGATGGCGCGCAGGCCGCGCGGGGGGCGCCCGAGCTGCTGCTTGAAGGCCTCGACGTCCGCGTCGGTGGGCTCGGTGCGCGGGGTGGTCGGCGGGGGAGTCTGCATGACTGTCTTCTGCTGGTCTTCCTGTTGAGTCACTGCCGGAGCGGTCGGTTCACTGCGGGGTGGCCGGTTCGCGGCCGGCGCGGTCGGTTCACGGCCGGCGCGGGCGGTTCACGGCCGGCGGGCGGCGGCGTCGGCCTTGTCGACCCCGTCCCAGACGTTCCGGTACCAGGGACGGTCGGCGGCGCCGCCCTCGGCGCGGGCCTGCTCGGCCGCGTCCGGGTCGACGACGACGAACCCCGTCTCCCCCGGCATCACGTAGTGCAGCCGCAACCGGATCTGCTGCTCGGCGTAGGCGTCGTCCTGCCAGCGTGCCTTGAGGTCGCGCAGGTCCTCGACCCGGTCGCGGGTCTCCTGCTGCTCCCGTTGGAGGTCGGCGATCTCGGCGCGCTGGGCGACGTACTGCCGTATCGGGTAGGCGAGCGCCACGACTAGCGAGCAGAGCACCATCGCGAGCAGCGCGGCCCGGCCGGTCAGCCGGGAGCGGCGGGCCTGGCGCTTGGTCTGCGAGCGGTAGACCCGGGCCGCGGTCTGTTCCCCGATGATCCGGATCCTGGTCGCGGTGGAGAAACGGTCCCGGTCCTTCACCGCCATGTCTGTCCCCGCCTTAAGTCCACACGTGCGTACGTCCCCGCACACGGTACGGGACCGAGTACGGGGACGTACGTACGACGCTGCCTACCGGGGGGTGGTGCTCAGCCCTTGAAGCGCGGGAAGGCACTGCGGCCGGCGTACACCGCGGCGTCGTCGAGGATCTCCTCGATGCGCAGCAGCTGGTTGTACTTGGCGACGCGCTCGGAGCGGGCCGGGGCGCCGGTCTTGATCTGGCCGCAGTTGGTGGCGACGGCCAGGTCGGCGATGGTGACGTCCTCGGTCTCGCCGGAGCGGTGGGACATCATGCACTTGAAGCCGTTGCGCTGGGCCAGCTCCACGGCGTCCAGGGTCTCGGTCAGCGAACCGATCTGGTTGACCTTGACCAGGAGCGCGTTGGCGGCGTTCTCGTCGATGCCGCGGGCCAGGCGCTCCGGGTTGGTGACGAACAGGTCGTCGCCGACGATCTGCACCTTGTCGCCGAGCTTGTCGGTGAGGACCTTCCAGCCGTCCCAGTCGTCCTCGAACAGCGGGTCCTCGATGGAGACCAGCGGGTACGCCTCGACCAGCTCGGCGTAGTACTCGGTCATCTCGGCGGCGGAGCGGGTCTTGCCCTCGAAGGTGTAGGAGCCGTCCTTGTAGAACTCGGACGCGGCGACGTCGAGCGCGAGGGCGATCTGCTCGCCGGGGGTGTAGCCGGCTTCCTTGATGGCTTCGAGGATGAGGTCGAGGGCCTCGCGGTTGGAGCCGAGGTTCGGGGCGAAGCCGCCCTCGTCGCCGAGGCCGGTGGCCAGGCCCTTGTTCTTCAGGACCTTCTTCAGCGTGTGGTAGACCTCGGCGCCCCAGCGCAGGGCCTCGGAGAAGGACTCCGCGCCGATCGGGGCGATCATGAACTCCTGGATGTCCACGTTCGAGTCGGCGTGCGACCCGCCGTTCAGGATGTTCATCATCGGCACCGGCAGCAGGTGCGCGTTCGGGCCGCCCAGGTAGCGGAAGAGCGGCAGGTCGCTGGCCTCGGAGGCGGCGTGGGCGACGGCGAGCGAGACGCCGAGGATGGCGTTGGCGCCCAGCGAGCCCTTGTTGTCGGTGGCGTCCAGGTCGAACATGGCCTGGTCGATCAGGCGCTGCTCGGTGGCGTCGTAGCCGACCAGCTCCGGGCCGATCTGCTCGATGACGGCGAGGACGGCCTTCTCGACACCCTTGCCCAGGTAACGGCCCGCATCGCCGTCACGGAGTTCGATGGCCTCGAAGGCACCGGTGGAGGCGCCGGACGGGACGGCGGCACGACCCGTGCTGCCGTCGTCGAGGCCGACCTCGACCTCGACCGTGGGGTTGCCTCGGGAGTCCAGGATTTCCCGGGCTACGACGACGTCGATGGACGGCACGAGCATCTCCTTCTTCAATGTGACGCTTCGGTGTGACGCGCGGGTCCGAGGACCGCGGCGGCTCTGCGGGTCCGAGCCTAACCGGCTCCGGGCGATCGGCCAGCCGATCGCCCACCCGGTGGACAGAACCGAGAGTAAAATGTTTCCGAACGGAACAAAGACGTTTCCGAAAACCCGTTCGGAACGGGGCGTGAAAAAACCCGCCCCGGTGCGTACGGGGGAACACGCACCGGGACGGGAGCAGGGAGGGCCGCTGCCTACTTCAGGTGCAGCTGCTGGCCCGGGTAGATCAGGTCGGCGTCGTCGACGATGTCGTCGTTCAGCTTGAACACCTTCGCCCAGCCGCCCTTGACGTCGTGCTCCTCGGCGATCGAGCTGAGGGTGTCGCCCTTGACGACCTTGTACTCGCCGTCACCCTTCTCGACCTTCTTGCCGGTCGGGGTGGTGACGGTCTTCTTCTCGGCCGGCTTCTCGGCCTTCGGCTCGGCGGCCGGGCGCTCGTCGGAGCGGGAGGCCTTCTGCTCGGTGGAGCGGTCGGCGGTGGAGCCGCTGCTCTCGCTCTGCGAGGAGCCGCTGTCCTGGCTCTCGCCGGAGCCGCCACCGGTGTACGCGGCGCTCGACAGGCCGGTGCCGCAGACCGGCCAGGCACCCTTGCCCTGACCCGCGAGCACCTTCTCGGCGATCTCGATCTGCTGCGCCTTGCTGGCCTGGTCGGCGGTGGCGGCGTACTGCGTGCCCCCGTAGCCGGCCCAGGTGGAGGCGGAGAACTGCAGACCGCCGTAGTAACCGTTGCCGGTGTTGATGGACCAGTTGCCGCCGGACTCGCACTGGGCGACGGCGTCCCACTCGGACGCGGTGGCGGCGGAGGCGTTGCCGGCCGCCATCAGCGGGGCGGCGACGGCGGCACCGGTGACGCCGGCGACGGCGATGACACGGGTGGCCTTGGACGGGCGGCGGTGCTTGCCCTTGCCGGAAAACAGCATGGTTGATCCCCTCACCGACGCCTGCGAGGTGAGCTGTCGGGTTCGGGCCGGTTGAGTTGCCCGGCCGGGTTCCTCACGGAACTCGGCTCCACCCCTAGCCGCTCCGGCTCAACTGCCCGGTGCGGCACTTACCTTGGGTCCCCCGCTCCTGCCTTCGGCGCTTGCGCGACGACTGTTCCCGGACGGCCGCTGGCAGGATTCGGCGTTGCGGCAGCCGGGGCCCGCGATGGCGAGCGGTCATGACCGTAGACCCGCGCTCCGCGGATTTTCAAAGACGATCACGGCTTCTGAGACCTATCTCTCACGTGATCCAAAACGGACATACAGTCTCGAACCGTGAGCGAACTGGCCCTACTTTTCGCCCGATTCGCCCGTGACCGTGAGCGTCTGACCGGGCAGGATGTGGTCCGGGTCGGTGCCGACGACCCCCTTGTTGCCGACGTAGAGCGAGCGCCACCCGCCGTCGAGGTCAAGGGAGTCGGCGATGCCCCAGAGACTGTCGCCGGACCGGACGGTGTACGAGCCGTCCGCGACCCCTCGCGACTCACCCTCACCGCGCGAGGCGTGCCGCCCCGACGACTCCGCCGCGCGGCCGTTCGCCGCGCCTTCGTCGGCACTGTCGCCGCGATGTTTGCCCGCGCCGGAGTCCCCGGTGTCGGTGAGCGCCGAATCCCCGCCACTCTGACCCGCCTTGTCCGTTTCGCCGGTCTCCGGAGGGGCCGTGGGCGAAGCGTCGGCACCCTGGGAGCCGGCGCTCTCCGTGGGCTCGGATTCAGGGGACGTGTCGGACTTGGTCGAATCGTCCCCGCCGCCCGACGTGGCGTCAGGGGTGGGGGGCGAAGACGACGAAGGGGACGAAGAGGGCGTGTCGGAGGTGGGTTCCGGCGACTCGGTCGTGCCGGACGCGTCGGGGGCGTCCGACACCTCCGGGGCTTCCGGCTCCTCCGACGTACCGTCACCCGACGAACCGGTTCCGCTGTCCGTGGACGCCGGGCCGTTGCCCATGCCGGCGAGCAGGGCACAGGTCGGCCAGGCGGCGATGCCCTGGTCCGCGTGCATCTTCTCGGCGACTCTTATCTGCTGGGAGCGACTGGCCTGGTCGGCGCTCGGCGCGTACTCCAGGCCGCCGTACTGCTCCCAGGCGTCCTGGGAGAGCTGCAGGCCGCCGTAGTAGCCGTTGCCGCTGTTCTGGCTCCAGGCGCCGCCGGTCTCGCACTCGGCGACACGGTCCCAGTTCGCCCCGTCGGCCGCGTGGGCGCCGGTGGCGCCGAGGAGCGGGATCGCGATGGCGGAGCCGGTCACTCCGGCTGCGACGACCAGGGCGGGAGCCTGGCGGGGGCGGCGGTGACGACCGTTCCCGGAGAGCATGCGACGACCTTTCACGAGACAGCGGGGACCGCGCGGCGGATGATGCTCGGCGCCACGCTGATTCGTGAACGTATAGGCAGATGATCGCTTGTCACAAGTTCATGCCGCGCAGATCACGTGAAGATCACAGAGTTGAGCGCGTGTCACTTTTGCGTCGACGACGAACCGTTGCCCGCCGTTGACGGGACGGGTGTGAACGACACGGGCAAGGTGCGCAGACCGCGCATGATGAGCCCGCCACGCCAGCGAAGGTCGGCCGGGTCCGCGTCGAGGCGCAGGTCCGGGAGGCGGGTGAGCAGCGTGGCGAGGGCGGTCTGTCCCTCCAGCCGGGCGAGCGGGGCGCCGAGGCAGTAGTGGATGCCATGGCCGTACCCGAGGTGCTGGCTGTCCCGGCGGGCGAGGTCGAGGGTGTCCGGGTCCGTGAACCGCTCCGGGTCCCGGTCCGCGGCGGCGAGTACGACGAGGACGGGGTCGCCGGCCGCGATGTCCTGCCCGCCGATGGTGAGCGGCCGGGTGGCGAAGCGCCAGGTGGCCATTTCCACCGGGCCGTCGTAGCGCAGGAGCTCCTCGACGCCGGTCTCCAGCAGGGCGTGTTCACCGGCGGCGAGGGACGTCTGCAGCCGGGTCCGCTGCTCGGGGTGGGTGAGCAGGGCGTACGTGCCGTTGCCGATCAAGTTGACCGTGGTCTCGAAGCCCGCGAACAACAGGATGAAGGCCATCGCCGCCACCTCGTTCTCGGTGAGGTGCTCGCCGTGGTCGGAGGCGCGGATGAGCCCGGAGACGAGATCCTCGCCGGGGCCGGGCTCGGGCGGCAGTGCCGCGCGCTTGCGGTGGATGAGGTCGGCGAGATAGCCCCGCATCTTCTTCACCGACCGCGCGACCCCGCCCCGTGGCCCGCCGCCGTGACGGATCATCATGCCCGCCCAGTCCCGGAAGTCGTCCTGGTCCTCCCGGGGTACGCCGAGCAGGTCGCAGATGGCGTAGATGGGCAGCGGGAACGCGAACTCGTGGATCAGGTCGGCGCTGCCGGTGCCGGCGAAGCGGCCGATGAGGTCGTCGGTGAGCTGCTGCACCCGGGGCGCGAACTCGGCGACCCGGCGGGGGGTGAACGCCTTGCTGACCAGCCGCCGCAGCCTCGTGTGGTCCGGCGGGTCGATGTTCAGCAGATGGGTCATCAGCTCGGCCTTCCGCTCCCCCGGAATGCCGGTCTTGCCCTTGGCGTGCGCGGGCTCGTCGTGGTGCGCCGGGTTCTTGGACAGCCGCGGGTCGGCGAGGGCCTGCTTGGCGTCGGCGTACCGGGTGACCAGCCAGGCCTCCACACCGCTGGGCAACCGCGTGCGGTGCACCGGCGCGTGCTCGCGCAGCCAGGCGTAGGCGGGGTAAGGGTCGCTCGCGAACTCCCAGGTGAAGAGCTCGGGGGCGGGACGGTCGGGCGTGGAGTGGTCGGTCACCCCTTGACCGTATCCGGGGAGCCGGCGGTGACCGGGGCGGTGGTGGCCCTCCCCCCGTCGGCGCCGGACGGCACCGGTCTCAGCCCCCGGCGCCCTCCGTCTGCCTGATCGCGTCCCGGTACGCCCGCGCCGCCGCTCTCAGTGCCGCCTCCGGGTCCGTGCCCTCGGCCTCGGCGCGGGCCGCCAGGGCCAGCAGTTCGTAGCCGACGCCCTCGCCGGCGGGCAGCGGGACCGGGAGGCCCGCCGTGCGGACGCGGGAGGCGAGCTTGGCGGCGAGGGCGAGACCGGGCTGGCCGAGGGGGACGCCTTCGGTGACCGAGGTGCGCTGCTTCTCGGCCGCCTTGGTGCGCAGCCAGTGCTCCCTGACCTCTTCGGGGGTGGACGCGGTCTCGTCGCCGAAGACGTGCGGGTGGCGGTGGATCAGCTTGGCGACGATGGTGCCGGCCACGTCGTCGACGGAGAACGGCGCGTCGGGGTCCTCCTCCGCGATGCGGGCGTGGAAGACGACCTGGAGGAGTACGTCGCCCAGTTCCTCGCGGAGTTCGTCGCGGTCGCCGTCCTCGATCGCCTCGACGAGTTCGTACGCCTCCTCGATGGCGTACTTGGCCAGGTCCTTGTGGGTGCGCTGGGAGGACCAGGGGCACTCGGCGCGGATGCGGTCCATGACCTGGACGAGGTCGAGCAGGCGGGCGCCCGGCAGGTCGTAGGAGGCGGGGAGCAGCTCCAGGTCCGGCATCGGGACGCGGCCGGACCCGGCGAGGCGGGCCAGTCCGTCGGTGAGGGCGGGGTCGCCCTCGCCGGTCGCCACGACCACCACCGTGCGGCCGCCGGCGCAGGCGGCGATCAGTTCCTCGGCGGTCGGGGCCGCCTCGTCGACCCGTATGCCCGCCTCGCGCAGATACGGCAGCTGCGGGTGGGCGCCGTCGGCGCACAGCACGCGGTCGGCGGTGCGCAGGGTCTGCCAGGCGGGCCAGGACAGCAGGCCGGGGGCGACGCGGTGGCTGGTGGTGAGCAGGACGACGCGGCCGGGGTCGGGGGCGGTGCCGGGGGCGGTGTCGGCGGTGGTTGCGTTCACGATCAGAACGTAACGCACGCGGCCGACAGCCCCGTGAGTTGTCCACAGGGGGCGGCGGAGCGCCCCCGCGGGACCGTTACGCCGTCTGTTGCGTCTGCGCCGCGGTGATCTCCCGCACCCACGGCACCTTGGTGTCGACGCGGCTGCTCTTCTGTACGTCCCAGGCGCCGTAGCGCGGGTTGAGGTCGACGTCGAGCTTCTCGGAGGCCTTGGCGAGGGCCTGCCAGAACTCGGGGCGGCTGGTGTCGGTGCCGAGGCTTTCGGCGAGCTTCTGGGCCTCCAGCTGGAGGCGGAGGTTGTCGTCGAGGCGCTCGGGCGGGACGCCGTACTGCTGGAGCCAGACGGTCTCCAGCTCCTTGGCGCCGCCTGCCTGCTCCTCCAGGCCGCCGCGCATCTCCTGCACTTCCCTGCGGCTGACGCTCACGCCCGCGTCCTGGGCGGCGCGGTGCAGGACCCGGTCGAGGACCATGCCGTGCAGGGTGTCGCGGGTGAGGGTGCCGGACCGGGCGACGACCTGCTGGTACTGGGCGTCGTCGGGGACGGCGGCCCGCTGCGCGTCGCGCACCTCGTCGACGCGGTTCTCCAGCTGGGCGACGGTGATCCGCTGGTCGCCGACGACGGCCGCCGCTCCCGGATGCGCGTCGTTGCCGCAGGCGGAGAGCAGGGGCGCCGCGGCGGCGATCGCTGCGGTGAGGAGGAGCGCGGTGCGACGGCGGCGGTGCAAGGAAACCTCCCGAGGAGATTGTGCGACGGTGCACAAAGTCTTGCGATGATCGATGGTAGGCAGTGGCCCGGCTCTGGCCAACCCATTCGACCAACGATTCACCAGGACTTCGGGCACCGCCGCGCCCCGGCCGGGGTGGTGGTCGTCAGCCGCGTACCTGGCCGAGCCACTGGAGGGTGCGCCGGATCTCGGCCGCGAGCGGGTGGCCGGGGCCGTGCAGGCGCTCCACGTCGTGCAGCAGCCGGGCCAGCGTCTCGTGGGCGGCGGCGCGGTCGCCGAGGGCGAGGAGCAGGTGGCCGATGCGGCGGCGGACGTCGTGGGCGAGGTCGGGGTCGCCGGCGACGTACTGGTTCTCGTAGTACGGCAGCAGCGCGCGGTACTCGGTGAGGGCGGCGGCCGGTTCGCCGAGCTGTTCCAGGCACTGGGCGGCGTCGTAGCGGTGGCGCAGGGACTGGGGGTCGGCCCGGCCCGCCTCGGCGGCGCGTTCGTCGGCCAGGCGGCGCAGCTCGGGCAGGGCGCGCCGGTACTGGCCGTCGTC
Organism: Streptomyces sp. NPDC058812; assembly: GCF_042744565.1. Lineage (NCBI taxonomy): Bacteria > Bacillati > Actinomycetota > Actinomycetes > Kitasatosporales > Streptomycetaceae > Streptomyces > Streptomyces sp. NPDC058812. The sequence continues at coordinate 92,918 of NZ_JBHYOB010000003.1, forward strand.
CATGAGGGTGGCGGCGTACTGCTTGCGCAGGGTGCGGACGACCGGGGAGCGTTCGCCGTGCTGTTCGGCGGCGGCGGGCAGGATGGCGCCGAGGATGTCGACGGCCTGGGTGATGCGGCCCTCGCCGAGGAGGCGCTTGACGTCGTCGACGGCGCGGGCGACGTCCGGTTTCTCGGCCTCGGCGGCGGGCGGCACGGGCGCCGGCTGGGGCGCGGGGGTGCGGGCGCGGTCGGGCCAGGGGGCGTGCGGGCGGACGAAGGGGCGGGTGGGGTCGAGAGGGCCACCGGTGGGCATGCCGCGCGCGGGCAGCAGCAGCGCCAGGTGTTCGTAGACCTCCTGGGCGGAGGCGGGCCGGTGCTGGGGGTCCTTGGCGAGCAGGCGCAGGACCAGGGCTTCGAGCGCTTCGGGGACCTCGGGGCGGATGCGGCGCACGGGCAGCGGCGGTTCGTACAGGTGCCGGTGGAGCACGCCGAGGGCGGTGGAGCCGGCGAACGGGACGTCCCCGCTGAGCAGTTCGTGCAGGAGTACGCCGAGTGCGTAGAGGTCGGTGTAGGGGCCGACCGCGCCGCCCATCGCCTGCTCGGGTGCCATGTAGGCGGGCGAGCCGATGGGGGTGCCGGTGTGGGTGAGGCGGGTGGTGTCGGCGTCCATGACGGAGGCGACACCGAGGTCGAGGACGGTGACGGTGCCGTCCTGCTTCACCATCACATTGCGCGGTTTGAGGTCGCGGTGGACGATCGGCACGGCGTGCACGGCGCTCAGGACGGCGCACAGCTGGGCCGCCACCGCGACCGCCCACTGCCAGGGGTACGGGGCGTGTTCGGCGAGGTGGTCGGAGAGGTCGGCGCCGTCGACGTACTGCATGACGAGGAACAGCTCCTCGCCCTCGCTGCCCGCGTCGTGCACCGTGACGAGGCCGGGGTGGTCGACCTGTGCGGTCACCCGGCACTCGCGCACGAACCGGCGGCGCAGTTCGTCGGCCTCCTGGCCGGCCACCTTGTCGGGGCGCAGCAGCTTCACCGCCACGCGCCGGTCGAGCCGCCGGTCGTACGCCGTCCAGACCTGGCCCATGCCGCCCTGGCCGATGAGGGTGGACAGCTCGTACCGGTCGGCGACGACACGTCCTGCCGCCACGGTCACCGTCCGCCCTCGCGGTTGCCGTTGCCGTTGCCGTTGCCGTCGTGCTTGCGCAGGTAGTCGCTGAGTTCGTCGAGCTCGGCGCGGACCTGGTCGATGCGGGCGGGGGTGGGGTGCTGGGGCGGCGGGGTGGGAGCGGGCCCCGGGGGCACGGGCGTCCGGGTCACCGGGCCCTGGGAGGCCGGTGCTTGGGGTATCGGCGACCGGGGCGCCTGGAAGCCGGGGTGCGCGGGCCGCGGGGCCGGGGTGTGCGGGGGCTGCGGTACGAGCGTGGGCGCGTACGGTCCCGCGGGGTGTGTCGGGCCGTAGTGCGCGGCGGGGGCTTGCGGCGGCGGCGCGTAGCCGGTGAACTGCCGCGGTGCGGCGTGCAGGCGTATGTCGACCACGAGGAAGTACGCGCCGGCCACCGCTCCGATCAGCAGGAGGGCGGCCATGGCGACGTCGGTCCGGCGGTCGCCCTCCGGCAGCGAACCGACCACGGCGAGGCAGCCGATGGACGCCGGCAGGCTCAGCCAGGCCACGGTCCAGTCGAGCCCTCGGCCGCGCAGCACGGCGATCCGGAACAGCGGGACGCAGGCGAGCAGACCGCACGTCAGGAAGCCCGCGGCGGCGAACAGCACGCGCAGGGTGATGACGGTGGCCGCCCCGCGGGAGGGCGGCGGCCCGGCGGCGCTGTTGCCGTACATGACTGCTCCTGGACGATGATGCCGACGTGCCGAACGGACGAACGGGCCGTTCGGTGTGAAAGTCCGAGCGTATAGGCCGGGGCCGACAGTGGTCCCCGGTTGTACCGAACCGTTGCCGTACCGATCACCACCAGGTCATCGACCGGGTGCCCGCCGGCTTCATGGGGTCACCGTAGGCAGTGGCCCGACGGGCCGAAAGCGGGTTTCGCCACCGCTCCCGGGCCCGCTTCAGCCGCCGCACTGCCGCAGCATCGCCTGCCGGTCCGGTGCGGTCACCGCCAGTTCGTACTTGACGGCGACCTGCGCGAAGCGGACGGCGTACGCGCACCGGATCGGCTTGGCGGGCGGAAGCCAGGAGGCCGGCCCCGAATCGCCCTTGGCGGAGTTGGCGCGGCCCTGGACGGGGAGCAGGTTGAGCGGGTCGTTCGCCAGCTGTTCGCGTTTGCTCTCCGTCCACCGCGAGGAGCCCATCTGCCAGCTGTACGACAGCGGGACGACGTGGTCGATCTGGACCTCGCTCGCCTCTTGCTTGCGCCACTCGATGGTCGTGCCGGTGTACGGGTCGTCCAGCGTCATGGCGACGACCACGCAGTCGGAGCCGGAGCGGAAGCGCAGCTCCTGGCCGTCGCGTCGCAGGAGGTCGTTGCGCGTGTCACAACCGTTCCGGGCGAGTGGCACGCCGTCGGCCGAGTCCATCCAGGCGTAGCCGAACTCGTCGCGGTCGTACCCCGTCCTGGGGCCGCGTCCCTTGGTCTTCAGGCCCTCGATGAGCCGCCGGGCCGTCGCCTCGTGGGTGTCGCCCGTGACCGGGCCGAGGCCGGGGTCGGTTCCGTCCGGGTTGCGCAGAGGGCTGACGGCCTGCCCTGCGGCCGGTGCCTCGGCACCGCCGCCCGGGGACGAGGTGCCGTCGCCCTCGCCGTCGCCCCGAAGGCCCTCGCATCCGGTGACCAGGGCCAGGGCCAGGGCCGCGAGCGCGGCCCAACCGGTACGGATCCTGCTGTGCCGCCTCATGCGTGCCCTCCCCTTGCCGTTCGCCGGTATCACCGTAGCGACGCAGAGGTCCAGACCATAGTGGGCTTTATTGGGCATGTGGGGCATATTTGTCGTACGGTCGACAGTGAGTCACGCCTCGGAAGGAGCTCTGCATGGGCATCCTCGACAAGATGAAGAGCATGGCCGGCAAGGACAAGGACAGGTCAAGGAAGATGTCCGACGCCGCCGAGCAACAGGTCAACAAGAGGACCGGTGGCAAGCACGAGAAGCAGGTCGACGCCGCGCAGCAGCAGGCCGAGGGCAAACTCGGCTTCGGGCGCGAGCGGGGCGGCCCCGACCAGCAGTAGCGCACTCCCGCGCCTCGAACACATCGAAGCCGTCCACGGGCCTGTCCCCGTGGACGGCTTCTTCAGCGGGCGAGCGGGCGGCTACGCACCCGGGATCGAGGTCAGGAACTCCCCCACCCAGCCGAGCAACTCGCGCCCGACCAGCGGCTTGCCGCCCACCTTCGCGGTCTTCGGACGGGGTACGAGGACCTGGTGGGCGCCCGCCTTGATGACGCTTCCGGGGTAGAGCCGCTTGAGCCTCAGTTCCTGGGACTCGCGCAACTCCACGGGCGCGAAGCGGATGTTGTTGCCCTGGAGCACGATCTCGCCGACGGCGCACGCCCGCGCGAGCATGCGCAGGCCCGCGACCAGCAGCAGGTTCTCCACCGGTTCCGGCAGCTTGCCGTAGCGGTCGACGAGTTCCTCGCGTACGGCCTTGATGTCCTCCTCGCTGTTGGCGGAGGCGATGGACCGGTACGCCTGGAGCCGCAGCCGCTCGCCGGGGGCGTAGTCGTGCGGGACGTGCGCGTCGACGGGCAGCTCGATCTTGACCTCGAGCGGCGGCTCCTCCTCCACGCCGCCCTCCAGGGAGGCGCGGTAGTCGGCGACGGCCTCGCCGACCATCCGCACGTACAGGTCGAAGCCGACGCCCGCGATGTGGCCGGACTGCTCGCCGCCGAGCAGGTTGCCGGCGCCGCGGATCTCCAGGTCCTTCATCGCCACGTACATGCCCGCGCCCATCTCGGTGTGCTGGGCGATGGTGGCGAGCCGCTCGTGCGCGGTCTCCGTCAGCGGCTTCTCCGGCGGGTAGAGGAAGTACGCGTAGCCTCGGTCGCGGCCTCGGCCGACCCGGCCGCGCAGCTGGTGGAGCTGGCTGAGGCCGAAGTTGTCGCCGCGCTCGACGATGAGGGTGTTGGCGTTGGAGATGTCGATGCCGGACTCGACGATGGTCGTGGAGACCAGCACGTCGAACTTCTTCTCCCAGAAGTCGACGACGACCTGTTCGAGGGCCTGCTCCGACATCTGGCCGTGGGCGGTGGCGATGCGCGCCTCGGGGACGATCTCGCGCAGCCGGGCCGCCGCGCGGTCGATGGACTCGACGCGGTTGTGGATGTAGAAGACCTGGCCCTCGCGCAGCAACTCGCGGCGGATCGCGGCGCCGATCTGCTTCTGCTCGTAGGGGCCGACGAAGGTCAGCACCGGATGGCGCTCCTCCGGCGGGGTGGTGATCGTCGACATCTCGCGGATGCCGGTGACCGCCATCTCCAGGGTGCGCGGGATGGGCGTGGCGGACATGGTCAGGACGTCGACGTTGGCGCGGAGCTTCTTCAGCTGCTCCTTGTGCTCGACGCCGAAACGCTGCTCCTCGTCGACGATGACCAGACCGAGGTCCTTGAACTTCGTCTCGGAGGAGAACAGGCGGTGGGTGCCGATGACGATGTCCACCGAGCCGTCCCGCAGGCCTTCCAGGGTCGCCTTCGACTCGGTGTCGGTCTGGAAGCGGGACAGCGCCCGCACGTTCACCGGGAACTGGGCGTACCGCTCGCCGAACGTCCCGAAGTGCTGCTGCACCAGCAGGGTCGTCGGCACGAGCACGGCCACCTGCTTGCCGTCCTGGACCGCCTTGAAGGCGGCGCGGACCGCGATCTCGGTCTTGCCGTAGCCGACGTCACCGCAGATCAGGCGGTCCATGGGGACCGTCTTCTCCATGTCCTCCTTGACCTCGGCGATGGTGGTGAGCTGGTCCGGGGTCTCCACGTACGGGAAGGCGTCCTCCAGCTCGCGCTGCCAGGGGGTGTCCGCGCCGAACGCGTGCCCGGGCGCCGCCATCCGCGCGCTGTAGAGCTTGATCAGGTCGGCGGCGATCTCCTTGACCGCCTTCTTCGCGCGGGCCTTGGTCTTGGTCCAGTCGGCGCCGCCCAGGCGGTGCAGGGTGGGGGCCTCGCCGCCGACGTACTTGGTGATCTGCTCCAGCTGGTCGGTGGGGATGTAGAGCCGGTCGCCGGGCTGGCCGCGCTTGGCGGGGGCGTACTCCACGACCAGGTACTCGCGGGTGGCGCCCTGCACGGTGCGCTGGACCATCTCGATGTAGCGGCCCACGCCGTGCTGCTCGTGGACGATGTAGTCGCCCGCCTCCAGGGTGAGCGGGTCGATGGTCTTGCGGCGCCGGGCCGGCATCCGGGCGCCCTCGCGGCCGGCGGCCTTCTGGCCGGTCAGGTCGGTCTCGGTGAGCACGGCGAGCTTGAGGGACCGGTCGACGAAGCCGTGGTCGATCGAACCGCAGGAGACGTGCACGACCGAAGGGCTGAGGGTGCCGAGGTCGCTGTCGAGGCGGGCCGCGATGCCCTCGCCGCCGAGGACCTCGACGGTGCGGGCGGCCGGGCCGTGGCCCTCGGTGACGTAGACCGCGCGCCAGCCGTCGGCGAGCCAGCCCTTGGTGTCGGCCAGCGCCTTCGCGGTGTCGCCGCGGTAGGTCTCGGGGGCGTGCATGCCGAGCTTGAGGGTGTCGGCGTCCTCCAGCGCGTCGTCGGCGGCGAAGGGCGACACCGACCACCACATCATGCCCAGCTCGCGGGCGCGCTCCCGGACGTCCGCGATGGACCACAGGGAGGCCGCGTCGACGTCGATCGGCGCCTCACCGCCGCCGGCGGTCGCCGCCCAGGAGGCCTGGAGGAACTCCTGCGACGTGGCGACCAGGTCGGCGGCGCGCGTCCGCACTCGCTCCGGGTCGCAGACGAGCGCCATCGAGCCCTTGGGCAGCACGTCCAGCAGCAGTTCCATGTCGTCGACGAGGACGGGGGCCAGGGACTCCATGCCCTCGACCGCGATGCCCTCGGCGATCTTGCCGAGCAGTTCGCCCAGCTCGGGGTGGTCCTCGGCGAGGACCCGGGCGCGCTCCCGTACGTCGTCCGTGAGCAGCAGCTCGCGGCAGGGCGGGGCCCACAGGCCGTGTTCGGCGACCTCCAGGGAGCGCTGGTCGGCGACCTTGAAGTAGCGGATCTCCTCGACGTCGTCGCCCCAGAACTCGACGCGGAGGGGGTGCTCCTCGGTCGGCGGGAAGACGTCCAGGATGCCGCCGCGCACGGCGAACTCACCGCGCTTCTCCACCAGCTCCACGCGCGCGTACGCGGCGGCCGCGAGGGCCTGGACGACCTCTTCCAGGTCGGCGCTCCGGCCGCTGCTCAGGGCGACCGGCTCCAGGTCGCCGAGACCCTTGACCTGCGGCTGGAGCACGGAGCGTACGGGCGCGACGACGACGGAGACCGGGCCGGTCTCGGGGTCGTCGGGGCGGGGGTGGGCCAGGCGGCGCAGGACGGCCAGGCGGCGGCCGACGGTGTCGCTGCGGGGGCTGAGGCGCTCGTGCGGGAGTGTCTCCCAGGAGGGGTACTCGACCACTCCCTCCTCGGGCAGCAGCGAGCGCAGGGCCGCGGCCAGGTCCTCCGCCTCGCGTCCCGTCGCGGTCACCGCCAGCACCGGGCGGCCCGTCTCGCGGGCCAGTGCGGCGACCGAGAAGGCGCGGGCCGCGGGAGGGCCCACCAGGTCGACGTGCATGCGGTTGCCGTCTGCGGCCGCGGAGATCGCTTCCGCGAGGGCGGTGTCCTTGACGACGGCGTCGAGCAGACCGTGCAGGCTCATGGAGGGGGCGCTTCCGTCCTGGGGTGCTGGGTGCGGGTGCTGGGGTGGAACACGAGTAACCCGGCGGTGTGAGGGCCGGGGGTGTCCAGCGTACGACGCTGCGCTCGCCTGCGCCGGGGGCTGTGGATGACGCCGGGTGCGTGCTGCCGGCGCCACGGTGGCCGAACCAGGGGGCTCCGCCCCCTGGACCCCCGGCCTGTGCCCACCCCACCACCCGACTCGGTCGGCCGAAAGGGGACCCCTCGGGGCGTCGGCCGCCTCGGACGGCCGGTAAGGACCCGGCGCGGAGCCCCCGGACAGGCGGAAAGGGCCGACGCGGAGCCCCCGGCACGGATCGAAAAGGGGCCCGGCGCCGGAAGTCCCGCAGGGCTTCCGGCGCCGGGCCTTTCCCCCGCAACCCCCGTATGCGGTGGCTGTCGGGTCGGCCGCTACTCCGTCGCGATGGCGTTCAGGACGTTCATCCGGCCCGCCCGGAACGCCGGGACCAGGGCGGCGAACAGGCCCACGAAGGCCGAGCCGATGAAGACGCCGATGATCGTCGGCCAGGGGATGTCGAGGACGTTCAGTCCCTCCAGGGCGAGCAGCTTCTGCGCCGTGGCACCCCAGCCCATGCCCAGCCCCAGGCCGAGCAGGGCACCGAAGAGGGCGATGACGACGGACTCCATGCGGATCATGCGGCGCAGCTGGCGGCGGGAGAGACCGATCGCCCGCATCAGGCCGATCTCGCGGGTCCGCTCGACCACCGACAGCGCCAGTGTGTTCACCACACCGAGGATCGCGACGATGATCGCCAGGGCGAGCAGGCCGTAGACCATGTTCAGCAGCTGGCCGATCTGGTCCTTCAGCTCCTGCTTGTAGTCGGTCTGGTCGGCCACCTGGTACTGCGGGTAGGCGTCCAGCGACTTCTTCAGTGCCGCGTACGCCTGCTCCGCCTGGCCGTCCTCGGCCTTGGCGAACATGATCGTGTTCGGCGGGACGCTGTCGGCCGGCAGGTACTTCCGCATCGTCTCGATGCTGATGTACCGCGCGCCCTGGTCGATGGCCACGTCGTCGTCCGTGATCGCGGCGACCTTGAGCTTGGCGGTCTCGCCGCCCTTGAAGGCGACGGAGATCGTGTCGCCGACGTGCACGCCGTGCTTCTTCGCGTAGTCCGCGCCGACCGACATGGCGTCGATACCGTAGGCGGCGGAGAGCTTGCCCTCGGTCGTCGCGCGGTTCACGTCCTGGGCGTAGGTCGGGTCGGCGGCCGTGACACCGTCGTCGTCCGTCTTGCCGTCGGGCGAGGTCAGCGTGGCGTCCAGCATCTTGTAGCGGGTGACGTGCTCCAGGCCGGGCGTGTCCTGCATCGCCTTCTCGGCCTGCGGCACGATCCGCTGGTTGCCCTGGACGATGAAGTCCGCGCCGACGGTCTTGTCCAGCTCGCTGGTGGCCGAGGCGACCATGGAGGAGCCGACCACCGAGAGGCAGGCGACCAGCGCCAGGCCGATCATCAGGGCGGCGCCCGTGGCGCCGGTGCGGCGCGGGTTGCGCAGGGCGTTGCGCTCGGCCAGGCGGCCGACCGGGCCGAAGGCCCGCAGCAGCACCACGCTGATCACCCGGACCACGAAGCCCGCGAGCAGCGGGCCGATGACGACGAAGCCGATGAGGGACAGCACGATGCCCGCGCCGAGCATCAGCGAACCCTCGCTCGCCTTGTCGGCGGCGGCGGCCGTGAACAGGGCGGCGGCACCGGCGCCGGTGAGGACCAGGCCGATCAGGCCGCGTATCCGGCCGGCCTTGCCGTCGGCCGGCGTACCGGCGTCGCGCAGGGCGGCCATCGGGGAGATCCTGCCGGCGCGGCGGGCCGGCAGGTAGGCGGCCAGGACGGTGACCACGATGCCGAGGACCAGGCCGACCACGGGTGTCGCCGTCTTGATGGTCAGATCGTCGGTGGAGAGGTTCATCCCCGCCGCCGACATCAGCTTCATCAGGCCGACGGCGATTCCGACACCGGCCGCGACGCCGAGGATCGAGCCGACGATGCCGAGGAGCAGCGCCTCGACCAGCACCGAGCGGTTGACCTGCCGGCGGGAGGAGCCGATGGCCCGCATGAGGCCGATCTCGCGGGTGCGCTGGGCGACCAGCATGGAGAAGGTATTGATGATCAGGAAGATGCCGACCAGGAACGCGATCCCGGCGAAGCCGAGCATGGCGTACTTGATGACGTTCATGAACTCGCCGAGTTCCTTGCGGTTCTCGTCGGAGTTCTCCTTCGCCGTCTGCACCTTGTAGGTGCCGTCCATGACCTGGGTGACGCTCTGCTTGAGCTGCGCGTCGGAGACACCGTCCGCGGCGGCGACGTTGAGCTGAGTGAACTTGCCGGTTGCGCCGAGCAGTTCGCGCTGGGCGGTGGGCGTGTCGAAGTAGACGACGGCGGCACCGGGGTTGGTCACCGTGAAGGAGGCGATGCCGACGATCTCGGCCTTGAAGTCGCCGGTCTGCGAGATGGTGCGCAGCTCGTCTCCGAGCTTCAGGTCGTGCTTGTCGGCGGTGTCGGCGTCGACCATCAGCTCGGTGGGCCCGCGCGGGGCGTGTCCGGAGGTGATCTCCATCGACCGGAGGTCGTTCTTCGTCCAGTTGCCGGCGATCGTCGGGGCGCCGCTGGTGGCGCCCACGTTGTCGTTGTCACTGTCGACGACGGTCACGTTCATCGAACTGACCACGCCCTCGGCGGACTTGACGCCCTCGGCCGCCCGGACCCGCTCCAGCGCGGACGCCGGCAGCGATTCGGGCACGCCGTTCTGCGGGGCGTCGTCGCTCCTGGCCTCCTTCGGCATGACCGTCACGTCCGAGGACGTGACCGCGAAGAGCTTGTCGAAGGTGGTGTTCATCGTGTCGGTGAACACCAGGGTCCCGCACACGAACGCCACCGACAGCAGCACCGCCACCGCCGAGAGCGCCATGCGGCCCTTGTGCGCGAGGAAGTTGCGCATCGAGGTCTTGACGACGGTCATGACGTGCGCCCCCGGGCGTCGAAGTCCTTCATGCGGTCGAGGACGGCTTCCGCGGTCGGCTTGTACATCTCGTCGACGATCCGGCCGTCGGCGAGGTACAGCACCCGGTCGGCGTAACTGGCGGCCACCGGGTCGTGGGTGACCATCACGATGGTCTGGCCCAGTTCGGTGACCGACCGGCGCAGGAAGCCCAGTACCTCGGCGCCGGCGCGCGAGTCGAGGTTTCCGGTCGGCTCGTCACCGAAGATGATCTCGGGCCGCGCGGCCAGTGCCCGCGCCACCGCGACCCGCTGCTGCTGGCCGCCGGAGAGCTGGGTCGGCCGGTGCTTCAGCCGCCCGGCGAGTCCCACGGTCTCCACGACCCGGTCCAGCCACGCGCGGTCGTACTTGCGCCCGGCGATGTCCATGGGCAGCGTGATGTTCTCGAGCGCGTTCAGCGTCGGGAGGAGGTTGAACGCCTGGAAGATGAAGCCGATCCGGTCCCGGCGCAGCTGGGTGAGCTTCTTGTCCTTCAGACCGGTGATCTCGGTCTCGTCGAGGTATATCTGCCCGCCGGAGACGGTGTCCAGGCCGGCCAGGCAGTGCATCAGCGTGGACTTGCCGGACCCCGACGGCCCCATGATCGCGGTGAACTGGCCGCGGGCGATGTCCACGTCCACGTGGTCGAGGGCGACCACCCGGGTCTCGCCCGATCCGTACGCCTTCACGACCTGACGCGCTCGCGCGGCAACGGCCGTACGCCCTCCAGTGCTCCCGTGCGTGGGAATACTTACGGCCGATGTCATGTCAAGTCTCCTATGTCGGTCATCAGGTGAGCCACTGGTGTCGCCGACGGGCGCTGAGCGGTACCGGTGGACTTGTTGCGTCGTCCTGCTACGTCGAAGAGTCTGGCCGGAACCGGGGACGACCGCGCTGGTGTTCAGCGCACTCTTCTGCTGGGGAAAACCCCACCCCCCGGGGTCCGGTTCGCCGCCCCCCAGCGGCGTAAAGCCAGATTAAGGACGCCACCGGGCCGGTCACGTCCTCCGTCGGTACGAACCCTCCCCGGGCCGTAGTACGGAGGTACCCCTAGGGGCTGTCCACCCTTCGGCGGAGGAGATCTCGGGGTCGTCCTCCGCCCCGGGGCCCCGGAACGCATCGAGCCTCCGCCCTCCCGCGGCGTCAGGGTCAAGTGCGAAGCTGGCCCCGGCAGATGGATGCAAGGGGAACGCAAGGACGGAGGCACCCGGGTGGACGGCGTGGACAGCACTCGCCCCACGGTGGACGAGGCCGGAGCGGGCGCGGGCCCGGGCCGGCGCGGCGCCGTCGTGGCCGCCCTGATGCTCGCGATGGCGCTGTCGGCCCTCGACGCCACGATCGTCTCCACCGCCGTCCCGCAGATCGTCGGCGACCTCGGCGGCTTCTCCCTCTTCTCCTGGCTCTTCTCCGGCTATCTGCTGGCCGTCACCGTCACCATCCCCGTCTACGGCAAGCTCTCCGACACCTACGGCCGCAAACCGGTCCTGGTGGCGGGGGCGGCGCTGTTCCTCCTCGGCTCCCTGCTGTGCGCGCTCGCCTGGAACATGGGCGCCCTGATCGCCTTCCGCGTCCTCCAGGGCCTGGGCGGCGGCGCCCTCCAGGGCACCGTGCAGACGCTCGCCGCCGACCTGTACCCGCTCAAGGAGCGGCCCAGGATCCAGGCCAGGCTGTCCACGGTGTGGGCGGTGTCCGCGATCGCGGGCCCCGGCCTGGGCGGTGTGCTGGCCACGTACGCCGACTGGCGCTGGATCTTCCTCATCAACCTGCCGATCGGCGCTCTCGCCCTGTGGCTGATCGTCCGTCACCTGCACGAGCCCGCACGCGAGGCGTCCGGCACGCGCGCGCGTGTCGACTGGGCGGGCGCGCTGGCCGTGTTCGCCTGCGGCGGCGCCCTGCTCACCGCGCTGGTGCAGGGCGGGGTGGCGTGGCCGTGGCTGTCGGCGCCCTCGCTCGCGCTGTTCGGGACGGGCCTCGCCCTGCTGATGGCCGTGGTGGTGATCGAGCGCCGGGCGGCGGAGCCGATCATCCCCGGCTGGGTGTGGCGCCGCCGCACGATCGCGGCGGTGAACCTCGCGCTCGGCGCGCTGGGGCTGCTGATGGTGGCGCCGACCGTGTTCCTGCCCACCTACGCCCAGTCGGTGCTGGGCCTGGCGCCGGTGGCCGCCGGTTTCGTGCTGTCCGTGTGGACGCTGAGCTGGCCGGTGTCCGCGGCCCTGAGCCAGCACGTGTACCGCAGGATCGGTTTCCGCAACACGGCCATGCTCGGCATCGGCACCGCGTCCCTGATCCTGTTCGCCTTCCCGCTCCTGCCCTATCCCGGCGAGGCCTGGCAGCCGACGCTGCTGATGCTGCTGCTCGGCGCCGCGCTGGGCCTGTTCCAGCTCCCGCTCATCGTCGGCGTCCAGTCCACGGTCGGCTGGTCGGAGCGGGGCACGGCGACCGCGTCCGTCCTCTTCTGCCGCCAGACCGGGCAGACGATCGGCGCGGCGGTCTTCGGCGCGATCGCCAACGGGGTGCTGGCCGCGCGTCTCGGCGGGACGGGCGACCTCGGCGCCGGGGGCCTCGACTCCGTGACGGGGGCGCTGGATTCCGGCACCGCGGACGAGTCCGTGCGGCGGGCGATCGCCGACGCCGTGCACGCCGTCTACCTGGGCGCGGCGGGCGCGGCGGCGCTGGCGTTCCTGGTGCTGCTGGTGGTGGCGCCGCGCCGGTTTCCGGTTCTCCCGGACTGAACTCGCGGACGGGCGCACCCCCGAAGCGCCTGGTCAACGCGGGTAACACCCGTGGCCGGAGCCGCGCGTGCATACCGACCGATCAGTTTGGCCAAAAGGCGCCGCGTCGCCGCCGACTCCCTCGCCCACGACGTGTTCGCCACCCGCGTGCGGGAGATGTCACCGCGCCGCGAGATGACCCTCGCCCGCGTCTGCGCCCTGGCCGTCGGCATCCCCGCGATCCTCCTCGCGACCCCGTCCAGCCCCGCGGCCTCCAGCCCCTGGTCACCCTGTCCTGCTGCCTGGGCGCCTCGGCCATCGCACCCGCCCTGGTCTACGGCCTCTTCTGGCGCCGCTACACCCGCGCCGGGCTGCTCAGCACCCTCATCGGCGGCTCGCTGGCCGTGCTGCTGTGATGCCGGGCACCAACCTGGTCTCCGGCTCGCCCGTCTCCGCCTTCCCCGACGCCGACTTCAACTGGTTCCCGTTCACCACCACGGGCCTGGTCTCCATTCCCCTGGGCTTCGCCTGCGGCTGGCTGGGCACCATGCTCTCCGGCCGGCACAAGGCGGAGGCGCAACGCCGCCGGTACGAGGCCGTGGAGGGCTCGATCCTGGCGGGGGCGGTGCGCGGGGGCGGCCGACGGCGACCGGCATCGCGGGCGCGGGCCGGCATTCCCGATGTCACTCCACGGCCCGCCCCGTCAGCGAACTGAGGTTGCTGCGTACGGAGGCCATGTGGGCCTGGAGTTCGTCCCACCGCTCCCCGTGCTCGCGCAGCACGCGCTCCGTGTCGCGGGCGATCCGCTCCTGGCGCGCCCGGGCCTCGGCGACCACCTCGGCCGCCCGGGCCCGGGCCTCCTCCTGCCGCCGCCCGGCCGCCTTTTCCGCGTCGGCCAGAGCCTCCCCCGCCTCACACAGCTCCTGCTCGGCACGGGCCACCAGCTCCGCGTGGTGCGCGTCCAGGGCACGCGCCCGCTCGTCCTCCGCCCGCTCCTCCGCGGCGCGCCGTTCGGCCAACTCCCTGCCCTGCTCGGCGAGCATCCCGGTGGTCCGCTTCCGCATCTCGCGCAGCGCGGACAGCGCCTCTCCGCGCCCGGCCTTCACCTCGCGCCGGGCCTCGATCCGCGTCTCGTCGGCCTCCGCGCGGGCGGCCAGCAGCCGATGCCGGGCCCGTTCGTCGGCCTCGGCGCGTACGGCGTCGGCGTGCGCCTGTGCCGCTTCACGCACGCCGGCCGCGTGCGCCCGGGCATCCTCCATCAGGCCCTCCGCCGCCCTGCGCGCCCTCTCCCGTACGGCCTCGGCCTCCTCCTGGCCGAGCTGGAACAGGCGCCGCGCGCTCTCCCCGAGCGCCTCGTAGTCCTGCGAGGTGAGCTGGGCGACCACATCCCGCAGGTCCTCCAGCTCCTCCTCCATCTCCCGGGCGAGCACGGTGAGCCGGGCGGCCCGTTCCCAGGCCGCGTCACGCTCCCGGGAGAGTGCCTCGGCACACGCCTCCACCTGCTCGGGACGGTAGCCGCGCTCGCGCCCGCGTACGGTCACGAAGCCGTGGGGAGGCGCCGATGCGCTGCTCATGCTCATCACCCCTGTGGTGAACCTGCCGCACTAAATGGACTTAACCGACTTTATGGATCGTTCGTAAGCCCTCATAATGCGACACACCGCACGCGAACGGGCGGGGCCCGGTCGCCTCACAGGTCGACCGGGCCCCGCCCGTCGGATACGTCAGGGATACGTCAGGGATACGTCAGCGGCGCGGACGCCTCACAGCAGCCCGTCCCACATCTGCTCCAGCAGCACCGACCACCAGCTCTCCGGCGAGCCGAGCGCCGCCGGGTCCAGCGCGGCCAGCTGTGCCTGGAAGTCCACCGTCCAGCGGCCCGCCTGCTCCTGGTTCAGACCGAACCTGAGCCGCCACATCCGGCCCAGCAGCGCCAGGCAGCGCGCGAACTCCGGCAGCCCCGAGTTCACGAACTGCGGCGGCACGGGCGCACCGCCCGGCCCCGCCTCCACCGGCACCGCCACGATGGCCGCCGTGCCGTACTGCACACAGATCGCCCGGCCGAAGTCACTGCCCACGACGAGGTACGAACCCGCGTCCGAGGCCGGCTGCACCCCTCGCTCGGCAGCCAGCTCCGCCAGCGTCGGCACCGGGCGCCCCGGCTGGGCCTGCGCCCAGAAGAACGGCCCCATGTCCATCGGCAGACCCGCCGCCACCAGCGTGTGCGCCACGACCGGCGGCACGCCCTGCCGGGACACCGCGGCCTGCTCGAACCGGAAGACACCCGGACCGAACGCGCCGCCCAGCTCCTGCCCGATGGCCTCCGGCGGAACCGGCGGCACCGGCTGCACGTGCGGCAGCGGAGCACGCACCGGCGCCGGACGGGCCGGCCCGTCTGCCACCTGATGCAACTCGCCCTGGTGTGCCAGCAGTTGCTGCATGCCCTGCTGCCGGCTCGCGTGGTCCGTGCCGTACGGCGCGATGGAGGTGATCCGCGCCTGCGGCCACTGCTCCCGGATCATCCGCGCGCAGTACGCGCCCGGCAGCTCGCACGACTCCAGCTCCGTGTGCAGCTCCAGCACCTGGTCCGGCGGCACGTTCATGGCCCGGAGTTCGTGGAAGATCTGCCACTCAGGGTGCGGCGTACCCGGCGCCGAACGCCGGATCAGCTGCTGCTCGGAACCGTCCTGCGCGCGATAGCGCAGCACTGCCTGGTAGCCGGGACCGACGGTCGGCAGACCGGCGGGCTGCTGCGGATAGCCGTACGCCGGCGGCTGACCGGGTACGGGCCCGCCGGGCGGCGGCATGGCACCGGGCGCACCGGGCACACCGGGCGGCATGGGCTGTGCGGCACCCGGGCCACCGGGGACGCCGGGACCACCGGGGACGCCCGGAGCGCCCGGAGGCGGCGGAGGCGTGCCGGGGCCACCCACCGGGGGCGCGGCCAGCACGGTCTGCGCATGGTGCACGGCGCCACCCGCGCCGCCCGAGGAACCGTGCGGGCCGGGCGCACCCGGAGCGGCAGGGGGCGGCGGCGTACCCGGACCGCCGGGCGCACCCGGGGCGCCGGGCGCACCGGGAGGGGCCGGAGGGCCGGGCGGACCGGGCGGCTGGGGCGCCCCGCCGCCCGTCCGGCCCGGGTCGGCCAGCATCGTGGCGGCATGGTGCATCCCGCCCGGGGGCGTCCCGCCGGGGGAACTCGGCGGAGGCGGTGTACCCGGCGTGCCGGGGGCACCCTGACCGGCCGGAGGCTGCGGCGCGTTCGGCGGAGGCGGTGTACCCGGGCCATCCGGGCCACCCGGCCCCTCGGGACCGAGCGACGACACCATCTGCGTCGGCACGTAACCACCCGCCGGCGCACCCGGCGCGGACGGCGGAGGCGTGTTTCCCGGCCGCGCGCCCGGCGCACCCGGCGCGGACGGCGGAGGCGGCGTGGCCGAACCACCGCCACGGCGCGGCGGCGCCGCCTTGCTGGTCGCGGCGTCGGCGATCTCCCCGGCGTTCGGCGCGAGCGGCCGGGCCGGTGTGGCGTGCGCACCGGGACCGGCGGGCGGCTGCGGCCCGGCCGGTGCCGGCGGCGCGGGTGGCGCGGGTGGCGCGGGTGGCGCGGGTGGCGCGGGTGGCGCGGGTGGCGCGGGTGGCGGTGTGCCCGCCCCCGCGGACGCGGCCGGCGCGTTCGGGTCGTCGATCGCCGGCGAGAGCGCCGTGGGCGGAAGCCCGCTGCCGCCCGACATCAACGCCGTCTTGGCGTCCGGCGTCGCCGCGGGCGGCGGCGTGTCGTCGTCGGCACCGCTCAGCGGCGGCGCGAACACGGTCTCGGGCAGCGGTACGGAACGGTCCTCACCGGCGTCCGCGTTGGTGTCCGTCCCCGCCCAGGGCGTCGCCCCGGCAGGCGCGCCCGGCGCACCGGACGCGCCCGCGCCCGTCCCGGAGCCACCGGCACCACTCGCCCCGGCGGCCGGCCACGCCGTACCGCTCCCCCGCGCGTCCGCGGGAGCCGCCGGTGCCGACGGCGCCCCGGCCTGCGTCTCGGGAAGCGCCCCGGCGCCCGCCCCGGCCGGAGCCCCGGCCCCGATACCGGCGCCGCCGGCGCCACCGGTGTCACCGCCGCCGTCGTGGTCCCCCCGCCGGCGGTCCGGGATGCCCAGCTTGTCCGCCGCCTCCTGCAACCACTCCGGTGGACTCAGCAGGAACGACGTCTGGTTCAGGTCCACCCGCGCCGCGGGCGCCGGCGCCGGCTCCGCGGCCTCGTCGGGACGGCCGTACTCCTCCTCGTACCGGCGGATCACCTCACCCACCGGCAGCGAGGGCCACAACGTCGCCTCGCCGCTGTCCCGGGCGATCACCAGCCGCTGCGCGCCCCCGTCCGAACGCGGCCCGTCCGCACGGTCCTCGGCCCACACCACGAACCCGAGGTCGAACTCCCGCACCCGCACCTCACGGTGCTGGTACGCCGGCAGCTCGCCGTTGACCCACTCCTCCGCGCGCTCCTGCGCCTGCGCGAACGTCACCATCGTCAGCTCACTCCCCTACAGACGCCGACGTCACGGGCACCGCACGCGCGAAACCGCCGTCCACCATCAGGTTCGCCACCGTCTCCAGCTCCGGCGGGGACCCCGCCAGCCGCGACAGGAACACGTCGAAGTCCTCACCGCACGGCAGCAGCAACCGCTCCACCCGATCCGCCGGTGGCACCGAGGGGTCCACGTCCCGCACATCGTCGTAGGCGCAGAACCACACCGAACCGATCCGGTCGCCCTTCACCTTCACCGCGAGCAGACCGCCCTGGACGAACGCGACGCCGAGATAGTCCTTGGTCAGGTGGTCCCGCAGACACTTGTTGACATAGACGAGGTCGTTGACCGCCGCCTCCTCACGCACCGTGAAGAACGGCTGGTCGACCAGCAGCCCCAACTCGGCGTCGAGCGCCGTACCCACCGGCGCGCAGCCGCCCGCCGCCTTCAGGAACGAGCGGTAGGCGCCCGGCAGCCGGTACCCGAGGTCCTCCTCGACGCCCAGCACCTGCTGCTCCGACACGGCGACACCCGACTTCGGGAGACCGAAGTGCGCCGGACGCGTCTCCTGGAGGGGCCGCGTCCCGCGCTTGCCCTGGTCCACCGCCGCCGTCGCGATCCCGCCGTGGTGGCGCAGCAGCGCCTTCACCTCGACCGGCACCAGCTCCATCCGCCGCGACCCGGCCACGTGGTGCCACGTCCAGCCGTGCGGCGTCGCCACCGCCGGGACCGTGTCCCACAGCTCGTGCCCCGACGCCGACAGCGCGGCGTTCGCCGACACGTAGTCCGTCAGCCGCAGCTCGTCGACCCCGAAACCCTCCGGCGGGTCCGCGATCTCCGCCACCGCGCGGGCGTACGGCGAGAAGACGGGGTAACCGCCCTCGTCGACCCGTACCCCTCTCGGGTGACGTGCCGCCCGCACCGGATCCGGGAAATGTACGACCTGCCCGGCGTAGGCCGCGTTCGGCGGCGCGGCGTGTCCCCCGTCCTGGCGGCCGGGAGGTGCCCCCAGCCCGAGCCGACCTGTCGTCATGGCGGTTGCCCCCTGCGGCGTCTGTCTGATCTGTGTCTGTCTGATCTGTCTGCACTGTCCGGTCACCGCACGCGATCGCGGTGCCGACAGCCTATGCGGTACGACGAGACCGGTCACCGGCGCCGGACCCCGCACCCGAGACCCACCCCTCCGCTTCCGTGACCTGCCGTCACCCTCCCGTGACGGAACGCCCATACCCGGGCGTGTCGCCACGCCCCAGCTTCCGCAGCAGCCACGGGATTTGGCAGTCTGTGACCTTCGGGGGGATGCTCAGGAGGGGAAGATGATCATGAGTGCGACACAGACGGGACCTCACACCGGGCGGTCCGGCGACCCCCGGGGCGGCGACCCCCGCATCGGCTGGAGCGCCACCGACGCCCTCCACGTCCCCGCCCTCCAGCACCGCCGCGACGGCATACTCCCCACCGTCGCCGCCGCACTCTCCGTGCGCGGCACCACGCTCACGGGCACCGCCACCCGCGCCGACACGCCGCCCGCCCTGCACCACCTCGTACAGGACTTCCTCGACACCCTCACCAGTGGCCAACGCGACCGTTACACCGGCCGCTGCGCCGAGACCATCCTCATCTCACGGCACCTGGCCACCGCGGACGCCGCCCGCAGCAAACGCGCCGCACGCAAACCCATGACCAACGGCGAAGCCCGCAAGGCGCTCAAGCACGCCAAGCTCACCACCCGCCGCATCCGCGAGGACGGCGACCCCCTGCACGGCAGCTTCGCCGCACCGTGCCGTGCCTGCACAGCCCTCAGCGCCCACTTCGGTGTCCGCATCGTGGACCCCACCGCGAACGACGACTGACACACCGGCGACCGACGCCGACAACCGATCCGCGCCGCACGGCACGACCGAGCCGCCAGAGCCGACCGCAACGAACCAAGGGCGACCAAGGGCAGATGCAAGCCGACCGCACCTCCACCACCCGCTTCCCCGTCCCCGTCGACGCCGCCCTGCGCGACGCCGGCTGGCAACCCGGGCGCTGGGACATCAAGCAGGCCGAGATCTGGGCCGACGCCCTGCGCGAGCACACCTCACCCGCCGGGCACCGGCACACCGTCTTCCCCGCCGCGGTCGAGGCCTGGGCCGAATTCGGCGGCCTCCACATCGCCCCCGCCGGCCCCGGCCGCCAGATCGCCCCCGCCACCCTGCACCTGGACCCCCTGCACGGCCTCCACATGGCCCGCACCCTCGGCGACCTCGGCCGCGCCCTCGGCACCCAGACCTGCCCCCTCGGCACCGAGACCGACAGCCAGGCCCTCATCGCCATCGACACCGAAGGGCGCGTCTACGCCCTCGACCACACCGGCGACTGGTACCTCGGCCCCGACATCGACCAGGCCCTCGCCACCCTCGTCGCCGGCGCCCAGCCGGCCCGCCTCACCACGGGCTGACAGGTCACCCTCGCGGCTACGACGCCGGAATCACCGCCGACACCCGGAAACCCCCCGCGTCGGTCGGCCCCGACACGAACACGCCGCCCAGAGCGGTCACCCGCTCCTTCATCCCGACCAGCCCGTTGCCACCCGACGGCAACCGCGCCGACGACGACTCCTCCGGCGGCGGCTCGTTCTCCACCTGCATCGCGATCTCCGACACCCGATGCGCCAGCCGCACATACGTCTTCGCGCCCGCCGCGTGTTTGTGGACGTTCGTCAAGGCCTCCTGCACCACCCGGAACGCCGTCGACTCCACCTCCGCCGCATACGAGCGCCCCTCCCCCTCCACGGACAGGTTCACGACCATCCCGGCCGCCTCCGACTGTCCGATCAACTCGTCCAGCTCGGACAGACTCGGCCCGTCGGCGAGCCCCTCACCGTCATCCGCGGCCCGCGAGGCCGCCACCGCCGCGGCCACCCCCACCGCCGCCAACGGCACCGACGACGGCTCGGCACGCCCGGTGCCCCCGCCGCTGCGCAGCACTCCGAGCATCTCCCGCAGTTCCGTCAGCGCCTGCCGCCCCATGTCCCCCACCAGCGCGGCGTTCTTCACCGCCTTCTCGGGGTCTTTCCGAGCCACGGCCTGAAGCGCGGCGGCGTGCACCACCATCAGACTCACCCGGTGCGCGACCACGTCGTGCATCTCCCGCGCGATCCGCGTCCGCTCCTCGTTGCGCGCCCACTGCGCCCGCTCCTCCGCACGCTCGGCGAGCAACTGAAGCTCCCGCTCCAGACTGTCCGCCCGCTCCCGCAGGCTCTCCATCAACCGCCGCCGCGCCCCCACGTACATGCCCAGCAGCAGCGGCGGCGCGGTCATCCCCAGGGACGTCCCGATCGACGCGAACGGAAGGAACCAGTCCCCGAAATCGATGCCGTCCCGCGCCATGTCCTGCCGCAGCCGCACGAACGTCACGATCAGCGTCCCCAGGAACGACATCCCGGCCAGCGACCCGATGATCCGCCGCGGCAACTCCGACGCCGCCAGCGTGTACAGGCCGACGACGCCCAGCAGGAAGCCCATCTCGGCCGGCGTGATGGCGATCCCCACCAGCACGACCGCGAGCGGCCACTTCCTCCGCACCACCAACACCGAACCGGCCAGCAACCCGAAGACGACCCCCGCCGCCATCGGAATCCCGGCGTCCCGCGCGAACGGGACCCCCTCCACCGCGCACTCCAACGCGGACACGGCACCGAGGCTCACATCGAGCACCGCACCGCGCCGCCTGTCCCACCACCAAGGCCCACCCCGGGCCGGTACGTGGTCTTCCCCCGTCGTGGTCATGCCCTCCAGCCTACGGGCGGGGGGCGGCACATTTCCGGTGACTTTCGACAAGCGATAGGACGCGATATCCCTCGAACTGGTGAACCCCACGCCGTTCACCTCCGGAGGTGAGGATTCCGGCCGGACGGTATGCCCATGGCACATTCACCGAACAAGTACGCCGACTTCGAGGGGCTGCGGGAGCGGGCGGTGGCGCTGCGGCGCGAAGGACTCAGCCGACGCCAGATCCGCGACCGACTGCACGTCGACAACAACGACATCCTCAACCGGCTCCTGGAGGGCGAGCCGCCCCCGGAGTGGACGAAGCGCCCGAACGCGAAGGACGACGTCAGGGAGCGGGCACGGGAGCTACGGCTCCAGGGATGGACGTACGACCAGATCCAGGTGGAGCTGGGGTGCAGCAAGAGCTCGATCTCGCTGTGGGTGCGGGATCTGCCGAAGCCGGAGCGACGGAAACGGACACGTGAGGACGCTTCGGCGATCGCCAAGCGCGGCTGGGAGGCGACGCTGCGTCTTCGAGAAGAGGAACGTCTGCGAACCAAGCAGGCAGCAACCCAGGAGATCGCGCAAATGACCGATCGGGAGCTGTTCCTGGTGGGCGTGGGGCTCTACTGGGCCGAAGGCTCCAAGAGCAAGCCCTACCGGCGACAGGAGCGGGTTACCTTCGTCAACAGCGACCCCGACATGATCACGCTGTTCCTCGCCTGGCTGCGGCTGCTCCGCGTTGAGCCGGGGCGTCTCAAGTTCGCCGTGCACATCCACGAGACCGCCGACGTGGCAGGCGCCGAGCAGTTCTGGACAGACCATGTGGGCATTGAACGCACAGCGCTTCTCAAGACGACGCTGAAGAAGCACAACCCCAGCACGAACCGCAAGAACACTGACGAGACCTACTACGGCTGCCTCCGCGTCGATGTCCGCGGAGGAGCCGATTTGTACCGTCGCATCGAAGGCTGGTGGTCTGGCATGGTGGTGGAGGCCAAGCGGCGAACCGCGTAGGCTGCACCCGGTAATCCCCCGTGGTGTAATCGGCAACACGCGTCGCTTTGGACGATGTATTTCAGGTTCGAGTCCTGGCGGGGGAGCCATGCTCGGTTTCGGGCCCTGACTCCACAGTCAGGGCCCGCACTCATGTCCCCCACAAACCACCCCGGTATCCTGCGGATGTCCACCCCACCCAAAGCCGAAGGGCATCCCGTGAGCGCCATTCGCCCGGCAGCCGTCGTCGTTCTCGCAGCGGGTGAGGGCACCCGTATGAAGTCGGCCACACCCAAGGTCCTGCACGAGCTGTGCGGCCGGTCCCTCGTTGGGCACGTGCTCGCCGCCGCCGGTGAGCTGGACCCCGAGAACCTGGTCGCCGTCGTCGGGCACGCCCGCGAGAAGGTCACCGCGCACCTCGCCGAGGTCGCCCCCGGCGTACGCACCGCCGTGCAGGAGCAGCAGAACGGCACCGGGCACGCGGTGCGGATGGGCCTGGAGGCGCTGGGCGGTGCCGTCGACGGGACCGTGGTCGTGGTCTGCGGCGACACTCCCCTCCTCACCGGCGAGACGCTCCGGGCCCTCGCCGCCACCCACACCGCCGACGGGAACGCCGTCACGGTGCTGACGGCCGAGGTGCCGGACGCGACGGGGTACGGCCGGATCGTGCGGGACGGCGCCTCCGGTGCCGTCACGGCGATCGTGGAGCACAAGGACGCGTCCGAGTCGCAGCGGGCGATCCGGGAGATCAACTCGGGCGTCTTCGCCTTCGACGGTCAGCTGCTCGCCGACGCGCTCGGCAAGGTGCGGACGGACAACAGCCAGGGCGAGGAGTACCTCACCGACGTCCTCGGCATCCTCCGCGAGGCCGGTCACCGGGTCGGCGCGTCCGTGGCCGGTGACCACCGGGAGATCGCGGGGATCAACAACCGCGTGCAGCTCGCCGAGGCCCGCCGGGCCCTGAACGACCGGCTGCTGACGCGGGCCATGCTGGCCGGCGTGACCGTCGTCGACCCGGCGACGACGTGGGTCGACGTGACGGTGACCTTCGAGCAGGACGTCGTCGTCCACCCGGGTACGCAGCTGCACGGTTCCACGCACCTCGCCGAGGGCTGCGAGGTCGGGCCGAACTCCCGCCTCACGGACACCCGTGTCGGTGCGGGCGCCCGCGTGGACAACACGGTCTCCCTGGGTGCCGTGGTCGGTCCGGAGGCGACGGTGGGTCCGTACGCGTATCTGCGGCCCGGCACCCGGCTCGGCCAGAAGGCCAAGATCGGTACGTACGTCGAGACGAAGAACTCCTCGATCGGCGAGGGCACCAAGGTCCCGCACCTCTCCTACGTGGGTGACGCGACGATCGGCGAGTACACGAACATCGGCGCGGCGAGCGTCTTCGTGAACTACGACGGGGAGAGCAAGCACCACACGACCGTCGGCTCGCACTGCAAGACGGGTTCGGACAACATGTTTGTGGCTCCTGTCACGGTCGGGGACGGTGCCTACACCGCCGCCGGTTCGGTGATCACGAAGGACGTGCCGCCCGGTTCGCTGGCCGTGGCCCGTGGCCAGCAGCGGAATATCGAGGGTTGGGTGGCTCGTAAGCGTCCGGGGAGCGCGGCGGCGAAGGCGGCCGAGGCGGTGTCCCGGGAGGCCGGCGGCGAAGGCTGACCGGAAACCGGCGCGCCGAACACGGCGTACCGTGATAAGTGCACATCCGCACCCCCACCAGCTGAGACGCCTCCCGCACCCAGCCGGAAGAGCGCCCGTGACGCTCAGCTGCGAAACCTCTGAGGAGAAAGTGCTGTGACCGGGATCAAGACGACCGGCGAGAAGAAGATGATGTTCTTCTCCGGCCGCGCCCACCCCGAGCTTGCCGAGGAGGTCGCCCAGCAGTTGGGTGTCGGGGTCGTCCCGACGAAGGCCTTCGACTTCGCCAACGGCGAGATCTACGTGCGTTATCAGGAGTCGGCGCGCGGTGCGGACTGTTTCCTGATCCAGAGCCACACGGCCCCGATCAACAAGTGGGTCATGGAGCAGCTGATCATGATCGACGCGTTGAAGCGCGCGTCGGCCCGCTCCATCACCGTCATCGTGCCGTTCTACGGTTACGCGCGGCAGGACAAGAAGCACCGGGGACGTGAACCGATTTCGGCGCGTCTGATCGCGGACCTGATGAAGACGGCGGGTGCGGACCGGATTCTCGCCGTGGATCTGCACACGGACCAGATCCAGGGCTTCTTCGACGGTCCGGTGGACCACCTGTTCGCGCTGCCGCTGCTCGCGGACTACGTGGGTGCGAAGGTGGACCGCTCGAAGCTGACGGTGGTCTCCCCGGACGCGGGCCGGGTGCGGGTGGCGGACCGCTGGTGCGACCGTCTGGGCGCGCCGCTGGCGATCGTGCACAAGCGTCGCGACAAGGACGTGGCGAACCAGGTCACCGTGCACGAGGTCGTCGGTGACGTGAAGGGCCGGATCTGCGTTCTGGTCGACGACATGATCGACACCGGTGGCACGATCTGCGCCGCTGCTGACGCCCTGTTCGCGCACGGCGCGGAGGACGTCATCGTGACGGCGACGCACGGTGTGCTGTCGGGTCCGGCGGCGGACCGGCTGAAGAACTCGAAGGTGAGCGAGTTCGTGTTCACGAACACGCTGCCGACGCCGAACGAGCTGGAGCTGGACAAGATCACGGTGCTGTCGATCGCGCCGACGATCGCGCGTGCGGTGCGTGAGGTGTTCGAGGACGGTTCGGTGACGAGCCTGTTCGACGAGCAGTAACCGTTCTGCGGGGCGTCGCCCCTGATCGTTTTGGGTACGGCCTTCCTCTCCGAGTAGACTGCTGAAGTTGCTCGGCGAGGGAGGCCGTACTCGTCTTTTCCAAGGCGTGGGTACGGCGGTCCGTAATCGACGCGCTCTTCGTAGCAGGCCGTTCGTGGCCGGGTGACCACGTCCGTTCTACTTTCTACGAGGAGTGATCATGTCCGAGGTGAAGCTCACCGCCACGACGCGCAGCGAGTTCGGCAAGGGTGCCGCGCGCCGCATCCGCCGTGACCACAAGGTTCCGGGTGTTCTGTACGGTCACGGTTCGGACCCGCTGCACCTGACGCTTCCGGGTCACGACCTGCTGATGGCGCTGCGCACGCCGAACGTCCTGATCGCGCTGGACATCGACGGCAAGACCAACGAGCTGGCGATCCCGAAGTCCGTGCAGCGTGACCCGATCAAGGGCTTCCTGGAGCACGTCGACCTTCAGCTGGTGCAGCGTGGCGAGACGGTCAGCGTCGAGATCTACGTGCAGACCGAGGGCGAGCTGGCCCCGGGCGGCAACCTGCTGGAGCACGTTCTGAACGCGCTGCCGGTCGAGGCCGAGGCGACGCACATTCCGGAGTCGGTCACCGTCTCCGTCCAGGGCCTGGAGGCCGGCGCCTCCATCCTGGCCAAGGACATCCCGCTCCCGGCCGGCACCAAGCTGGCCGTCGAGGAGGACACGGTCGTCCTCCAGGTTCTGGCCGCGCAGGCCGAGGAAGCCCCCGCCGAGGGTGAGGGCGAAGAGGCCGCCGAGGCCTGATCCTCGCTACGGTCTTCGTTCGTCGGCCGCTGTTCCCGTGCGGGGCAGCGGCCGACGCGCATGTGTGGACGGGGTGGACTGGTATGAGGGATACGAAGGAGACAGGGACGTGACGACGGACGCGGGTGCGCCCTGGCTGGTGGCCGGTCTCGGCAATCCGGGCCCCGAGTACGCCTCGAACCGGCACAACGTCGGTTTCATGGTGGCGGATCTGCTGGCGGAGCGGATCGGGGCACGATTCAAGCGGCACGGCAAGGCGCAGGCGCAGGTGGTCGAGGGGCGGATCGGGCCACCGGGGTCGGCCAACCGGCGGGTGATCCTGGCGAAGCCGATGTCGTTCATGAATGTGTCGGGCGGGCCGGTGACGGCATTGCGGGACTTCTACAAGGTGCCGGTCGGCAACATCGTGGCGATCCACGACGAGTTGGACATCGACTACGGCGTCCTGCGGCTGAAGCTGGGCGGCGGCGACAACGGCCACAACGGGCTGAAGTCGATCACGAAGGCGCTCGGGTCCGACTACCACCGGGTGCGGTTCGGGATCGGGCGGCCGCCGGGCCGGATGCCGGTGGCCGACTTCGTGCTGCGGGACTTCTCGTCGACGGAGCGCAAGGAGCTGGACTACTTCGTGGACCGCGCGGCGGACGCGGTCGAGGCTCTGGTGATCGAGGGGCTGGAGCGGGCGCAGAGCGCGTACAACTCCTGACGTGCGCCTCGCGCCCGCGTACAACTCCGGACTTGTCCGTCGATGGTTCGCGGGCGAGTTGACCCAACGCACAGGTATGGCCAATGATCCCGGCCATGCCTGCCTCAGCCGCCGCCGCTGCCCGTCCCCGTCAGGCCTCACGCGCCGTGCTGCGGTTCGGCCGGGTCGCGGCGATGGGCACGGTGACGGCGCTGATCCTGATCGCGGGTGTGTGGGCGTCCTGGGGTACGGCGCAGCACGTGCTGCTGACCAAGGGGCGGGAGCAGGGCACGGTCGAGGTGACGCGGTGCGGCGGGGGTACGTGCAGTGGGCCGTACGCGCCGGTGTCGGCGGGGTCGCAGGCGCGGGAGCGGGTCGTCATCGAGGATTCGGTCGCCGTGGCGAAGGGGCGGACGTACTCCGTGGTGATGAAGCCCGGCAGTGACGACGTGGTGCGTTCGGGTCCGGCGGGGGTGCTGTACGCGTGGGTGCCGTTGGGCGGGGCGCTGCTGCTGGCGTCGGTGGTGGTGGCGGGCGGTCTGCGGCGCACACGGGCGGGGTGGGTGATGGCCGGGGCGGGCGTGGCCTTGCTGACGGCGGCGTTCGTGGCGGTGTGAGGCCCCCGCGCGGACATACGTGCCGACGTACGTGACGGTGCCCCCGTGCTCCAGGTGAGCGCGGGGGCACCGTCGTGCGTGCGGGGTGCGGGTCAGCCGGTGTTGCGCAGGCCCGCGGCGACGCCGTTGACGGTGAGGAGCAGGGCCCGGGCGAGGAGCGGGTCGGCTTCCTCGCCCGCGGCGGCGGCTTCTCGCTGGCGGCCGAGGAGGGCGACCTGGAGGTAGGAGATGGGGTCGAGGTAGGCGTCGCGGATGGTGAACGTCTGCTTGAGGACGGGGTCGGCGTCCAGCAGTTCGTCCTCGCCGGTGACGCGCAGGACCTCGGCGACGGTGAGCTCGTGCTCGGCCTTGATCCGGTCGAAGACGTGCTTGAGCTCGTCCGGGACCAGGGTGTCGACGTAGTGCTGGGCGATGCGCAGGTCGGTCTTGGCGAGGGTCATCTCGACGTTGGAGATGAAGTTGCGGAAGAAGTGCCACTGCTGGTGCATCTCGTCCAGGACGGTGTCCAGGCCGGCCTCGCGCAGGGCCTTCAGGCCGGAGCCGACGCCGTACCAGCCGGGGACGATCTGCCGGGACTGGGTCCAGCCGAAGACCCACGGGATGGCGCGCAGTCCGTCGAGCGAGACGCCCGAGCCGGGGCGGCGGGAGGGCCGCGAGCCCAGGTGCAGGTCGGCGAGCTGGTCGACCGGCGTGGAGGCCAGGAAGTACGTGGGCAGGTCGGGGTCCTCGACCAGCTTGCGGTAGGCCGTGTGGGCCGCGTCGGAGACGACGTCCATGGCGGCGTCCCAGCGGGCGAGCGCCTCGTCGGACTGGCGCGGGGCGGTGTGCAGGGCGGAGGCCTGGAGGGTGGCCGCGACGGTCAGCTCCAGGTTCTCCCTGGCCAGAGCCGGGATGAGGTACTTGTCGGAGATGACCTCGCCCTGCTCGGTCACCTTGATCTCGCCCTCCAGGGTGCCCCAGGGCTGGGCGAGGATCGCGTCGTGGGTGGGGCCGCCGCCGCGGCCGACGGTGCCGCCGCGGCCGTGGAAGAGACGCAGGCGGACGCCGTAGCGGTGGGCGACGTCGCGCAGGCGGCGCTGGGCGCGGTGGATCTCCCACTGCGAGGTGGTGATGCCGCCGAACTTGGAGGAGTCGGAGTAGCCGAGCATGACCTCCTGGACGTCGCCGCGCAGGGCGACCAGGCGCCGGTAGGAGGGGTCGGCGAGCAGGTCCTCCAGGATGGTGTCGGCGGCCTTCAGCTCGTCCGTGGTCTCCAGGAGCGGCACGATGCCGATCTTGGCCCAGCCGGCGTGCAGGTCGATGAGACCGGCCTCCCGCGCCAGCACGGCCGCCGCGAAGACGTCGTCGGCGCCCTGGCACATGGAGATGATGTAGGACTCGATGACCTCGGGGCCGAAGACCTCCAGGGCGCGCTTGACGGTCTGGAAGACGCCGAGGGTCTTCTCGCCGGCCGCGTCGACGGGCGCCGGGCTGGGCGCCAGCGGACGCCGGGAGCGCAGTTCCTTGGCGAGGAGCTTGGCGCGGTACTCGCGGGGCATGTCGGCGTAGCGCCAGGACTCCTCGCCGAGCCGGTCGAAGAGCTGGCCGAGGGCGTGGTGGTGGGCGTCGGCGTGCTCGCGGACGTCCATGGTGGCGAGCTGGAGGCCGAAAGCGGCCAGGGTGCGGATGGTGCGGGCGAGGCGGCCGTCGGCGAAGAGGCTGCCGCGGTGCTCGCGCAGGGAGGCCTGGACGAGCCGCAGGTCGTCGAGGAGCTGTGCGGTGCCGAGGTAGTCGCGGCCGTCCTCGTGGGGGGTGCCCTTGGCGAGGCGCTGCTTGGTGTTCTCCAGCTTCTGCCGGATGCAGGTGGCCTTGAGCCGGTAGGGCTCCTCGGCGTTGAGGCGCTTGTAGCGGGGGCTGATCTCGGGCAGCCGCTCCAGGTCGGCCTGGAGGGACTCCAGGAGCTCCTCGGTGGCGCCGGCGTAGCGGATGGAGTTGGAGAGGAAGCCGCGCAGCTCGTCGATCATCTCCAGGGCGTCGTTGATGCCGTGCTCGTGCTGGAGGATGAGGACGTCCCAGGTCACCTGGGGGGTGACGTTGGGGTTGCCGTCGCGGTCGCCGCCGATCCAGGTGCCGAAGGTGAGCGGGCGGGTGTCGTCGGGGAGCTTGACGCCGGCGCGCTCCAGCTCCGCCGTCAGGTCCTCCAGGACGTCGCCGACGGCGCCCGCGTGCAGCTCGTCCAGGTAGTAGATGGCGTTGCGGGCCTCGTCGGCGGGCTCCGGGCGGACCACGCGCAGCTCGTCGGTCTGCCACACCAGGTCGATGTTCTCGGCGAGGCGGATGTCGAGGCGGCGCCGGTCGGATTCGATGACCGGGGTGTCCAGGAGGGCGGCGATGCGGCGCAGCTTGTTGAGGACGGAGCGGCGGGCGGCCTCGGTGGGGTGCGCGGTGAAGACGGGCCGGACGTTGAGGTTGCGGACGGTGTCGCGCAGGTGCTCGGGGTCGGCGTCCTTCAGGCGGTCGGCCGTACGGGCGAGCAGTCCGCCCTCGGCGGCGCGCTTGGCGCCCAGTTCGCGGCCGCGGTGGACCTGCTCGGTGACGTTGGCGAGGTGGAAGTAGGTGGAGAAGGCGCGGACCAGCTTGGCCGCGGTCTCCAGTTCGGTGCCGCGCAGCAGCTCGGCGGCGGCCTCGCCGTCCTCTCGGGTGAGTCGGCGTACCTTCTCGACGAGTTCCAGCAGCTCGGGGCCTTCCTGCCGGACGAGGGTCTCTCCGAGGAGATCACCCAGCCGGCGGATGTCGGCGCGCAGCTCGCTGCTGGTCGTCGTGGTGGTCTGGTCGTCGGCACTGCTCACAGGTGCGGCTCCTTGCAGTGTTGAAGCTCGTCTGGGAGGGAACCCGGACAGCCGTCTCGCGCGGCGGGCGCCGCTTACCGGGCCGGACGTCCGGGAAGGTAATCAGAGCGGACCGCGCTGTCCGACCGACTCCCAGGATAGGTGTCGGCCAGGACGCGCAGGCTCTCGGGCTCTTGCCGCGGGACGACGCGCTGCCATACTTACGTCGCCGTAGGTTACGGAACCGTAGGAATGAGCACACGGTTACCGAGACACGGCACCGGACAAACCCTCGACCCCCCAGGGGACGCGCATGACCACGAGTTCCGATGTGATCCCAGACGCTCCGAAGCCCTCCGACGGCACCGCCGCACCCTCCGCCACGCTGGGCGGTGAGCAGAAGCGGTCCCTCGAGCAGATCACGCTGCTGCTGTTCATCACCGTCCCGTTCCTCGCGCTGGTGGCGGCGGTGCCGCTGGCGTGGGGATGGGGCGTGAGCTGGCTGGACCTGGGCCTGCTGGTCTTCTTCTACTTCCTGGGCTGCCACGGCATCACCATCGGCTTCCACCGCCACTTCACCCATGGTTCCTTCAAGGCGAAACGGCCGCTGAAGATCGCGCTGGCGATCGCCGGCTCCATGGCGGTCGAGGGGCCGCTGGTCCGCTGGGTGGCCGATCACCGCAAGCACCACAAGTTCTCCGACGACGAGGGCGACCCGCATTCGCCGTGGCGCTACGGCGAGACGGTGCCGGCCCTGATGAAGGGCCTGTGGTGGGCCCACATCGCATGGATGTTCGACGAGGAGCAGACCTCGCAGGAGAAGTACGCCCCGGACCTGATCAAGGACCCGGCGCTCCGCGCGATCTCCCGCCAGTTCATCCTGTGGACGGTGCTGTCCCTGGCCCTTCCGGCGCTGATCGGCGGGCTGGTCACGATGTCCTGGTGGGGCGCGTTCACCGGGTTCTTCTGGGGTTCACTCGTCCGGGTGGCGTTGCTGCATCACGTGACGTGGTCGATCAACTCGATCTGCCACGCGGTCGGCAAGCGCCCGTTCAAGTCGCGGGACCGTTCGGGCAACGTGTGGTGGCTGGCGATCCTGTCCTGCGGTGAGTCCTGGCACAACCTGCACCACGCCGACCCGACCTCGGCGCGGCACGGGGTGATGCGCGGGCAGCTGGACTCCTCGGCCCGTCTGATCCGCTGGTTCGAGCGGTTCGGGTGGGCGTACGACGTGCGGTGGCCGTCACGCTCGCGTATCGATTCCCGCCGGAACACGGACCAAGGCGGCTCCCGGCGCCGGAAGGAAACCGTCGAAGCGGCATGATGGTCGCCGTGGCGACCGACTCCAGCAGCACCCCGAGCAATGAGAAGCCGCGGCGCGCGCGTCGCACCCGGATGACCGGTGCCGAGCGCCGCCAGCAGCTGCTGGAGATCGGTCGCACCCTCTTCGCGGCGAAGGGTTTCGAGGGCACGTCGGTGGAGGAGATCGCGGCGAAGGCCGGGGTGTCCAAGCCGGTGGTGTACGAGCACTTCGGCGGCAAGGAGGGGCTGTACGCGGTGGTGGTGGACCGTGAGATGCGGCGGCTGCTGGACATGGTGACCAGCTCCCTGACCGCCGGCCACCCCCGCGAGCTGTGCGAGCAGGCGGCCTTCGCGCTCCTCGACTACATCGAGGAGTACACGGACGGCTTCCGCATCCTGGTCCGCGACTCCCCCATCCCGCAGTCCACGGGTTCCTTCGCCTCCCTCATCTCGGACATCGCCACCCAGGTGGAGGACATCCTGGGCCGCGAGTTCAAGAACCGCGGCTTCGACGCCAAACTGGCCCCGCTGTACGCGCAGGCGCTGGTCGGCATGGTCGCGCTGACCGGCCAGTGGTGGCTGGACGTGCGCAAGCCGAAGAAGGCGGAGGTGGCGGCGCATCTGGTGAACCTGGCGTGGCACGGGCTGGACGGCCTGGAGCCGAAGCCGCGGCTGATAGGACATCGCAAGAGCTGAGCGCCGGCCGGCGGGGCGGGCACGCCCTCGTCGTCCGACGCCCGTCACCGCACCGGAGAGAACACTGATGCAGCCGCTCCGCGGAGTCACCGTCGTCTCGCTCGAACAGGCGGTCGCCGCGCCGTACGCCAGCCGCCAGCTCGCCGACCTGGGCGCACGGGTGATCAAGGTGGAGCGCCCCGGGACGGGGGACTTCGCCCGCGCCTACGACACCCGCGTACGCGGCCTCAGCTCGCACTTCGTGTGGGTGAACCGCAACAAGGAGTCCCTCACCCTGGACTTCAAGGACCCGCGCGGCATGGACGTACTGCACCGCCTGATCGCGAAGGCCGATGTCTTCCTGCAGAACCTGGCGCCGGGCGCGGCGGCCCGGGCCGGGCTCGGCGCCGAGGAACTGTGCGCGCGGCACCCGCGCCTCATCGTGTGCGACATCTCCGGCTACGGCGCCCCCGGCCCGTACGAGGGCCGCAAGGCGTACGACCTGATGGTGCAGTCCGAGTCGGGGCTGCTGTCCGTCACGGGCTCGCCGGACGACATGGCCAAGGTGGGCATCTCGGTGTCGGACATAGCCGCCGGGATGTACGCCTACAGCTCGATCCTCGGCGCGCTGCTGGAGCGCGGGCGGACGGGCTGGGGCACGCGTCTGGACGTGTCGATGCTGGAGGCCACCGTGGAGTGGATGGGCTTCCCCCTCTACTACGCCTTCGACGGAGCCGAGCCGCCACCGCGGGCGGGCGCCGCGCACGCGACGATCTACCCGTACGGGCCCTTCACGGCGGGCGACGGCAAGGTCGTCATGATGGCGATCCAGAACGACCGCGAGTGGCGCGGTTTCTGCGCGGGCTTCCTGGACCGTCCGGAGCTGGCCGAGCACCCCGACTACGCCACCAACGCGGACCGCAACACGCACCGGGAGGCGCTGGGCACGCTGATCGCGGCCCGGTTCGCGGAGCTGACCAGCACCGAGGCGATCGAACTGCTCAGTGCGGTGCCGGTCGCGGGCGCCCGGGTGAACACGCTCGCCGAGGTGTGGGACCACCCCCAGCTGACGGCGCGCGGCCGCTGGCACGAGGTGTCCACGCCGGCCGGTCCCGTCCCGGCGCTCGCCCCGCCGGGCCCGACCGGGGACGCGCCCCGCATGGACGCGGTGCCGGCACCGGGCGAACACACCCGCGCCGTACTCGGCGAGCTGGGTCTGTCCGAGGAGGCGATCGACGCGCTCGTCGCGGAGGGGGTGGCGTGAGCGGAGGCGCGCAGCCCCGGGACGCTCCCCTCCTCACCCGACCGACCGCGCCGATCGGCGAGTGCCCTCCTTCCGGGCGACGGCGAAGACGCGGCGGAAGGGGAACGGGGTGCCGTGCGCCTGGGCGGGATAGGCGGCGCGCAGGACGTTCCGGTACTCCTCGACGAACGCGTCCCGGGCCTCCGGGTCGTCGTCGAGCGCGGTGAGTACGGGCCGCAGCCCCGTGCCCTTCACCCAGTCCAGTACGGCGTCCTCGCCGGGCAGCAGATGGACGTACGTCGTCTCCCAGACGTCGGCGGTGCAGCCGGCGGCGGCCAGGTGGGCGAGGTAGGCCTCGGGCGTGAGGACGGCGCCGTCGTGGCGCAGGGTGCCGGCGAGGCGGTCCCGCCAGCGCCGGGAGTGGGCGAGTTCGCGCATCAGGCGGTGGCTGGGGGCGTCGAAGTTGCCGGGCACCTGGAAGGCGAGAACGCCGCCGGGGGCGAGAGGGCCGATCCAGTCGGCGAAGCGCTCGACGTGACCGGGGACCCACTGGAGGGTGGCGTTGCTGATGACGAGGTCGTACCGCTCGGCGGGGGCCCAGGTGCGGGCGTCGGCGGGGGCGAAGTCGAGGCGGCCGCCCTGTGGCGTGGTCCCGGCGTGCTCCCGGGCCCGTTCGAGCATCCGGGGCGAGTTGTCGTAGCCGGTGATGCGGGCGGTGGGCCAGCGGTCGGCGAGCAGGACGGTGACGTTGCCGGGGCCGCAGCCGAGGTCGGCGATGCGGGGCGGGTCGCCGGGCAGGTCGGGGACGCGGGCGAGGAGGTCGGTGAAGGGGCGGGCGCGGGGCCCGGCGTGGCGCAGGTACTGAGCGGGGTCCCAGGTGGGGGCGGTGGCGGGCATGGAGCCTCCAGGGGCTGGACCGGACCGGCTGTCCGGGCCGAGTACCCAGCGTCACCCGCAAACTATCTCGACGTCAAGACAGTCAACATCAAGAGACTTCACGTCGACACAACCACTACACTGATCGTCATGGAGGACGAGGTCGATCGGCTGGTCGCAGCATGGCGCCGGGAGCGCCCGGACCTCGACGTGGAACCGCTCGAGGTACTGAGCCGGGTCAGCAGGCTCGCCCGGCACCTGGACCGCGCACGCCGCCTGGCCTTCTCCGAACACGAACTGGAGCCCTGGGAGTTCGACGTCCTGACGGCCCTGCGCCGCGCGGGCACCCCCTACCAGCTCTCGCCGGGCCAGCTCCTCACCCAGACCCTCGTCACCTCCGGCACGATGACCAACCGTATCGACCGCCTGGCCAAGAAGGGCCTGGTGGAGCGCCTGCCCGACCCCAGCGACCGACGCGGCGTACTGGTCCGGCTCACGGACGAGGGCCGCGACCGCGCCGACCAGTCACTCGCCGGCCTCCTGGCGCAGGAGCGCGCCATCCTGGCCGAACTCTCCCGCGCCCAGCGCAGCGAACTGGCGGCGCTGCTACGCCAGCTGACCGCCCCGTTCGACAACATCCCCGGTTAGGTCGGCCGGCCCCACCCCGGCCCTCCTCGCCAGTGCCACGGCGGCGAGGGTGGAGTGGACGCCCAGCTTGCCCAGCACGTTCTGCATGTGCGTCCGCACGGTGTGCGGGGACAGGTACAGCCGCTCGGCCACCGCCTTGCGCCCGAGCCCGGCGACCATGCAGCGCAGCACCTCCCGCTCCCGCGGGGTCAGCGACTCCACCAGTCGTTCGCTCTCGGTGCGGTGCTTGCGGGCGGCGGTCAGCTCACGCAGGACACCGGTGAGCAGCGCGGGCGGCAGATGGGTCTCGTCGCGCAGGACACCCCGGATCACACTGAGCAGCCGCGACAGCGAGCAGTCCTTCGCCACCCATCCGGAGGCGCCTGCCCCCAGCGCGAGGGCGGCCCGCCGGGGGTCGTCCTTCTCGGCGAGGACGACGATCCGTACGCCCGGCTGCCCCGACCGCACCCCGGCGACCAGCGAGATCCCGTCCACCAGCCCGTCCTCGTTGCCGTCCCGCACGGGCACGGCCGGGCGCGCGCCCGGCACGTGACCGCCCAGGTCGGCATCCACGAGCAACACGTCGAACCGCCGCCCCTCGGACGCGGCCCGCTCCAGGCAGCGCAGCGCGGCCGGACCGCTGCCGGCCGCGGAGACGTCGACGTCCGGCTCGGCGGCCAGGGCGGCGGCGAGCGACTCGGCGAAGATGCGATGGTCGTCGACGACCAGGACTCGGATACGAACCACGAAACCCCCTCCCCCGCGCTCCTTGAGGAGCAGGGGATACCCATCGTCTGTCCATCCACGGGACACGGAAGACGACACCGGCACGGGTACGACGCCCGAAGCCCCGTATCCGACTGTGCACTCGGTACTCCGGGACGGGTCGCCGCAGCCACACGGCCGCCGCCGTGCAGTAACCGCTACCCCCGCCCCGGGCGCCGTACCCGGCTGTCTCGCCCCCTGAACGGCACCGGCCCCCACCGGTACTGCTCATCAGAGTACGGGCGGGCGCCGGGAGCGGAAGGTTATTTGCAGAACTGACAGCCCGGCGCGTTTATGGTGAGCCGCATGTTTCGTCTAGTGACAGAAGTGGACAGGGAACGACGCGATCTGCTGCGCACCCGCCTGCGGGAGACGAACACGGTGGCCTCCTCCATCCTGCGCTCCCTGCGCGGAACCCCTCACGAACGCGAATTCCCGCTGCACGTATGGGTGCTGGATGAGACCGGTAGCCTGGCGGGCGGTCTCGTCGGCCACACCTGGGCGAGCTGGCTCCACGTGACGTACTTGTGGGTGGACGAGCGGTACCGGGGGGCGGGGCTGGGCTCGGCCCTGCTGACGGAGGCGGAACGCACGGCCCGCGAGGAACGCGGCTGCGCGGCGTCCCGCGTGGAGACCTGGGACTTCCAGGCACCGGACTTCTACACGCGGCACGGCTACGACGTGATGTGCGTGATCCCCGACTATCCGCCGGGGATCACGGAGTACACGCTGGTGAAGCGGCTGGGGTGAGCCGGGCGGAGACAACGGAGCCCGGTCGGCCGTGCCACGGACGAAGCCGACGCGAATCACCAGCCGTCCCCCCTGGGCCCTCGGAGGAGGTCATGTTCTGACGGGCGCGGATCAGCGCAGTCCGGCGAAGAGATCGTTCTCGGGTACGGTCGCGCCGGTGGCGTCCTTGACACGTACGAACGTCTCCAAGCCCATCAACTCGCCGAACCTCTCCTTGCCCATCCTGAGGAAGAAGATGTTCTCGCCCTGACTGGCGTGCGCGGCCAGCGCGTCGAACTTCTGACCGCTGAACGCCGTGGTGTCCACCCACGTGGTGATCTCGTCGTCGGGGAGGCCGATCTCGGCCATCGCGGCGGCCTCGGCAGGATCCGGCTCCGGCATGTCCGGTTGAAACTCGCGCATGATCTCACCGAACCGCTGCATCCCTGAGCGGGGCATCGTCGTCCAGTACACCTTCGGTGTCAGCGCGGTCATCTCCAGCGCCGCCATCGTGATGCGGTGGGCCTGGATGTGGTCCGGGTGGCCGTAGAAGCCGTTCTCGTCGTAGGTGACGACCACATCGGGTCGGTAGTGCCGCATGAGCTCCGCGAGTCGGGCGGCGCCTTCCTCCACGGGGGTCTGCCAGAAGGAGGTGGGGGCGTCATTGCTCGGCCAGCCCATCATCCCCGAGTCGGCGTAGTCCAGCGTCTCCAGATCGCTGATCTTCAGGGCCTCACAGCTCGCCTCGAGTTCTTGACGGCGGATCAGGGCAACGGCCGCCGGATCGTGCCCGGGGTCGCCCGGCTTGGCGCCCCCCGGCCCGTCACCGCAACCGCCGTCGGTACACGTCACGAGAACCGTGCGGATGCCCTCCGCCGCGTACCGTGCGAGGACCCCTCCGGTTCCGGTGGCCTCGTCGTCGGGGTGGGCGTGCACTGCCATGAGCGTCAAGGGCCGGTCAGTCATGAAAAGTCCTCCTGCGGGGCTACGTCTTGGTCCGAGCGCGCGGCGGCGTACCGCGGTCCCGAGGCCCGGATTCCGGCAGGCGGACCACCTTGTGCTCTCCGAGTTTCCGCCCGTTGGGCGCCGGTGCCTCGGCTGATGCAACAGTGCCGACAGGACCGGCTGTTCCCGGCGCGGCCGGCTGGCCTTCCAGGCGTCGGCGATTCGAGCCGCGACGGGAACGCACCGGAGGGGCGGGTGTGAGGTCAACTCCCCGCCCCGCGCCTCACCCCACCCGTCGAGCCCCCGCCGCAGGCACCGCCTCGAACACGCGCGGGGCCGTGCAGCCCGCCGTCGTGAAGGCCTCCTCCACCGCCTTGGTGATGGCGTCGACGTCGGACTCCTCCGCCAGGACGATCGCCGAGCCGCCGAAGCCGCCGCCGGTCATGCGGGCGCCGAGGGCGCCGGAGGCGAGGGCCGTGTCGACGACCAGGTCGAGTTCCGGGCAGGAGATGCGGAAGTCGTCGCGCAGGGAGGTGTGGCCCTCGACCAGGACGGGGCCGATGGCTCGGGTGTCGCCGGACTCCAGCAGCGACACCACCCGCTCCACGCGCTCGTCCTCCGTGACGACGTGACGGACCAGGCGGCTCACCTCCTCGTCGTCGGCCAGGCGTTCCAGCGCCGCGTCCAGTTCGGCGTACGGCACGTCCCGTAGCGCGTCCACGCCCAGCAGTGCGGCGCCCTTCTCGCAGCCCGCGCGGCGCTTGCCGTACTCGCCCTCGCTGTGGGAGTGCTTGACCTGCGTGTCGACGACGAGGAGGCGCATGCCCTCGGCCGCGAGGTCGAAGGGGATCTGGCGCTGGGAGAGGTCGCGGGTGTCGAGGAAGAGGGCGTGGCCGGCCTCGCAGCAGGCCGACGCGGTCTGGTCCATGATGCCGACGGGGGCGCCGACGTAGACGTTCTCCGCGCGCTGGCACAGGCGGGCCAGCTGCCAGCCGCGCAGGCCGAGGGCGTAGAGGTCGTTCAGGGCCAGGGCGACGACGACCTCCAGGGCCGCCGAGGAGGACAGGCCCGCGCCCGACGGGACCGTCGAGGCGAGGTGGATGTCGGCGCCGGTCAGCTCGTGGCCGGCCTCGCGCAGCGCCCAGACGACGCCCGAGGGGTACGCGGTCCAGGACTTGTCCGACTCGGGGGTCAGGTCGGCGACGCGCAGCTCGACGGGGCCGGCCGCGATGTCCGCCGAGTGCAGGCGCAGGATGCCGTCGTCGCGCCGGGAGACCGCCGCGACCGCCGTGTGCGGCAGGGCGAACGGCATGACGAAGCCGTCGTTGTAGTCGGTGTGTTCGCCGATGAGGTTCACCCGGCCCGGCGCCGCCCACACCCCCTCGGGATCCGCCCCGTACAGCTCTCGGAACCGCTCGCCGACAGCCCCTGCGACAGCCTCGCTCATGCCCTGACCCCTCGCCCTTCCGCCGTATGTCCTGGCCCGCACGTCCCGGCCCGTAAGTCCTAGCCCACGCGACGCCGCGCGAACTGCCACGCGTCCGCCACGATCCCCGCGAGGTCCGCGCGCGACGGGTTCCAGCCCAGTTTCTCGCGGGCGGTGTCCGCCGACGCCACCAGGACCGCCGGGTCGCCGCCCCGGCGGGGGGCCACGACCTCGGGGATCGGGTGGCCCGTCACCCGGCGGGCGGTCTCG
Organism: Streptomyces sp. NPDC058812; assembly: GCF_042744565.1. Classification (NCBI taxonomy): domain Bacteria; kingdom Bacillati; phylum Actinomycetota; class Actinomycetes; order Kitasatosporales; family Streptomycetaceae; genus Streptomyces; species Streptomyces sp. NPDC058812. The sequence goes on from NZ_JBHYOB010000003.1 coordinate 131,218, forward strand.
ACGACCTCGCGCACGGAGAAGCCGTTGCCGTTGCCCAGGTTGCAGATGAGGTGCTCGCCCGGTGCGGCCGCGGCCAGGGCCAGCAGGTGGGCCTCGGCCAGGTCGGCGACGTGGATGTAGTCGCGTACGCAGGTGCCGTCCGGCGTCGGGTAGTCGTCGCCGAAGACGGAGATCGCGTCGCGCCTGCCCTGCGCCACCTGGAGGACCAGGGGGATCAGGTGGGACTCGGGGTCGTGGCGCTCGCCGTACGCGCCGTACGCGCCCGCGACGTTGAAGTAGCGCAGCGAGACCGCGCCCAGGCCGTGGGCCGCCGCCTCGCCGGTGATCATGTGGTCCACGGCCAGCTTCGAGGCGCCGTAGGGGTTCGTGGGCCTGGTCGGCGCGGACTCGACGATCGGGACCTGGTCCGGCTCGCCGTACGTGGCGGCCGTGGAGGAGAAGACGAGCCGGCGGACGCCCGCCGTGCGCATCGCCTCCAGCAGGGCCATGGTGCCGCCGACGTTGTTGTCCCAGTACTTCTCGGGCTTCACGACCGACTCGCCGACCTGGGAGAAGGCGGCGAAGTGGAGTACACCGTCGAACGACGGGTCCAGCCACTTGGCGGCGTCGCGGATGTCGCCCTCGATGAAGGAGGCGTCCGCGGGCACGCCCTCGCGGAAGCCCGTCGAGAGGTTGTCGAGGACGACGACCTCGTGGCCTGCCTCCAGCAGGTGCTGGGCGACCACACTGCCGACGTAGCCCGCCCCACCCGTCACCAGGTACTTCCCGCTCATCAACTCGCTACCTCTCGCAGTCGCCGGGCCGCGCGCTCCGGGGGCACGTCGTTGATGAACACGTTCATGCCGGACTCGGAGCCCGCGAGGAACTTCAGCTTGCCGGACGTCCGGCGGATGGTGAAAAGCTCGAGGTGCAGCGCGAAGTCGTCCCGCGCCACGCCCTCGAAGTCCTCCAGCTGCCCGAACGGGGCCTGGTGCCAGGCCGCGATGTACGGCGTCGGAGGCTCACCGGTGCCGAAGATCCGGTCGAAGCGCCTCAAGAGTTCCAGATACACCTGGGGGAATTCTGTGCGCGCCGCCTCGTCGAGCCCGAGCAGGTCGGGCACCCGCCGCTTGGGATAGAGGTGCACCTCGTACGGCCAGTGCGCGGCGTACGGCACGAAGGCCGCCCAGTGTTCACCCTCCAGGACGACCCGCTCACCGGCCAGTTCCTCCTCCAGGACGGCGTCGAACAGGTTCTCCCCACCCGTCGCCTCCTTGTGCGCGGCCACCTGGCGCAGCATCAGGGCGGTGCGGGGCGTGGTGAAGGGGTAGGCGTAGATCTGCCCGTGCGGGTGACCCAGCGTCACTCCGATCTCGGCGCCCCGGTTCTCGAAGCAGAAGACCTGTTCGACGGAGGGCAGATGGGACAGCTCCGAGGTGCGGTCGGTCCAGGCGTCGAGCACGAGCCGGGCCTGCTCCTCGCTCAGGTCGGCGAAGGAGGCGTTGTGGTCGGAGGTGAAGCAGACGACCTCGCAGCGGCCGGAGTCGCCGGCCAGCGAGGGGAAGCGGTTCTCGAAGACCACCACGTCGTACGACGAGTCCGGGATCTCGCTCAGCCGCTCACCCGCGGAAGGGCACAGGGGGCACTCGTCGGCCGGCGGGTGGTAGGTCCGGCCCTGGCGGTGGGAGGCGACGGCGACCGAGTCGCCGAGCAGCGGGTCGCGGCGGACCTCGGAGGTGGTGACGGTCCGCTCCAGCGGACGGCGGTCGACGGCGTCCCGCACGGCGTCGTCGCGCAGGTCGTAGTAGACGAGCTCGCGACCGTCGGCCAGCCGGGTCGAGGTCTTCTTCACTGCCGGACTCCTCTACACCTGCATCCGCACCCAATCACCCAACACAATCAAACATAACACGTCACAACCAACCAGCAACCAACCAGCCAGCCGATCATCACAATCAAACAAAGAACGTCACCAAAAGTGTTCAAATACTGAACGCGGAGGCGTAGGTTCCGCTCGGATCAGTTCGCGCAACGAAGCGAGTTCGTATGCATACCCCCACATATCTAGCCGCGGAGCTTCGACTCCCCACCAACTGGCTCGACTACTCGATCCTCGGGATCTACTTCGTCGTCGTGCTCGGCATCGGCTTCGCCGCCCGCCGTTCGGTCAAGACCAGCCTGGACTTCTTCCTGTCCGGCCGCTCGCTGCCCGCCTGGGTGACCGGCCTCGCCTTCGTCGCGGCCAACCTGGGCGCCACCGAGATCCTCGGCATGGCCGCCAACAGCGCCCAGTACGGCGTCTACACGACCCACTGGTACTGGATCGGCGCCATCCCGGCGATGGTCTTCCTCGGCCTGGTGATGATGCCGTTCTACTACGGCTCGAAGGTCCGCTCGGTGCCGGAGTTCCTGCTCCTGCGTTTCGACAGGGCCTCACACCTGCTGAGTTCGCTCCTGTTCGCCGTCGCCGCCATCCTGATCGCCGGGGTGAACCTCTACGCCCTCGCTATCGTCGTCGAGGCACTGCTGGGCTGGCCGCAGTGGGTGGCCATCGTGGTCGCCGGCTTCTTCGTCCTGGCGTACATCACGCTCGGCGGCCTGTCCTCGGCGATCTACAACGAGGTCCTCCAGTTCTTCGTGATCCTGGCCGGCCTCATCCCGATCACCGTCCTGGGCCTGAAGAAGGTCGGCGGCTGGGACGGCCTGTCCGACTCCCTCACCCAGTCCCGCGGCGGCGACTTCATGACCGCGTGGGGCGGCACGGGCATCGGCAGCGACAACCCGCTGGGCGCCAACTGGCTGACCATCGTCCTCGGCCTCGGCTTCGTGCTCTCCTTCGGCTACTGGACGACGAACTTCGCCGAGGTGCAGCGCGCCCTGTCCGCGAAGAACCTCTCGGCGGCCCAGCGCACGCCGCTGATCGCCGCGTTCCCGAAGATCTTCATCGTCTTCGTGGTGATGATCCCGGGCCTGGTCGCCGCCGTCCTCGTCCCGAGGATCGGCACGCCCGGCTCGGACCTCCAGTACAACGACGCGATCCCGTACCTGATGCAGCAGCTGCTGCCCAACGGCGTCCTCGGCATCGCGGTGACCGGCCTGCTGGCCGCCTTCATGGCGGGCATGGCGGCGAACATCTCGTCCTTCAACACGGTCTTCACCAACGACGTCTGGGCGAGGTACGTGGTGAAGGGCCGCGAGGACGGCTACTACGTGCGCTTCGGCCGCCTGATCACCGTGATCGGCGTCCTGGCCTCGATCGGCACGGCCTTCCTGGCGTCGTCCTTCTCGAACATCATGAGCTACCTCCAGACGCTCTTCTCTTTCTTCAACGTGCCGATGTTCGTGGTCTTCATCATCGGCATGTTCTGGAAGCGCGCGTCCATGAAGTCCGGCTTCTGGGGCCTGATCGCGGGCACCACCGCGGCGATGGTGAACTACTTCGTCATCTACAAGCAGGGCATCATCGACATCCCCTCCGACCAGGGCGCCAACTTCGTCTCCGCGATCGCGGGCTTCGTGGCCGGTGCGGTCGTCATGGTCGCCGTGTCCCTGTTCACCGCGCCGAAGCCCACCGCCGAGCTCCAGGGCCTGGTCTACGGCACCACCTCCCCCGGCATGTCCGAGGCGCCCGCCAAGGGCGACGACGCGTGGTACCGCAAGCCGGCGCTCCTGGGCTGGGGCGCGGTCGTACTGGCCGCCGCCTGCTACATCCCGTTCTCGTTCTGATCGCGGGAGGATTGAGAGAGCATGTCTGATTCCTACTCCGACAAGAACGTCCAGGACGAGGTCTCCGAGCTGGAGACCAAGTCCGTCACGGCCGCGCGGCTGTTCGACATCCGGCGGATCATCGGCGGGCTGTTCGTCGTCTACGGCGTCATCGTGACGATCGCGGGCCTCGTGGCGTCCGACGACGAGATCGACAAGGCGCAGGGGGTGAACATCAACCTGTGGACCGGGCTGGGGATGCTGGTGCTGGGGTTGTTCTTCCTGGCGTGGCTGAAGGTGCGGCCTACGGCTCCGCCTACGCCGCCGCTCTCTGACGAGGGGCCTTCGGAGGGCTGACGCGGGTGCCGGGTGCCCTGCGTTTGCGGGGCGCCCGGTGTGGGTGCGGGCCGGGGGTGGGTGTCGAGGACCGGCGCCGGCCGGGCCCCCGTGCCGGGGTACCTCCCAGGCCGTTCAGGCGCTGGGGGAGGCACGACTGCCCGCGGCTATGCGGGGGGGGATCCCCCGCTCAGCCGCCTGCCGCGCCCGCTCGGTCCAGTAGGCCCGTGCGGGCGGCCAGTGCCGCTGCCTCCAGTCTCGATCCCACGCCCAGCTTCATCAGCACCCGCTGGACGTGCGTACGCGCCGTGGACGGGGCGATGCCCATCCCCGCCGCGATCAGTCTGGTGTCCTCGCCGTCGGCGACCCGGACCAGGACCTCCACCTCCCTCGGCGTGAGGATCTGCAACAGCCGCTGCCCCTCGTCGTCGGGCTGGGCCGCCGGATTCAGCAGCTCACCGAACGCCCCCTGCAACAGCGACGGCGCCACCGCCGCCTCCCCGGCCCGCGCCTTCATGATCGCGCGCTCGACGCCCTCTATCCGCTCGTCGTGCCGGACGTACCCCGACGCCCCCGCCGCGAACGCCGCCGCGATCCCGCGAGGGCTCGGCACCGGCCCCAGCACCAGCACCGCCACCTGCGGACGCTCCCGCTTGATCCGCAGCACCGGATCGAAGATGCCCGGCTCGGCCGGGGTCGCCGTCCCCAGCAGGCACACCTCCGGCGCCCGGCTGATCACCAGCTCCGCCGCACCCGCGGCCGGCGCCGCCGCGGCGAGCACCCGGTGCCCGCGCAGCTTCAGCGCCGAAGCCAGCGCCTCGGCGAGCAATCGGTGGTCGTCGACCACCATGAGCCGTACTCCCATAGAGCAACCCCCCAGTCACCCAGTCCCCCGGCACGGACGGCAAGGCGCCGGGCTCCCCCGCCCGCGGCCCCGGCCCCCCACCCCGCCCTTCATGCCCCGGAAGCTACACGCTGGCTCGACGTCGCGCTGCCCCTACCGGCGAGAACCGCCCGGGATCGCCGAAATCCCCCGCAATACGGCCCCGCCCCTGAACAGGGACGGGGCCGCGACGGGGGCCGTGGAACCGCCGGCGGTACGCCGGGCGGCGTCAGCCGCTGGTGCCGAAGCCGATCGCCAGGTACTCCTTCTCGTCCGCGCTGGTCGGCTCGCTGGCGTACACCTGCGACATGTACAGGTGCCCCTGCGAGTAGAGGATCTCGGAGTACTCCGGCAGCATGCTCGACTCGACGTCCCGCACCGCCTCCGTCGCCGGGTTCTCCAGCAGCGTGGTCTGCTTGAACGACCCGCCGTCGATGCTCACGATCTGGCCGCCCTTGTCGTACGGCGGGCGCTTGTAGGCGATCACGTTGCCGCCGTCCATGCGCAGCGGGGTGATCGTGTAGCCGTCGCCGGCGTCGGCGCGCTGACCGGTCTGCTTCCCGGTGGCCAGGTCGAAGGCGACGATCTCGTTGGTCCGGCTGTACGACTCGCCGCTGCCCTCGTGCTCCTCGGTCGGGATGTAGAGCCGGTCGTTGCCGACCGCGAGCCCCGAGCAGTGCTCGATCTTGGTGATGGTGTCGCAGCGGGCCGCGAACTGATCGCCCGGCGCGGAGATGCGGGTGAGCAGCTTGCCGGTCTTGTTGTCGATGGAGAAGAAGTCCGAGATGCCGCTGCCGTCACCGGCGGAGTCGCCGACGTCGGCGGCCACGACCAGCGGGTTCGTCGACACGATGCCCGCGTACTCGATGCCCTTGGCCATCTTGTACTCGGAGATCACCTTCCCGCTCTTCGGGTCGATGGTCTGGATGTTCAGCTGCCGTGCGTCGTACGAACCGCACTTGCGCACCGCGACCAGCTTCTCGCCGCCGCCGTAGCCGGCGTCGTAGCAGGTGTCGGTGGTCTTCGGGGACCAGAGGATGTCGCCCTTGGCGATGCCGAAGGCCACGCCGCCGTCGGTGCTGCCGGCCGCGACGGTGTCGCCGCTGATCGTGACGTTGTCGAAGGACATCGGCCGGTCACCGGCGGTCTTCGTCCACAGCTTCTTGCCCGCGTCCAGGTCGATGACCGCGACCTGGGTGCAGCCGTGCGAGGGCTCCGCCTTGGTGGGCATGGCGGGCTGGTGGACGATGACCGTCTTGTTGTCGTCGGTGACGTGCTTGCTGGCCGTGCAGACAGGGCCGGCCAGCTTGATCGTCCACTTCTTGCTGCCCTTGGCGGGGTCGTAGCCGACGATCTCGGCGATGCCGCTCTTGGCGTACACCTTGTCGGTGAGCCACGAGCCGGAGACGACGACGCTGTTGTCCTCCTTGCTCACCGCGGGCGCGGGGACCTGGAAGAGCACCTTGGAGGCGGGGTCGGAAGGCACCTTCTCCTCGCCGCCGGAGGACTTGCCGCCCTCACCGCCCTTCTCGTCCGTGCCGCCCTTGCCGCCGGTGCCCCCGGTGGAGCTCGCGGTGTCGTCCTTGCCCCCGTCGTCGGTGGAGCCGGCGTACCAGACACCGCCGCCGATGATCAGGGCGATCGCGACGACGGCCGCCACGATGATCGCCATCTGCGCGTTGATCTTGCGTCCGCCGCCCGGCCCGCCGGCCTGGGGCTGCATCGGCACGGTCGCCTGCGGATAGCCGTAGCCGGGCTGACCGGGGTAACCGGGCTGGCCGGGCTGGCCGTAGGGCGGCGTCGGCTGCCCGTACGGGCCGGGCTGCTGGCCCGGCTGCTGACCGGGGTAGCCGTACCCGGGCTGGGGCTGCGGCGGAGTCTGCGGATACCCGTACCCCGGCTGCGGCGAACCCGCCGGCGGGCTGGGCGGAGCCGCGGGCGCCTGCGGCGGCGTCTGCGGGTAGCCGTAGCCCGGCTCCGGGGCCTTGCCGAGGTTCGGCCCACCGCCCGACGGCGGGGTGGGCGGCTGCGGCGGCGGGCCCTGCGGCGGGCCGAAGCCTCCCCCCTGCGGGGGCTGGTTGGGCGGCGGGGGCGGCGGCTGCGTCATGACGTGAGTACCTCGGGGAGCGGAGACGACGGGGACGGCCGTGCGAACCGGCCTGGACGGCCGGATCGCACGCATCGCACGGGCCGGGCAGATCGCACGGAACGCGCGGGACGGGCGGAGAAGGTCACTTGCCGAAGGCGAGCATCAACTTCTCCTTCGACTCGTCGTTTCCGGTCAGGCGGGTGGTGGAGATGTAGAACCGCCCGTCGACCCAGTCGATGTCCTTGGAGTAGAAGCTGTTCTCGATGTCCGCGACACCCTGCGGGTTCTGCAGCAGCTTGACCGGCTTGTGGCTGCTGCCGCCGGTCGCGATCGACACGACCTGGCCGCCGGCGTCGTAGGACGGCTGCACGTACGCGATGAGCTGGTCGCCCTCGACCCGCAGCGGCATCATCGACTCGTCCGCCGGGGACTTCGCGCGCCACTTCTCCTTGCCGGTGGTGAGGTTGATCGCGACGATCTCGTTGGCGCCGCTGGTCGCCTCGGTCGGCAGGTAGAGCGTGCCCGCGGCGACGGCGACGCCCGCGCAACCCTGGAGGTCGCGGTCGAGGATGGCCCAGCCGCACTCGGGGGCGAAGTCCTCGTCGACGCCGACCTGTTCGAGGACCTTGCCCTTGGAGGTGAAGGTGGAGATGTTCCAGACCTTCTTGTCCTCGTTGGTGGCGTAGACGACGAGCGGGTCGACGGAGTAGGCGCGCTCGACCCGCCAGCCCTTCTCGTACTTGTAGGTCCACAGGACCTTGCCGGTCTTCGGGTCGAGGCCCTGGACCTCGTCGTGCTCGTTGTTGCCGCCGGCGCCGCAGGAGGCGACCTGGACGATCGTCTTCGGCCCGCTCGCGAAGCCGGCCGGGAAGCAGGCGTCGCCGTACCGCTTCTTGTCGTACAGCTTCTTGCCGCTGCGGACGTCGTAGGCGGTGCCGGACTGGGAGCGGCCGACCATCAGGATGTCGCCGCTGACGTTCAGCTCGACGGAGAGGGTGGTGTCGAAGAGTTCGCCGTCCTCGACCTCCTCCTTCCAGCCCTTCTCACCGGTGGCGAGGTCGATCTCCTGCATCTGGTTGCACTTGGCGCGGTCGCTGGAGCCGCTCATGTAGGCGACGACGATCTTGTCGGCGGCCGTCTTCTCCGGGGTGACCGCGCAGATCTTCTCCGGGAAGGCGATCGGGTCCCAACTGGGCTTGCCGTCACCGACGTCGTAGGCGAAGACCTGCTTGTACGCCGCCTTCACCGCGGTCTCGCCAGTGATCCACATGCCCGGGGCGTCAGCGCCGGAACCGGGGGCGTCGGGCGCCTCCTTGTACCAGAGCACCTTGGACTCACCGGCCTGGCGGCCCTCGTTGAGGTCCTCGGGGTCCTCGCCGCCGTCGCCCCTGCCGTCACCGGGGTTGACCGGGGCGCCGCCGGAGCCGGAGGGCTTGGGGTCGTCGCTCTTGCCGGCGACGGGCTTCTTGTCCTTGTCGTCGCCGCCGCTCGCGGTGACCGCCCACACGCTGCCGCCGATGACGATCAGGGCCGCGACCGCGGCGCCGATCGCCAGGGCGGGCTTGCCCTTGAAGGGGTTGCGGGACCCGGAGCCGCCGGGCGGCGGGGTGCCGGGCGCGCCCGGGAACTGCGGCTGCGGATAGCCGTAGCCGGGCTGCTGGCCGTACGGACCCGGCTGCTGGGGCTGGGCGTACGGGCCGGAGTTGTACGGCCCCGGCTGTCCGTAGGGACCCGGCTGGCCCGGCTGGCCCGGCTGGCCCGGCTGGCCCGGCTGGCCCGGCTGGCCCGGCTGGCCCGGCTGGCCCGGCTGTCCCGGCTGGCCCGGCTGGCCCGGCTGTCCCGGCTGGCCCGGCTGGCCCGGCTGCTGCGGGTAGCCGTACCCCGGCTGCGGCTGCTGCGGCGGACCGGGCGGCGGGCCCTGCGGGGGCGGCGGGGGCGGCGCCCCGAAGCCTCCCGGCGGTGGATCCTGCGGTGCTCCGAAGCCACCCTGCGGCGGCTGGTTGGGCGGCTGGCTCATCAGCGCGTTCCCCCTTATTACTCACTGATTTCTAGCCACGCCCCCGAGGTACGCGCTGGCCTCGGAGTCGTTTTGCGGCAGTCACTCAGACAGTTCTCGGACGGCCTTTCTATCACCCGGGCAGGACGGCACACCGGGCCGCGTCCGCCCCTGTTCCCAAGGGAGGACCGGCCCGTGATGCCTCTGTTACGGGCCTTCACGTCCTCTTCACGCCGTACGCGCCCCCCCGCGCGCGGCTAGGCGTCCTCCGCCAGTTCCAGCCAGCGCATTTCCAGCTCCTCGCGCTGACCAGCCAGTTCGCGCAGCTCGGTGTCCAGCTCGGCCACCTTCGCGAAGTCGGTGGCGTTCTCGGCGATCCGCGCGTGCAGCTTGGTCTCCTTCTCGGAGACCTTGTCCAGCTGCCGTTCGATCTTCTGGAGTTCCTTCTTGGCGGCGCGCACGTCGGCGGCGCTCTTCTCGGGCGCCTCCGCGGCCGGCTTCGCGGCTGCCGCCAGGACGTTGGCCGCTGCCGTCTCCTCCATGCGCCGGCGCCGCTCCAGGTACTCGTCGATGCCGCGCGGCAGCATCCTCAGCGCGCCGTCGCCGAGCAGGGCGAAGACCCGGTCGGTGGTGCGCTCCACGAAGAACCGGTCGTGGGAGATGACGATCATCGAACCGGGCCAGCCGTCGAGCACGTCCTCCAACTGGGTCAGGGTCTCGATGTCGAGGTCGTTGGTGGGCTCGTCGAGGAAGAGGACGTTGGGCTCGTCCATGAGGAGGCGGAGCAGCTGGAGGCGGCGCCGCTCACCACCGGACAGGTCGCCGACCGGCGTCCACTGCTTCTCCTTGCCGAAGCCGAACGTCTCGCACAGCTGCCCGGCGGTCATCTCGCGGCCCTTGCCGAGGTCGACGCGCTCGCGAACGCGCTGCACGGCCTCCAGCACCCGCCAGGTCGGGTCGAGTTCGGCGACCTCCTGGGACAGGTACGCCAGCTTGACGGTCCTGCCGACCCGGACGTGCCCGCCCGCGGGCTGCTGCTCCCCGTCGCTGTACGCGGCGTTCGCGAGGTCCCGCAGCAGGGAGGTCTTGCCGGCGCCGTTGACGCCGACGAGGCCGATGCGGTCGCCGGGGCCGAGCTGCCAGGTGACGTGCTTGAGCAGCACCTTCGGGCCGGCCTGGACGGTGACGTCCTCCAGGTCGAACACCGTCTTGCCGAGCCTGGACGAGACGAACTTCATCAGCTCGCTGCTGTCCCGGGGCGGCGGCACGTCCGCGATCAGCTCGTTGGCGGCCTCGACGCGGAAGCGGGGCTTGGAGGTGCGGGCGGGGGCGCCGCGCCGGAGCCAGGCCAGCTCCTTGCGGACGAGGTTCTGTCGCTTGGTCTCCTCGGTGGCGGCGATGCGCTCGCGCTCGGCGCGGGCGAAGACGTAGTCGGAGTAGCCGCCCTCGTACTCGAAGACGTCGCCGCGCTGCACGTCCCACATGCGGGTGCAGACCTGGTCGAGGAACCACCGGTCGTGGGTGACGCAGACGAGTGCGGAGCGGCGCTCGCGCAGGTGCCCCGCCAGCCAGGCGATGCCCTCGACGTCGAGGTGGTTGGTGGGCTCGTCGAGGACGACGAGGTCCTGTTCGTCGATGAGCAGCTTGGCGAGCGCGATACGGCGCCGCTCGCCACCGGAGAGCGGCCCGATGACGGTGTCCAGGCCCTGCGGGAAGCCCGGCATGTCCAGGCCGCCGAACAGCCCGGTCAGCACGTCCCTGATCTTGGCGTTGCCGGCCCACTCGTGGTCGGCCAGGTCCCCGATGACCTCGTGCCGGACGGTGGCCTCGGGGTCGAGGGAGTCGTGCTGGGTGAGCACGCCGAGCCGCAGCCCGCCGGAGTGGGTGACGCGGCCGGTGTCCGGGTCCTCCAGCTTGGCGAGCATCCGGATCATGGTCGTCTTGCCGTCACCGTTGCGGCCGACGACACCGATGCGGTCCCCCTCGGAGACGCCGAGGGACACGCCGTCGAGGAGCGCACGGGTGCCGTACACCTTGGTGACGTTCTCGACATTGACCAGGTTGACGGCCATTTCTCTCCTGACTGGGGGATCGATCAGCCTTCCAGCGTAGGCCCTCCGGGGTGTGAGGTGACGCGGACGGGGGTCGTCACTCTTTGTGGTGACGCATGTCGGACCGCCCGGCTACGCGAATGTGATCGACCTTCTGGTCTGGGGGCTGCGCGCAGGGTTGCCCGCCGAGTTCAGGGTCAGCCGGGAGATGACCACCATCCTCGACCGGCGCAACGGGCCGGAGCCCGAGGTGAGCGTCATCCGTGCCGAGGCGGTCACCGGGCCGGCACAGACGAGCTACAAGGCCAAGGACGTCCTCCTCGCCGTCGAGGTCGTCTCCCCGGACTCCGAGTCCCGCGACCGCACCACCAAGCCCCAGAAGTACGCCGCCGCCGGTATCCCGAACTTCTGGCGCGTCGAGCAGGGCGGTACGGACGGCAGGCCGGTCGTCCACGTCTACGAACTCGAACCGGTGACAAAGGCATACGTACACACGGGAATCCACCGTGACCGCATCAAGGTCGACAAGCCCTACGTCATCGACATCGACCTGACGGCCGTCGACGAACTCTGAGCCGGTCCTCCCTCACACCACCGTCGCCCCCGCCACCGCCCCCACCGCCGTACGCACCTCACGGCAGGTCCCCGACGCCCGCAGCACCCCCGCGATGTCGGAGGCCGACCTCGCGTCGGTCGCGAGGAAGGCCGTGGTCGGTCCCGAGCCCGAGACCAGGGCCGCCAGCGCACCCGCGGCCCGTCCCGCCGCGAGGGTGTCGGACAGTTCGGGGAAGAGGGAGAGCGCGGCCGGCTGGAGGTCGTTGGAGACGGCCACGGCGAGCGCGGCCGGGTCGCCCTTGGCGAGGGCGTCGAGCACCCCCTGATCGGCGACCGGCTCCGGAATGTCCTGGCCCTCCCCCAGCCGGTCGAACTCGCGGAAGACGGCCGGGGTCGACAGCCCCCGTGCGGCCAGTGCGAACACCCAGTGGAAGTCGCCGCCGACCTCCAGCTCCGTCAGCTTCTCGCCCCGCCCGGTGCCGAGCGCGGCCCCGCCGACCAGGCTGAACGGCACGTCGCTGCCCAGCTCGGCGCAGATCGCGAGCAGCTCGTCGCGCGAGGCGCCGGTGCCCCACAGGGCGTCGCAGGCGACCAGCGCGCCCGCGCCGTCGGCGCTGCCGCCCGCCATGCCACCGGCGACCGGGATGTCCTTGACGATGTGCAGGTGCACGTCGGGCTCGCGGCCGTAGCGCTCGGCGAGGGCGAGGGCGGCGCGGGCCGCGAGATTGCCGCGGTCCAGCGGGACCTGGTCGGCGTCCGGGCCCTCGCAGGTGACGCGGAGTCCGTCGGCGGCCGGGGTCGCGGTGATCTCGTCGTACAGGGAGACCGCGAGGAAGACGTTGGCCAGGTCGTGGAAGCCGTCGGGGCGGGCGGCACCGACGGCGAGCTGGACGTTGACCTTGGCGGGGACGCGGACCGTCACGCTCACTTGCTCGTCACTCCTTGTGTTCGGCGATACGCGCGAACTCTTCCACGGTCAGCGCCTCTCCGCGCGCCTGCGGGGACACGCCCGCGGCGAGGAGGGCGGCCTCGGCGGCCGCCGCCGAACCGGCCCACCCCGCGAGGGCGGCCCGCAGGGTCTTGCGGCGCTGGGCGAAGGCGGCGTCGACGACGGCGAAGACCTCGCGCTTGGAGGCGGTGGTCTTCAGCGGCTCGGTCCGCCGGACGAGTGACACGAGTCCGCTGTCGACGTTGGGCGCGGGCCAGAAGACGTTGCGGCCGATGGAACCCGCCCGGCGGACCTCGGCGTACCAGTTGGCCTTCACGGACGGCACGCCGTACACCTTGTTGCCGGGTCCGGCGGCGAGCCGGTCGGCGACCTCGGCCTGCACCATGACGAGGGTGCGTTCGATGCTCGGGAAGGTGTCGAGCATGTGGAGGAGGACGGGTACGGCCACGTTGTACGGCAGGTTGGCGACCAGCGCGGTCGGGGCGGGGCCCGGCAGCTCGGTCACGTGCATCGCGTCGGAGTGGACCAGGGCGAAACGGTCGGCGCGCCCGGGCATGCGGGCGGCGACGGTGGCGGGGAGGGCGCCGGCGAGTACGTCGTCGATCTCGACGGCGGTGACCCGGTCGGCGGCCTCCAGCAGGGCCAGGGTGAGCGAGCCGAGACCCGGTCCCACCTCGACCACCACGTCGTCGGGGCGTACCTCGGCGGTGCGGACGATACGGCGGACCGTGTTCGCGTCGATCACGAAGTTCTGGCCGCGCTGCTTGGTGGGGCGCACACCGAGGGCTGCCGCGAGTTCACGGACGTCGGCGGGACCCAGAAGGGCGTCGGGGGTGGGGCTGCTCACCCCGCAAGGGTAGCCGGGGGCGGCAGCATGCCCGCCGGAGCCGCGGGTGCCCCGAGGGTCCCGCCCGGTCAGCCCTGCAATCGTGCCCCGCAGTGCGGCCACGAGTCGGCGCCGCTGCGTACGTACAGCTTCTTCGCGCGGTACGTCTGCTCCGATGCCGACGCGTCCTGGGGGCGGCCCTCGCCGCCGAGGCTCCGCCAGGTGTGGGTGTCGAACTGGTAGAGGCCCCCGTACGTCCCCGAGGGGTCGACGGCGTCCGGGCGGCCGCCCGACTCGCACGCGGCCAGGCCCTGCCAGTTCAGGTGGTCGGCGCCCCGCACGGACGTCGGCCGGGCGCGGATGCCGACCCGCACGATCTGCGGGCTGGGTTCGCGCACCACCTCGGTGTGCAGCCGGCGCGGCTTCTCGCGGACGCCGTTGACGGTGCGCAGCGCGTACGTGGTGCGGCGCAGACCGGGCCGGCCCGCCTGCTCGACGACCTCGGTGCCCCGGTAGAGGGCGGAGTCCTCGACCCGCCGCACGTCGAACGGGATCGGGTCCTCGTGGACCTCCTCGGAGCCGGTGATCCGCAGCACCGTGACGGTCTGCCCGTCGCGGGGGAAGCCGGTCGCCGGGACGGAGGTGGTGTCCTGGCCGCGCAGGGTGACCCCGGCCTGCTCGACGGCTTCGCGCACGGTCGCGGCGTTGGTGCGGACGGTGCGGGCCCGGCCGTCCGCCATGACCGTCACCACCCGCTCGGTCCGTACGTTCAGGGCGAGGCCCTCGCGTCCGACGCGCCGGGAGCCCTCGGTGGACAGGTACGCGCCCTCCGTCCGCACGCCGAGCTGCCGCAGCGCCCCCTCCACCGTCTCCGCGGTCGTCCACACCTGGCGCCGGTGGCCGTCGAGGGTGAGCAGGACCGGCCGCCCGTAGCGGACGGAGACCTCCTCGCCGCTGGTGAGCGGGGTCCCGGGCGCGGGCACGATCACGTCGTGGGCGCCCACCTCGACGCCTTCCTGCGCGAGCAGTTCGGTCACGTCGTCGGCGAAGGTGTGCAGTGTGCGCGGGGTGCCGTCGACGGTCAGCTCGACCGCCTTGTCCTTGGCGACGAAGGCGGTGGTGCCGCCCGCGAGGAACGCCACGACCAGCGCACGCGGCAGCAGCCGGCGCAAGGAGCCGTCCGCGCGCCCGGCGCACCGCTCCCGGCGCCGGCGCGCGGCCCGGCCGTCTCCCGGCACGGGAGCCGGGGTCCGCGGAGCGCCCTGTCGGGGCAGCGCGGGGCCGGTCGGCTCATGGGCGGGCCGGTAGGTGTCGCCGTACGCCAGGGTCGGCGCGCTGTGCACGTCGTACGGTGCGTGCGTCTCGTGGGTCGCGAAGGTTTCGAACTGCGTTCTGCTCACGCCGACACGCTCCAGGGGTCCGGATCGGGCCCCCAGAACCTAGCGGAGCGCTCGTCACTCTCCAAAGCGACGCGACTACGCAGCGTGGCGCGGCTTCTTCTCGGCAGCCGTCTCCGCCGTTCTCGGTCAGTAGCCGCTCAGTACCCGGTCAGCACCCGCTCAGTACCCGAAGGCGCGGGCGGTGTTCGCGGCCAGGGCCGTCGCCAGCGTGTCCTCGTCGACGCCCCGCACGTCGGCCATGGCACGCACCGTGACCGGCACCAGGTAGGGCGCGTTGGGCCTGCCCCGGTAGGGCACCGGCGTCAGGAACGGCGCGTCGGTCTCCACCAGGACCAGCTCGGGCGGGGCGACCGCGAGCGCGTCGCGCAGGTTCTGGGCGTTCTTGAAGGTGACGTTGCCGGCGAAGGACATGTAGTACCCGGCACTCGCGCAGATCTCGGCCATCTCCGCGTCGCCGGAGTAGCAGTGGAAGACGGTGCGCTCGGGGGCGCCCTCCTCCTTGAGGACGCGCAGGACGTCGGCGTGGGCGTCGCGGTCGTGGATGACCAGGGCCTTGCCGTGCCGTTTGGCGATCTCGATGTGGGCGCGGAAGGACCGCTCCTGGGCCGCCTTGCCCTCGGGGCCGGTGCGGAAGTGGTCGAGGCCCGTCTCACCGACGCCCTTGACCTGGGGCAGCGCGGCCAGCCGGTCGATCTCGGCGAGGGCGTCGTCGAGCGCCGCGTCCCCGCCGGGCTCGCGTGCCCCCTGCCTCGACCAGCCGTCGGGGTCTCCGTGCACGATGCGCGGCGCCTCGTTGGGGTGCAGGGCGACGGTGGCGTGGACGGCGTCGTACGCCGCCGCCGTCTCGGCCGCCCAGCGGGAGCCGGCGAGGTCGCAGCCGACCTGGACGACCGTCGTGACCCCGACCGACGCGGCCTTGGCGAGAGCCTCCTCCACCGTGCCCGACTGCATGTCGAGGTGGGTGTGCGAGTCGGCGACCGGTACCCGGAGGGGTTCGGGAAGCGGGGGCGCGTCGTTCTTGTCGGACCGGCCGGAGGCGTTCGAAGGCATGCCTCCGATCCTACGAAAGGTCCCCCGGGCCCGGTACGGCCGTCAGCTCGCCCCGCGGTGGAGGTGCAGGGCGTTCAGGAGGTCGGCCAGGTGCCAGTGCCGGCGCTCGGGGGTGCGCCCCGGCACCCCGGGTCCCGGCGCCCCGGGCACCCGCGGCACCTCCAGGGGGCCGGCCGGCGGCACCCGGTGGAGGCCGTGCGAGGCGCCGCGCGCCGAGGCGACCCGCCCCGGCCGCATGATCCGTACGACGTGGTTGCCGCAGTTCTCGCAGGTCGGCCGGGTCAGCGGGGAGGGCACGACGCGGCCGTCCGCGACGTAGAGCACGAACTCGTTGCCGTCGACGTCCTTGTGGTGCTCGATCTCGAACGACTGCTCCCAGCCATGCCCGCAGCGCATGCAGGCGAAGGAGTACGACTCGTGGACGACGGCGGTGGCTCCGGCGCGCGGTCCGGTCCGCCCCGCACTCTCACTCGTGCTCATCCCGGCTCCTTCGGTTCGCTGGCCGATCCCTTTTCGCTCCTTCCTTCAGTGGACTCCTCCACCAGCGGGAAAGCACCGGATCTGCCGAGTGTTTGAGCCGATTTGAGCTGCCCTTGGCGCAAGGGGCCGAAGGGTCAGGGACGGGTCAAGCGCGGCCGGATCAGGACCGTCAGGAAGAGCAGGACCGTCAGGCCCCCGCGTTCTTCGCCGCCACCACCGCGTCGAACACTTCCCGCTTGGGCACGCCCACCTGTGCGGCCACCGCGGCGATCGCCTCCTTGCGCCGCTCCCCCGCCTCCTCGCGCACCCGCACCCGGCGCACCAGCTCCTCCGCGCCGACCTCCTCGGCCCCCTGTTCCGGCGCGCCCTCGACGACGACGGTGATCTCACCGCGCACCCCCTCGGCGGCCCACGCGGCCAGCTCGCCGAGGCCGCCGCGCCTGACCTCCTC
Organism: Streptomyces sp. NPDC058812; assembly: GCF_042744565.1. Lineage (NCBI taxonomy): Bacteria > Bacillati > Actinomycetota > Actinomycetes > Kitasatosporales > Streptomycetaceae > Streptomyces > Streptomyces sp. NPDC058812. The sequence goes on from NZ_JBHYOB010000003.1 coordinate 147,968, forward strand.
GTAGGTCTTGGTCAGCTCCCGGCAGACGGCGGCCCGCCGGTCGGCGCCGAAGACCTCGGCCATGGCGGCGAGGGTGTCGTCGACGCGGTGCGTGGACTCGAAGTAGACGAGGGTGCGGCGCTCCCCGGCCACCTCGCGCAGCCGGGTCAGCCGCTCGCCGGTCTTGCGCGGCAGGAAGCCCTCGAAGCAGAACCGGTCGACCGGCAGTCCGGACAGGGCGAGCGCGGTGAGCACGGCGGACGGGCCGGGCACGGCGGTGACCCGCACGTCCCGTTCGACGGCGGCGGCGACCAGCCGGTAGCCGGGGTCGGACACGGACGGCATCCCGGCGTCGGTCACGAGCAGCACGCGTGCGCCGCCCGCCAGCTCCTCGACCAGCTCGGGCGTACGGGCGGACTCGTTGCCCTCGAAGTACGACACGACACGCCCCCTGGGCGTCACGCCGAGCGCCTGGGTGAGCCGGCGCAGCCGCCGGGTGTCCTCGGCGGCGACGACGTCCGCGCCGGCCAGTTCCTCGGCGAGCCGCGGCGGGGCGTCCCGGACGTCGCCGATGGGGGTGCCCGCGAGTACAAGGGTTCCAGTCACGCCCCCATCCTCCCAGGGACGGGCACGCGTCCTGCAGCGGACGCATCCGGACCACCGGTGAGGGCCATGCGCGGGACGCGCACAGTACGGTTCCCTACGATGGCGCGGTGACCAGTACCGCGTCCTCCACGGACACCCGGCAGGACCAGGCCCCGCACGACCGGCGGCCCACCTGGCAGCAGCGGCTGCGCCGCTTCGGCTACACGGCGGGGCCCGCGGCCGGCGACGTCCGCGACCGGCTGGTGCCGCCGTACACGAGCCCCGGTCCTCGCCTGTGGGCGTTCCTGGGCCTGGCCAAGGGGCCGGCCGACCGGATCGTGCGCTGGTCGGCGTGGGGCGGTCCGCTGCTGGTGGCGCTGCTGGCGGGCGTGCTGCGGTTCTGGAACCTGGGCAGCCCGAAGGCGGTGATATTCGACGAGACGTACTACGCCAAGGACGCCTGGGCGCTGATCCACCGCGGTTTCGAGGTCAACTGGGACAAGAACGCCAACGACCTGATCCTGAACTCCGGCGGCGACGTCCCGATCCCGACCGACGCGGCGTACGTCGTGCATCCGCCGGTCGGCAAGTACGTCATCGGCCTGGGCGAGCTGCTGTTCGGCTTCGATCCGTTCGGCTGGCGCTTCATGACGGCGCTGCTCGGCACCCTCTCGGTGCTGCTGCTGTGCCGGATCGGCCGGCGCCTGTTCCGCTCGACCTTCCTCGGGTGCCTGGCGGGCGCGCTGATGGCGGTGGACGGGCTGCACTTCGTGATGAGCCGCACCGCGCTGCTGGACAGCGTGCTGATGTTCTTCGTGCTGGCGGCCTTCGGCTGCCTGGTCGCCGACCGCGACTGGGCCCGCGGGAAACTCGCCGCCGCGCTGCCGGTGGACGACGACGGCCTGGTCCGCCCGGACGCGCACATCGCCGGGACGTTCCGGCTCGGGTGGCGTCCCTGGCGGCTGGCGGCGGGGCTGATGCTCGGCCTGGCAGCGGCCACCAAGTGGAACGGCCTGTACATCATGGCGGCCTTCTGCGTGATGGCCGTGCTGTGGGACGTCGGTACCCGCCGGGTCGCGGGCGCCCACCGGCCGCATCTGGCGGTGCTGAAGTACGACCTGGGCTGGGCGTTCCTGTCGACGGTGCCGGTCGCGCTCGGCACCTACGTCCTGTCCTGGCTGGGCTGGATCCTCTCCCCCGCCGACGGCAGCGGCGGCTACTACCGCGACTGGGCGGCGAACGACGGCAAGGACAGCTCCTGGTCCTGGCTCTTCCCGGACTGGTGGCGCAGCCTGTGGCACTACGAGACGCAGGTGCTGGAGTTCCACACCAACCTCACGTCGCCGCACACCTACCAGTCGAACCCCTGGAGCTGGATCGTCCTGGGCCGTCCGGTCTCCTACTTCTACGAGTCGCCGGCGCCCGGTACGGACGGCTGCCCGGCCGACGCGGGCGAGAAGTGCGCCCGCGAGGTCCTGGCGCTCGGCACCCCGCTGCTGTGGTGGGTGGGCTGCTTCGCGCTGCTGTACGTCCTGTGGCGCTGGGTCTTCCGCCGCGACTGGCGCGCGGGCGCCATCGCCTGCGGCATCGCGGCCGGCTATCTGCCCTGGTTCCTGTACCAGGAGCGCACGATCTTCCTCTTCTACGCCGTCGTCTTCCTGCCGTTCCTGTGCCTGGCGGTGGCGATGCTGCTGGGGGCGATCGTGGGCCGGCCGGGCTGCGGCGACGCCCGGCGGGTCGCGGGGGCGACGGGCGCGGGCGTACTGGTGCTGCTGATCGCGTGGAACTTCATCTACTTCTGGCCCATCTACACGGGCACCGCGATCCCGATGGAGGACTGGCGTTCACGCATGTGGCTCGATACCTGGGTCTGAGTCCGGGGAGTCCGGGTCCGAACACGCCGCATCTCCATTCGGCCACCATCCGGAAACATCCGTACCGCCGGTCACGCGCTGCACATAGAGTGCAACTCCGCACCGCTTCTGAACGTGTTCAAGACGGCGGGCGCAGCGGATGGAAGTTCAGAAACGGGGAATCGGACGGGGAGGGACTGCCGATGGGCAGGGGGGTGAAGGTCGCCGTCATAGGCGGCGTGTTCGCCGTGATGGTGGGCGGTGCCGGGTACGGCGCCTACAACGTCGTGTCGGCGCTGGACGGCGGCGGGGGCTCGGGAGCCTCGGGGGCGACGAAGAAGAGCGGGCCGCCGAGCGGCGACGAGGTCGGGGAGACGACGGAGAAGTTCTTCACGGCCTGGGAGAAGGGGGACGCGACCACGGCGGCGTCGTACACCAACAACGCCACGGTCGCTGGGACGCTGCTCACCGCCTACGGCGAGGCCGCGCACATCACCGACGTCGAGATCACGCCCGGCACGGCGAACGGCACCGCTGTGCCGTTCACCGTGAAGGCGAAGGTGTCGTACGAGGGCGCGACCAAGCCGCTGACGTACAAGAGCAAGCTGACGGTGGTGCGCGGTGAGACAACCGGCCGCGCGCTGGTCGACTGGCAGCCGTCCGTCGTCCACCCCCAGCTGAAGGACGGCGACACCCTGGTCACCGAGGAGTCGTCGACCCCCCAGATCCAGGCGGTCGGCCGCAACGGCACCGTGCTCACGAAGGAGAAGTACCCCTCCCTCGGCCCGGTCCTGGACACGCTGCGCCAGAAATACGGCGACAAGGCGGGCGGCACCCCCGGTGTCGAGCTGATGGTCCGGCACACCGCGGCCGAAGCCGCCGACACGTCGCTCCTGACCCTGACCGAGGGCGAGCCCGGAAAGCTGGAGACCACGCTCAGCGCGAGCGTCCAGGCGGCGGCCGAGAAGGCCGTGAAGCGGTACGGCGAGTCCTCGGTGGTGGCGGTCAAGCCGAGCACCGGCGAGGTGCTGGCCGTGGCGAACAACCGCGCGGACGGATTCAACGCGGCCTTCCAGGGACGCGTCGCCCCCGGTTCCACCATGAAGATCATCACCGCGGCGATGCTCATCGACAACGGTGTGACCTCGATGAACGGCCCGGCGCCCTGCCCGGACACGGCGACCTGGCAGAGCCAGACCTTCAAGAACCTCACCGGCATGAAGGCCGACATGAGCGCCACGCTCGCCAACACCTTCATGCGGTCCTGCAACACCGGCTTCATCAAGCTCATCGACGAGGACCCGCTCACGGACGCCTCGCTCACGGCGGAGGCCGAGGAGCGCTTCGGGCTGAAGGGGGACAACTGGCAGACCGGCATCGTCTCCTTCGACGGCAGCGTGCCCGCGTCCGGCGGCCCGGACCGCGCGGCCAACGCCATCGGCCAGGGCCAGGTCCAGATGAACCCGCTGAACATGGCGTCGGTGACGGCGACCGCCATCACCGGCGAGTTCCGCCAGCCCTACCTGGTCTCGCCCGACCTGGACGACCGGCAGCTCGCCACCGCCAAGGGCCTGCCGCAGAGCACCGCCGCCCAGCTCAAGCAGATGATGCGGCTCACCGCCACGCAGGGCACCGGCGCCGCGGCCATGTCCGGGCTCGGCGGCGACATCGGCGCCAAGACCGGGTCGGCCGAGGTCGACGGGCAGACCACGTCCAACAGCTGGTTCACCGGCTTCCGCAATGACGTCGCGGCGGCGGCCATGACCGAGGAGGGCGGCCACGGCGGCGACGCGGCCGGCCCGATCGTGGCGGACGTGCTGCGGGCGGGGGGCTAGGCGACAGAGCCTATGGCGGACCGGATGCGACGGGTGCCCATACTGTGGTCGCCGTCGTTGGAAGCATGAGGCAATGAGGGCACCGAGGGACCCCGGGAATCCGGGCGCCGCGGAGGAACGGGACACAGTGGGCAGCAGAAGGGCCGCCGGCGAGCGGCGGAGGACGAAACCCGCCGTGATCGGCAGCGTGGCCGCGGTGGTCGTGGCCGGCGCCGGATTCGGCGCCTACGCGGTGTACGGCGGCGGGGCCGGCACCGAGGACGGCGCCCGGACGACGTCCGCGGCCGGGGAGGAGGTGAAGTCGGGCCCCCTCACGGCGGCCGAGGTCACCTCGACGGCCCAGCGGTTCCTGACCGCCTGGCAGCAGGGCGACGTCGCCGGGGCGGCCGCCGCGACCGACGACGCCGAGGCCGCGAAGGCCCTGCTCACCGGCTACGCCAAGGACGCCCGGGTCAAGGACGTCACCCTCACCGCGGGCACCCCGGCCGGGGAGAAGGTCCCGTTCGCCGTGAAGGCCACCGTCGCGCACGAGAAGACGACGAAGCCTCTGGCGTACGACAGCGCGCTGACCGTCGTCCGCCGGGCCGGCGACGGCGAGCCGCGCGTCGACTGGCACTCCGCCGTCGTCCACCCGGAGCTGAAGGACGGCGACAAGCTGGTCACCGGGGAGGCCGGGGCCCCGCCGGTCGAGGCGCTGGACCGGGACGGCGCGGAGATCACCGCCGCGAAGTACCCGTCGCTCGGCACCGTCCTGGACGGCCTGCGCGAGAAGTACGGCGAGCAGGCCGGCGGCACCCCGGGCATCGAGCTGCGCGTGGTCCGCGGCAAGGAGTCGAAGGCGGCGAAGGCCTCCGACAAGACGCTGCTGGAGCTGAGCGAGGGCACGCCCGGCACCGTGCGGACGACCCTGGACCCCGCCCTCCAGGCCGCCGCCGAGAAGCAGGTGGCCGGCAAGGCGCGGGCGTCGGTGGTCCTGCTGCGCGCCTCCACGGGTGAGGTCCTCGCGGTCGCCAACGGCGGACACGGCTTCAACACCGCCTTCCAGGGCTCGCTGGCGCCCGGCTCCACGATGAAGGTCGTCACCGCCTCGATGCTGATCGAGAAGAACCTGGCGTCGACGGACAAGAAGCACCCGTGCCCGAAGTACTTCAGCTACGGCGGCTGGAAGTTCCAGAACGACGACAAGTTCGAGATCAAGGACGGCACCTTCAAGGCGAGTTTCGCCCGTTCCTGCAACACCGCCTTCATCAGCCAGGCCCCCGAGCTGGCCAACGACGACCTGACCAAGCAGGCGAAGGAGGTGTTCGGCCTGTCGATGAACAACTGGTCGGTCGGCGTGCCCACCTTCGACGGCTCGGTGCCGGTGCAGAGCGCGGCCCCGATGGCCGCCTCCCTCATCGGCCAGGGCGGGGTGCGGATGAACCCGCTGAACATGGCGTCCGTGTCGGCGACCGTGAAGTCGGGCAGCTTCCACCAGCCGTACCTGGTCGCCCCGTCGGTCGACGGGCGCAAGCTCGCCACGGCCTCCCGGACGATGTCGTCGTCGACGCTGGCGCAGCTGCGCGAGCTGATGTCCTACACGGCGGCGGCGGGCACCGCCGCGGAGGCGATGGCCGGGGTCGGCGGTGACGCCGGTGCGAAGACCGGCTCGGCGGAGGTCGACGGGCAGGAGAAGCCCAACGGCTGGTTCACGGCGTACAAGGGCGACCTGGCCGCGGCGGGCGTGGTCCAGCAGGGCGGCCACGGCAGCGAGTCCGCGGGCCCGATCGTCGCGGCGCTGCTGAAGAACGCCGGCTGAGCATCGGCGTGGGCACGTGCGGCCGGTGGCTCAGTGGGCCACCGGCTGGGCCACCGCCGTGTAGGTCCGGCGCAGGAACCGGATGAGCGCCTTGGTCTCGAACTGGACCACGGAGCAGCCCTGCGGGGTGTGGAACTCGACGACCGCCTGCACCCGCCCGCACGGCCACACCCGCACCTCGCCGCTCCCGGCGGGGGCGCGCAGGCCCTGTTCCAGCAGCGCCCGGTCGAAGGTCCACTCACGGAAGGCGGGGCCCGGACCGCGGCCCCGCGCGGGCAGTCCGACGCACACCGACCGCGGGTCGTGGTCGGGGTCGTAGCGCAGCACGACGGGTATCGCTCCGCCGTCGTCCTCGTCCGGAAGGTCCGCGTCCGTCAGAACGTGGGCTCGTGCGTACTGTTCGACAACGGACATCGGATCGCCCCTTGCGCTGTGCCACCTGTGCGAATGCTCTGCTTCCACCCCTTCTCCAATGTCCCATATTTCCCGTACCACGCCCTTCGAGGCGTATATCACATGTGAGATCAGCCTTTACCTCGCTCTTGCAAAGGGGTTGCAACTGGTCCCTATCATCGAGTCGTGCACGTACCTGACGGATTCATCAACGCCCCGACCTCCGCCGTGACCGGAGTCGTCGCCGCGGGCGCCATCGCGGTCAGCCTGCGCGGCGCGCGACGCGAGCTGGACGAGCGGACCGCGCCCCTGGCGGGGCTGGTCGCGGCGTTCATCTTCGCGGTGCAGATGCTGAACTTCCCCGTCGCCGCCGGCACCAGCGGACATCTGCTCGGCGGTGCCCTCGCCGCGATCCTGGTGGGCCCCTGCACGGGGGTGCTGTGCGTCTCCGTCGTCCTGCTCATGCAGGGCATCCTCTTCGCCGACGGCGGCCTGACCGCGCTCGGCGTGAACATCACCGACATGGCGATCGTCACCACGGTCGTCGCCTACGCCCTCTTCCGGGGCCTGGTGAAGGTCCTGCCGCGCACGCGCCGCTCGGTCACCGTCGCCTCCTTCGTGGCCGCCCTCGTCTCCGTACCGGCCGCCGCACTCGCCTTCACGTTCCTGTACTGGATCGGCGGCACCACCGACGTCGCCATCGGCAAGGTCGCCACCGCGATGGTCGGCGTGCACGTGCTGATCGGCATCGGCGAGGCCGCGATCACCGCACTGACCGTCGGCGCCGTCATCGCCGTACGCCCGGACCTCGTGTACGGGGCGCGCGGCCTCACGCGGAAGCTCAAGCTGCGCGTGAACGGCGAACTCGTCGACGTCCCCGACGCCGAGCCGGCCACCGCGCCCGCCGCCGCCCGCTCCCACCGCAAGCTGTGGATCACGGGCCTGGTCACCTCGCTGGTCCTCGCCGGCTTCGTCAGCTTCTACGCCTCCGCCGACCCCGACGGCCTGGAGAAGGTCGCCGCCGACAAGGGCATCGACGAGAAGGCCGAGGAGCACGCGAGCGCCGGCTCCCCGCTCGCCGACTACGGCGTCGAGGACATCACCGACGCCCGCGTCTCCGGCGGCCTGGCGGGCGTGATCGGCGTCGGCGTCACGGTCGTCGCGGGCAGCGCGGTGTTCTGGTCGGTGCGCAGGCGGCGCGGCGACGACGCCTCGCCGACGAGCGTCCCGGACCGCACGGACACGAGCGCCTGACGTGGGCGCAGGGCACGCGCACCGGCTCTACCGGCACGGGCACTCCCCCGTGCACGGTCTGCCGCCGCACACCAAGCTCGCCGCGACCTTCGCCTTCGTGATCGTCGTGGTGTCGACGCCCCGCGAGGCGATGTGGGCCTTCGGCCTCTACGCGCTGCTGCTCGCGGCGGTGGCGTACGCCGCCCGGGTCCCGGCCGGCTTCCTGCTGGGGCGGCTGCTGATCGAGGTGCCGTTCGTCGCGTTCGCGGTGCTGATGCCGTTCGTGGCCCAGGGCGAGCGGGTCGAGGTGCTCGGCATGTCGCTGAGCGTGAACGGCCTGTGGGGCGCCTGGAACGTGCTGGCCAAGGGCACCCTGGGCGTCGCCGCCTCCGTGCTCCTCGCCTCCACCACCGAGCTGCGTGAACTCCTGCTCGGCCTCCAGCGCCTGAAGCTGCCGCCGCTGCTGGTGCAGATCGCGTCCTTCATGATCCGGTACGGGGACGTCATCGCGGACGAGATGCGCCGGATGCGGATCGCGCGGGAGTCGCGCGGCTTCGAGGCGAAGGGCGTCCGGCACTGGGGCGTGCTCGCCAAGTCGGCCGGGGCGCTGTTCATCCGCTCCTACGAGCGCGGCGAGCGCGTCCACCTGGCCATGGTCAGCCGCGGGTACGCCGGTTCGATGCCGGTGATCGACGAGGTGACCGCGTCCCGGGCGCAGTGGTCGTACGCGCTGGCCCTCCCGTGTGCGGCGCTCGTCGTCTGTCTGCTGGGATGGGTGCTGTGATGGGTGCTGTGACAGCTTCTCTGGAGGTCTCCGGCCTCGCCTACGCCTACCCCGACGGGCATCAGGCCCTCTTCGGCGTGGACTTCTCCGTCGCCCGCGGCGAGCGGGTCGCGCTGCTCGGCCCGAACGGCGCGGGCAAGACGACGCTCGTCCTCCACCTCAACGGCATCCTGACCGGTGGCACCGGCACGGTCACCGTCGCCGGGCTGCCCGTGGACAAGCGGAACATGGCGGAGGTCCGGCGCCGGGTCGGCATCGTCTTCCAGGACCCCGACGACCAGCTCTTCATGCCGACCGTGCGCGAGGACGTGGCGTTCGGACCGGCGGCGGCCGGGCTGAAGGGGGCGGAGCTGGAGCGTTGCGTGGACCGGGCGCTCGCCCTGGTCGGCATGGCGGAGTTCAAGGACCGGCCCCCGCACCACCTCTCCTTCGGCCAGCGACGCCGGGTGGCGGTGGCGACCGTGCTCGCCATGGAGCCGGAGATCCTGGTCCTGGACGAGCCCTCGTCCAACCTGGACCCGGCCTCCCGCCGCGAACTCGCCGACATCCTGCGCTCCCTGGACGTCACCGTCCTGATGGTCACCCACGACCTGCCCTACGCCCTGGAGCTGTGCCCCCGCGCACTGATCCTCAGCGACGGCGTGATCGCGGCGGACGGCCCGACCGCCGGCCTGCTCTCCGACGACGAGCTGATGCGCGCCCACCGCCTGGAACTGCCCTTCGGCTTCGACCCGCGGTCGGTGTCGGCGAGCGGGTGAGGAATCGCAGGGGACCGGCGACGGTTGCACCCACTGTCGCAGGCGATCGGAAGGGACCCGGAAACGTGGACGCGGACACGGACGTTGACGTGCACGGCACAGTGGCCGAGGGCTTCGAGCCGGTCAGGGACGCGTTCGCACGCAACTTCGCGGCGCTCGGGGACCGGGGCGCGGCGGTCGCCGTCTACCGGGACGGGCGCAAGGTCGTCGACCTGTGGGGCGGCACCAGGAACGTCGATGACACAGCCGGCGGCGAACCGTGGCGCCGGGGCACCGCCCAGGTCGTGCGCTCGGCCACGAAGGGCGTCGCCGCCGCCGTACCGCTGCTGCTGCACCAGCGCGGGGAGCTGGACCTGGACGCTCCGGTGGGCGAGTACTGGCCTCAGTTCAAGGCGCACGGCAAGGAGCGGGTGCTGGTCCGGCACGTGCTGAACCACCGGGCCGGGCTGCCGGTCCTCGACCGTCCGCTCACCCCGGACGAGGCTCTCGACCCGCTGCGCGGGCCGCAGGCCGTCGCCGCCCAGGCACCCGTCTGGGAACCCGGCACCGACCACGGCTACCACGCGCTGACGTACGGCTGGCTGCTCGACGAACTGGTCCGCAGGGCGACGGGCGGGCGGAGCACCGGCGAGTGGATCGCGGACGAGATCGCGCGGCCGCTGGGCCTGGACCTGTGGCTGGGGCTGCCCGCCGCGGAGGAGGCGGCGGGCCGGGCCGGGCGGGTCGGGCGCGTCGAGGACCCCGAGCCGTCGGGGAGCGGCCCGCGCCTGCGCCCCAAGCGTGCGGTCACCGAGGCCTACCAGGACCCGGGCTCCCTCACCCGCCGCGCCTTCGCCGCGATCACGCCGTTCCCCGACCAGAACGACCCGGCGTACCGGGCGGCGGCCCTCCCCGCGACCAACGGCATCGCGACGGCCGACGCGCTGGCCCGCTTCTACGCGGCGCTGATCGGCGAGGTCGACGGCGTGACGCGGCACGCGCGGCTCTTCGACCCGGCGACGCTGGAGCGGGCCCGCGCCGAGGAGTCGGCCGGGCCGGACCGGATCCTCGTCGTGGGCACCCGTTTCGGCCTCGGCTACATGCTGCACGGCAGCGCGTCCCCGTTCCTGTCCCCCGGCTCCTTCGGCCACCCGGGCCGCGGCGGCGCGCTCGGCTTCGCCGACCCGGAGGCGGGCATCGCCTTCGGGTATGTCACCAACGGCTTCCGCAAGACCGTGACGGCGGACCCGCGGGCGCAGGCGCTGGTGCGTGCGGTGCGGGCGTCACTCCGGCGGACCGGCTCAGACGTGGATGGGGTGTGAGGTCCTCCCCGACGCCGCGTCGATCTCGTCGTGCGCCTTGGTGAGCAGTTGCATCGCCAGCTCGTTCAAAGCACGCGCCCCCGCGACCTCCTCGCCGACCCTCGGCTGATGGGAGTCGACGCGGTGGCGGCTGGCGTGGCCATGGCCGCGGACCTCGCTGCCGTCGGGGAGCCGCACCATCGCGACCGCCCGCGTGTGCTGGTCGTCCTCCATGAACTCCAGCTCGACATGCCATCCCACTGCGGTGTGCATCATGACGATCACCTCCAAAACACCTGCTTCCAGGGTGCTCCTCGCAGCCGCCGTGCGCACTATCGCGCGGCGGTCCGGCTGCCGGGCGGCGGTGTGTCCCGCGGCCGGTCTATCCCGTGTGCAGCATCAGTCCGATCCCGACGACGAGGAGGCCCGCCGCCGCGATCCGGGGAGCGCCGAACCGCTCCTTGAAGAAGAGGGCCCCTATCGCCGCGCCGACCAGGATCGAGGACTCGCGCAGGGCGGCGATCGGCGCGAGGGCGGCGCGGGTCTGGGCCCACAGGACCAGCGCGTACGCGGCGACGGACAGGCCCGCGCCGAGCAGTCCCAGACCGGCGTGCGGCCGCAGCAGCGCCCAGGCACCGGTGCGGTGGCGGTACAGGAAGTACGCCGGGAGGACCGTCCCCTGCACCGCCATCAGCCAGGCGATGTACCCGAGGGAGGACCCGGAGGCGCGTACGCCCAGCCCGTCGACGACCGTGTACGCCGCGATGGTCGCCCCGGCCGCCAGAGCCGCGCCGATCGCCGCCCAGTCGGGCCGGCGCCCGCGCAGCCCCCACAGGGCGACGCCGGTCAGCCCCGCGCAGGACACCAGGACGCCCCCGGTCGCCCAGCCGTCCGGCACCTCGTGCGCGAAGACGGCGGCGAGGACGGTGACCAGCAGCGGCGCGCTGCCGCGGGCGATCGGGTAGGCCTGGCCGAAGTCGCCCAGCCGGAAGGACCGCATCAGCAGGGCGTAGTACGCGATGTGGATCGCTGCGGAGACGAGAAGGTACGGCCACGCGCCGGCCGCCGGGAACGCCGTGAACGGCAGCAGCGCGAGCCCGATGAGCATCCCGCCGCCCGAGATCAGCGCGAAGCCGGTCAGCTTGTCCGTGATCCGGTGGGCGATGGCGTTCCAGCTCGCGTGCGTGACCGCGGCGAGCAGGACGGCGCCGGTGACCAGGGGTGTCACTCGGAGCGCTCGCGCACGTCCACGAGGGTGGCGCCGGCGGTGGCGACGAGCTCCTTGGGTTCCATCGGGAAGACGGCGTACGGGGTGCCGGCGGCGGCCCAGACGACCTCGTGGGCGAGGAGGGAGCGGTCGGCGAGTACCCGGGTCCTGCTCCGGTGCCCGAAGGGCGGCACGCCGCCGATGGCGTAGCCGGTGGTCTCCCGTACGACGTCGGCCTTGGCCCGCGTGACCTTCTCCGCGCCGAGCTCCTCCCGGACCCGCTCCAGGTCGACGCGTGAGGCGCCGTCCATGAGGACCAGTACGGGCACGCCGTCGGCGGCGAAGACGAGCGACTTGCAGATCTGGCTCAGCTCGCACCCGATGGCGGCCGCGGCCTCGGCGGCGGTGCGGGTGGCCTCGGGGAAGCGCCGGGCCCGTCCGGCCAGGTCACCGAGGCCGAGTCCGCGCAGGGCCTCGGCGAAGCGGGGGTGGGCGGCGGAGGGCTCGGCGTGGGAGGTGCCGTCGGTCGTAGTCATGAGCGGCACGGTAGCGGTGGGTGTACGTAGCAGGCGACCGGGATTGTCCGTCGGAAACCGTCGCAGGCGGAGCGGGAGACCGTGCGGCGCCGCCGAGACCGCTGGTCGCCCGCCGGCCCTCGCGGTCGAACGTAGGGTGACCGGAATGAGCGATGATCCCGTGATACTGCGGCCGGCGGCCGAGGACGACCTGTCGGTGCTCGAGCGATTCCTGACCGATCCGGAGGCGGCCGGACCGTTCCAATGGCTGGGCTGGTCGGACCCGGGGCGCTGGCGTCGTCGCTGGGCGCAGGACGGGCTGCTGGGTGACGACGGGGGGCTGCTGATGGTGGTGTCCGGCGCGGACCCACTCGGCTTCGTGGCGTGGCGAAAGGTCGTGACCTCGCGGAACTCGTACTGCTGGAACATCGGGGCCCAGTTGCTGCCGGAGGCCCGGGGCCGCGGTGCCGGCACCCGGGCCCAACGACTGCTGGTGGAATACCTGTTCGCACACACACCCGTGGTCAGACTCGAGGCGGACACCGAGACGCGGAACATCGCCGAGCGGCGCGCGCTGGAGAAGTCCGGCTTCACTCGTGAGGGCGTGCTGCGCAGCACCGTCTTCCGGAACGGGCGGTGGAGGGACGTCGTGCGCTACAGCGTGCTGCGCGAGGACATGGCCGCGGACGAACCCGCCGGCCACCCGTCACTCCGGGCCGCCCCGACGGTCACTTCGTGACAGAGGAAGCCGGTGAGGGCAACCCCGTCCCCACGGAGCCCTCACCGGCTGGTCTGTCGTCCTCCTGTCAGAGGTGGCGCGTCAGGTGCGTGCCAGCTCCCGGTCCTCGTCGGGACCCGAGCCCCGCTCCTCGGCCGTGCGCAGGCCCTCGCCCTCGACGTCCACGTTGGGCAGCGCGCGGTCCAGCCACCTCGGCAGCCACCAGGCCTTCTTGCCGAGCAGGGCGAGGACCGCCGGGACGATGGCCATGCGGACGACGAACGCGTCGAAGAAGACGGCGATCGCCAGGCCGAAGCCGATCATCTTGACCATCGACTCGCTGGATCCGATGAAGCCCGCGAAGACCGCCATCATGATGACCGCCGCGGCGGTGACGACCCTCGCTCCGTGCCGGAAGCCGGTGACGACCGCCTGGTTGGGCTTCTCGCCGTGGACGTGGGCCTCCCGCATGCGGGTGACCAGGAAGACCTCGTAGTCCATCGCCAGGCCGAAGACCACGCCGACCATGAAGATCGGCATCATCGACATGACCGGGCCGGTCTCCTCCACGCCCATCAGGCCGGACAGCCAGCCCCACTGGAAGACCGCGACGACCGCGCCCAGCGCCGCCATGACGGAGAGCAGGAAGCCGAGGGCCGCCTTCAGCGGGACCAGGATCGAGCGGAAGACCACGATCAGGAGGAGGAAGGCCAGGCCGACGACCAGGACCAGGTACGGCAGCAGCGCGTCGTTCAGCTTCTCGCTGACGTCGATGTTCATCGCCGTCGAGCCGGTGACCAGGGTCTCCGCGCCGGTGTCGGCCTTGATGTCGCCGCCCGCGTCGCGGATGGCGTGCACCAGGTCCTCGGTCTGGACGGAGGACGGCTTGGAGTCCGGGATCACGGTGATCGTCGCGGTGTCGCCGCCCTTGTTGGGGGCGGGCGGGGTGACCGCCACGACGTCGTCGAGGCCCTTGATCTCGTTGGAGACGTCGGTGAAGACCTGCTTCGGGGCGTCGCTGCCCTTCGCGTCGACGACGACCATCAGGGGGCCGTTGAAGCCCGGCCCGAAGCCCTCCGACAGGAGGTCGTACGCCCGGCGCTGGGTCGTGGACGTCGGCTGGGAGCCGTCGTCGGGCAGGCCCAGTTCCAGGGAGGTGGCGGGGATCGCGGCGGCTCCGAGGCCGATGACGCCCAGGAGCAGGACGGCCAGCGGGCGGCGGACGACGAAGCTCGCCCAGCGGGTGCCGAGGTTGGCCTTGGCCGGCTTGCCGTCGGCCTTCGCGTCGTTCTTCTTGCCGGCGCCGCCCAGGAGCTTGCTCTTCGCGCCGGTCGGCTTCACCCTGCGGCCGGCGTAGCCGAGCAGTGCGGGGACCATCGTGAGAGCGATCAGGACCGCGATGGCGACGGTGCCGGCCGCCGCGATGCCCATCTTGGTCAGCATCGGGATGTTGACGACCGCGAGGCCCACCAGGGCGATGACGACCGTGAGGCCGGCGAAGACGACCGCCGAGCCGGCGGTGCCGACCGCCCGGCCCGCGGCCTCCTCGCGCTCACGTCCCTCGGCGAGTTCGGCGCGGTAGCGGGAGACGATGAACAGGGCGTAGTCGATGCCGACCGCGAGGCCGATCATCATCGCCAGGATGGAGGTGGTGGAGCCCAGCTCCAGTGCGCCGGCGAGGGCGGTGATCGAGGAGACGCCGATGCCGACGCCGATCAGGGCCGTGAGGAGGGGCAGTCCGGCCGCGACCAGCGAGCCGAAGGTGATGACGAGGACGACGGCGGCGACCGCGATGCCGATGACCTCGGTGGCGCCGGTGTGCGGGACGGCCTGGAGCGCGTCACCGCCGACCTCGACGGTCAGCCCGGCGTCGCGCGCCTGCTGGGCGGCGTCCTCCAGGGCGTCCTTGGTGGTGTCCTCCAGCTCCATGCCGGAGACGTCGTACCTCACCGACGCGTAGGCGATCGTGCCGTCCTTGCTGACGGCGTTGCCCGTGTACGGGTCGGCGACCGAGGCGACCTCGGAGCCGTCGGCCAGGTCGGCGACCGTCTTCTCGACGGTCGCCTTGTTGTCGGCGTCCGTCATCGTCTCGCCGGACGGTGCCTTGAAGACGACGCGTGCGGTCGCCCCGTCGGCGCTGGTGCCGGGGAAACGCTCCTCCAGCAGGTCGAAGGCCTTCTGGGCCTCGGTGCCGGGGATGGAGAAGGAGGTGGTGCCGGCGGGCGGGGCACTGGCCGCGCCGACGCCCGCGAGCGTCAGCAGCGCCACCCATATCAGGGCGACGAAGTGCCGCCGACGGAAGGCGAGCCGGCCGAGTTTGTAGAGGAACGTGGCCACGAGGGCGTACTCCCGGTCAGGTCGTGGGAACTTCAGGGCAGGGGGATCGGCCCGACGACGTGAGCGGTTACGTCAGGTGGGGCTCAGCTGGGGGGGACGTGTCGGGGGTGACGTGTCAGGTGGTGGGGGCGCCGAGGGCGGGGAGGATCACGGCGTCGATGTACGAGGTGAGGAAGGCCCGGGTCGGGGGCTGGTCCTCGAGCAGCGTGCGGGTGGCGAAAGCACCGACCAGCATGGGCACGAGGAAGTCCAGTGCCGGGCAGTCCGCTCTGATCTCGCCCCGGTCGACGGCGCGTTGCAGCAGGTGCCGGAACTCCGCCATCTCCGGTTCGACGAGTTGGTCCCGGAAGGCCTGGCGCAGGTCCGGGTTCTGGTGGAGGGCCATGGCCACGCCGCGCATCAGCGCGGAGTTCTGGGCCATGGTGCAGTCGTCCTCGCGGGCCATCAGGGCGTGCAGGTCGCCGCGCAGCGTGCCGGTGTCGACATCGCCGATCTCACCGGGCTTGTTGTGCCGCATGGCCTTGACGACCAGCTCGGGCTTGCCGCCCCACTGGCGGTAGAGCGTCGCCTTGCTGGACCGGGTGCGGGCCGCCACGGCGTCCATGGTGAGGGCGTCGTAGCCGACTTCCCGGAGCAGGTCGAGCACGGCCTCGTACAGCTCGGCCTCGCGCTCGGGAGTGATCCGGCTGCGGCGCGCGGTGGCTGCCTCGGTCATCTCGCTCGCCCCTCTCCGTCCCACTCCGTCTGAACGACACCGTTTCGTACACCACGAATGTACCCCACCCCCTAGCGAAACGAAACGGTTTCGTTCGTGGTCTGGGTCACGGTTGTCGGCTACTCATAAGTCGCGGGCCGAGTTGCCGGGGTCCGGCCCCGGGCAAAGCATGGGGTGGGTGAGTTATCTGCGCCTTCCGCACCTCAGTGGCGACCAGCTGTGCTTCGTGGCCGAGGACGACCTCTGGCTCGCGCACCTCGACGGTCCGGGCCGTGCCTGGCGGCTCACCGTCGACCGCACCAAGGCCGGCCACCCGCGCTTCTCGCCCGACGGCCGCCACATCGCCTACACCAGCTGGCGCAGTCTGTCGCCGGAGGTCCACCTCGTGCCGGTGGACGGCGGACCCGGACGGCGGCTCACCCACTGGGGCGGCCTCGACACCCGGGTCTGCGGCTGGTCGCCCCCCGAGCCCGACGGCCACGCCGCCATCCTCGCCGTCGCCTCGCACGGCGAGCCCTTCTCCCACCTGACCTGGGCCTACAAGGTCATCCCCGACGGCGGCCCCGGCCGCAAACTGCCCTGGGGGCCGGTCACCGACATCCAGGCCGCCGACCTCGACGGGGAACGCAAGACCCTCCTGCTGACCGGCACCCCGCCGCACGAACCCGCCGCCTGGAAGCGCTACCGGGGCGGCGCCACGGGCCGGCTCTGGCTGCACGGGCAACGGCTCCTGCCCGACCTCCAGGGCCATCTGCACTCCCCCATGTTCGTCGGCGGCCGGATCGCCTTCCTCTCCGACCACGAGGGCGTCGGCAACCTCTACTCGTGCGCCCAGGACGGCTCCGACCTGCGCCGCCACACCGACCACGACGCCTGTTACGCCCGGCACGCCGCGAGCGACGGCGACCGCGTGGTGTACCAGTGCGCGGGCGACCTGTGGATCGTCGACGACCTGGCGCCCGGCTCGGTGCCGCGCCGGCTCGACGTCCGGCTGAGCGGGCCGCGCGCGGGACGGCGTACGTACCAGGTGCCCGCCGCCCAGCACGTGGGCGGCGTCTCCGTCGACGAGACGGGCCGCGCGAGCGCCGTCGTCGTACGCGGCAGCCTGTACTGGCTCACCCACCGCGACGGCCCGGCCCGGACCCTCGCCGACACCCCGGGAGTGCGGGTGCGGCTGCCGGAGATGCTCGGGGCGAGCGGGCGGATCGCGTACGTGACGGACGCGGAGGGCGAGGACGCCGTCGAGATCGCCCACCTGCCGCGCGCGACCGGGGGCCGTGCGCCCAGGCGGCTCGCCTCGGGGAGGCTGGGCCGGGTCCTGGAGCTGGTCTCGGACCCGGCGGGCGAGCGACTCGCCATCGCCTCGCACGACGGCCGGCTCCTGCTGCTGGACGTCTCGGAGGAGGACGCGGAGGTCGCCCAGGCGCTGGATGCGGTGGACACGGTGGACACGGGGAGCCCGGCGGAGGCAGTGGACACGGTGGCCGCCGACACCGGCACCGGCGGCGGCGCGGACCCGGACCCGGACGGCGCGACGGAGGGTGCCGGGGACAGCGGCACGGCGGCGAGGGCCTCCGGCCTCACCGCAGCCGCCGCAGGCCGCGTCACCGAGCTGATCCGGTCCGTCAACGGTCCCGTGAGCGACCTCGCCTTCTCCCCGGACGGGACCTGGCTCACCTGGTCGCACCCGGGCATCGGACGCTCGCTGCGGCAGATCAAGATGGCCCGGATCAACGGGCAGAACGGGCAGGACGGGCAGGAGGGCCCGCTCGTCGTCGACGTCACCGACGGGCGCTTCGAGGACGAGAACCCGGTGTTCACCCGGGACGGCCGCTACCTCGCCTTCCTGTCCTGGCGCGGCTTCGACCCGGTGTACGACGTGCACACCGGGGACCTGTCCTTCCCGCTGGGCTGCCGCCCCTACCTGGTGCCGCTGTCCTCCGCGACCCCCTCCCCCTTCGCGCTGAACCCGGAGGGCCGTCCCGCCGCCGGGGGCCTGGACCCGCTGGAGGACGAGCCCGGCGAGGGCGGCGCGGTGACCGTCGAGGTGGAAGGGCTGGAGAGCCGGGTGACCCCGTTCCCGGTCACCGCGTCCAAGTACTCGGCGCTGCACCCGGTCGCGGGCGGCGGCCTGGTCTGGCTGCGCTGGCCCATCTCCGGCGCGCTCGGCGAGACCTTCGCCAACCCGGCGGACCCGAGCGAGCGGCCCACCCTGGAGCACTTCAACCTCGCCAAGGCGAAGAAGTCCGAACTGGTCGACCACCTCGACTGGTTCCGGGTCAGCGGCGACGGCACCCGCCTGGTCGTGCTCGACGAGGGCGACCTGCGCGCCGTACCGGCGACCGAGGGGGGCGACGGCGACTCGACCACCTGGATCGACCTGCGCCGCATCCTGCACGAGGTCGACCCGGCCGCCGAGTGGCGCCAGGCGTACGACGAGGCGGGCCGCCTGATCCGCGCCTACTTCTGGGACCCCGGGATGTGCGGCATCGACTGGGACGCGGTGCTGGACCAGTACCGGCCGCTGCTCGAACGGGTCGCCTCCCCTGACGAGTTCGCCGACCTGCTCCGCGAGGTGCTCGGCGAACTCGGCACCTCGCACGCCTACGTCGCCGCCGCCCGCCGCAACGAGGGCCCGGCGCACTACCAGCGCTGGCAGGGCCTGCTCGGCGCCAACTTCGTGTGCCGGGACGGCCACTGGGTGGTCAAGCGCATCCTGCCCGGCGACTCCTCCGACTCCAAGGCCCGCTCCCCGCTGGCCGGCACGGGCATCCGCGAGGGGGCGGCGCTGACCCACGTCGACGGCCGCCCGGTGGATCCGGTGGCGGGTCCGTACCCGCTGCTGGCGGGCGCGGGCGGTACGACGGTGGAGCTGACCTTCACGCCGGGCGGGGGCGGCCCGGGGCCGGCCCGCCGGGTCGCCGTCGTACCGCTCGTCGACGAACGGCCGCTGCGCTACCAGGACTGGGTGGCCAAGCGCCGCGAGGTGGTGCGGGAGTTGAGCGGCGGGCGGTGCGGCTATCTGCACATCCCCGACATGGGCGGCTCCGGCTGGGCGCAGTTCAACCGCGACCTGCGCATGGAGGTGTCCCGGCCCGCGCTGATCGTGGATGTGCGCGGCAACGCGGGCGGGCACACCAGCGAACTCGTCATCGAGAAGCTGACCCGCACCATCCTGGGCTGGGACCTGACGCGCGACGCGCAGCCGGTGTCGTACACCTCCAACGCCCCGCGCGGGCCCGTCGTGGCGGTCGCGGACGAGGCCACGTCCTCCGACGGCGACATGATCACCGCCGCGTTCAAACTGCTGCGCCTCGGCCCGGTGGTCGGACAGCGCACCTGGGGCGGGGTGGTCGGCATGACCGGCCGGCACCGCCTCGGCGACGGCACGGTGATCACGGTGCCGATGAACGCGGCCTGGTTCGACGCGTACGGCTGGTCCGTGGAGAACCACGGCGTCGCCCCCGACGTCGAGGCGCTGCGCACGCCGCTGGACTGGGCCGAGGGCCGCTACCCGGTGCTGGACGAGGCGGTCCGGCTGGCACTGGAGCTGCTGGCGACCAACCCGCCCGCCACGCCGCCCGGTTACGAAGACGTACCCGACCGCTCCCGCCCGCCGCTGCCGCCCCGGGCATGAGGAAGGGGCGCCCTCCGTGACGAACGGGGGGCGCCCCTTCAACTCAGCGGCGGCGCGTCAGGCGTCGAAGCTCTCCTCGAACCGCTCGTCCGCGTCACGGCGGCGCGTGGACGGGTCACGCTCCTCCGCGTCCCGGCGGCGCGACGGGTCCATCTCGTCCTCGTCACGACGGCGGTCGCGGTTCGGGAACTGCTCCCTGGCCTGGTCGGCCCGCTGCTTGCCCTGCTGCTGCATGCGCTCGGCCTTGTCCTGGAACTGGTCCTTCATACCCATGTGGGTTCACTCCTGTGATGTTCGGGCCCGGCCGGATCGGCCTGGCTCGATCAGATTCACATGGGCCGTGACCGTGCGCATGTCGATCACTTACGGACCGTAGTGGCGCTGGTCGGACGCTGTTCGTCGGCCGCTCCGCCCGCGCCGACCAGCCCGACGCGCACGCCGTTCAGCCGGTCCCCGAAGCGCCGCATCTCGCGCTGTCCGACGGTGCCGATGACGGCCGGCAGGTAGCCGCGCATCCCCTGCATGCCGCGCAGCCACCACTGCCCGTAGACGTGGGCCGAGCGACGTTCGATGCCCTCCACGAGCCGGTCGACCGCCGGGCCCAGCGGATAGGTCTTGTTCGACGGCCAGGGCAGCCGCTGCCGCAGTTCGCGCATGACGTCGTCCTGGTCCGCGCCGCGCACCATGTCGGTGTCGGTCCAGGACAGATAGCCGACGCCGACCTTCACGCCCCGGTGTCCGACCTCGCCGCGCAGGCAGTGCGCGTACGCCTCGACACCGGACTTGGAGGCGCAGTAGGCACTCATCATCGGCGCGGGCGTGAGGGCGGCGAGGGACGCGATCTGGAGCAGGTAGCCGCGGCTCTCCAGCAGCGCCGGCAGGAAGGCGCGGGCCGTGACCGCCGACCCGATCAGGTTGACCTCGACGACCCGCCGCCAGGACTCCGGGTCGGAGTCGACGAAGGGCCCGCCGGTGGCGACGCCGGCGTTGGCGACGACGATGTCGATCCTGCCGAACCGTTCCTTGACCTCACCCGCGACCCGGGCCATCGCCTCGTGGTCGGTGACGTCGGCGTGCCAGTGCTCGCTCTCGCTGTGCAGCCGGGCGGAGACCTGCTTGAGCTCGTCCGGCTCCAGACCGACCAGGGCGACCTTCACCCCGCGCGCGGACAGCTTGCGGGCCAGCAGTTCCCCGACGCCCCGCGCGGCTCCGGTGACGACGGCGACCCGCCCTTCCAGGCTCACCCTGCTCATGCGCTCTCCTCGGCGTGTACGGCACGCTCGGTGCGTGCGGCGGATATGTGGGTGGCGGCGAGGGCGCGTATCTTCCCGGTGACCAGCTCCGGCGCCTCCACCGGCGTCATGTGGCCGAGGCCCACAAGCTCCGTCAGGCCCACGCAGTGGGGCAGTGCGGCGGCCAGCGAGCGGGCGTGCACGGGCGGGGTCAGCCGGTCGGCGGTGCCGACGACCACCTCCACCGGCATCGTCAACTCCCGTACCCCGTGGTCGAGGTCGAGCAGGTCCAGCACCTCCGACCAGGCGCGCCGTACCTTGCGCGGGCAGGCGTGCACGATGCGGGCGCAGGCGTCGACCATGTGCGGGGCCGAACCGGGGCCCATCGTCCCGTACTTGAGGATCCTGCGCGCAAGCGGCGTGACCGGCCCGAGCGGCGCCCGGGAGCCGAGGATCCGCCGGGTCAGCCAGGTGCGTACCCGGCCCTCCCCGAGCGGCACCACGGTCGAGGAGGCCACCAGCCGCGAACTGCCCGTGCTGCACAGCAGGACGGCCGCCGCGTGTTCGCGCACCGCCGGCCGGGTCGCGGCGGCCATCACCGTCATCCCGCCCATGGAGTGCCCGGCGATCACGGCCTGCTCGCCCGGTGCGAGCGTGGCCGTGAGGACGGCTTCCAGGTCGTCGGCGAGGGGCTCGGTGCCGCACGCCGGGTTCGCCGGGCTGCGGCCGTGGCCGCGCTGGTCGAAGACGACGACCCGGTGGTCGGCGGCCAGCGCGCGGACCTGCGCCGCCCAGAAGGCGGTCGAGCAGGCCCAGCCGTGCGCGAGGACGACCGCGGGGGCGTTCTCCGGGCCGTGCACCTGGACGTGTATCCGGGCGCCGTCGGCGGCGGTGACGGTCAGCTCGCGGGCGGGGGCGGGCGGCGCGTACGGCCCGGCGGCGACGTGCAGCAGGCGGCTCACGCGCCCACCTCGGCGTTCGCGCCCGCACCGGGTGCCGCCTCGGCGTTCGCGCCCGCGCCGGCGTTCGTGCGCGGCCCAGCGGCCGCCTCGGCGACGGCCGGGCGCAGCACCTCGTACTCCGCGAGGTCCACGCGCCGCGTCGCGCGCCGGAACTCGGCGGTCGTGCCGGGCCAGACGGTGGTGTTGCGGCCGCTCGCGTCCAGGTACCAGCTGGTGCAGCCGCCGGTGTTCCACACCGTGCGCTTCATGCGCTCCTGCACCCGGTGGTTCCAGTTCCGCACGGCGGCGGGGCGGGCGTCGAGGGCGGCCCGGCCGCCGAGGACGCTGATCTGCCGCAGGTAGTCGGCCATGTAGTTGAGCTGCGACTCGATCATCAGGATCATCGACGAGTTACCGAGGCCGGTGTTGGGCCCGATGACCGTCATGAAGTTGGGGAAGCCGGCCGCCGAGGCGCCGCGCAGGGCCTCCATTCCCCCCTTCCAGGTCTCGGCGAGGGTCCGCCCGTCCGCGCCCACGACGCGCTCGGCGATGGGCATGTCGGTGACGTGGAAGCCGGTGCCGAAGATGATCGCGTCCACCTCGGCCTCGGTTCCGTCGGCCCCGACGAGGGTCGAGCCGCGCACCTCGCTCAGACCGCTGGCGACGACGTCGACGTTGGGCTTGGCGAGCGCCGGGTAGTACTCGCTCGACAGCAGGATCCGCTTGCAGCCGATGCGGTAGTCGGGGGTGAGTTTGGCGCGCAGGGCCGGGTCCTTGATGGCGGCGCCCATGTTGCGCTTGGCGATCTGCTCGACGAAGCCCAGCTCGCCCGGGTGCTTGGTGAAGGCCTGCACCTGGAGTTCCCGGATGCCCCACAGCAGCCCGCGGCGCAGCTTGGTGGTGACGGGCAGCGCCCGGTGCAGGGCGCGCTCGGCGCCGCTGATCGACCGGTCCATGCGGGGCATCACCCAGGCCGGGGTGCGCTGGAAGAGGGTGAGGCGGCCGGCCTTCGGCTGGATGGACGGCACGATCTGGATGGCGGAGGCTCCGGTGCCGATCATGGCCACCCGCTTGCCGGTGAGGTCGTAGTCGTGGTCCCAGCGGGCCGAGTGGAAGACCTTGCCGGGGAAGGAGTCCAGCCCTGGGATGTCCGGGACCTTCGGGTCGGACAGCGGCCCGGTCGCGGACACGACGACGTCGGCGGTCAGCCGGCCGCTCACGGTCTCGATCTCCCACCGCAGCCGCTCGCCGTCCCACGCCATCCGCTTCACCTCCGAGTCGAAGCGGAGGTGGGGGCGCAGCCCGAAGGTGTCGGTCACGTGCTCCAGGTAGGCGCGGATGTGCTCCTGCCCGGAGAAGGTGCGCGGCCACTCCGGGTTGGGCGCGAAGGAGAAGGAGTACAGGTGGGACGGCACGTCACAGGCGCACCCGGGGTAGCTGTTGTCCCGCCACGTACCGCCGACGCTCGAGGCCCGCTCCAGCACCACGAAGTCCGTGATCCCCTCGCGCCTCAGCCGCACGGCGGCACCCAGCCCGCCGAAGCCGGACCCGATCACCGCCACCCGCACGTGTTCTTGAACCTGCTCGTGCTCGGCCATCCCGAAGCCTCCACGCGTCGCCTAGAACTCCGCCAGTGAACACTGGCGCAATGGGGAGAGTAGAACAGCTCCGTACTCGTGGGTAGGGGTCGGGCCGAAGAAAGTTACCGCCGGTACGACTTAGGGTCGGGGCGTGACCGAGAAGCGCGAATACCGCATGGAGGAACTGGCCGGGCTGGCCGGCATCACGGTGCGCACCCTGCGCTTCTACCGCGAACGCAAACTGATCCCGCCGCCCCGCCGCGAGGGCCGCATCGCCTGGTACGACGACCACCACCTGGCCCGCCTGCGCACCATCGCGGCACTGCTGGAACGCGGCCACACCCTGAACGGCATCGCGGAACTCGCCGACGCCTTCGACCACGGCCGCGACGTCGGCGACCTGCTCGGCCTCGGCGAACCCACCGAGGAGACCCCCGTCCGCCTCACCCCCGAGGAACTCGCCGCCCGCTTCGAGGGCGAGGTCACCCCCGAGAACCTCGCCGCCGCGATGGACCTCGGTTACCTCGGCACCGACGGCGACGAACTCGTCCACATCAGCCACCGCCTGCTGGAGGTCTCCTCGGCCCTGGTCCGCGAGGGCATCCCGCTCGGCGAGGTCCTCCAGGCCGGCGCCCGCGTCCGCGAACACGCCGACGCCCTCGCCGACCTCTTCGCCGACCTGATCCTGCGCCACGCCCCCGAGGGGGAACTCCACCGACTGCGCCCGCTCGCCCGCAGCGTGATCGAGGCGGAACTGTCCCTGGCGCTGGACCGGCGGATACGGAAGCAGGCCAACGAGGACTGACCGGGGTCCAGGTGTGCTGTCCGGCGGATCATGCCGCAGACGCGGGGGTGGACACGTCCATCCGCGCTGATGAGGCGCCGTCGCTTTGCTGCGACCTGAACCGCCGGACAGGCCCTAGCGGTCGTAGACGACCGTCACCGGGGCGTGGTCGGACCAGCGCTCGGCATGCGTGGCGGCCCGCTCGACGTGGCCCTTGACCGCCTTGGCGGCCAACCCCGGGGTGGCCACGTGGTAGTCGATGCGCCACCCGGAATCATTGTCGAAGGCCCGCCCCCGGTACGACCACCACGAGTACGGCCCCTCGGCGTCCGGGTGCAGGGCGCGCACCACGTCCACGTAGCCGCCCTCCGCCGGATCCAGGACCCGCCCCAGCCACTCCCGCTCCTCCGGCAGGAAGCCGGAGTTCTTGGTGTTGCCGCGCCAGTTCTTCAGGTCGGCCTGCCGGTGGGCGATGTTCCAGTCGCCGCAGACGACGACTTCGCGGCCGTCGGCGGCGGCGCGCTCGCGCAGTTCCTTGAGGTAGGCCAGGAACTCGCCCATGAAGCGGACCTTCTCGTCCTGGCGCTCGGTGCCGACCTCGCCGGAGGGGAGGTAGAGGGAGGCGACCGTCACACCGGGCAGGTCGGCCTCGACGTACCGGCCGCTGGTGTCGAACTCCGTCGAGCCGAAACCGACCTGGACCCGGTCGGGCTCGCGGCGGGTGTAGAGGGAGACGCCGGCGCGGCCCTTGGCGGCGGCGGGGGCGTGCGTCACGTGCCAGCCGTCGGGCGTGCGGACGTGTTCGGGCAGCTGCTGGGGCTCGGCCCGCACCTCCTGGAGGCACAGCACGTCGGCGGAGGTGTCGGCGAGCCACTCCACGAAGCCCTTCTTCGCGGCGGCGCGCAGACCATTCACGTTTACGGAGGTCACGGTGAGCACCAGGGCACGATACCGGCACACTGGACGATGTCCCGCTCCGGATGACGCATCCATATACGGTAGGTAGCATGAACATACGCCGGGTCCCCTTCGACCACCCCGACGCCGTGAAGCTCAACGACGAGGTCCAGGCCGAGTACGACGTCCGCTACGGCGACGGCGGCGACGCCACGCACCTGGATCCGTCGGACTTCGCGCCGCCGAACGGCCTGTACCTGATCGCGTACGACGAGAACGGCGTCCCGGTCGCCTCCGGCGGCTGGCGCGGCCAGGAGACCAACGACGAGGGTTACCGCGACGGGGACGCCGAGCTGAAGCGGATGTTCGTGATCGAGCAGGTGCGCGGGCGCGGTCTGGCCCGCCGCATCCTGGCCGCCCTGGAGGAGGACGCCCGTGCGGCGGGCCGGACCCGCATGGTGCTGGAGACCGGCACCAAGCAGCCGGAGGCCGTGGCCCTGTACACCTCCAGCGGCTACGAGCCCTGCGGGAAGTTCGGCTTCTACCGCTTCCACGAGGAGAGCCTCTGCTACGCGAAGGCTCTCCAGGTCCCGTAGCGCCTGCCCGTCAGGGTCCTCGTCACCCCGCGTCGGCTGCCGCGCGTCGGCGTGAGACGGCGAAGAGCACGCCGCCCGCGGCGAGCGCCAGCGCCGCGCCGGCCGAGGCGAGCAGGGCCGTGGAGCCGGTGGAGGCCAGCAGGCCGCCCTGGCCGTCCTGACCGCCCTGCGGCGACTGGCCGCCGGTCGTGCCGCCGGTGGACCCGGCACCGCCCGCGCCGGTGCCGCCGGTGGCACCCCCGGTGGAGGCCGAGCCGCCGGTCGTGCCGGTGCTGCCGCCCGTGGTCTCCGAGCCGCCCGTGGTGCCGGAACCGCCCGTGCCGCCGCCGTCGGTACCGCCCGTGCCGGTACCGCCGGTGTCGCCCGGCGTCTCCTCGTCGCCGGTGCCGTTCAGCACGATCCAGCCGGCGTCGTTGGACGGGTCGCCCTCCCACGGGTTGTCCCACTCCGGAAGGGCGATCTTGCCCTTGGCGCCCTCGACGACCTTGTCGATGCGGAGCTGGAAGGCGAAGGTGCGCCGGTCGTCCTCGAGGAACGGGGTGTCGGCGAAGCAGAGGTACTCGGACGTGGCCTCGCCGTTCATGGGACGGCAGGGGCTGTCCACGACGCTCGCGCCCTCGGGGATCTGCACGCTGAAGCCCAGCGGCTCACCACCCGAGCGCAGCGCCCCGATCCAGGCGGGTCCGTGGTTGCTCAGGCCGATGTCGACCGTGACGGTCTCGCCCTGCTCGCCGTCGACGCGCGCACCGGTGAGGTCGAGGTCGTAGCTGTTCTGCGTGGGCAGGTCGATCTCGGCGTACTTCGTGTAGTCGCCGCTCTGGCCGCCCTTGACCGGCTTCAGGGTAAGCGTCCTGCCGGAACCCTGCCGGTAGTCGGCGCCCGACCGCAGCGCGCCGGCCTCCTCGGCGCCGACCGCGTCGAAGCCGTAGTGGAAGATGTCGCCGAGCGCGAAGTCCGCGGTCTTCACCCGGACCGGCTCGCTCAGTTCGTAGGCCGTGCCCGGCAGGAATTCGCCCTCGAAGGTGCACAGGGCGACCTTCTGATAGCGGATCAGGTCGTCCTTGTTCTCCTCCGCGTACGAGCAGTTGTCGTACGAGTCGGGGAAGGACAGGCCGCGCGTGCCGCCGAAGCGCAGCACCACGCCGTCGGCCGACATGCTGCCGACGTTGCGGAAGCCGAGCGGGGCACTGTAGGTGTCACCGGCCTCGAAGTCCTCGGGTTCGGCCGGGAGCTTCTTCTTCAACAGCTCCGGCCCGCCGACCAGCACGTCGACGGTGTGCTCGTTGAACTCCAGGCCCTCGCCCGCGCCCGTCACCTGTATCTTGCCGAAGTCCCCGGCCTCGGCGGTGTCCTTCAGGTCGAGGCGGATGTTCCAGCTCGGGTTGTAGGAGTCGCCGGGGTACAGGCTGCTCGCGTCGCAGACGGCGGTCAGTCCGTCCACGTCGCACGACTGTGGCAGGTCGACCTCGGCGAAGCCCTTGAGCGCGGTGGCGTCGATGGTGACGCGGTAGCCGTTGTTCGGGACCGGCTCCGGGTCCGTGCCGCTGTCCGGGTCGTACTCCCCCGGCCCGGTGATGCCCAGCCGGATCTGCGGCTCCCCGGGCTCGCCCTCGGCCCCGTCCAGCGCCAGGTCCACCTTGTCCGGACCGGTGATGGTGACGGGAAGCGGCGCCTGGCCGCCCTCCGCGTGTGCGACTCCGGCCATTGCGAGCGTGGCGAGTCCCGCAACGGCCACGTGGGCCACTGCCGCGCGAGCCCACGGCGCGCGCAGGGAGCTACGTCTCATGTGTTCTCTTCCGTTCCCCAGACGACAGGACGGCGCCACTGCGGTGACGCCGCGCACAGGTGACCCACTGGTAACGGTGAAGGTTGCACAAGGCCCGATCACGGATTTATCTCGGCCATACGTGCCTACAGGCGCGCCCCGGAAACGACGAAGGTCCCGTCCGATCGTGATGATCGGACGGGACCTTCGCCAATGTGCGTGGACCTGTGGGGATTTGAACCCCAGACCCCCTCGATGCGAACGAGGTGCGCTACCAGACTGCGCCACAGGCCCTTGCGACGAGTGAAACTTTAGCACCCCGACCGGCCTGCTCAAAAATCGCTTCCGACCGGCGAGCGGGCGGCCCCGGCGGAGGGCTACTCGTTGGCCGCGCGGGGGCGGTCCCCGTCCTCGTACTGGTCGAAGAGGGGGGTCCGGCCCCGTTCCCGGGACCGGCGGGCGGACGCGGCGCGGCGGGCGTCGCTACGGCCCGGGGTCTCCGCCCGGTCCTCGGTGTGGGCCGCCGGGTGGTCCCGCCCGGGGTCGGCCGCCGCGTCCTCCTGCTCGGCGACGGCGCTGGAGCGTGCCGAGCTCCAGGCGTCCGGCGCCGCGAGGTCCACGTCGGGCGTGGCGCGGGGGGCGACCGGCGCGGTCACGTAGGTGGGCAGGGGTACGGGCACCGGGTCCCAGCTGTCGCCCTGCGGCCGCCGCTGCCGTTCGCGCTGCTGGTCGACCCACTCGGCGTGGTCGGTCTGCTCCACCAGCGCGCGCCGGTCCGCGGCGAGCGCCGACAGGCCGGAGTCGGGCTCCTCCTCGGGTCCCTCGTCCGGCTCGTCGGCGTCGGGGTCGCCGACGGGACCTGCGGGGCCGGCGGGGTCGGCGGGCATGCGCCGGCGCGGCCGACGGTCGCCGGCGCGCAGCCGCTGCGCGGCGACCTCCGCCTGGCGGCGGTCCATGTGGAAGGCGAACCGGTGGCGTTCCTGCGAACGCAGATAGGCGATGTAGGCGCTGAGCAGCACCGCGGGCACCCCGGGCGCCCACAGGAAGGCGAGCCCGCCGACCGCCGCGACGACCGAGCCGAGGGTGAAGGCCAGGAACAGCATCACCGTCGTACGCCGACGGCGCGCGAGCACCTTGGTGCGCCGGGCCCGGGCCGCGGCCGCCGGTGAGACGGGTGCGCGCCGGGCCTGCGGCACGCGCTTGCGCGCCGCTGCCGCACCGGGTCCGGGGGACTGCTCGGATCTGGGGCCGTGCGGGCGTCCGCCGGTCTCCTGGCGCGCCGGTTCGGACTGCCACGCCGGTTCGGGCTGCTCCGCGGGCTGGGCCGCGGGCTGCTGCCGTGCGTCGGGGCGAGGGTGCCGGCGCGTTCTGGACACGGCGAAGGCCCGGACGTCCACCGAGTCGGTGACGGCGTCCGGGGCGTCGGCGTCGGGCTCCGCTTCGTCGGCGGAGCGCGACCGCAGGTCCTTGGCGTACCGGCGCTCCATGCCCGCCCGTCCGGACAGCAGCCGGATGGCGGTGCTGAAGCGTTCCGTCGGACGGGCCTCGTTCAGCTCGTCCTCCCTACGGAGCCACATCGGCACCAAGTAGGCGGCCCAGGCCCCGACGATGACTGCGTAGATGAGGCCGCTGCTGCTCACGCCTCACACGGTAGAGGGGTTTGCTTGAGGCCATCCGCCAATTGAGCCGGTGTGTCGCACGATCTGGCTGATATTTCGAACTTTTTTTGTGACCGATGCGATCAGCCGACTACCAGGGTCGCGAAATTATCCGTTCCGGACGGTCGCACCCTGGCCTTTTCGAACGTTTATTCAATTACCGGTCTTCCGCGTACTCCGGCCCCGTGACCGGTGCCAGCGCCGCAACAGCCCCTCCGGGACCTCTTCCGCGGTGAGCGCGAAGACGAGATGGTCGCGCCAGGCTCCGTCGATGTGGAGATAACGCGGCCTGAGACCCTCCTCGCGGAATCCGAGTTTCTCCACGACCCGGCGACTGGGCGTGTTCTCGGGGCGAATACAGACCTCGACGCGATGCAGTCCGACGGTGCGGAAACAGTGGTCCACCACCATCGCCACGGCGGTCGGCATCACCCCGCGGCCGGCCACCGCCTCGTCCACCCAGTAGCCGACGTGCCCGGAGCACATCGAGCCCCAGGTGATGCCGGCCACCGTCAACTGCCCGACCAGTCGCCCCTGGTACTCGATGACGAACGGCAGCATCCTGCCCGCGTGGGCCTCGGACCGGAGGTGCCGCACCATCTGGCGGTAGGTGGGCCGGTGCGTGAGCGGCCCGCCGGGCGTCGGCGGCGGAATCGTCGCCTCCCACGGTCGCAGCCAGTCGCGGTTGCGCCGGTTGACCTCCCGCCAGGCCCGCTGGTCGCGCAGCCTTATCGGCCTGATGACGATGTCGCCGTCCACCAGCTCCGCGGGCCAGGATGGGCTGTTCAGCTCGCACCCCCACCACTGGCGGGTCTGGCGTGGTCGCCGCCGCGGAGCTGGTCCACGGCGTGCGTCAGCAGCGGCTCCAGCACGGCGAGGCCGTCCTTCACCCCGCCGGAGGACCCCGGCAGGTTGACGATCAGCGTGCCGCCCGCCACTCCGGCCAGGCCCCGGGAGAGCACCGCGGTCGGCACCTTGTCCCGGCCGTACGCCCGGACGGCCTCCGCGATGCCGGGGACCTCGTAGTCGATCACCGCCCGGGTCGCCTCGGGGGTGCGGTCGGTGGGCGAGATGCCGGTGCCGCCGGTGGTGACGATCACGTCGTAGCCCGCCTCGGCGCCCGCTCGCAGGGCGGCCTCGACGGGGTCGCCGTCGGGGACGACCCGGGGGCCGTCGACGGCGAAGCCGAATCGGCGCAGGCCCTCGGCGATCAGCGGCCCGCCCTTGTCCTCGTAGACCCCGGCGGCGGCCCGGTTGGAGGCGGTGACCACCAGGGCGCTGTACGGCGCGAGCAGGGCACCGTCCACCGACGCGTCCAGTGTCATGCCCGGCTCCAGTCGCCCGACTTGCCGCCCGTCTTCTCCTCCACGCGCACGTCCGTGATGACCGCTCCCTTGTCGACCGCCTTGACCATGTCGATCACGGTGAGCGCGGCGACGGAGACCGCGGTGAGCGCCTCCATCTCGACACCCGTGCGATCCGTCGTGCGCACCGTGGCGGTGATCTCCACGGCGTCGTCCGCGACCGACAGGTCCAGTTTCACACCGGAGACCGACAACGGGTGGCACAAGGGGATCAGGTCCGGGGTGCGTTTGGCGCCCATGATGCCCGCGATGCGCGCGGTGGCGAGGGCGTCGCCCTTGGGGACCCCCTCGCCGCGCAGCAGTTCGACCACACGGGGCGCGACGAGGACGCGTCCGCTCGCGCGCGCGGTGCGTGCGGTCACTTCCTTGGCGGACACGTCGACCATCCGGGCGGCGCCCGCCTCGTCGATGTGCGTCAGCCGGTCCTGCGGGTCGTGCGCGTCCTGGCCGTAGTGCGGGGGTCGGTCCTGCGTACTCATGCTCGTGTGGCGCTCCCGGTCCGGGCCCGGCGCGGTGCGGCGCGTGGGCCTGCTGTGCGCGACACGGTACCGCCAAGCGGGCGGGGTCAGCCGAGCAGGACCACCTCGACGTCGGCGCCGGGCTCGACGGACTCGGCGTCCTCGGGGACGACGATCAGCGCGTCGGCGTGCGCGAGGGCGGCCACGAGGTGGGAGCCCGAGCCGCCGACCGGGGTGACCGAGCCGTCGGCGTAGCTGCCGCGCAGGAACTGCCGGCGCCCCTTGGGCGAGGTCAGCGCCTTCTCCGCGGCCAGGGACGCGGTGGTCGTCGGGCGGTGGACGTCGGTGAGGCCCATGAGGGTGCGGATCGCGGGGCGGACGAACAACTCGAAGGAGACGTACGAGGACACCGGGTTGCCGGGCAGGGCGAGCAGCGGGGTGTGGTCGGGGCCGATGGAGCCGAAGCCCTGGGGCTTGCCGGGCTGCATGGCGAGCTTGCGGAAGTCCACGCCGCTGCCGGGCTCGTCCTCGTCGGCGACGTGCGCCAGCGCCTCCTTGACCACGTCGTACGCCCCGACGCTCACCCCGCCGGTGGTGACCATCAGGTCGGCGCGGACCAACTGGTCCTCGATGGTGGACCGCAGGGTCTCGGCGTCGTCGGCGACGGCGCCCACGCGGTAGGCGATGGCGCCGGCGTCGCGGGCGGCCGCGGTGAGGGCGAAGCTGTTGGAGTCGTAGATCTGGCCGTGGGCCAGTTCCTCGTCGGGCTGGACGAGTTCGCTGCCGGTGGAGAGCACCACCACGCGGGGGCGCGGGCGGACGCGGACCCTGCCCCGGCCGATCGCGGCGAGCAGCGCGATCTGCGGCGGGCCGAGGACCGTGCCGGCCTCCAGGGCGCGGTCGCCGGACCTGACGTCGCTGCCCTTCGCGCGGACGTGCGCGCGGGCCTCGGCCGGGCGGTACACGTGGACCTGGCCCTCGGCGCCCTCGGGGGCCAGGCTGCGGGCGCGCATTCCGGCCACCGGGCCCTCGCCGAGCCCGCCGTCGGTCCACTCGATGGGGACGACGGTCTCGGCGCCGGGCGGGAGCGGGGCGCCGGTCATGATGCGGGCGGCCTGGCCGGGGCCCACGGTCAGCGGGTCGGCCTGGCCGGCGGCGACATCCCCGACGACGACCAGGGCGGCGGGGAACTCCTCGCTCGCGCCCGCGACGTCGGCGACCCGCACCGCGTAACCGTCCATGGAGCTGTTGTCGAACGGCGGCAGGGAGAGCGGCACCGTGATGTCGTCGACCAGGACGCAGCCCTGGGCGTCGAGCAGGTTCAGCTCGATGGGTTCCAGGGGGCGGACGGTGGCGAGGATGTCGTCCAGGTGGTCCTGCACCGACCACAGCCGGTCCGGACCGAAGTCCGCGGGGGCGTGGTCGTGGCCGGTGTCACGGTGCGCTGCGCTGCTCAACGTCCCTACATCTCCTCGGCTACGTAACTGCGAAGCCAGGTCCGGAAGTCCGGGCCCAGGTCTTCACGTTCGCACGCGAGTCTGACAATGGCACGCAGATAGTCGCCGCGGTCACCGGTGTCATAGCGGCGGCCCTTGAAGACGACGCCGTGCACCGGGCCGCCGACCTTCCCCGCGGCGGTAGCCGCTGTTGTATGCGTCTCGGCGAGCTGCTGGAGGGCGTCGGTCAGCTGGATCTCGCCGCCGCGGCCGGGCTCGGTCTTGCGGAGTATGTCGAAGATGTGGGGGTCGAGCACGTAGCGGCCGATGATGGCGTAGTTGGAGGGCGCGTCGACCGCGTCGGGCTTCTCGACCAGTCCGCCGACCTTGACGACGTCGCCGTCCTCGGTGCTCTCCACGGCCGCGCAGCCGTAGAGGTGGATCTGCTCGGGCGCGACCTCCATGAGGGCGATGACGCTGCCGCCGTACTGCTCCTGGACCTCGATCATGCGCTGCAGCAGCGGGTCGCGCGGGTCGATCAGGTCGTCGCCGAGCAGGACCGCGAAGGGCTCGTTGCCGACGTGCGGGGCGGCGCACAGCACGGCGTGGCCGAGGCCCTTGGGGTCGCCCTGGCGGACGTAGTGGATCATGGCGAGGTCGCTGGACTCCTGGACCTTGGCCAGCCGGCTCGCATCGCCCTTCTTCTGGAGGGCGGACTCCAGTTCGTAGTTGCGGTCGAAGTGGTCCTCCAGGGGGCGCTTGTTGCGGCCCGTGACCATGAGGACGTCGCCGAGGCCCGCGGTCACGGCCTCTTCGACCACGTACTGGATCGCCGGCTTGTCGACGACCGGCAGCATCTCCTTGGGAGTGGCTTTGGTGGCCGGCAGGAACCGGGTACCGAGCCCGGCTGCGGGGATGACAGCCTTGCTGATCCTGGGGTGGGACTGAGTCATGCGCGCCACCATATCCGGTGCCAATAGGGAGAATCTGTGACTCCGGATCACTGGCGCTCATATGAGCGCATTAGAGAGGTACGGGAACGACCTTTGACCCACATCGGACCTATTGACCAGCCTGACAAGCGGACGTTGCGGCGGGAGTTCCTCGCGGTGAGGAACAGGTTGACGGCCGATGACGTGCGGGAAGCGGCGGACTCGCTGACCGGACGGGCGCTCGCGATGCCGGAGGTGGCGCGGGCGCACACCGTGGCGGCATACGTCTCCGTGGGCGCCGAACCGGGCACCCTCGCGCTCCTGGACGCGCTGCGCGCGCGGGGGGTGCGGGTCCTGCTGCCGGCACTGCTGCCGGACAACGACCTGGACTGGGGCGAGTACGAAGGGGAGGACTCCCTGGCACTCGTGCGGCACGGCGGGCGGATGGCCCTGTCCGAGCCCGCCGGCCGGCGCCTGGGGCCGGACGCGGTGACGGAGGCCGACGTCGTGCTGCTGCCGGGCCTGGCGGTCGACGGGCGCGGCCTGCGGCTGGGGCGCGGCGGCGGGTCGTACGACCGGGTCCTCGCGCGCCTGGACCGCGCGGGCGCGCGACCCGCGCTACTGGTCCTGCTGTACGACTCCGAGGTCGTCTCGCACGTCCCCGCCGAGCCCCACGACCGGCCGGTGGACGCGGTGGTGACGCCGTCGGGAGTGCGCAGGTTCACGTGAACGTGAAGGCGGCCCCCACGCGCGCGGGGGCCGCCTTGTGTCAGCCGGTGGCTACGGTCTCAACACCGGTGGCTACGGCTTGAGCACCAGTGTGTCGCTCGTACTCGCGTCGACCGCCTTCTTCGAGAAGGCCCACGGCAGCAGCTCTCCGTCGGCCCACTTGTCCGTCTGATCCGTGTAGTGGGCGCTGTAGGCGTGTCCGGAGGCGCCGGTGAGATTGATCCACCGCGACTTGTCGAGGTCGCCGAGGTTGACCACCATCCGCATGGACGGCACCCACACCACCCCGTAGCCGCCGGCCGCGTTCCAGCCGGAGGCGTTGACCGCCGCCTCGCCGCCGCTGAGCTTCCACGGGCCGCGGTTGAGGGCGTACTTCAGGAAGTCGGGGCCCTCGATGCCCAGGGTCTGGTTCTTCAGGAACAGGCGGTGCAGCCGGCCCCAGTTCCAGGTGTCGATGTCCTTGCCGAGCTTGGCGGTCAGCTCCCAGCGGGCGTCGATCATGGCCCGCTTGAAGAGGTCGTCGCGGTTGTGGTCGGCGCCCTTGCGGGTGCCGGAGGCGGGCGTCGTCCACCAGTCGCTCTTGGGCTTGTCCATCAGAGTGCGGACGACCTCGAACCAGCGGTCGCCGCCGTCCGGCTGCGCCTGGTCGGCATCCCGCTGGCCGCACTCGCGGACCTTGTTCGTCTCGTCCGCGGGACCGGTGGTGTTGACCGGGTCGACCCACAGGCACTGGCCCTCGACCCGCAGCTCCTTGGGCAGCTTGTTGCCGAAGGCGAGCTTGAGGACGTTGCGCCAGACGGCGTTGAAGTAGGCGGCGGCCGCCGAGTCGGCGTCCTGGGTGTAGTCCCAGCCCTCCAGCAGCTTCTGCGCCTCGCGGACGTCCTTGTCCCCGACGTCGATCTTCAGCAGCTGGGGGACGAGCAGCTTGGCCATCTCGCTGCTGTTGTCCAGCTGCATCTGGCGCATGTCGTCGGTGGAGATCTTGCCGCCGTCCTTGATCTTCTGCTCGATCAGGGACGTGATCCGCTGGCTGCGGGTGCCGTAGCCCCAGTCCGTGGTCAGCGTGTACGGGTACGTGTCCTCGTCGACGACGGCCTGGTTGGCGGTCACGATGTAGCCGCGCTCCGGGTCGTACTCGTAGGGCAGCTCGTCCGGGTCGATGTACTCGCCGGTCCAGCGGTACTTGGAGGTCCAGCCCGGTGCCGGGACCGAACCGTCGTGGTCCTCGGCGCGCACCGGGATCTTGCCGGGCAGCGTGTAGCCGATGTGCTCCTCGTCGGCGTAGACGAGGTTCTGCGAGGGCACGTCGAACAGGGCGGCGGCCTCGCGGAAGGAGTCCCAGTCCTTCGCCCGGTCCATCGCGAAGACGGCGTCCATGGTGGTGCCGGCGTCCAGCGCGGTCCAGCGCAGCGCGACGCCGTAGCCGTCGCCCCGGTCGGGGGCGGCGGTGTCGACGGTGGCCTTCTTGCCGACCTTCACCAGCTCGTCGTCGCGGTCGGAGAGCAGGGGGCCGTTGTTGGTCTCGCGGACGACGATCTTCTTGGACTCGCCGCCGGCGACCTTGATGGTCTCCTCGCGCGTCTCGAAGGGGACCACCTTGTCGTCGTACTGGTAGCCGTTGCCGGTGATCTTCTCCAGGTAGAGGTCGGTGACGTCGACGCCGGAGTTGGTCAGGCCCCAGGCGATGTCCTGGTTGTGGCCGATGACCACGCCGGGCATGCCCGCGAAGGTGTATCCGGCGACGTCGTACTGGCACTTCGCGGAGACACTGCGGCAGTGCAGGCCCATCTGGTACCAGACGGACGGCAGCGACGGCGACAGGTGCGGGTCGTTGGCCAGCAGCGGCTTGCCGGTGATGGTGTGCTCGCCGGAGACGACCCAGGAGTTGGAGCCGATGCCGTTGCCGTTCACGCCGACGGCGGTGGGCAGGTCGTCCAGGACGTCCTGGAGACCGGACAGTTGGCTCTGCAGGGCATTGCCGGTGCCGGTCCCGGTGCCGGCCCCCGTGCCGGTCCCGGTGCCCGTGCCGGTCCCGGTGCCCGTGCCGCTGCCCGTGCCGGACGAGGAATCGTCGCCGCCGGACGGGCCGCCGCCGTCGAACGTCTCGGTCAGCTCGTCGTACTGACCCTCCTGGACGATCGCCTTGTTCCGGTCGTACGGGTACGCCGGATACAGGTCGGCGATCTGCTTGGGACCGAGGCGGCTGGTCATCAGGGCGCGGTCGACCTCGTCCTCCATGTTGCCGCGCAGGTCCCAGGCCATCGCCTTCAGCCAGGCCACCGAGTCGACCGGCGTCCACTCCTGGGGCTTGTAGTCGTTGGTGAAGCCGAGGGCGGCGTACTCCAGGGAGATGTCCCCGCCGTCCTTGCCGGCCAGGTAGGCGTTGACACCCTTGGAGTACGCCTGGAGGTACTTCTTGGTGGAGTCCGACAGCTTCTCGTCGTACTCCTTCTTCGCCACCCGGTGCCAGCCCAGCGTGCGCAGGAACTCGTCGTTGTCGACCTGGCCCTTGCCGAACATCTCCGACAGGCGCCCGGAGGTCATGTGGCGGCGTACGTCCATCTCGTAGAACCGGTCCTGCGCCTGGACGTAGCCCTGCGCCATGAACAGGTCCTCGTCGGAGGAGGCGTAGATCTGCGGGATGCCGTAGTTGTCGCGCTTGACGTCGACCGGCCCCGACAGGCCCTCAAGCGTGATCGAGCCCTTGGTCTGCGGAAAGGACGCGCGGACGGTGCTGATGGACCAGTACGCCCCGTAGGCGAGGCCGCCGATGATGGCCAGGACCAGCACGAGGACGAACAGGCGCGCCTTGCGCCCCTTCTTCCTGCCGGACTTGCCGGGCTGCTGACCCGTAGAGGCGGTGTTGGTGGGGGGCATCGCTGTCCTTGCTGTCCTAACACGAGCGGCAGGGGCGGGCTGTGCTTTGTACTGAACGCTGGAGCAACTGTAGGCGCAGGGCCCACGCCGCCTTGACGCGGAGTCGGGTACCGGCAGGCACGGGCATTCGATCTTGCCAAGCCGAGCGTCAAGAAATCGTCAAGAGTTAGGTAAGGTAACGAAGTAGTTGTCCGCAGAGCACTGCGTCTCGTGTGCCATGGAGGTGTGCTGTCGCGCACCGCGCGGGAGTACTCGTCCGTGCTGTGATCCGCACTGTGGTCCGTGTCGTGATCCGTGCTGTGCGCCAGGGAAGGGAACGGCCGCTGACTGTCCACCACCTCAACCAGCTCCTGCTCGTCTGCTCGCTCGTCCTGCTCATCGCCGTGGCGGCGGTCCGGATCTCCTCGCGCAGCGGGCTCCCCAGCCTGCTCGTCTACCTGGCGATCGGCATCGCCATGGGTCAGGACGGCATCGGCGACATCCAGTTCGACGACGCCGAACTGGTCCAGGTCATCGGGTACGCCGCCCTGGTCGTGATCCTGGCCGAGGGCGGTCTCGGCACGAAGTGGAAGGAGGCGAAACCGGCCCTGCCGGCCGCCTCCGCACTGGCGCTGGCCGGGGTCGCGGTCAGTGTCGGCGTGACGGCCGCGGGCGCGCACTACCTGACCGGGCTGGAGTGGCGGCAGGCACTGATCGTCGGGGCGGTGGTGTCCTCCACGGACGCGGCCGCCGTCTTCTCGGTGCTGCGCAGAATCCCGCTGCCCTCGCGGATAGTGGGGACGCTCGAGGCCGAGTCGGGCTTCAACGACGCCCCGGTGGTCATCCTGGTGGTCGCCTTCTCCACGGCCGGCCCGATCGAGCACTGGTACGTGCTGCTGGGCGAGATCGCCCTGGAGCTGGCCATCGGCGCGGCCATCGGACTCGCGGTCGGCTGGCTGGGGTCGCTGGGGCTGAAGCACGTGGCGCTGCCCGCCTCCGGCCTCTACCCCATCGCCGTCATGTCGATCGCCGTCGCGGCCTACGCGGCCGGTGCCATGGCCCACGGCAGCGGCTTCCTGGCCGTCTACCTCGCCGCGATGGTCATGGGCAACGCCCGGCTGCCGCACTGGCCCGCCACCCGCGGGTTCGCCGACGGGCTCGGCTGGCTCGCCCAGATCGGCATGTTCGTGCTGCTCGGCCTGCTGGTCACCCCGCACGAGCTGGGCGACGACATCCTGCCCGCCCTGGTCATCGGACTGGTGCTCACCATGGTGGCGCGCCCACTGAGCGTCGTGCTGTGCCTGGTGCCGTTCCGGGTGCCGTGGCAGGAGCAGGCCCTGATGTCCTGGGCCGGGCTGCGCGGCGCGGTGCCCATCATCCTCGCGACGATCCCCATGGTGGAGGGCGTCGCGGGCAGCCGCCGGATCTTCAACATCGTCTTCGTCCTGGTCGTCGTCTACACCCTGGTCCAGGGACCGACCCTGCCGTGGCTGGCCCGCAAGCTGCGCCTGGGCAAGGGGGACGAGGCCGCCGACCTCGGCATCGAGTCGGCGCCCCTGGAACGGCTGCGTGGGCACCTGCTGTCCGTCACGATCCCCGAGGGTTCGAAGATGCACGGCGTCGAGGTCAGCGAGCTGCGGCTGCCGACCGGGGCCGCCGTCACGCTGGTCGTCCGCGACGGGAAGTCGTTCGTGCCGCTGCCCACGACGGGACTGCGGCGCGGGGACGAGCTCCTCGTGGTCGCCACGGACCCCGTCCGGGACGCCGCCGAGGCGCGACTGCGCGCGGTCGGCCACGGCGGCAAGCTGGCCGGCTGGCTGGGCAGCGGAGGCACCAGCGGCAATCACAGGTGAGCGTGAGAGGCGAACACAGGTGTGAGGCAATCACAGGCATGGGGCAGTCGTAGGCGTGAGGCAATCGCAGGTGTGAGGCAATCGCAGGCGTGAAAGAGAGGAGTGCGCGCTTTCACAGGTTGCGCCCCTGTTGATCCCTGTACGATGAAGGCGGCACCTGATCGAACCAACTCTGCCTGAAGCAGAGCTGGCGCGACCGTATGGCGGCCGGCACGCCCCCTCCCCAACCGGGCTCCGGCATCTACCGCAGTCCGCGCAAGAGGACAGCTCTCGGCGCTCCCGCACGGCGACAGCCGCGAGGCGGACCGCGCTACCAGGCGGCAGAAAGGCACGGGCCGTGGCATCCACGGTCACCCCGTCGAAGAAGTCGCCGGAGGGGGCGCAGCACACCGCGCCCGGCTCCGCCCGCCCCGGATACGGACAGCTGC
The DNA here is from genome assembly GCF_042744565.1 of Streptomyces sp. NPDC058812. NCBI lineage: Bacteria > Bacillati > Actinomycetota > Actinomycetes > Kitasatosporales > Streptomycetaceae > Streptomyces > Streptomyces sp. NPDC058812. The sequence goes on from NZ_JBHYOB010000003.1 coordinate 187,104, forward strand.
TGCGCACCCGCGGCGCCTGGACGTTCCTGCTTCCCGGCTTCGCGGCACGCCAGCCCTTCGCCATGCTGACGCTCTCCATCGTGCTGCTCGTGCAGCACACCACCGGCTCCTACGGCGTCGCGGGCGCCGTCGCGGCCGTCACCGGCGTCGCCATGGCCGTGTTCGCCCCCTACACCGGCCGGCTCGCCGACCGTTACGGACAGCGCGCCGTCCTGCTCCCCGGCGTGCTCGTGCACGCCGCGTCCGGTCTGATCCTGACCGCTCTCGCGCTCTCGGACGCACCTCTGTGGGCGCTGTTCGTGGCGGCCGTGCCCACCGGTGCCTCGGTGCCGCAGGTCGGGCCCATGGTGCGGGCCCGCTGGGGCGTGAAACTCAAGGGCTCCCCCCTGATGGGCACGGCGGCCGCCTTCGAGTCCGTCACGGACGAGCTGACCTTCGTCCTCGGCCCGCTGGTCGCCACCGCCCTGTGCACGGCCGTGGACCCGGCCGCGGGCCTGGTCACGGAGGCGGCGCTCACCCTGGTGGGCGGTCTGCTGTTCGCCGCGCAGAAGAGCACCCAGCCGACGGTCGGCCGAGCCGACGGTGACCACGCGCGCGCGGAGCACGTTCCGGCGCTGCGCGTCCCCGGGGTGCGCGTCCTGATCGTGGTCTTCCTGGGCATCGGTTCCGTCTTCGGCGGCATGCAGGTCTCACTGGCCGCGTTCACCGAGTCGATCGGCGAGCCCGGGCTGAACGGCGTCCTGTACGGGATCTTCGCCGCGGGCAACATGCTCTCCGGCCTGGCCTGCGGCGCCATCGCCTGGAAGGTCGCCCCGCAGCGGCGCCTCCTGGTCGGCTACACCGCCCTCGCGCTGACCGCGTCCGGCCTGTGGGCCGCGCACTCGGTGCTCGTACTGGCCGGCCTCGGCCTGCTCGTCGGCATGTGCATCGCGCCCGCCCTCATCACCGGTTACACCCTGGTCGAGAGCCTGGTCCCGGCCGGTGCCCGCACCGAGGCCTTCACCTGGCTGACCGGTGCCGTGGCCCTGGGCCAGGCGGCGGCCGTGACCGTCTCCGGACAGCTGGAGGACCGGTTCTGGGACGGCGCCGGGTTCCTGGTGCCGATGGGCGGCACAGTGCTCGCGCTGGCGACGCTGGTGGCGCTGCGGTCGCGGCTGGAGACCCGGCCCCGAGGGCGTACGGTCGCACGTGGCGTCGGTCACCGCGAGCACGCCACAGTGGACTGATCCCGCGGAATACGTCACTATGGATCGTCGTTAGCACTCATCGAGTGAGAGTGCCAGGAGGAAGACAAGTGCCGACGTACCAGTACCAGTGCACCGAGTGCGGCGAGGGCCTCGAGGCGGTGCAGAAGTTCACCGACGACGCCCTCACCGAGTGCCCGAACTGCCAGGGCCGCCTGAAGAAGGTGTTCTCGGCGGTCGGCATTGTCTTCAAGGGCTCCGGCTTCTACCGCAACGACAGCCGCGGCAGCTCGTCCAGCAGCTCGCCGGCGTCGAAGTCGTCCGCCTCGTCGTCCTCTTCGTCGACGTCCTCGGACTCCGGTTCGTCGTCGGGCTCGGGATCGTCGTCGGGCTCGGGGTCGTCGAGCTCCGGCAGCTCCTCCTCCAGCACCACCGCCGCGTAAGGCCCACCAGGACTTCTTACGGGACCCTGTCGTCGTCCGACGACGGGGTCCTCGGCGTTTTCCGGGGCGGTTAGGGTGCGGGCATGGCGAACATGGCGAACAAGGTGGATGCCGAGATCGGCGTGATCGGCGGCTCCGGTTTCTACTCGTTCCTCGACGACGTGACCGAGGTCGAGGTGGAGACCCCGTACGGGCCGCCCAGCGACTCCCTCTTCCTCGGCGAGGTCGCCGGCCGGCGGGTCGCCTTCCTCCCCCGGCACGGGCGCGGCCACCATCTGCCGCCGCACCGCATCAACTACCGGGCCAACCTGTGGGCGCTGCGCTCGGTCGGCGCGCGCCAGGTCCTCGGGCCGTGCGCGGTCGGCGGCCTGCGCCCCGAGTACGGGCCGGGCACGCTGCTGGTGCCGGACCAGTTCGTCGACCGTACGAAGTCCCGGCCGTCGACGTACTTCGACGGGCTGCCGATGCCCGACGGCACGCTGCCCAACGTCGTGCACGTGTCGCTGGCCGACCCGTACTGCCCCACCGGACGGGCCGCCGCGCTCAAGGCGGCCCGGGGGCGGGACTGGGAGCCCGTGGACGGCGGCACCCTGGTCGTGGTCGAGGGGCCACGCTTCGGGACCCGCGCGGAGTCCTTGTGGCACCGGGCACAGGGCTGGTCGGTGGTGGGCATGACCGGCCATCCCGAGGCGGCGCTCGCCCGTGAACTGGAGCTCTGCTACACCTCGCTGACCCTCGTCACCGACCTCGACGCCGGTGCGGAGAGCGGCGAGGGCGTTTCGCACGAGGAGGTTCTGCGGGTGTTCGCGGCGAACGTGGACCGGCTTCGGGGCGTCCTGTTCGACGCGGTGGCCGCTCTGCCGGCGGCCGGGGCTCGGGACTGCCCGTGCGGGGCGGCGCTGGGCGGGATGGATCCGGGGATCACGCTGCCGTAGAGGGGCGGTGCCGACCGGGCGCCTGTGCCGGTTCCGGTGTCGGCTCCGGTGTCGGTGTCGGCTCCGGTGTCGGTGTCGGCTCCGGTGTCGGTGTCGGTGTCGGTGGGGGCGGGTGCGGAACGTCCCGTTCGGGTGAGGGAGTTGTCCACAACCGGTCGGTGACCCACGGGCTCCGGCGGGCGACGGCGAGAAGCCCCATCGTGGGAGCGCAAGCCGATCCCTCGTCGTCTCCTCGTCACAGGTGGTGGTCACCGTGTCCCGTTCCACCGTTCCCAGCCCGCTTCCGCCCCCGCCCCCGCTCCCGCTCGGCACCGACGCGCCGCCCACGTGCGAGGTGCCGCACTTCGCCCCGGTCCGGGTGCGCGGCGGACGTCAGCTGCTGCACCGGCTCGTACGCCACCGGCGGCGCGCCGTGGCCGCCGGGCTCGCCGTCACCGCCGCGGCGCTGGTCGCGGCGGGCCCGCACCCGGGCACCGGCGCACGGGACACCCAACGGGCACGCGGGCATCCGGTGACGGAAACGGAAACAGAAACGGAGACGGCGGGCAGGCGGCACGGCGCGCGACTCGTGACGGCGCCGGTGCGGATCGCCGACGCGGCCACGGTGCGGCTGCTCGGGCCGGGCGACCGGGTCGACGTCGTCGCGGCCGGGGACGGCGGCGCGGGCGACGCCTCCGTGGTCGCGCGCGGAGCGCTGGTGGCGGAGGTGCCGGAGCTCATGGACGGGACCGCGGCCGGCGGGGCACTGGTGGTGGTCTCGGTGCCGCGTGCCACCGCGCACCGGCTGGTCGGCGCGAGCGCCCTGTCGCGGCTGGCGGTGACGCTGTGCTGAGCCCGTTGAGTCGCTCGTCAAGTCCCTCGTTCGAAGGACCTGATTGGACAGGACGGCCCAGCACTGACGTAGGTTGCGGAGCGTTTTGTTCCACACCCTGTTCGTGCGAGACCCCTTCGCGCGAGACCTGTGCGTACGAGGAGAGCCCCCGAGGTGAGCGAGAAGAACGAGCCGAGCGTCTGGCAGGGCTTCAAGGCCTTCCTGATGCGCGGAAACGTCATCGACCTGGCGGTGGCGGTGGTCATCGGCGCCGCCTTCACCAACATCGTCAACTCGGTGGTGAAGGGGGTCATCAACCCTCTGATCGGTGCCTTCGGCACCAAGAGCCTGGACAGCTACAGCTCCTGCCTCAAGGGCCCGTGCACCGGTACCGGCGACACCGCCACGGGTGTGCGGATCCTCTGGGGCTCGGTGCTGGGCGCCACCCTCACCTTCCTGATCACCGCGGCCGTCGTCTACTTCTTGATGGTCCTGCCCATGGCGAAGTACCTGGCCCGGCAGGAGGCCCGCCGCAAGGCGAAGGAGAGCACGCAGGAGATCGTCGAGATCTCCGAGCTGGAGGTGCTCAAGGAGATCCGGGACGCGCTGGTCGCGCAGCGCGGTTCGGGCCACGACCGCCCGTAGGGCCGTCCGAGGCGGGAGCGGCTCGTGCCGGTACCCGCACGGCTCACAGGTGGTGGGGCGGCTTCTCGTCGAGGAAGCGCTTCAGGTCGGCCGCGCTGTCGCCCTCGGGCCGCTCACCCCATCCCCGGTCGGTGTCGTCCGAGGTCTGCTGGTCCAGCGGGTCGTCGAAGACCAGCGGGGGCCGGGGCGCGCGGGGCTCGGGTTCGGGGGTGGTGCTCATGGCTCCAGGGTACGGCCCCTCCGCTGCGGGGCGCCCCGACTTCCCGGGTGGCCCCGGCGGGCAGCGGTCCCGGCGGGCGGCCCCGGCTGCCCGTGCCGCGGGCGGCGCCGTCCGGGGGCGTGTCCGCGCCGTCTCTGCTGTGCTGGGAGCCATGATGTCCAGCCCTTCTCCCGCGAGCACGTCCTCCGGCCCGCCCCGGGTTCGGCCGCCGGTGCGCCGACTCGTCGCCCGCGGCCGGCACGAGGCGCACCGTGGCGCCACGCCGCTGGAGCTCTTCTTCGACCTGTGCTTCGTCGTCGCGGTCGCCCAGGCGGGCGTCCAGCTGGTGCACTCCATCGCCGAGGGCCACGCCGACGAAGGCGTCCTCGACTACGCGATGGTCTTCTTCGCCATCTGGTGGGCGTGGATGAACTTCACCTGGTTCGCCTCGGCCTACGACAACGACGACGTGCCCTACCGGATCGTCACCCTGGTGCAGATCGGCGGTGTGCTCGTCCTCGCGGCCGGGGTCTCGCGGGCCTTCGTGGACCACGACTGGACCGCCGTCGTCCTCGGCTACGTGATCATGCGGGTGGCCATGTCGGCGCAGTGGCTCAGGGCGGCCCGTTCCGCCAGGCCTCCCGAACGCGCCATGACCCTGGGATACGCCGGGGGCGTGCTGCTCTGCCAGGTCGGCTGGCTGGGGCTGCTGTTCCTGCCCGAGGGCGGCCGGGGCGGGCTGTTCCTGGTGATGGTGGTGCTGGAGCTGTGCGTGCCGGCGTTCGCGGAGCGGAAGCATCCGTCGTCCTGGCACCCGCACCACATCGCCGAGCGGTACGGACTGTTCACGATCATCGTGCTCGGCGAGACCATCGCCGCGGCCACGGTCGCGGTGAAGTCGGGCATCGAAGAGAACGACGCGCTGGGCGAGCTGCTGCCGATCGCGGCAGGCGGGCTGCTGATCGTCTTCGCCGCGTGGTGGATCTACTTCGCGGTGCCCGTCCACGGCCGTCTTCGCTCCAGCAGACAGTCGTTCCTGTGGGGCTACGGGCACTACCTGGTGTTCGCCTCGGCGGCCGCGATCGGGGCGGGCCTGGAGGTGGCGGTGGAGCAGGCGGTGGGCAAGGCGCACATCTCGACCCTCGCGGCGTCCGCGGCGGTGACCCTGCCCACGGCACTGTTCCTGCTCACGGTGTGGGGGCTGCACGCGCGGTACTCCAAGGTGGGCGTCGCCGAGCAGCTGGTGCTGCCGACGGCCGCGCTGCTGGTGGCCTGCTGCACCTTCGCCGGTGAACTCGCGGTGCTCGTTTCGGGAATCGTCCTGTCTCTGGCCGTCGCGATCGGGGTGGTGCTGACCGCGCGGCGGAGTGTGCCGGAGCAGGGCCCCGCGGCGCCCGCCGCCTGAAAGTCCCGACGTCCCCCGGATCTCCTCGCAGGCCCCCGGGCGCCCCCTGATGGGGCCGCCAGGCGCCGGTGACTGGACGAGACTGGCGGCATGACAGTTGACGCATTGACGGACGTGGCCGGCCTGCTGGTGGGGCACGCGACGCGCACCGGCGACGGGTGGCTCACGGGCACGACGGTGGTGCTCGCGCCGGAGAGCGGGGCGGTCGCCGCCGTGGACGTACGCGGAGGAGGCCCCGGCACCAAGGAGACGGACGCGCTCGATCCGCGCAACCTGGTGCAGAAGGTCCAGGCGGTGGTGCTGACCGGCGGCAGCGCGTACGGGCTCGACGCGGCGTCCGGGGTGATGACCTGGCTGGAGGAGCGGGGACGCGGGGTGCGCGTCGGCCCGGACCCCGCGCACGTGGTGCCGGTGGTGCCCGCGGCATGCGTCTTCGACCTGGGGCGCGGGGGCGACTTCCGGGCCAGGCCGGACGCGGCCACCGGACGGGCGGCGGCCGAGGCGGCCCACGCGAGCGCGCCGGGCGCGGGGGTGGCCGAGGGGTCTGTCGGGGCGGGCACGGGAGCCGTGGTCGGCACGCTGAAGGGCGGTATCGGCACCGCGAGCACCGTGCTGGACTCGGGGATCACGGTGGCGGCACTGGTGGTGGCCAACGCGGCGGGATCGGTGACGGATCCGGAAACGGGGGTGCTGTACGGGGAGTTGTTCCGGGGCGGACGGGTGGAGTACCCGGCGCCGGGCGTCCACGAGGCGGCGGGGCGGCGTCTCGCCGAGGTCGCGGCGAGGAACGCGCCGCCCCCGCTGAACACCACGCTCGCCGTGGTCGCCACCGACGCGGACCTGTCCAAGGCCCAGGCGCAGAAGCTGGCCGGCACGGCGCACGACGGCATCGCGCGTGCAGTGCGGCCGGTGCACCTGCTCAGCGACGGGGACACGGTGTTCACCCTGGCGACCGGGCGGCGCCCCCTCGACGCGGCCCAGCCGCTCGCGCTGAACGAGGTGCTGGCGGCGGGCGCGGACATGGTGACGCGCGCGATCGTGCGGGCCGTCCGGGCCGCCGAGCCGGTGGACGGGCCGGGCGGGGCGTGGCCGTCGTACGAAGAGCTCTACGGAAGCCCGTCCAGGGCCGGTTGACCAGACCCGAGGATCAACTCTCCCAAGTACGGGCCGTCCCAAGTACGGGCCGTCCCGAGCATGGGCGTCCCGAGCACGGGGCGTCCCGAGCACGTGGCCGTCCCGAGCACGTGGCCGTCCCACGCACGTGGCCGTCCCACGCACGTGGTCGCCCCACGCACGTGGTGGTCGCCCCACGCGTGTGGCCGCCCCGAGCAGGTGAGTGTCCCGGTTCTGTCACGCGTCGGTGTTCCGGGCGGCCGGTGGGAACCCCGTCGGCCGCCGAGCGCCTCTACAGGCCTGAAGCGAACACCGCGCAACACCCGAACCTGGAGCAGCCCGTGACCGGGCAATCCGCCCTTCGGTCGCCAGGGCACCAGCCACGGCTGCGTCGGACTGCGGGACGTCCAGGGCGGGCAGGGCGCCACCCCCGCCAAGTGGTTCTACGACAATTCACTCATCGGGGACGTCGTGGTCGTCAAGAACTCCCCGGACGACACGGTCGCGCCGGACAACGGACTCAACGGCTGGAACATGGCCTGGAGTGAGTGGGTCGCCGGAAGTGCCGCCTGACACGCCTCTGAGCAGCGAATTTTGACGGCTCGTCGGGTCGCGCGGGAACTTTTCGCGCGGCCCGCGCGTTTTTCGGACGTACGTTTTCTCGGTTCCCGGACATGATGTCCGACCGAGGGGCTACGGTATGCACCCACAAGGTGACATGCAGCAACGCCGGGAGAAACCTTGAGCGTTCCGTACGAGACGGCAGCGTACGAACCACCCGAGTCGCCCGAGTCTCCGGAGGAGCACCTCATGCGACTGCTCGGTCGCGCCCTGAACTCGTTCGAGCTGCCCGACGAGACGATACGGCAACTGGACTGCGCGCTGGCGCACGACGGTTCCCTGCACTCCGCGCACCACAGCGCGGGGCTGCACCGCGAGACGTACCGGCACACCTGGCTGCTCGCCGACGGCTCGGCGGTCACGCTCTGGGAGCTGGTCCACAACCCCGCCCCGGGCAGTGAACCGCAGCACGAGGTGTACGTCGACGAGGAGGAGCTGCGCACCGCCACCGCCCGGCTGGCACTGCCGCCGGACACACCGGACTTCGAGCTGCCCGTGCAGGTGCAGCTGTCCCCGGTGTCCACCCCGCGGCACGCCTACGTCCCCGACGCCTCGGCGGACCACGCCCGCCGACTGCTGCGCCGCGCGGAGAACCCGGACCGGCCCGGCGGCGACCTCGCCGCGCTGCTGGCGACGGCGACCGCGCACCAGATCACCCAGGCGTTCGGCGGCCCCGGCCGCACGGGCCGCGCCCGGATCGGTTTCTCGCTCTACGAGCACGCGTTCCTGCTGCGTGACGGCGCGGAGGTCTCCCTCTGGGAGGTCGAGCACACGGCCACGCCCGACGGGCGGCACATGTGCGAGGTGTACGACAGCGAGGACTCCGCCCGCCGCGCGATGGAGCGGCGCGCGGCGCAGGTCTCCCAGTAGGGCCGGGGCGCCGCGGGCCGGGAACGCCACCGGGCCGGGCCCCTTGCGGAACCCGGCCCACCCATCGTTGACGAAGACCGTCCCTTACGCGGCCACCGGCTGGCTGGCCCCCGGCGCCGAGGCCGACGGGTCCGCGCCGCCGGGTCCCGGTGCCGCCGCTCCCGGCGCCGGCTTGCGCAGGCCCTTGAGGACGATCACCAGAGCCGTGGTGACGCAGACGCCCGCCGCGATGGCGACCAGGTAGAGCAGCGGGTTGCCGATCAGCGGGACCACGAAGATGCCGCCGTGCGGGGCGCGCAGCGTGGCGCCGAAGGCCATCGAGAGGGCGCCGGTGACCGCGCCGCCCACCATCGAGGACGGGATGACCCGCAGCGGGTCGGCCGCGGCGAACGGGATCGCGCCCTCGGAGATGAAGGAGGCGCCCAGCACCCAGGCGGCCTTGCCGTTCTCGCGCTCGGCGGCGTTGAACAGCTTGCTCCGTACGGTCGTGGCCAGGGCCATCGCCAGCGGCGGGACCATGCCGGCCGCCATGACCGCCGCCATGATCTTCATCGCCGAGTCACTGGGGTCGGAGACCGCGATGCCGGCGGTGGCGAAGGCGTAGGCGACCTTGTTGACCGGGCCGCCGAGGTCGAAGCACATCATCAGGCCGAGCAGGGCGCCGAGCAGGACCGCGTTGGCACCGGACAGGTCGCTCAGCCAGTCGGTCATCGCCTTCTGCGCGGACGCGATGGGCTTGCCGATCACCACGAACATCAGGAACCCGACGATCGCCGAGGAGATCAGCGGGATCACCACCACGGGCATGATGCCGCGCAACGCCGCCGGTATGCGTATCCGCTGGATCGCCATCACCACGGCACCGGAGATCAGACCGGCCGCCAGACCGCCGAGGAACCCGGCGTTGATGGTCAGCGCGATCGAGCCGCCGACGAAGCCGGGGACCAGGCCCGGCCGGTCGGCCATGCCGTAGGCGATGTACCCGGCCAGCACCGGGACGAGGAAGGCGAAGGCCACGCCGCCGATCTGGAACAGCAGCGCCGCCCAGCTGTCCGCCTGGGACCACACGAAGTGGTCCATCACCGACGGGGCCTTGTTGATCTCGTAGCCGCCGATGGCGAAGCCCAGGGCGATCAGCAGACCGCCCGCGGCGACGAACGGGACCATGTAACTGACGCCGGACATCAGCCAGATGCGCAGCTTCGTCCCGTATCCCTCGCCGGACCCGCCGCCGCGCTCGACGGGCGTCGCACCGCCGAAACCGGCCGAACCGGCCGAACCGGCCGCCGTGACCTCGCCGCGGGCCGCTTTGCCGCGGACCTCGCCGATCAGCTCGGCGGGCCGGTTGATGGCCGCCTTGACGCCGGTGTCGACGGTGGGCTTCCCGGCGAAGCGGTCCTTCTCGCGTACGGGCACGTCGTGGGCGAAGATCACGCCGTCCGCCGCCTCGATCACCGCCGGGTCGAGCCGGGTGAAGCCGGCCGAGCCCTGGGTCTCGACGGCGACCTCGACGCCCGCCTCGCGACCCGCGTTCTCCAGCGACTCGGCCGCCATGTAGGTGTGCGCGATGCCGGTGGGGCAGGAGGTGACGGCGACGACACGGAAGGGACGCCGGGGTTCGTCGCTCCCCTGGTCGGGGCTGCCCGTGGCGGTCTCGGCGGAGGCCGCCGCCGAGACCGCCACGGAGTCCTCGGCGCCTTCGGAGGCGTTTTCGGGCACGCCTTCAAAGACTCCTTCGGTACCGGTCGGCTCCTCCCCGCGGATCAGCGCCGCGGCGGCCCTCGCGTCGCCCACGGACCGCAGCGCGTCGGTGAACTCGGCGTTCATCAGCTGCCGGGCCAGGGCGGAGAGGATCGTCAAGTGGGCGTCGTCGGCGCCCGCCGGAGCGGCGATCAGGAAGATCAGGTCGGCCGGGCCGTCCGCCGCCCCGAAGTCGACGCCTGCCGCGCTGCGCCCGAAGGCGAGCGTCGGTTCGGTGACATGCTCGCTGCGGCAGTGCGGGATGCCGATGCCGCCGTCGAGGCCGGTCGGCATCTGCGCCTCCCGGGCGGCCACGTCGGCGAGGAAGCCGTCCAGGTCGGTCACCCGGCCCTGGGCCACCATCCGCTCGGCGAGGGCGCGCGCCGCCGCTTCCTTGGTGTCGGCGGACAGGTCGAGGTCGACCAGATCCGCGGTGATCATGTCGCTCATCGCGGGCTCCTTAGCTCGCGTATCGCCCGGAACGTGGGGTGGTGGGCGGGGGCGGGGAGGGGGACGGGGGCACTGCGGTGGGGGCGGGAGTCCGGGCCGCAGAGGACCGGGACGGGGTGGGAGTCGGGGTGGGAATCAGGGAGGGAGTCGGGGTGGGAGTTCATGACGCCGGTTCCTTCAGTGCGCGGTCCACCGGCACCTCCGCCGTGACCGCCACCGCCCCCGGGTCCAGGTCGGCCGGCGTCGGCATCACACTGCCGGGCAGCTGCACGGCGGCGGCGCCGTGCGCCACGGCGGAGGCTAGAGCTCCGGGCCCCGCTCCCCCGGCGACGAGGAAACCGGCCAGGGAGGCGTCACCGGCGCCGACATTGCTGCGTACGGCGTCCACGCGGGCGCTGCCGAACCAGGTGCCCGCGTCGTCCACGAGCAGCTGGCCGTCGGCGCCGAGGCTGGCGAGCACGGACCGGGCGCCCAGCTCCCGCAGTTCCTCGGCGGCCTTCACGGCGTCGCCGATGGTGGCCAGGGGGCGCCCTACGGCCTCCGCGAGTTCCTCGGCGTTCGGCTTGACCACGTCGGGCCGCTCGCGCAACGCCTGGAGCAGGGCGGGCCCGGAGGTGTCCAGAGCGATGCGGACGCCGGCGGCGTGCGCCCGGGCGACCAGGTCGGCGTACCAGGAGGGGGCGAGTCCGCGGGGCAGGCTGCCGCAGCAGGCGATCCAGTCCGCGCCGCGCGACTGCCGCCGCACGGTCTCCAGGAGCAGTTCCCGTTCGGCCGCCGACAGTTCGGGGCCCGGCGCGTTGATCTTCGTCAGGACGCCGTCGGCCTCGGCGAGCGCGATGTTGGCCCGGGTGACCCCGGCGATCGGCACCGGTGCGACCTCGATGCCCTGGGCGTCGAGCAGTTCGGTGACGAGGGCGCCGGACGGGCCGCCGAGCGGCAGCACCGCGACGGTGCGCCGGCCGGCCGCCGTCACCGCGCGCGAGACGTTCACGCCCTTGCCGCCCGGGTCCACGCGCTCGCCCGTGGCGCGGACCACCTCGCCGCGGTCGAGGGAGGGGACCTCGTAGGTGCGGTCCAGAGACGGGTTGGGGGTGACGGTGAGGATCATGCGCGTACTACTTCCGTGCCGGCGCGCTCGATGGCGGTGGCGTCTTCGGGGCTCATCCCGCTGTCGGTGATCAGCAGGTCCACGTCGCTCAGGGCGCCGAAGCGGGCGAAGTGCTCCTGGCCGTGCTTGGAGGAGTCGGCGAGCAGCACCACGCGGCGGGCGGCGGCGACCGCGGCCCGCTTGACGGCGGCCTCGGCGAGGTCCGGGGTGGTCAGGCCGTGCTCCACGGAAAAGCCGTTGGCCGCCACCACCAGCACGTCGGCGCGGATCTCGCCGTACGCGCGCAGCGCCCAGGCGTCCACGGCGGCGCGCGTACGGTGCCGCACGCGCCCTCCGACCAGGTGGAGCTGGATGCCGGGGTGGTCGGCGAGACGGGCCGCGATGGGCAGGCTGTGGGTGACGACGGTCAGCGAGGTCTCCGGCGGCAGCGCGGCGGCCATGCGGGCCACCGTCGAACCGGCGTCGAGGATCATCGTGCCCTCGGTCGGCAGCTCCGCCAGGGCCGCCTTCGCGATCCGGTCCTTCTCGTCGGCGGCCGTCGACTCGCGCTCGGCGAGGTCCGGCTCGAAGTCCAACCGCCCGGCGGGGATCGCGCCGCCGTGCACCCGGCGGAGCAGACCGGCGCGGTCGAGCGCCTTCAGGTCGCGGCGGATGGTCTCCGCCGTCACCTGGAACTCCTCGGCCAGCGACACCACGTCCACCCGGCCACCGTCCCGGGCGAGCCGGAGGATCTCCTGCTGCCGCTCCGGTGCGTACATCACCGCTCGCCTCCGACCGTGCCCGAACCTGTGGTTTGACTCGGAGATTACGCCCGGTATTCCGGAATGTAAACAGGGAAACGGAAGCACTCGGACCCAAACAGACATGAACGGGCATCATGAAAGGGGAGGGCGGGCCCGGCACCGAAGTGCCGGACCCGCCCTCCCCGTCTCCGCTCTCCGTCCCCGCCCTCTCGTCCTCTCAAGCGCGGCGCGATCAGACCAGCGCGGGCTTCTTCTCCTCCGCCCGCTCCCCCTCCTGGACCCCCTCCACGTGCTGGGCCGGCCGCCGGGGCAGCGCGAACATCAGCAGGAAGATGACGCCCATCACCCCGGCAACCCAGCCCAGCGCGTTCTGGAACGCGTCCGCGTAGGCGGGACCGATCCGGGACGGGGCCAGGTGGTCGCTCATCGTGCCGAAGAAGACCACCGAGACCAGCCCCAGCCCCAGCGCGTTGCCCATCTGCTGGACCGTGTTGATGAGCCCGGACGCCGCTCCGGCGTGCTCACGCGGCACCTGGGACAGCACCGCGTCCGTCAGCGGGGCGACGATCAGACCCATGCCGACACCCATGACGACGAGCGGCAGCGCCATCTGCCAGGACGTGATGCCGAGCCCGTACCGCTCCGACTCCCAGATGTAGAGCAGCACTCCGGCCGCCATCACCAGCGCGCCCGCCTGGAGCACCTTGCGCCCGAAGCGCGGGACCAGCTTCTGCACCGACACCCCGGCCGCCACGGAGACGGCGATCGAGAACGGTACGCCGGTCAGCCCGGCCCGCAGCGGGCTCCAGCCGAGCCCCTCCTGCATGTACAGCGTCCAGACCAGGAAGAAGATGCCGAGCGCGACCCCGAAGACGGTCTGCACGGCGATGCCCGCCGCGAAGCTCTTCACCTTGAACAGCGACAGCTCCACCAGCGGCGAACCGTCGCGCACGGTCTTCCGCCGCTCGTACGCCACCAGCACCGCGAGGACGACGAACGCGCCGGCCATCGAGAGGTACCCCCACAGCGGCCAGTCCAGCTCGCGGCCCCGGGTGAGCGGGTAGACCAGCATCAGCAGACCGAGGGTGACCAGGGCGACCCCGACCAGGTCCAGCTTGAGGGCGCGCGGCGCCTTGGACTCCGTGATGAAGCGGCTGCCGAGGACGAGTCCCGCGATGCCGACCGGCAGGTTGATGAGGAAGATGGGCCGCCACTCGAGCCCGAAGAGGTTCCACTCGGTGAGCAGCGCGCCCAGCAGCGGGCCGGAGACGGCCCCCAGTCCGACGATCGCGCCGAACAGCCCGAACACCTTGCCGCGTTCGTGTGCCGGGAAGGTCGCGTGCACGATCGACAGCACCTGCGGCACCATCAGCGCCGCCATGGCGCCCTGGAGGATGCGGGAGGCGACCAGCATCTCCGGGTTCACGGCGAGGCCGCACAGCGCGGACGCGACGGTGAAGCCGCCGATGCCGATGAGGAACACCCGCTTGCGTCCGTGGATGTCGCCGAGCCGCCCGCCGGTGATCAGGCCGGCGGCGAAGGCGAGGGCGTAACCGGCGGTGATCCACTGGATCTGGCTGAAGGTGGCGCCCTCGTCCTGCCGGATCGACGGGATCGCGATGTTGACGATGGTGACGTCGACCAGGTCCATGAAGGCCGCGGTCATCACGATCGCGAGGGCGAACCAGCGACGTCGGTCGCCCGCGACGGGCTGGGCGGGTGCGGGCCCCGGGGTGTGCGTTGAGGTCATGGAAGAAAGCTATGACCCCAGTAGGACAGGTCTCGTCCTAGAGGTGCGGCATCCTCGAACGTATGACGACGGACACTCCGGCCCGGCTCCTGACGCTCCTCTCCCTTCTCCAGACGCCCCGCGAATGGCCCGGCGGCGAGCTCGCCGACCGGCTCGGGGTCTCCCGCCGCACGGTCCGGCGGGACATCGACCGGCTGCGCGAGCTGGGCTACCCCGTGCAGGCGACCATGGGTTCGGACGGCGGCTACCGGCTGGTGGCCGGCAAGGCGATGCCGCCGCTCGTCCTCGACGACGAGGAGGCGGTGGCCATCGCGGTCGGGCTGCGCGCCGGCGCCGGTCACGCGGTCGAGGGCGTGGACGAGGCGTCGGTACGGGCGCTGGCCAAACTGGAGCAGGTACTGCCGGGCCGGCTCCGTCACCGCGTCGCCACCCTCCAGGCCGCGACGACTCCGCTGACCAGCGGGGACGGTCCGAGCATCGCGCCCGAGACGCTGACCGTCATGGCGTCGACGGTGGCCGGGCGGGAGCGGCTGCGGTTCGCCTACCGCGCCGGGGACGGCGTCGAGTCGCGGCGCGTGACGGAGCCGTACCGGCTGGTGTCGACGGGCCGCCGCTGGTACCTGGTCGCCTACGACCTCGACCGGGACGACTGGCGGACCTTCCGGGTCGACCGGGTGAGCGACCCGTTCGCGACGGGTGCGCGGTTCGCTCCGCGGGAGTTGCCGACGGGGAGCGCTGCGGAGTACCTGCGGCGCTCGATGCAGCGGCGCGGCGACTCGTACGAGATCGTGGTCGCCTTCGACGCACCGGTCGAGGTCGTCGCGGCACGGCTGCCGCAGTGGCTCGGCACACCGGAGCCGGCGGACGACGGCGCGTCGTGCGTCCTGCGGGCGACCGTGTCCGACGCGGTGGAGTGGATGGCGGTGCGTCTCGCGATGCTGGGAGTGGACTTCCGGGTGCGGGAACCGGCCGAACTGGTGGAGTGCGTACGAGGGTTGGGGGAGAGGTTGCTGAGGGCTACCCCGTAGGACCGCCCTCCCAGGCGACCTCCCGCAGTACCTGGAGATTCCGCAACGCCAGTTCCAGCGGGCTCCGCGGCCCCTCGGCCGAGGGGCCCTCCGCGGAGGCCGCCCAGTACTCCACCGCCACGCGCACCGCCGCACCCGCCACAGCTGCCGCGAAGTGCAGCTCGGGAGAGGCCCTCAGCCGCGCGGCAACGTTGTCGTCACCCCGGGCCGTCCGCACGGCCAGCACCTCCACGAGCCCCCGCTCCGCCGTCTGGCAGACCTCCGCCCACACCTTCCGCAGCGCCGGACTGGTCTCGGCCAGGCGGATGAGCGCGCGGGCCCATTCCCAGGAGGGCGCCGACACCCCGGCACCCGGCGTCAGTGTGTGCCGTACGGCGTACTCCAGGGCCTCGGGCTGGGACAGCTCGGCCGGGGCCTCGCGCACCGCCTGCGCCCAGCGCTCGGCGCCCAGGGCGTAGAGCGGGGCGACGGCCTCCTCCTTCGTCGCGAAGTAGCGGTAGAAGGTGCGCGGGGCGATTCCCGCGGCCCGGGCGATGTCCTCGGCCCTGGTGGCCCGCAGTCCCTGGCCGACGAAGAGACGGGCCGCCGCACGGGCGATCTCCATCCGGGTCTCGGCCTTGCGCCGCTCGGTCAGGGAGACGGGAGCCGGATTCAGGGAGCCGGGAGCCGGACCGGGCGCGGAGGTTGGACCGGGCGCGGGGGCCGCCGACGATGCTGGGGTGGTGCTGCTCACTTCGGCAGGCTATGCCGCTGTGGCAGAATCTGCCATTCGGCGGGCCACCCCGGGGTTCAGGTTCGGGGTGCCCCGCCTCCCACGTTCCGCTCCGGTCGGGGATGCGCCGCCTCGCCGAGCCGCTCCGGCGCGCGGCCGGCTCGCGCTTCCGATGCGGAAGGAGCCGGGCTGCGGCGCCCCGGGGGGGAGAGGCGCCGAGCCCGGCTCGGGAAAGTCCCGGCGCCGGGGGGAGTGCGTCGGGACGTGGTCCAAAGGGGTGGAGGGGCCGGAACGGGGCCGGTGCCCCGGGCCCGAACTGCTGGGCTCTGAGTTCTTGTTCCCGGGCCCCCGCCGGTTGAAGCAGCGTTGTACGGCCATGTTTGCGCGGGGTTCGGCCACCGGCGTACGCCCCACGCGTCACGTCACGCCCCCGCATCACGGACTCCGGTGGCGACCCGCCCCAGTCGTGCCACCGGCCGTCCCGCCACCGGCTGTCCCGCGACCCGCTTACGCCGCCGCCTCGAAGCCGGTGTCGCGGGCCAGCTTCTTCAGCTCCAGCAGCGCGTGCTTCTCGATCTGCCGGATCCGCTCGCGCGTGAGCCCGTGCTCCTTGCCGACCTCGGTCAGCGTACGCTCGCGGCCGTCGTCGATGCCGTACCGCATCTTGATGATGGAGGCCGTGCGCGGGTCGAGGCGGCCGATGAGGTCGTCGAGCTCCTCGCTGCGCAGCAGCGTCATCACCGACTGCTCGGGCGACACGGCGGAGGTGTCCTCCAGCAGGTCGCCGAACTGGGTCTCGCCCTCGTCGTCCACCGACATGTTCAGCGAGACGGGGTCGCGGGCCCAGTCGAGTACGTCGGTGACGCGCTCCGGCGTCGAACCCAGCTCAGCGGCGATCTCGGCGGGCTCCGGCTCGCGGCCGTGCTCGCGGTTGAACTCGCGCTGCACGCGCCGGATCCGGCCCAGCTCCTCCACCAGGTGGACGGGCAGCCGGATGGTGCGCGACTGGTCGGCGATCGACCGGGTGATGGCCTGGCGGATCCACCAGGTCGCGTACGTCGAGAACTTGAAGCCCTTGCGGTAGTCGAACTTCTCGACCGCGCGGACCAGGCCGGCGTTGCCCTCCTGGATGAGGTCGAGGAGGGGCAGACCACTGCGGGGGTAGCGGCGGGCGACCGCGACGACGAGGCGGAGGTTGGAGCGGATGAAGACGTCCTTCGCCCGCTCGCTCTCCTCGATCAGGGCCTCCAGCTCCTCCCGGGTGGCGTCCGCCCCGGTCTCCTCGTAACCTTCGAGGACCTGCCGCGCGAAGACACCCGCCTCGATGGTCTGGGACAGCTCGACCTCCTTGGCGGCGTCGAGCAGGGGTGTCCGTGCGATCTCGTCGAGGTACATGCCGACCAGATCGCGGTCGGCGAGCTCGCCGCCGCCTGCGCGGACGCTGGTTGCCGCGTCGGAGGTCCCGCCGGTGGCGGACTTACGACGGGCGACGGCACGGGTTGCCATGCGTACTCCCTTGCGATGGTGGTTCAGCGGGTGGTCCTGTGGACGCCGGGCACCGTGTGAGGTTGTCGTCTCCGGTGTTCTCGGTCCCGGATCCGGTCTCCGGTCCCTCTCGGGACTCTCCTCGGGTGCCCTGCATCCGATGGAAACAACGACTGGAATCCGGACAGAATTCCCAACCCACCCCCCGATTTTTCTGATCATGCAGTACCCTGTGCCGCCACATGAGGAGGCACGATGCCGTCGGGACGTACAGAGGTCCAGGTCAGGCCGGGAGTCGAGGACGATCTCAAGCCCCTCACCGACCTCTACAACCACTACGTACGTGAGACGCCCATCACGTTCGACACCGACCCCTTCACCCCGGAAGAACGCCGCCCTTGGCTGCTCTCCCACCCTGAAGACGGCCCGCACCGGCTGAGGGTTGCCACGGACGCCGACTCACAGGAGATTCTGGGCTACGCCACATCCAGCCCCTACCGCGCGAAACCCGCGTACGGGACCTCGGTGGAGACCACCGTCTACGTCGCCCCGCGGGCCGGCGGCCGGGGCATCGGCACGCTTCTCTACGCGTCCCTCTTCGCGGCCCTGGCCGGCGAGGACCTGCACCGCGCCTACGCGGGCATCGCGCAGCCCAACGCCGCCTCCGCCCGGCTGCACGAGCGCTTCGGCTTCCGGCACGTCGGTACGTACCGTGAGGTGGGCCGGAAGTTCGGCCGGTACTGGGACGTGGCCTGGTACGAGAAGCCGCTGTAGCCCTTCCCGTGGGGCGCGAGCCCTCCCCGCGGGGCGCGAGCCCTCCCCGCGGGGCGCGAGCCCTCCCCGTGGAGCGCGCTCAGCCGAACTGCACCGACCGCTTGGCCAGCCCCATCCAGAACCCGTCGATCACGGATTCCCGCAGGTCCAGCTCACCGGCCGCGTCCGCCGCCCCCATCGTCACGAACAGCGGGGCGAAGTGCTCGGTGCGCGGGTGGGCGAGCAGGCCCGCCGGGGACTTGCGGGCGAAGTCGAGCAGCCCGTCCACGTCACCGGCCTCAAGCGCGCGCCGGCCCCAGTCGTCGAACTCGGCGGACCAGGCGGGGATGCCGCTCTGGCGCAGCGCGGCCAGGTTGTGGGTGAAGAAGCCGGAGCCGACGATCAGCACGCCCTCGTCGCGCAGCGGCGCGAGCCTGCGGCCGATCCCCATGAGCCGCGCGGGGTCGAGGGTCGGCATGGAGACCTGGAGGACCGGGATGTCGGCGCCGGGGTACATCTCGACGAGCGGCACGTACGCGCCGTGGTCGAGGCCGCGGTCGGGGACGTCCCGCACGGGCGTGCCGGGGGCGCGCAGCAGCTTGCGGACGGACTCGGCGAGCGCGGGGGCGCCGGGGGCCTCGTAGCGCACCTGGTAGTAGTGCTCTGGGAAGCCCCAGAAGTCGTGGACGAGGGGGACGGTCCGGGTGGCGCCGAGGGCGAGCGGGGCATCCTCCCAGTGGGCGGAGACGACGAGGATCGCCTTGGGGCGCGGCAGGGCGGCGGCCCACGCGGCGAGTTCGCCGGGCCAGACGGGATCGTCGGCGAGCGGCGGGGCACCGTGACTGAGGTAGAGGGCGGGCATGCGCTCCCGAGTGGCGGCGGACATGAGGGCGACTCCCAGTACTTGGACTCTCGTACTTGAACTCTCAAGCTCTCTTGATGCGAATCTACGCCCGATTTGTTTAAACTTCAAGAAGTGGTTGCGTACGATGGGTTACATGAACACGGCACCCATCCCGGCCGCCCCCGCCGAAGAGCCCCGCTGGCTCACCGCCGAGGAACAGCGCGTCTGGCGCTCCTACATCGAGGCCGCGACCCTCCTGGAGGACCACCTCGACCGTCAGCTCCAGCGTGACGCGGGCATGCCGCACGTCTACTACGGCCTGCTGGTCAAGCTCGCCGAGTCACCGCGGCGGCGACTGCGGATGACGGAGCTGGCCCGGTACGCGAAGATCACCCGCTCCCGCCTCTCGCACGCGATCGCCCGCCTGGAGAAGAACGGCTGGGTGCGCCGCGAGGACTGTCCCTCCGACAAGCGGGGCCAGTTCGCCATCCTCACGGACGAGGGGTACGAGGTGCTGAGCGGGACCGCGCCGGGCCATGTGGAGGCCGTACGCCAGGCCGTGTTCGACCGGCTCACGCCCGAACAGCAGAAGTCCCTCGGCGAGATCATGCGGATCGTCGCCGAGGGACTCCAGCCGAGCGAAGCGGGTGCGGACCTGCCCTGGCTGCGCTGAGCGCGCGGCCGGGGCAGGTCCTGGGAACCGTGCGCGAGGGGCGTCCCCTCCCCCTGCGCACGGATGGAACAGGTGGCCCGAAGGGGTACCGCGTCCGGCGTCGCGTCAGTGGGCGACGACCGGCACCGGCAGCTCGTCCTCGGCCGCGTCACCCGAACCGGAGCCGGAACCCGTCACGGCGGTGCCGCCCGGGCGGCCGGCGTTGACGAAGGTCAGGGCGATCACGGCCGCCGCGACCAGGATGCCGACGGCGAACCAGATGGCGCTGGTGTAGCCCTGCACCTGGCCCTCCAGCTGGATCAGCTGCTGCTGGGACCGGGAGGTCGCGCCGCCGATGTGGTCGGCGACGTAGGACGTGGTCGCCGAGGCGGCGATCGTGTTCAGCAGCGCCGTACCGATCGCGCCGCCCACCTGCTGCGAGGTGTTGACCATCGCGGAGGCGACACCGGAGTCCCGCGGCTCCACACCCATGGTGGCCATGGACATGGCCGGCATGAACGCCGTACCCATACCGAGACCCAGCAGGAGCATGCCGGGCAGCAGCACGGCGGTGTAGGAGGTGTCGATCTCCAGCTGGGTCAGCAGCAGCATGCCGACGGCGGCGACGAGGAAGCCGGGACCCATCAGCAGCCGGGGCGCGACCCGGGTCATCAGACGCGTGCCGATCTGCGTGGAGCCCGTGATCATGCCCGCGATCATCGGCAGGAAGGCGAAGCCGGTCTTCACCGGCGAGTAGCCCTTCACGATCTGCAGGTAGTAGGTCAGGAAGAGGAACAGGCCGAACATCGCGATGATCGCCAGGCCCAGCGACAGGTAGATCCCGCCCCGGTTGCGCTCGGTGATCACGCGCAGCGGCAGCAGCGGGGCCTTGACCCTCGACTCGACCAGCACGAAGGCGACGAGCAGCACGGCGGAACCGACGAACATGCCGACCGTCACCGCGTCGCTCCAGCCGTTGGACTCGGCGCGGGTGAAGCCGTAGACGAGCGCGACCAGACCGAGGGTGGACAGGATCACGCCGGGGATGTCGAGCGGCGAACGGTTGCGGCTGCCCTGCGGCTCACGGATGACGAGGTACGCACCGGCCGCGGCGACGATCGCGAACGGGATGTTGACGAAGAACGTCCAGCGCCAGTTCAGGTACTCGGTGAGGAATCCGCCGAGGATCAGACCCACGGCGCCGCCGCCACCGGCGATCGCACCGTAGATGCCGAAGGCCTTGGCACGCTCCTTGGCGTCCGTGAACATCACGGCGAGCAGGGAGAGCGCGGCGGGCGCGAGCAGCGCGCCGAAGACGCCCTGGAGGGCGCGGGAGCCGAACATCATCGCCTCGTTGGTGGCCGCACCGCCGAGCGCGGAGGCGACGGCGAAGCCGGCCAGCCCGAGGACGAAGGTGCGCTTGCGGCCCCACAGGTCGGCTATCCGGCCGCCGAACAGCAGCAGACCGCCGAAGGCGAGGGCGTAGGCCGTGACGACCCACTGCCGGTTGCCGTCGGAGATGCCGAGGTCCTGCTGGGCGGAGGGCAGGGCGATGTTCACGATGGTGGCGTCGAGGACGACCATCAGCTGGGCGAGCGCGATGAAGACGAGCGCTTTCCAGCGTCCGGCGTCCGGGACGCCGGGAGCCTTGACGGCTGTTTCAGACATGGGGATACCCACTTCGGGACTTCGTGACGGAAAAAGGTGAGTAAAGGGACGGCTGGGCCGCCGTCCGCCCTTCAGGAAGGCCGGACGGTCAGGAGTCGGGAAGCTACGGAACTACTCGGGAAACCAATGGAACTACTGGAACTACTGAACTACTGAACTGCTGGAACTGCTGGAACTGGAACTGCTGCTGGAACTGCTCGGGAACTACTGATCGCAGGGCCGGCGCAGGTCCTCCATGGTCACGACCGTGCCCGGCAGGGCGGAACGGGCCGGAGCCCGCAGCCCGTCCAGGAACAGTTGCAGGTGGCGGTGGACGAACCGGTCGGCGCTCAGGCACCCCGTACCGGCCGGGGGCCGGCTGAGCTGGGCCGCGCCGATCATCAGGTCGCCCACGCCCACGTCGGTGCGGAGCTGACCGGCCGCCTTCGCCCGGTCCATGACCTCGGTGACGAGTCGCTCGACCCGTTCGCGCGCCGCTTCCAGGTCGGGGTGGTGCTGGTCGAACGTGCTGGACACCATGGGGCACAGGGCACTGATCCGCTCGTCGACGGAGACGTGCACGAAGCGCTCCAGCGCCTCGAAGGCGTCGCCGGTCTCCGCGAGAGCGAGCTCGGCCGCCCGTGCCGTACGGTCCATGACCGAGCAGACGACCTCGCGGACGAGGGCGTCGCGGTCGGGGAAGTTCCGGTACACCGTGGCGTTGCCGACGCCGGCCCGGCGGGCGACGTCGTCGAGCGGCACGTCGGGCCCGTGCTCGACGAACATCTCCCGGGCGGCGGTGACGATCCGCTCCCGATTGCGCAGGGCGTCGGCGCGCGGCCGGGTCACCTTCTGGCGCTCGGGGGTTGCGGTCTGCACGGCGTACTCCTCGGATGACTGGGGCTGACGATCCGGGGAGGGAATCCCCGTTTCGCTCGGACACAGGGCTAAACGGGGAAACGATCCCCGGTTATTTCCCGAACCCGAAGAGATCCACCGTGACCTGCGTCACAACCCGCCTGCCGCCCCGGGTCCGCCCACCGGGCACGTCCCCCGGTCGGCGGCTACCGGTGAGAAACCCACGATCGGCTCCTCCAGCGCGCGCCCGCCCACCCCTCGGCACAGGGTGATCGCAAGGGTGCAGCCGGTGTCCGGCGGCTGCCGTGGTCCGGGAGGTCTGCATGCAGCCGCAGCCGCAGGCGCCGAGCCGTCGGATACGCCCGCGCCGGCTGGCCGCGATCGCGACCGTCACCGTCGTGACCCTCGCGGTCAGCACCTCGGCCGGCACCGGCCGGCTCGCGCCGAGCACCACGGCCTCCGGCCCCGGCCCGGCCGCCCTCTCCCGCTCCTCCGCGCACGGCCCCTGCATGATCAGCGGCGGCTCCGAGATCCAGATGTCCGAGGGCGTCCCGACCTCCGCCGGCTACGCCCGCCCGACCGGCACCGTACGCGCCCTCACCCTGATGATCGACTTCTCGGACGCGCCCGGCGAGGGCAAGGCGCTCGACCGTTACGCGGAGTTCTTCCCGCAGACCGAGGAATGGTTCCGCACCAGCTCCTACGGCCGCCTCGACTACCGCTCCGAGACGCCGATCCGGGACTGGCTGCGCATGCCGAAGTCGTTCGCCGAGTACGGCATAGAGCGCGGCGCCCCCTTCGAGCCCGGCTACCGGAACCTGGTCCAGGACCTGGTGGCGGCGGCCGACGCGAAGGTGGACTTCCGGTCGTACGACCTCCTGAACGTGCTGGTCACCCCGAACGCGGGCCCCTCCGCCCTGGACACGGTCCTGTCCGTCACCTTCGCCGGCAACACCGAGGCCCCGGTCGCCGACGGCGTCCCGGTGGCCAACGCGTCCTTCGTCTACTCCCGCCAGGACGACGGCTCCGGCTCCTACGAGGAGACCGGCTACCGGGTCCTGCCCCACGAGAACGGCCACGTCTTCGGCCTCCCCGACCTCTACACCCAGGAGGGCGGGGGGGCCGTCGGCCACTGGGACATCATGAGCGAGGACTGGGGCGCCAACAACGACCTCCTGGGCTGGCACAAGTGGAAACTGGGCTGGCTGGACCCCTCCCAGGTGCACTGCGCCGCGACGCCCGGAACGACGGAGTACACACTGACCCCGCTGGCCCGCAAGGGCGGCGACAAGCTGGTGGTCGTCCCGCTGGACGGCAAGTCCGGCTACGCCGTCGAACTGCGCACCCGCGAGGGCAACGACGAGACGGTGTGCCGGCCGGGAGTACTGATCTACAAGGTCGACGCCGACGTGGACACGGGAATGGGCCCGGTGACGGTCTACGACTCCCGCCGGGACAGCGGCGGCTGCACCCGCAGCCCGAACGTCCACGCCGAACTCTCGGACGCCGCCTTCACACCGGGCGAGACCTTCAAGGACCCGCGCCGGAACATCACGATCGCGGTGTCCGGGGCGAACCTGAAGGGCGACCACCAGGTGCGGGTCACCCGCAGATGACCGGGTGACGGCCGACCCCGCCCCGCGGCGCATTACGGTAGCCCTGCCGCGACCGCCGCACCGGAGAGCCGACGCCCGCCAACACGGTGACGGCCGAGCCCGCCCGGCGACGGCATTACCGTGGGCCTGCCGCGACCGCCGTACCGCGAACCCGATACCCACCCACACGGCGACGATCGGCCCCGCCCCGCGGCCGCATTACGGTAGCCCTGCCGCGACCGCCGTACCGGAGAGCCGATGCCCGCCAACACCACGAACGACGCCGCCCGCAGGGAGGCCGCCGCCGCACCCGGCACCGGGGACGCCGAAACACGGCCCGCGCACGCACCCCCTCCGTCCGCCCCATCCGCCCCGCCGGACGAGGCGGTCGCGCCGCTGCTGCGCGGCATCGCCGTACTGCGGCGGCTGACCGAGGCGGACGACGGCGGCACCCTCAGCCTCAGCGGCCTGGAGAAGGCCACCGGCCTGGCCCGCTCGACGGTCGACCGCGTCACGGCGACCCTAGCCCGCATGGGATACGTCCGCCTGGACGGCCGCGACGTCACCCTCGCCCCCCGCCTGACGGAACTCGGCAACGCCTACCTGGCCGCCCTCCGCCTCCCCGCCCTGCTCTCCTCCCGTGCCGACGCCCTGGCCGGCGAACTGGACGAGTCGGTCTCCCTCGCGGTCGGCGACCGGGACGGCATCCGCTTCATCCACCAGGCCACCCGACGCCGCGCGATGTCCCTGAGCTTCCGCATCGGCGACCTCCTCCCCGCCGAACGCACCGCGCCGGGCCCGCTGTTCGCCACGGAGTGGACGGAGGCCGACTGGCGCCACTGGCACGAGCGCCGGGCCGCGGACCCGGAGGACCGCACCTTCCCCGCCGTACCCCCACGCGAGCACACCACCCAGGACGACGACTTCGAGCACCGCACCGCCGCCGCGGCGGCCACCGACTGCTCCCTGGACGACCAGCTGATCGAACCCGGCCTGGTCGCGGTCTCGGCCCCGGTACGGGACCCCGGCACCGGCCGGGTGGCGTGCGTGGCCAGCGTGGTGAGCCACACCAGCCGCCACACGGCCGAGGACCTGCGCACCACCCTGCTCCCCCGCCTCCGCGCGACGGTCACCGCGATGGAAAGCGACCTGCGCACCGCCCCACCACCACAACCGGGAACCCCCCGCTCCGGCCTGGCCACCTGGACGGCCGCGTCGAAACACGAACTGGGCCGGGAGTTCATCGAATCCCTGGCCCGCGGCCTGACGGTCCTGACGGCGTTCGGCGAAGGCCGCAGCGCGCTGACCCTCACGGAGGTCGCGAAGGCGACGGGCCTGGCCCGCGCCACAGCCCGCCGGGCCCTGATCACCCACGAACACGCGGGCCTGGTACGGCAGACCCCCGACCACCGCTTCACCCTCACCCCCCGAGTCCTCTCCCTCGGCTTCCCGCCCCTCTCCCGCACCTCCCTCCCCCAGATCGCCCAGCCCCACCTGACCGCCCTCGCCGAACGCGTCCACGAGTCGGCCTCACTGGCCGTCCTGTCGGACTCGGGCGAGGAGATCCAGTACACGGCCCGCGCATCGACGAGCCGCGTCATGAGCGCCCACATCACACTCGGCACCCGCCTCCCGGCCCGGTCGACGGCACTGGGCCACGTCCTCCTCTCCCTCCCGGAGGCCCGCTCCCTTGGCTACGCCCTGGTCGACGAGGAACTGGAGGCCGGCCTGCGCTCCCTCGCCGTCCCGGTACACGACCGCGAGGGCCGCACGGTGGCCGCGGTGAACGTCGCCATGCACGCCGCGCGCCGCACGGCAGCGGACTGCGTGACGGACATCCTGCCGCCCCTGAAGGAAACGGCCGCACGCATCGAGGCCGACCTACGCGAGGCGGGCCGCTTCCGCCGGGTCCCACTCACCTGACCAGCCCGCCACCCTCCCACCCACCCGCTACACTGTCGGCGGTGGCACATCCGCACCTCACCGTGCCGCCACCGGCCTTCGTAGCTCAGGGGATAGAGCACCGCTCTCCTAAAGCGGGTGTCGCAGGTTCGAATCCTGCCGGGGGCACAGCACTAAGGGCCAGTTCAGGGGCATGATCCCCTCGAACTGGCCCTTTGCCGTGATCGCGGCCGTGCCACACACGTGCCAGAAAGTCCGCTAAGAGTCCACATCACCCCGGGTCTCGCGGATCATGGAGCCGAGCCGATCGGCGATCTCGCGGTCACGTCCGCTGACCACGTGCTGATAGATCAACGCCGCACGCGGGGTGCTGTGGCCCATCCTCGTCATCAGCTCGCGCAGGCTCGCGCCGGACGCTGCAAGCGTGTTCCCGGTGTGCCGAAGATCGTGGAAGTGCACGTCTGCGGCGACCTTGGCTTTGATCCGCGCATTGATCCAGTCGTCCCGGAAGTTGCTTCGCCGTAGCCGACCGCCCTGGGGGCCAAGGAAGACATGCCCGTCACGGCCAGCACCGGCGAAGCTGTCGAGGTGCCGCTTCACGTCCGTCAGGAGTTCGGTCGGGAAGGCCACCGGCCGGACACCTGCGTCGGACTTGGGTGCCTTGTCGAAGAGCGCACCGGTCTGCATCTCGGCCTGCGACCGCCGGACCATGAGGGCAGCGTTTTCGGTGTCCACGTCCCGCCGGCGGAGTGAAGCCAGCTCCCCGAAGCGCAGCCCGGTGAAGGCTGCCAGGAGGACGAGCAGCCGGTATCGTGGGACGATCGCGTCGGCCACGGTGAACACCTCAGCCACCGTGAGGGTGGGACGTTCGGGTACGTCGTAGCAATCGGCGCCCTTGATCCGACACGGGTTACGCCGGATCAGCTCATCATCAACAGCCGTGTTCAGGATCGCGCGCATGATCTGGTACGCCTTGACCACGGTCGGCTCACCCGTCCGCGTGAGGCATGCCGTACGCCAAGCCCGGACTTGCGCCGTTGTGATCGAGGACAACGGGCGCTCGCCGAAGGTGGGCAGCAGATGCAGCCGGATCACCGACTCATGCCGCTCACGGGAACGGGCGGCGAGCTTGCGGTCCTTGAGCCATGCCGTCGCGTACTCGCCAAAGTGGACCTTGCCCGCGTCGGGGTCGGACCACTGGCCACGGGTGATGTCCGCTTCGATGTGGGTCAGCGCCACTTCCGCGTCCGTCTTGGTGGCGTACGTCTCCTCAGCACTGCGGAGCTGGCCCGTACCCGGGTCTCGGTATCGAGCCTGCCACCGGCCGGACGCGAGTTGCCGGACCGAGCCGAAGCGGCGGCGCCTGCCCTGATTGTTCGCCATCAGGCCACCCTCCGCAGCACTCCGGGCCGGACAGTCACGGGCTGCACGGTGTGCTCCGTGATGTAGGCGGACACGGCACTCTCGGGGATGCGGACGTGTCGGCCGACCTTGACGAAGACGATCCGCCGTTCTTCGATCAGGCGTCGAGGGAAGCGCACGCCGGTACCGAGCACCTCGGCAACCTGTTGCACCGTCAGAAGTCGATCCACGATCACCACTCCCCCTCAAACTCAAGGTCGGGCATGTCGGCCATGGCTTCGTGTGCTGTCTCTCGGTTCAGTCGGATCTCCTTTGCGATCGATGCGGCGAGCCAGGATTCACCGGGGGTGTGGCCTTGTCCGGCGTAGATCCAGTGGGCGAGGACGAGTGTGGAGCCCTCCGTGTCGTCGAGGTCTTCGGAGAGCCCGCGTTCGCGGCGTTCCTGGCGGGCGCGGTAGTCGGCGCGGACCTGTCGGCGCTCACCTAGGGTGGTGGAGTAGGCCCGGCTCTTGGTCATGAAGTGCCCGCGGAAACCGAGCATGTGAGCCCATCGCCACAGCAGCCGATCCGGGTAGGCGTCGTCCAGGACGTGACACGCCTCGATCAGGCGCCGAGTGTGCGCGGGCAGCGGAAGCTTGTCCAGCTCGGACAGCTCCCCGATCCGGCGATCTACCGTCTCGGTGGCCTCAGCCGCCTTCGTGGCGTACTTGGCGACGTAGGAGGCGACCGCCCCGTCCGTCAGCTCGACGCCTTCCAGGCCGCCGATGGCCTGCACGTCGACTTGCGAGCCCCACCGCAGCACACGGGCCGGGAAGTCGCCGGAAGCGGCCACCGGCACGGACACACGGCCCGTAGCGGCCCTGATCGCACCATCCAGAAGCGCGATCGTCGCCCACGCGGGCGGGGGACTGTCGGGCCCGTCCGGACCGTCGATGCGCACGACCGCGTGGAAGTGCACGGCCCCGCGCTTCTGGAACTCTGCGACCTTGCCGAAGGAGACCCGGCACACCTCCCGCATGGCCGCCTGGGTCAGGCCCGCACGGGCGGCGATCTCGCGACGGAGGTAGATCGTGAAGCGGCGCCACAGGTCGCCGGCGTAGTTGTTCCACAGCACCGCCCCGGCGTAGTCGTACCGGCCCGGGTCGAGGGCGGTACCGAGCGCCGGATCATCGTCGGAGTGGGAGCTGCCACACCGGCAGCGACCGGAGGCCGGACGATTGTGGACTGGCCCGAACGACGGGGCGGTGAGTGTGGCGAAGACGCCAGGATGGCGGCGAATCTCGCCCGGGATGCCCATGCGGGAGTCACCAGTGATCCCGGCTCGGATCAGGTGGTACACGTCGCCCGCGTAGGTCCAGGCGCAGGAGGGGCAACGCGAAGCACGCCGGTTGCCGCACGCCACCCGGAGCATGCCACCCGGCTCGCCCTCGGTGCTGTAGGAGTACAGGACCTCATGGGTCTTGGCATCGCGGGTGACCGTCTGGCCCATCAGGCGAATGGGGTTCGAGCAGCCGCCCGTCCGGCGAACCTGCTCCTGCCAACGGTCGAAGCCGGGAGCATTGGCCACCCGCAGCAGATCGGCCAGCGTCGTGGGATCGGTACCCATGGAGGCCGCAGCACCGGCCACGGCCTCCGGGGGGACGGGGAAGTCCGTCACGCGGCACCCCCGCAGACGAAGCACGGGCCGTAGCCCTCCTCGTACCAGTCCGCGTCCACGTCGACGGACCACGACGCCCACACCTGGCGGGTGTCGCCGCACTCAGGGCACGGGCCGTCCAGCAGGTACCGCAGGCCCCGGTCCCGAGCCTCGTTACTCATGGGGACGGATAGGGTGAGGAGGGAGGCCAGCTCTCCCGTGCGCCGGTCGCGCTTCGCGTTGGGGAAGCGCTCCGTGTGGGCCCGCTTCTGTTCGGCCGTGACCCGCTTCGCCTGACGCAACCGACGGAAGCCGGAAGCGAGAGCGGCGGTGTGACGAAGTTCGTCCAGCCCCATGCGGGTGACACCCTGGATGATCCAGGCGATGAGTCGGGCGTCCTCTCCGCGCTGGTGGCGGTAGCTGTCCGGCATGTCCGAGGCGTACAGCGCCACGGCCCGCTCACCGTTCGACAGGTCCGTGACCGACACGGCGGGGGACGAGGTAACAACCGGGGCGACGTGCTCAGCAACCAGGGTTGCGGGCATGATGGAAGCTCCCTTCGAGGGACGAAGGAGGGCGGCGATCTGCTTGGCGGTAGGTGCGTCGCCCTCCGGGTCATCTGCGGCTCAGCCGCGTGACTTAGCTTGCTATATAGCAGCGTAGAACACAAGAGGTAGTGCGGCATAGGGTGTGCTATGTCGCCAAGCTCTGTACGCTCGACACATGACGGTTGAAGCCCACGACCCCAGGCCGAAGAAGGTGCAGATCGCCGACGTCTTGCGCGGAGAGGTCGCCGCGCTACCAGCGGGGCACAGGCTTGCCTCGCTGCGTGAGGTGGCCGACCGGTTCAAGGTCACCACGGTGACAGCAGGCAACGCGCTCAAGCTGCTCGCAGAGGAAGGCGTGATTGTCTCGGTGCCAACGCGCGGATACTTCGTGCAGTCTCCGCAGGACGCAGGCGAGGCCAGGCGGGACGCCGGCGGGCCGGTTAACCGGGACGAGATCAACGCCATCCACTCCGAGATTCGACAACTTGCAGCCCGAGTAGCCGAGTTGGAGAAACGCGCTCAGTCCCCGAGCAATGCCTGACTGGTGATCCACCATGCGAGGCATCCGGCGGCGGCACTAGGGACACGTGCGGTGTCACTGGGGGACAGCTCCAGTGCCAACCCCCTGTCACCCCCCATGTCACCAGCTCTCTGAGTGCCAGACTCGTAGGCAGGCATCCGATAGGAGGCAGCAGATGAGTGACGAACGACCTGCGTGGGCGCGACGGCTCGCCTCAGAGCGCGAGGCCCGGCAGTGGTCGCAAGCCGAGGTAGTGGCCGCGCTCCGGGCACACGCCCCGAAGCCACTGCCCGAGGGCTCCAGCATGGTGCGCCAGTGGAAGCGCTGGGAGTCCGGCGAAGTCATGCCGAGCGACTTCTACCAGCCGATCATCGCGGCCACCTTCGGCACAGTCACTCACGCAATCTTTCCAGTGGCCGGGCACCGGGATGGGAACGCGGAGATTGCCGCCGTCAGCGGCATGGAAACGCTGGACATCATCAGCAGGCTGCAGGCGTCCGACGTGGACAACGCCACGTTGGAAGCGCTCCGGATCACTACCGACCGCCTTTGCTCCGAGTACCCATTCCTGCCTAGTGGGCAGCTTGCCGCCGAGGGTAGGCAGTGGCTCAAGCGCGTTGCGGGGCTTCAGTCTCAGCGGCTCACGCTCGCGCAGCACCGCGAAGTGCTCACGCTGTCTGGTTGGCTGGCCCTACTGATCGGGTGCGTCGAGTACGACATGGGCGACCGGGCAGCAGCCGAGAGCACGCGAAAGGCGGCGCTGTCTTTAGCTCGTGAGTCCGGCAACCCGGAGATCTCTGGTTGGGCCCACGAGATGCGAGCATGGTTCGCGCTGACCACGGGCGACTACCGCGGAATCCTCGCGGCGGCCCAAGCCGGGACGGAAGCAGCCCCGAGCCACGGTGTGGCCGTCCAGCTCGCTGGCCAAGAGGCGAAAGGTTGGGCACGGCTGGGCGACCGTCGCCAGACGGAAGTCGCGTTGGACCGGGGGCGGAAGCTCCTCGAAGGCATGCCGTACCCCGAGAACCTCGACAACCACTTCGTGGTGGACCCAGCAAAATTCGACTTCTACGCGATGGATTGCTACCGGCTGCTTGGCGAGGATCGGTTCGCCGAGAACCTTGCCAACGAGGTGATCCGAGCAGGCACGGACTTCGACGGGTCGGAGCGATCGCCGATGCGCATGGCGGAGGCGCGGATCACGCTTGGCGTAGTCGCAGCACGGCAAGGCGATTTGGACCAGGCCGTAAACTACGGCGAATGGGCTCTGAAAGGCGACCGTCAGTCTCTGCCGTCCTTGCTCATGGTCAGCCGTGAGCTTGCGGCCATCGTCAACCGAGACTTCCCCAATGAGCCGACAGGCCGGGACTACCTCGATCACCTGACCGCCCTAAGCCGCCCAAGCTAGAGCGTTACAGGTTTCTCTACCTCATCAAGCCCCGGCTGCGCTCCGCTCCGCCGGGCGCGCTTCCCGGCTCCGCTCCGGGCGACGCTCCTGCCTTCGGCCCGCTCCGCCCGCGCTGCGCCGACGCGCGCCCACGTGTGGATAGGACCGGAAGTCATGAGTCGAGCACCGTAGCGAAACGCCGGCGGGGGGGCCGGTCGGCTCCGAGACTTTAGGCAGCCACCATGGGGCGAGCCTCGAAGATCATGGCCCAACGTCGTGCTTTAACGGGCAGGTCCACAGACTGCCCGACTCGCCATCAGCTTAATGGGCCATGATCACTCGCCCCATGGCAGCTCCAGCCCAAAGTCTCGGAGCCGACCTCAGTTGCGAGGCGGCACCCGGCCCGCCTTGCGATCCGCAAAATAAAGCTGGATTGGATCTCCGCCCTGCATGCCGACCAACATCAGGTAGTACGCATCGAGTTCGCGAGCGCACCGAGCGCACACCCAGCCATACACTGGCTTCTCAGTGCGGCACCCCGCACCGCAGCGCTCACACGATCCACCAGTCTTCGCTTGAGAGACCCCACCCATAGAGCCGAGTTTGAAGGTCACTACCAAGGACCACAAGACCGCAAGTGATCGTGCCACTCTCGTGCCAGAACGGGCGGGGACTCACGGGGAATCACGGCGCCACGAGGCACGCTGGCGGAGGGATCGCCCAGCGCGCGAAACAGCAGCTCATGCACGTGATCGCCCAACCTCGCTCCTAAAGCGGGTGTCGCAGGTTCGAATCCTGCCGGGGGCACAGGGGAAGGGCACCTACGGACTCGTAGGTGCCCTTCGGAGTTCGCAGCCGGCGGTTCGGCTGCCGCGGGCTCAGGCGGCGTGCGGGCTGAAGGTGACATGTGAGTCGCCTTCGTCGATGGCCAGGTTCAACGTGCCTTCCAGTGCCTAAGCCAAGCGTCGCAGCAGCGGAAGAGTCGGCACGGTGTCGCCGCCCTCCATCCGGGAGACTTGGGGCTGGGTCATCCCAGCCCGCTCTGCCAGGTCTGTCTGAGACAGGCCGAGCTCGATCCGACGGTCGTAGACCGCCTGCCCCAGGTCGCCGGCCAGTCGCGCGTCGACGTACTCCTGGTCGTACTCCACCGCCTCACCCGCGAGCTGCTGAGCCCGGCGTGTCCTCCACGTGCTGTGATTCATCAGCTCTCCTTGCGCCGCTCGTACGTGTGATGGGCATGGGCATGCTCGGCCTCGCAGGCTTTCTGGGCCTGATGCGCACGCTCGACTTCCGCCGCCTCACGCATCCTCGTCTTACGGAACACCGTCAGCAGAACGATCCGTTGCGCCGGCGCGAGCCAGTACGGAATGCGTACGGCTTCGCCGCCCAACTCGAAGCGGGGCTCACGTAGTCGCTGCGCGGACTCGTGTCGTCAGCGGTGGATCGACCAGCCGCGTTCGCTCAGGGCCGCGCTCAGGGCGGGGGCCGCCGTGGGGCTCACCATCAGTTGGACCAGGCCCGCTTGGCGGCCGGTCGCGTGGTCGATGTGTATGTCCTCGATGTTGACGCCCGCGCGGCCGGCGTCCGCGAAGATGCGGGCCAGTTCGCCCGGCTGGTCGCTGATGGGGACGGCCACCGTCTCGTAGGAGGCGGGTGCCTCGCCGTGCTTGCCGGGTACTCTGGCGCGGCCCGCGTTGCCCCGGCGCAGGACGTCCTCGATGCCCGCCGCGCCGCCGCTGCGCTTGGCCTCGTCGGCGGACTGCAGGGCGCGCAGCGACTCGACGGTCTCCTCCAGGTCGGCCGCCACCCCCGCGAGCACCTCCGCGACGGGGCCCGGGTTGGCCGCGAGGATCTCGGTCCACATCCGCGGGTCGGACGCGGCGATCCGGGTGACGTCGCGGATGCCCTGGCCGCACAGTCGCACCGCTGTCTCGTCGGCGGTCTGGAGTCGTGCGGCGACCATCGACGAGACGAGCTGCGGGGTGTGCGAGACGAGGGCGACGGCCCGGTCGTGGGCGGTGGCGTCCATGATCACGGGTACGGCGCGGCAGAGCGCGACCAGTTCCAGGGCGAGGTTCAACACCTCCGTGTCGGTGTCCGGCATCGGGGTGAGCACCCAGGGCCGGCCCTCGAACAGGTCGGCGCTCGCCGCGAGCGGGCCGGAACTCTCCTTGCCCGCCATGGGGTGGGTGCCGATGTATGAGCCGAGAGGGAGGCCCAGGTCCTCCAGCTCGCGCCAGGGGCCGCCCTTGACGCCGGCGACGTCGGCGTAGCCGCGCGCCACCCCCGCGCGCATCGCCCCGGCCAGCACGGTGGCGGTGTGCGCGGGCGGCACGGCGACGAGCGCCAGGTCCACGGGGCCGGGGGGCGGCTCGTCGCTGCCGGCGCCGAGGGCCGCCGCCGTCCGGGCCCGGTCCGGGTCGTGGTCGGCCAGATGGACGGTGACGCCGCGTCCGGCGAGCGTCAGGGCCGCGGACGTGCCGATCAGGCCGGCTCCTATGACCAGGGCGGTCCTCATCGGGCGCCGTCCTCGTGCCGGGCGGCCGCCACGTGGCGGAGGGGGGCTGCGAGCCCTTTGTGCTGCTGGTCAGTGTTCACTTGCTCCGTCCATGTTCGGGAGGGCGCCCTTCGCCAGGACCGCGCCGGCCCGGGTCTTCAGGAACGCGCCTGTCCGGACGGCGGGCGTGGCGGGCGCGGTGGGCGCGGTGGGCGCGGTGGGCGTGGCGGGCGCGGTGGGCGTGGCGGGCGCGGTGGGCGTGGCGGGCGCGGTGGGCGTGGCGGCGTGGTGCCTGCGGCTTGGCCCGGTTCGGTCCGGGGGCGGCGTCAGTCGTCCCAGTGCTCGAGGACCCGGCGGCGGATCCGCTCCGGGTACGCCTGGGCGAAGGAACTGTGCGGGAGCCGGCCCTCGCCGGGGGCGGGCAGCAGCCCGTCGTGGAAGACGATCGGGCCGGACTGGGCGGCGCGCTCCTCGTGGGTATAGCAGTTCAGCAGCGGGTGGACGAAGCCGTACCACGCCTCCGCCCGGTCCAGGGGGTGGATCCGGGTGGCCAGCGCCCACAGCAGGTCGGTGTCGTCGGCCGGGTCGACGTCGTCGTCCAGGACGAAGGTGGCCGCCGTGGCGCGGCCCGAGTGGGACTCGGAGAGCACCTTGCCGATCCGGTGGGTGAGTTCGGCGGAGTCGACGCCGGGCAGCCGCTCCCGCCAGTCCCGCGGGACGGTGACCACCATCCAGTGCGACGCGGCGCGCAGCGGCGACCAGGCAGTGGTGACCGGCAGGCCGGCGGCGCGCAGCTCCGCCAGGACCTCGGCCGCCTGACCGACGCCCGTCACGGTGTGGAACTCGTCCACCGGCCGGCCCTCGGCCACCAGCGGCCAGATCGGGTCGTCGCGGTGGGTGATGGCCTCGACCGTGTACACCGGCTGCATCGACGTCTCGGTGGAGCCGTATCCGGCGAACTCGCCGAACGGTCCCTCCCGCGCGTCGCGGCCGACGGACAGGTGCCCTTCGATGACGATCTCCGCGCCCGCGGGCACGTCCAGGTCCACCGTCTCGCACCGTACGACGTCGACCGGCTCACCGTGCAGCGCCCCGATGTAGCCGGCCTCGTCGACCCCCGGCGGCAGCGGAACGCCCCCTACGAACGGGACGGCCGGGTCGCCGCCCTGCACCAGCGCGTACGGCATCGGCTCGCCGATCTTCACCCACTCCGACCAGATCATGCCGATGTGCTGCGCCGGGATCACCAGGCCGGTCATGTGCTTGCCGTCGATCAGCATGATCCGGGCGATCGACCAGTTGGTCCACCGGCCGTCCGGCGTCCTGGCGACGATGATGCCCCAGGTGTTGGCATAGGGGCCGCCGTCGAACTCGTGGACCCGGGGCACCGGGAAGCGGTCGAGGGTGGCGTCGTCGCCCAGCAGCACGTTCTGCTTGCAGGGCGCGTCCTCTCGCGCCACCGGCCGAGGGGGGACGGGCTTCGCGTCGCGGGTACGGGCCAGGTGGTCGACCAGTTCGGCGGCGGTGGTCCCGGCGGGCAGGCCGACGGACAGCGCGACCCGGGCCAGCGGCTTGCCGGGAGCGGAGCTGAGCGCGGCGGGCGCCCCGAGCAGCCGGAAGCCCGGCGCGACGCCCTCCACGTTCTCGAACAGCGGGGCGGGGGCCTGTCGTTCACAGGACAGGCGGCTGAACGCGGCGGCCTCCAGGTCGGCGCTCACCGGCCGCGTGACGCGGCGCAGGTCGCCTAGCGCCTCCAGCGCGTCGAGGTAACCGCGCAGCTCACCGAACCGGATCAGCGGTCTGGGGCCGGCCTCGGGGGCGATCGCCGGGCTGCTCGTAGGGCTGGTCGTGGGGGCGCTCGTGAGGGCGCTCGTGAGGGCGGTCGTCGGGCTGGTCGCGGGGTCGGCCGCCAGCCTGGTCGCCGGGCCGGCCGTGGGACCGGTCGCCGCCCCGGCTCCGGAGGCGATCACCGACCCGGCCGCAGAATCGGCCGCGGGGTCGGTCACCGCCCCGGCTGCGGGCTCGGTCACCGCCCCGTTCGTAGGCTCCGTCATAGGCCTGCTCATGAACGCGCGCTCCTCTGCTGCGTACCGTTGTGGCGTATCGCGGGGACGTCGGCCGCCAGGCCCGGCCGGCCGGCCGGCGGGCGCGGGAAGCCGTCCCAGCGGCGGGCGCCGGCGGCCTCGAGACCGAACTGGTCGAGAACCCGCATGACGATGTGGTCGACGATGTCGTCGACCGACTCCGGCCGGTTGTAGAAGGCGGGCATGGGCGGCACGATCGAGACGCCCATGCGGGCGAGTTCCAGCATGTTCGCCAGATGGATCTCGTTGAGCGGCGTCTCCCGCGGCACCAGGACCATCCGGCGCCGCTCCTTGAGCGTCACGTCGGCGGCGCGGCCCATCAGCCCTTCGGCGTACCCGGCCCGGATGCCGGCCAGCGTCTTCATGCTGCACGGGATGATCGCCATGCCGTCGGTGGGGAACGAGCCGGAGGAGATCGCCGCCCCTTGGTCGTCGGGCGAGTAGGCGACGTCGGCCAGCGCGGCCACCTCGCGGGCGCTCAGCCCGGTCTCCAGCTCCATCGTCGCGCGCGCCCAGCGGCTGAGCACCAGGTGTGTCTCCACCTGCGGGTTCCGGTGCAACTCGGTGAGCAGTCGAACGCCCAGCACCGCGCCGGTGGCGCCGGTCATTCCCACGATCAGCCGCATCCTGGCCCCCACCGCAATCTTCCGTGTACGGAATATCCTTGTACTGAATATACTGGTCGGCATGACGAACACAAGCCCTCGACCGCGACCACAACTGGAAGAGGCGCTGCCGCATCAGCTGCGCCGGGCCGGGCAGGCGTGGACGGCGCTGTGGCAGCAGCGCCTGCCCGACCTGACCAGTCCTCAGTTCGCGGTGCTGCTCGCCCTGGACGACCACGGCAGCCTGGACCAGTCCGCGCTGGGGGCCCTGACCGCCGTCGACCGCTCCACGCTCACCGTTCTGCTGGACCGCCTGGAGGCGCGCGGCCTGGTGACCAAGGAGATGGACCCGGCGAACCGCCGGCGCCGCATCGTCGCCCTCACCGACGCCGGCCGCCGGCGTCTGGCCGAGGGGGTCGAGGAGGCGGCGCAACTGCACGCAAGGGTGGAGG
The DNA here is from genome assembly GCF_042744565.1 of Streptomyces sp. NPDC058812. Lineage (NCBI taxonomy): Bacteria > Bacillati > Actinomycetota > Actinomycetes > Kitasatosporales > Streptomycetaceae > Streptomyces > Streptomyces sp. NPDC058812. The sequence continues at coordinate 223,688 of NZ_JBHYOB010000003.1, forward strand.
AGTTGCTGGGCGAGAAGCGGACGAGGCAGCTGGTCGAGATGCTCCGTGTCATGGGCGACATGCCGCAGCCCGCTTCCCCTCAATAGGCCGCAGCCCGCTTCCCCTCAAAAGGCCGCAGCCCACTTCCCCTCAATAGAGGGATGGGCCCTCCGAGCCGGCGCTGGAAGTGTGATCAGCGAACCGACTGGCTCCGCCTGGGAGGGCTGACGCATGTACAGACCGGCAACCGCGCAAAGGCTTGCCGGGCGCCTCTCCGGTCCGGTGCTGGGGCCCGGGGACGAGGGATACGCGGCCGAGGTCGCCGGGTTCAACCGGGTCCTGCGGCACCGGCCCGCGATGGTCCTCGGCGCACGGGACGCCACCGAGGTGCGCAAGGCCGTCGCCTTCGCGGCCGAGACCGGACTGCCGACGGCGGTCCAGGCGACCGGTCACGGCCCCTCGCGTGTCACCGAGGGAACCGGGCTGCTCGTCAACACCCGCCGGATGACCGGAGTGACCGTCGACCCCGCCACCCGGGCCGCCCGGGCCGAGGCCGGCGCGCGCTGGCGGCAGGTCGTCGACGCGGCCGCCGTCCACGGACTCGCTCCGCTCAACGGCTCCTCACCGCAGGTGGGGGTGGTCGGCTACACCCTGGGCGGCGGACTGGCGCTGCTGTCCCGCGCCTACGGTCTCGCCGCCGACCACGTCACCGCGGTGGACATCGTCACCCCCGACGGACTCCCCCGCACCGCCACCGCGCGGCGGCACCCGGACCTCTTCTGGGCGCTGCGCGGCGGCAAGGGCAACTTCGGCGTGGTGACGGCCCTGGAGTTCGGGCTCGTGCCGGTCACCCGGCTCTACGGCGGCGGTCTCTTCTTCCCCGGCGACAGTGCCGCCGAGGTGCTGCACGCCTGGCGGTCGTGGACGGAGTCCGTGCCGGAGGAGACCGCCTCCTCGCTGGCGCTGCTGCGGTTGCCCGCCCAGGAGCCGATCCCGCCCTTCCTGCGGGGCGGGCTCGTGGTGCACGTCCGCGTCGCCCACCTCGGCCCGGGCGACGAGGGGGAGCGACTGGTCAGGCCCCTGCGTGCCGTCGCCCCGACGCTCGCGGACACGCTGGGGGAGATGCCGTACACCCGCTTCGCGGACATCCACAACGACCCGGCCTCCCCCATCCCCTACGACGAACGCTCCGCCATGCTGCGCGAGCTGGGCCCGGACGCGGCCGACGACCTGCTCCGCCTCGCCGGCCCGGGCAGCGGCTGCGCGGACGCCGTGGTCGAGCTACGGCACCTGGGCGGCGCGCTCGGCCGGCCGCCCGCGGAGCCGGGCGCGGTCGACCACCGCGACGCCCTGTACTGCCTGACCACGCTCGGACTGCCCGGCGGACGCCCGGGACACGTCGTGGACGGCATGGCGCACCGCGGAACGGGCCGCAGCCACCTCAACTTCCTCGCCGGACCGGGCACCGCCCGGCTGGCCCACCGGGGCTACGCGCCCGACGCCTATGCGCGGCTGGGCGAGATCAAGGCCCGGTACGACCCGGAGAACCTCTTCCGGTTCAACCACAACGTCTCGCCGCGCGTGCGGGCCCCCGAACGCCCCGCGTGAGAACCCCCGACCACACGAAGACGCCGACTCGGCACACCTCACGAATCCTGGAAGGGACGACTCTCGATGACCACCAACAGCGCGGTGCAGGCCCCGCCGCGAACCGCACCCGGCGCGGGCTTGACCGGGCTCAGGCTCGGGGCCCTCTTCGGCCCCGTGATCTTCGGAGTGACCGCCGCGGGCGTGGCGCTGCCCGACGTCGCCATGGAGATGGAGGTCCGCCCGGCGGTCGCCGGCTGGGTGCTGACGGCGCACGCCCTCGCGCTCGGCGTGGGCACCGCGTTCTTCGGGCGCCTCTCCGAGAAGTGGGGCGTGCGCAACACCCTCCTCACCGGGGCCCTGTTCCTCGCCGTGGGCGCGGTGCTGTGCCTGGTCGCCCAGGACTTCGGCACCTTGATCGCCGGCCGGTTCGTGCAGGCGGCGGGCTCCGGCGCCATGACCTCCAGCGCCCTCACGCTCGCCTCGGGAGCGGCGCCCGAGCTCCGGGCGAAGATCCTGGCCATCTTCGGCGCCTCCATGGCCCTTTTCTCCTCCACCGCCACCCTCATGGGCGGCATGGTGACGGACTGGCTGGACTGGCGGCTGACCCTGGTGCTGCCGGCGCTCTCGCTGCTGCTGGTGCCCTTCTGCCTGGAGCTCGCGGCCTCCCGCCCGGGCTACGGCAAGGCCGTCGACGTGACCGGCGGCGTCCTGCTGGGCGCCGGCGCGACCTCCCTGCTGCTCCTCATCCAGGCATCCTCCCTCGATCTCGACACCCCGCTGGTGATCGGGCTGGCGGTGCTCCTCGTGGTGTCGGTGGCCGGCCTGCTGACGCGGATCGGCAAGCGGCCCGACGGGTTCCTCCCGCGTGAACTGGCCACCGACCGGACCTTCCTGACCTCGGCGATGATCGGCGTGGGCGGTTACGCCGGCCTGTTCGCCGCGATGTACGCGGTGCCGCAGATCCTCACCGTGCAGTACGGCTGGGGTGTGTTCAAGATCGGCGCCTGGCTGCTCCCGGGCGCGGTCGTCGGCGCCGTGGCCGCCCGCGTGGCCAGCAAGCTCACCGCCGGCAAGGGCGGCAGTCTGCTGCTCGCCGGTACCGCCGTCAGTTGCGCGGTGTTCCTCGGCGTCGTCGGCCTCGTCGACGGCGGCATCGTCGTCATGCTCATCGGCACCTCCATGGGCATGGCGACGTTCGCCGCCACTCAGGTGCTCACCACCGCCGTGCTCTCCAGCCGCCTCGCGCCCGCACAGCGCGGTGGCGCCATGGGCGTGCTCAACCTGCTGTTCTTCGTGGGCGGCGGCATCGGCTCGGCCGCGGCCGGGGCCCTCTCCGAGCACATGGACCTCACCAGCGCGCTCGCCGTCGTCGCGGCGCTCCCGCTGCTGGCCGGTCTGATCGCCCTGACGCTCCCGCCCGCCCGGGCGCAGCAGGAGGCCTGACGCCTACGGCGCGGAGGTGAGAACCACGAGAACGCCCCTCCCCCTGTTCCTGTCCATCGAGGAGCAGCGGGAGGGGCGTTGCCGTGAGCCGGTTCAGTGGGCCGGGACGCCCAGATCGACGTCGCTCAGGTCCAGCCAGAGGGACAGGATCCGGCGGAGCCCGTCGCGTTCCGTGCGGAGCAGGTCGTTCTCCAGCCGCAGTTGCTCCAGCGGGTCGGCCGTGACGGTGTTCGGCGAGGTGCGCGAGAGCAGCGCGAGGCCGGCCGGACGGCGGCCCTGGTGGCCGTCCGGGCGAGGGGCGGCGTAGGCCGGCGGGCCCGAGGGAGGCGAGCCCGCCGAGGAGAGCCGCCCCACCAGGATCGACTGGTGCAGGGCGTGCAGGTCCCGCGCCGGCTCGATGCCGAGGTCCTCGGAGAACCGCGCCCTGACGGCGCGGAAGGTCTTCAGGGCGTCCGCCTGGCGGCCCGAGTGGTAGAGCGCCAGCATCAGTTGGGCGCAGGCGCGCTCCCGGAAGGGGTTCTCGGAGACGAAGCCGGTCAGATCGCCGATGATCCGCTGGTGGTGCCCCAGCTTCAGCGCCACGTCGAAGTACTCCTCCCGCACGGTCAGCCGGTCCTCGTGCAGCCTGACGACGAGCGCGCCCAGCGCCGGGCTGTCGAGGCCGGCCGCGACCGGTCCGCGCCACAGCGCGAGCGCCGACTTCAGCAGCCTCTCGGCGCGCTCCAACTGGTCCTCGCGGACCATGGCCCGCCCCTGGGAGACGAGCCGCTCGAACGTGAACAGGTCCACGGCGTCCTCGCCGTGGACGCTGATCCGGTAGCAGGAGGGGTGCGTCTCGATCACACTGTCGCGCTCGCCGCCCCTGAGCAGGCGGCGGAGGCCGGAGACGCAGATGCGGATCTGTCCGTGGGCGGACGCGGGCGGCTTGTCGTCCCACATGACGTCGACGAGCCGGTCGAGGCTGACCATCTGATTCGGCTGCAGAAGCAGCGCGGCGAGTAATTTCTGCCTGCGGATACCGCTTATTTCTATTCGCTCCCCGCCGTTCGTCACGAGTAGCGGGCCAAGTATGTGGAACACGTGGTCGGCGCACATATCTATACCCCCGGTAATGATGTGCGAGAAAATGACGCACGGGCGCGTGAAGATCCGTAACCGCGCCAATGCAGTTGCCATCGGCATCACGTGAATGTCGATGGCAACTGTCGTCGGCGGCACAGGACTACGGTCGTGCGAGATGTTTCCTGGACCTCTGAAGAACCCTACTCGTAAACGTAGAACTTGGTGTGATCGAGCAGATCGGCCGGTGTCATCGTGTACCAGGGCGCGAGCTTGGTGTGCAGCGAGGGCACATCCGGGTGCTCTTCCACCGGAAGGTACTGGGGAACGTCCGGGTGCTGCTTCTGCCAGATCGACCAGGCCTTGTCGAGGAAGGAGTGGTGCATGAAGAAGATGGGGTCGTTCGGCGACCCGATGTACAGCATGTGGCCGCCCACCCAGGTGTGGCCGGCGCCGTGCAGCTTGCCCAGGTTGGCCTCGTGGGGGAACTTCGCGTACCCCTCCAGATGGTTGCGCAGGGACTGCGTCTCGGTGCCGTACCCCGAGGTGTAGTTGTAGGGCGGCGTGTCGTACGTCGGGAGGGCGAGGGTGTCCTCCAGCTCCTTCGTCGTCGGCAGGACGGGGTTCGTGGTGCCGAAGTCGCGGACCAGGTAGTCCCGGTCGTCCGCGGTGTAGTTGCCGTTGAACGCCGGGTGCTCGTCGCCGACCGGGACGACGCTGACGTTCAGCTTCCAGCCGTTGCAGCGGGCGAACGGGCCGGTCATGACCCTGCCGTCGCCGGGCCGGCCGTTGCCGCCCATGAAGTCGTCGGCCCACAGGGGCGAGTCGGGGCTCTGGTCCTTGGTCCAGTCCCAGTACGGGATGGTGACGGTGGGGTCGTACCGCTGCATCGCCCGCTCCAGGACCAGCAGGTACTGGCGGTGCCACGGGAACAGGCCCGGGCCCATGTGACCCCAGCGCTTGCCGACGCCACCGTCCTTGTCCAGATAGTCGCCCGAGTTGATCTTTATGTGTATCCGGACCAGCTCGTCGTAGACGCCTGTCTCCTTGACCCGCAGCAGCGCGCGGATGAAGCGTCTCTTCTCCGTGGCGGTCATGTCGAGGTGGTTCTTGCGAACGGGAACCATGGGCTTCTTCCTTCTCGGTTCTCTCGCGTCCGGGTCAGGCATGGTGGTGACCGCCGGAAGGCAGCAGGTTCGCCCCCCGCAGCTCGTCGACGGCCTGGCGGCCGGCGGCCAGCGGGGTGGCCTCGAACCGGTAGTGGCACATCGAGCTGAGGTACGCGCCCTCGCCCAGCTTCATCAGGTGCAGTTCCCGGCCGTCTATCCGCACCTTCTCGGTGCTCTTCGACACGGTGATCGTGCGGCCCTTGTACTGCTCGGTGTACAGGTCCCCCGACTCTTCCCCGGCCGCCCGGGGGACGGCCGCGTCGTCGTGCGAGGCGGCCCAGGTGTTGCCCGCGTGGATGACGGCGGCGGGCGCCGCCGCGACCGCGACGGCGCCCGCCATGCCCTTCATCACGTCACGTCGTTTCACTGCTGTCCTCCTGATTGAACAAACCACCAAACAGTGGTAAGCGTCTCGGCCAGCCTTGCAATGGGATGTATCGGCGGGATATCGCGCCGGTGGTACCGCGTCCGCGGGTGCGCCGCGCGGCTCTTCGCGAGATCAGGCCTGCCGGGGACGCGGCGCGATGTTGTGGTTGAACCGGAAGAGGTTGTCCGGATCGACGCGGGTCTTGATCTCGGCCAGCCGGGCGAAGGTGGCCGGTTCGTAGCCGCTCTCGGTGAGGTCCGCCGCGTCGGGACTGGCCAGGAAGTTGAGGTAGCGGCGCCCGGTGCCCCACGCCGCCATGCCGTCCACCACCAGAGGGGGCCGGTTGTCGGGCAGCGAGAGGGTCGACAGCGCGAAGGCGGCCTCCCGGTGGTCGACGGCGTTGGGCGTCTTCGGCGGCCGGCCGACCGCGCCGCCCAGCTGCCGCAGCTCCACGGCCAGGTCGATGCAGTCGGCGCCCGGGCCGGCCAGCTCCAGCAGCGCGCGCACGGCCGCCTCGTCCAGCTCGCGGAGCATCAGCGACCGCTCGCTGTAGGGGATCGGCTCGGTGGGGTCGTTGTGGATCTCGCCGCACCTCGTGTACGGCATGTCGGCCAACGTGTCGACGACCAGCGGACCGGCGGCGCGCAGCGGCCCGACCAGCCTGTCGCCGTCCTCGGCCGAGCCCAGGTAGGCGATCCGGACGTGCACGGTCAGCCGGCCGCGCAGGAAGGGCGGGATCGCCTCGACGTCCGGCAGCCGCAGCAGCGCCAGCGAGGAGGTGAGGTCCTCCGGCACGGTCGCGGCCCACTCGCGCCAGGCGTGCAGCACCTCCGCGGCGGCCTCGCCGGCGAAGAACAGCCCGCCGCCGTACAGCCGCTCCACCGGGACGAGACCGAACTCCAGGGCGGTGACGACGCCGAAGTTGCCCTTGCCGCCGCGCGCGGCCCAGAAGAGGTCGGTGTCCTGGTCGGCGGTGGCCCGGTGCGACTGTCCGTCGGGCGTGACGATCTCCAGGGCCGTGACATGGTCGGCGGCGTAGCCGTACTTGCGGGCCATCAGCCCGAGGCCGCCGCCGAGCGTGTAGCCGATCACCCCGGTCAGCGGGGACGAGCCGTTGAGCGGGGCGAGGCCGTGCTCGGCGGCCGCCTCGACCACCTCGAACCACTGCGTGCCCCCCTCGACCCGGGCCGTCCGCGCGGCCGGGTCGACGCGCACGCCGCGCATCCTGCGGGTACTGATCAGCAGTCCGCCGTCCGCCGCGGTGGACGGGCCGTGGCCGGTGGCCTGGACGGCGATCGGCATCCCGCGCGCGGCGGCGAAGGACACGGCCTCGCGCACGTCATCGGCCCCCGCCACGACCGCCATCAGGTCCGGAGAGTGCTCGGAGATCTGGTTGAACCCGTCCAGCTCCGGGGCGAAGTCATCGTCTCCCGGCCGCAGGACCCGGCCCCGGAGCCGTTCGGACAGCTCCCCCGCGGCCGGCTTCTCGATGCTCTTGCCTGTCGTCATCCTCAGTCCTCCCGGACCCGGTTGTGTGGCGGGACGGAAAGGACTCTGCCAAGCGCGGGGGCCGCGTCCCACCCCCCGTTTGAGGAGGATGCGGCGACCGGCCGCCGGGCCGGGCCCGGCGGCCGTCACCGTTACGGGACGGAGGCGGCCCCGTCGAGGATCCGGTGCCCTGCGGGCATCTCACCGCGCATCGCCGCGCCGAGTTCTTCCAGGTCCTCGTGGACGAGCGCCTGGGGCCCGTCGCACAGCGCGGTCGCCGGGTCGGGGTGCACGTCGACGATGATCCCGTCGGCGCCGACGGCCAGCGCCGCCCGGGTCAGGGGAAGCACGAGGTCGCGCCGCCCGCCCGAGTGCGAGGGGTCGACGATGACGGGTAGGTGCGACAGCCGCTGGACGATGGGCACGGCGGAGATGTCCAGGGTGTTGCGCGTGGCCGTCTCGAACGTACGGATGCCGCGTTCGCACAGCACGATGTCGAGATTGCCGCGCTGCGCGACGTACTCGGCGGCCATCAGCCACTCCTCGATGGTTCCGGACATCCCCCGCTTGAGCATGACCGGCTTGTCCACGTCGCCGACGGCCTGCAGCAGCGCGAAGTTCTGCGCGTTGCGGGTGCCGATCTGCAGCATGTCGGCGTACGAGGCGACCAGTTCGACGTCGTGGGCGTCGACCACCTCGGTGACGACGGGCAGGCCGGTCTCGGCGCGCACGTCGGCGAGGATCTTCAGCCCGGCCTCGCCCAGGCCCTGGAAGGCGTAGGGGGAGGTCCTGGGCTTGAAGGCACCGCCCCGCAGGACGGTCGCGCCGGCCGCCCGGGCCATCAGCGCCGCCCGCAGCGTCTGCTCCGGCGTCTCCACCGCGCAGGGCCCGGCGATCAGCGTCGGCGCGCCGGGGCCGATCGGCGCCCCGCCCACCCGGACCACCGAGCGGTCCGGGTGGCTCTCCCTGCTGATCAGCTTGTACGGCACCGAGATGCGCACCACCTCGGCGACCCCGCGCAGGGCGCCGAGACTGAGCGTGCCGAACTGCTCGATGTCGCCGACCAGTCCGACGACGGTGCGGCTCGTCCCGCGGCTGACGAAGGCCTCGCCGCCCGCCGACTCGACCCGCGCGACGACCGCGGCGACGTCCGACGCCGTGGCCTGTGGCGCCATCACGATCACCATGTCTCAACCCCGGACAACGGCCTGCCCCCAGTCCTCGTCGGGCCCGAACAGTTTGCGCGGCTTCATGGCGTCCAGTCGCTCCGCCAGCAGCGCGGTCGGCACCAGCGTGCCCTCGGGCACGGCGCCGGCCGCACAGGGCACCCCGAGTTCCGCCTCGACGGACGCGGCGAGCGACGCGGCGGCCTCTTCGCCGTCCCGGCCGGGCGCCTCGAACTCGACTACCAGACGGTCCCGTTCGGCCCTGGCCCGCCAGAACAGCACGCCATGGGAGGCGGGAAGCCGGTAGACCATCTCCTCCACCTGGATCTGTCCGAGACGCCGCCCGGCGACCGTGTAGCCCTGGCCGAGCCGGCCCATGACCCGCACGGTGGGGAGCTGCCACCCGCAGGGGCAGTCCTCGTACCGCAGTTCCACCAGGTCCTCGAGGTTGTAGCGCACCAGCGGCATCGCCTCGCGGTACAGCGGGGTGATGACCAGCTGCCCGGCGCCCTCGGTGGTGATCTGCCCGGTCTGCGGGTCGTAGATCTCCGGCAGCACCCGGTCGGCCCAGAAGTGCATCCGGCCGTACGGGCAGTCGCTGCCCAGCGGGCCGACCTCGGTGCAGCCGTACTCCTCGATGACCGGGGCACCCCAGATCTCCTCGATCCGGCGGCGGCGCGCGTTGCTCATGGGTTCGCCCGCCACGTACAGCGCCCGCAGCGACTTGAAGGAATCGGCGGGGTAGCCGGCGGCCTTGGCCGCCGCGACCCACAGCAGGCTCTCGCTCGGCGTCGACCAGGTCAGCGTCACCTCCAGGTCGCGCAGCACGCGCACGACCCGCGAGTAGGGCACCGCGAGCGAGCGGCAGTCGCCGGGGACGACGGTCGCGCCGCCGCGCATGGCGGCCCAGTGGGCCATGTGCCCGGCGAGCACCAGCCCGTAGGGGATGCGCACCAGCATGGTGTCCTCGGGACCGAGCGGGACGGTCTTGCGGACGAACCGGTCGGCCAGGTCGGTCCACTCCGCCTCGGTGAAATAGGCGGGGGTCGGGTTGCCGGTGCTGCCGCTGGACTCGTGGTAGGAGGCCAGGCGCTCCCTGGGCACGGCGAGCATGCCGAAGGGGTAGCTGTCGCGCAGGTCCGGCTTACCGGTGAGGCCCACCGCGGACAGCTCCTGCCCGGCCTCCAGGCGCTCGGCGTAGAACGGCGAGTCGAGAGCGTGCCGCAGCGTCGGCCCGATGCGCTCCTGCTGGAGCGCCCGCAGTTCGTCGAAGGACTTCCAGTCGCCGATGGCCGGCAGCGCGCCGGGCGCCGGGCCGGATGCGGCCGCTTCGGCGTTCAGGGCGACGGTCACGGGTTCCCTCCCGCGCGGGCGGCCTCGGTGATGGCGCCGGAGGCGATCATCTCCACGACCGCGGTGATGTCGCAGTCCATCTGCCGGTCCTTGGCGGCGAAGGGGACCTCCTTGCGGACGCGTGCGTGCACGGCCCTGGTGCGCGGGCTCATCTCGTCGACGCCGCGCAACTCGACGGCCTGGCAGGCGGCGAGGAGATGGATGGCCGCGACCTCACGGGTCAGTTCGATCACGTTGCGCGCGTCGCGCGCCGCGATCGGGGCCATGCTGACCTTGTCCTGGTTGTGGGCCTCGGTGGAGCGGGAGAACGTGGAGGCCGGACCCGCGTGCTTGAGCGCCTCGGCGGTGAGCGACGAGCACGCGATCTGCATGCCCTTGAAGCCGTGCTGGAGCCCGGCCTCGGTGTCGTCGTCGTCCACCCGGGCGATCAGGTTCGGGGTGAGGCCGTTGTTGAACTTCTCGTCGACCAGGAGCGCGAGCTGCCGGTCGAGCAGGTCGGCGACGCCGGCGACGGCCGTCTTCAGCGAGTCCATCGCGGTGACGACGTGCCCGCCGTAGAAGTTGCCGCCGCTGTACACGGCGCCCGTGGAGGGGTCGAACAGCGGATTGTCGCTGGAGGAGTTGATCTCCACCGTCATCCAGGTGCGGACCCAGTCGAGCATGTCCCGCAGCACGCCGTTGACGTGCGGGGCACAGCGCAGCGAGTAGCGGTCCTGGATGCTGCGGGCGAGCTTCTGGTAGTGCCGGCCGTCCAGCGGGACGTTCAGGTCGACGACCTGGTCGTACGTCATCGCCAGCGAGGAGCCCTCGAGCATCTCGTGGATGAACGCGGCGCTGGCGCGCTGGCCGCTGTGCGGCTTCTCGTTGTGGATGAACGGCGCGTAGTGGCCCCGGTTGCCGAGCATCCCCTCGCCGGCCAGCGCGGTGCAGATGTCGGCGACGTCGGCGAGTTCGGCCGCCGCCTCGGTGTTCAGGACGGCGAACGCCGAACTGAAGGAGGTGCCGTTGATCAGCGCCAGTCCGTCCTTGGCCTCCAGCGTCACCGGTTCGAGGCCCAGCTCGGCCAGCACCTCCGCGGTCTGGCGGGTCTCGCCGCGGTGGCGCACCTTGCCCTGGCCCGTCAGGGCGTTGGCGAGGTAGCAGAGCGGGACCAGGTCGCCGCTGGCGCCGACCGAGCCGCGCTCGGGGACGGCCGGCAGGATGTCGTACCGGAGGAAGTCCAGCAGCAGGTCCACGACGGGGAGGCTGACGCCGGAGTTGCCCCGGGCCAGGCAGTTGGCGCGGATCAGCACGGTGGCGCGCACGACCTCGTCGGAGGCCAGCGGGCCGGTTCCGTTCAGGTGGTAGCGGATCAGCTCGTTCTGCAGTCGTCCGGTCTTCTCCGGTGATATCTGCCGGTTGACGCTGTCACCGAAGCCCGTCGTCACCCCGTAAATGGGCTTGCCGGTCGCGAGGATCTCCAGCTTCAGGTTCCGGGAGGCGTTCATCGCCCGCAACGCGTCCTCGGAGACCGCGAATTCCGAACCTTCGCGGGATGCGGCGGCCACGGTCTGGGCGATGCTCAGGCCGTGCCCGTCAATCTTCATGGTCGTCACTTTGTGGACACCTTTCTCGCCGGTTGCCCACGAGTCTTGACCGCTGATGTTTCCCGTCGATATCGGAAAGGCGCCGCACGCGATATGCGGATGAGACGCCGAAGATACCCGGCCTCTTCAGGGTTGATCCAAGACCGGCACGGAGAAATGAGGAACCCCCATGATCTCCAATGGCGCGTTCGGCAGGCGGCTTCGCCTGCGGCGCCTCTACCGAAACGATTCCGAACGGCTGCTGATCGTGCCGATGGACCATTCGGTGAGCCAGGGACCGATCACCGGCGGCGAAGGACTCGACGCACTCGTGGGCCGGCTGGCCACCAACCGGGTGGACGCGATCGTCCTGCACAAGGGCAGCCTCCGGCACGTCGACCCCGCCTGGTTCGGCAGCACCTCGCTCATCGTCCATCTGAGCGCCAGCACCGTGCACGCTCCCGACCCGGACGCCAAGTACCTGGTGGCCGGCGTCGAGGAGAGCCTGCGGCTGGGCGCGGACGCCGTGAGCGTGCACGTCAACCTGGGCTCGGACGGCGAGCAGCGGCAGGTGTCCGACCTGGCGGTGGTCGCCGAAGCCTGCGACCGCTGGAACGTACCGCTGCTGGCGATGATGTACCCCCGCGGCCCCAGGATCAGCGATCCGCGCGACCCCGCGCTGGTGGCCCACGCGGTGACCCTGGCCGCCGATCTCGGCGCCGACCTGGTGAAGGCCCCGTACGTCGGCTCGGTGACGGAGATGAAGGAGGTCGTCGCCCTCTCTCCCGTCCCGGTCATCACCGTCGGCGGTCCGCGCAACGACGACGAGGGCCAGGTCCTTGCCCAGGTCGGCGAGGCGCTGAGCGCCGGCGTCGCGGGCGTGGCCATGGGCCGCAACGTTTTCGAGGCGCCCGATCCCGGCGTCATGGCCGGGAAGCTGGCCGACCTCATCCACAGTGAGTGACCTCTAGGAGCCCTGCACATGAAGCTCAGTTGGCTGGACATCCGAGGCGTCGACGAGGCGCGGGACGCCATCGTCCAGGAGGCGCTGCACCAGCGGGTCGACGGCATCGTCGCGGCGGACCCGGCATCCCTGGAGGGCCTGCCCCCGACCGTCACCAAGGTGCTGTTCCCCCGCGGCAAGGCCCTCCCGGAGGACTTCGGCGAGGCCACCGTGGTCATCGTGGACCCCGACTTCCACAAAATCACCCCCGCCGAGCTGAAGCTCGCGCACCCGGGGCTGGAATTCGGCCGGTTCGTGGAGATCGTCGACGCGAAGACGCTGGAGGACGCCTGTCAGTCGGCGCGCACCGAGCAGTGGAGCCTGCTGCTGTTCCGCGACCCGACCAAGATCCCGCTGGAGATCGTCATCGCGGCGTCCGCCGCCTCCCGGGGCAGCCTGATCACGGTGGCGGCCGACGTCGAGGAGGCCGAGATCATCTTCGGCGTGCTGGAGCACGGCTCCGACGGCGTCATGATGGCGCCCCGCAAGGTCGGCGACGCCACCGCGCTGAAGGCCGTGGTCAACGCCGAGACCCCCGACCTGGTCCTGACCGAGCTGGAGGTCGTCGGCACGGAGCACGTCGGCATGGGCGAGCGCGCCTGCGTCGACACCTGCACCTACTTCCGCGAGGACGAGGGCATCCTGGTCGGATCGCACTCCAAGGGCATGATCCTCTGCGTCAGCGAGACGCACCCGCTGCCGTACATGCCGACCCGCCCGTTCCGGGTGAACGCCGGCGCCATCCACTCGTACACGCTGTCCAAGGACGGCCGGACCAATTACCTCAGCGAGCTGAAGGCCGGCAGCAAGGTCGTGGCGTCCGACGTCGAGGGCCGCACCCGGCTCGTCACCGTCGGCCGGGTCAAGATCGAGACCAGGCCGCTGATCTCGGTGAACGCGGTCTCCACCGACGGCCGCGAGGTCAATCTGATCCTCCAGGACGACTGGCACGTGCGGGTGCTCGGCCCGGGCGGCAAGGTCCTCAACAGCACCGAGCTGAAGCCCGGCGACAAGGTGCTCGGCTTCCTGCCGACGGAGGACCGGCACGTCGGCTACCCGCTCGACGAGTTCTGCCTCGAGACGTGACGTAGTGGACGCGCTCCTGTATGTCCCGGTCCGGGTCGGCGACCTCGACGGCGCGGCGGCCGTCGTGCGTACGGCCCGGCCGGGTGCCGGTACGGAGCGGGTCGGCCTCGCCTTCACCGGCGAGGAACGGCTCCACGCCGCGCTGGGGCCCACCCAGCGGTGGGTCCGGTTGTCCCGGCGCGCACTCCTGGCGCTGCTCGGGCCACTGGGCATCGAGCACGTCCGGATCGACCCGCTCTACGTCGGACCGGAGATGCCGAGGATGCCGGAGGCGGCCGGCCCGCCGACCGTGGACGTCCGCGGGGACGGGCCCGTCCTGACCGGTCCGCGGCGGTACGCGCAGTGGCTCCCGGACGACGTGTGGTGACGGTCGGCTCCGGCCGTCACCACCGGCCCGGGGCCGCCAAGTGGCGTACGGTGGTGCCAGGTTGTGACAGGCAAGGCTGACTCTTCATCCGTAGACCACCCCGGAACGGAGTGCCGGAGATGCCCACTGCTCTCGGTCGCGACGAACTCCTCCTGCGCGCCGGACGAGCGGACAGCCCGCACACGCTGTTCAGCACGCTCGCGACGCAACTGCGCAGGGCGGTCCCGTACGACGCCGCCGTCTGGCGGGCCACCGACCCGGAGACCGGCATGATCACGTCGCCGATCTTCGCGGAGAACATCGAGGATCACAGCTGTGCCGTCTACTGGCAGTACGAGCTGTTCACGGAGAAGATCAACCTGTTCCGGGACCTCGCGCTGGCGCCGGTGCCGGTGGCCAGCCTGTGGGAGACCACGGGGGGCGAGCCCGAGCGCAGCTCCCTGTACCGGGGTTTTCTGGCGCCGCGCGGGGTGCACGACGAGTTGCGGGCCGTGCTGCGGGTGGATGGCCGGCCCCACGGGTACATCAGCCTGTTCCGGGAGAAGGGGCGGGCCGAGTTCTCCACCGGGGAGCGCAGGTTCATGGAGGACCTGGGCACGCCCGTCGCCCGCCTGCTCAGGGCGTACGCCAAACAGCGCCCCGAGCCCTCTGGTGACGCGCTGACCGGCACCGGGCTGCTGCTGTTCGACGCCGAGGGCGCCCTCGTCTCGGTCAACGACGAGGCACGGCGCTATCTGGAGGAGATGCCGCAGGGTCCCGCCTCGCTCACCGCGCTCGGTCTGCGCATACCCCTGTGGGTGCACGGCACCGCGATGCGGGCCAGGGCGATCGCCGAGGAGCGCGGCGGGGACACCGCGCGGATCAGGATGCGCACCCGCACCGGCCGCTGGCTGGTGTGCCACGCGTCCTGCCTGCGCGGGGCCGACGGGCGCCCGGGCGCCTCCGCGGTGATCATCGAACGCGCCCCGGTCTCCGACGTGACGCCGCTCGTCGTGCAGGCCTACGAGCTGTCGGAACGGGAGCTGGAGGTCACCCGGCGAGTGGCGCGCGGCCTGTCCACCAGCGGGATCTCCGAGGAGCTGCACCTGTCGCCGCACACGGTGCGCGACCACATCAAGGCGATCTTCGAGAAGCTGGGCGTCTCCAGCCGCGGCGAGTTGGTGGGCCGGCTGTTCACCGAGTACTACGAGCCGGTGGGTTCGTCCCCCACCGGCCGGCGGAGTTAGGGCTCGGCCCGCCGCCGCGGACCAGGCGGCGGCCGGGGGCCCCGGCGCGCCGGAGGAACCGGCACCACCCGAAGAACCGACCGCACCGCGGCCCCGCGCGGGCCGCCGTCCGAGCGGCCGTGCCCGCGCGCGTCCGCGGCCGTGCGCAGGGCCGGCATGTGCTCGGACCGGCATGTGCTCGGACCGGCCGCGGATCAGCTACCAGGAAGTGAAGATGCCGACCTCACCCATGCCGTACGGCGCCCCGCCGTACGCGCCGCCCCGGGCCGACGGCCCGGAATTCACCGTTCTGCTGGGCCCGGACTACTCGGGCAAGTCGTCGGTGCTGCGCCGTCTCGCCGCCAGCGGTCGCTGGACGGTGGTCACCTGCGACCAGGCGCCGCTCGACACCGATTACGCGCTGATCGGCCGAGCCCGCCGGGAACTGCTGTCCGAGGCGCTGAGGGCACCGGCCGGACGCTACTCGCCGGACATCCTCCTCACCCTGATGCAGCTGGCCGTGGTGCACATGCGCGACCGCGTGACCGGCGCACCGCCCGGACGGCCGGTGATCGTGGACTCCTACTACCTGAAGATCATGGCCAAGTGCACGCTGCTCGGATACGCCAATCCGTCGCTGTTCTCCTGGTGGAGGTCGTTCCCGCAGCCCGGCCGGGTGGTCTACCTCGACGTTCCGTCCGCCGTCGCCTGGGAGCGCAGCGGACGGGGAGATGCGCTGAACCCGATGGAGCACTACGGCGACACACCCACCGAGGAATCGTTCATCCGGTTCCAGGACGATCTGCGCGACATGCTGCGCGCGGAGGTGGCGGGCATGAGGGTGACCACTCTCGAACAGGGCTCCGACATCGACCGTGCCGTAGACGCCGTCGTGCACGCGACGGGACATCGGGCCGGTGTCTGACATGGGAGAAGACCTGTTCCCCGCCTACCGGAAAAGGGTGCTGACCGAGCGGGACGGACTGCGGAAGGCGCTCGGCGACGTGCGGGCGGCACAGGACAGCGCACTGCGGCACCTGCTGAGCGCGAACGCCGACACCGAATTCGGGCGGCGGCACGGCTTCGCCCGCTGCCGGGGTGTCGACGACTTCCGCGCGGCCGTCCCCATCGCCGACTACGAGGCCCTCGGCCCCTGGATGGAGGCCGCCGCGGCCGGCCGGCCGAACGTGCTGAGCGCCGATCCCCCCGTGGTCTTCTTCAAGAGCAGCGGCAGCACCGGCGACAGCAAACGGATACCGGTCACCAGGGAGTTCATGCGGACCTCCTTCTTCCCGCCCTACTACGCGGCCTGGGCGAACATCGTCGAGTACCACCCGGAAGCCGTCCGCAGGCCCGACGCCACGCTCAACCTCAAGCACGACCCCGCGCCCGCCGCGGACGCGACCCGCTCCGGCCACCCTCATCTCGGCGCCAGCCAGGTCGACTTCGGCCGGGCCTTCGGTGAGCGGCTGTCGGCGGAACCGGGCAGCCGCGCTCCCTGGAGCACCCTGCCGTCGTCCGTGGACCCGGCCGATCACCTGGGGCGCGACTACGTACGGCTGCGCGCAGCCATGGCCCACGACGTGCGCTGCGTCATCGGCATCAACCCCGCCGTGGTGGCCGCGCTGCCCCACCAACTGGTCCAGTGGTGGCCGCGCCTGGTCAAGGACGTGTACGACGGCACGGTCGACGGCCGTCCGGGGCCCGCGCCCGACCCGGAGCGCGCCAGGTTCCTGGACCGGCTCGCCGAACGCGCCGGCGCCCCGCTGCCCGCCCACGTCTGGCCGCGCATGGAGCTGCTGTTCTGCTGGACCACCGGACTGGCCTCGCTCTACCTCCCCCGGCTGCGCGAGGCGTTCGGGCCCGGGGTGAGCGCGCTGCCCGCCCCCGCGGCGGCGTCGGAGGGCTTCGTCGCCGTGGCGCTGGACCGGCATCCCACGGCCGGCTCGCCCGCGGTCACCGGCGGGTTGCTGGAGTTCGTCGACGCCGACGAGGAACTGTCGCCCGGCAGCGACACGCTGCTCTGCGACGAACTGGCGACGGGCGGCGAGTACCACGTCGTCCTCAGCCATGTCGGCGGCCTCTACCGGTACGCCCTCGGCGACGTGGTGCGCGTCGTGGACCGGGCCGAGGGCGTGCCCCGGCTCGAGTACGCCGGCCGGCGCACCCTGTCCGACGCCGCCGGCGAGCGGCTGCGCGAGGGGCACGTGGTGAGCGCCCTGCACGGCGCGACGCGTGCCACCGGCCTGGAGATCCGCAACGCCACCTGCCGGGTGACCGGGCGTCCCGCGCGGCCGGGCACGCCGGAGCCCGGCGCGGACGGTCCGCAGCGGTACACCTTCGCCGTGGAGCCGTTCGGCCGCTGGTCGCACAAGGAGACCGAGGCGTTCGCCCGGGCCCTGGACACCGCGCTCGGCGGGCGGTCCGACGGATACCGGGCGGCTCGCGCGAGCGCCCGCCTCGGCGCTCCCGGCCTGCACCGCGTGGCGCCCGGCGGCTTCGCCGCCGACTGGCAGGCCAGGGTCGCCCGGGGCACGCGGCCGGCGCAGGTGAAGGACCGGGTCTTCCAGAACGACGACGCGGCGTGGCGCCGGCTGCTCGGCGCCTGAACGGGCCGCCCGCACCCGCCGGGCGCCGGCAGAGCAGGCGTCCGGCGCCTTCCCGACGCGCGCCCGGCCCCTTCCCCCTCTTCAAGGAGCAAGCGTGGAAACCTTCGACGCGGTCGCCAGGACCTCCCTCCTCACGGCGGCACTGCGGGCCCAGGAGAGCCGGCGCCCGGACCGGTTGTTCCGGGACCCGTTCGCCGCCCGGCTGGCCGGCGTCCTCGGCACCGACCTGTTCGGCCGGATCGGCGACGCCACCCGGCCGAACCGCACCGGCCCCGCGGAGCCCGTACCGAGCACGTTCGCCTACAACGCCGTCAGGACCCGGTACTTCGACGACTTGCTGCTCGCCCGCGTCGCGGAGGCCGACCGCCCCCAGGTCGTGATCGCCGCGGCCGGCATGGACACCCGGGCCCACCGGCTGCCCTGGCCGTGCCCGGTCGACGTCTTCGAAGTCGATCGCACGGACGTCCTCGCGGCCAAGGAATCGGTGCTGCGCGCCGAGCCGGCGCCGCCGCGGGCGACCCGGCACCGGGTCGGCGCCGACCTGCTCGGCCCGGACTGGACCGCCGCGCTCGCCGAGGCCGGCTACGACCCCGGCCGGCCCTCGATCTGGCTGCTCGAAGGATTCCTCTACTACCTCACCCGGGAGCAGGTCGGCCAGGTGCTGTGCCGGGTGCGGGACGCCACCGCGCCCGGCAGCACGGTCGCCGCGGACCTGGTCAGCGCCACGGCCCTCACCGCGCCCGCCGTCGCGCCGCTGCTCGCGGTGTTCGAGAGCTGGGGCTGCCCGTGGCTGTCCGGGCACGACGAGCCGGAGGCGCTCTTCGCCGAGTACGGCGTCGAGGCGACGGTGCTGCAACCCGGTGAGCCCGGCGCCGACTTCGGCCGCTGGCCCGACCCGGTCCCCCCGCGGGACGTTCCCGGGGCCGGGCGCGTCTTCCTCGTCCACGGCCGACGCCTGTGACCGCGCCCCGCCCCAGGGTGCTGATCGCGCCGATCACCGTCACCCCCACCAAGGCACTCGGCCTCAGCCACATCAAGGGGCTGCTGTGGGTGGACGTCATGTTCCGCGCCACGCGGATGCTGGACGACCGCCACGTCGACTACCTCTACAGCAACACGGCGTTCAACGGCACCCGGCAGACCGCCGGCTTCTGGGAGTACCTCGACCGTGTCCACGGCGACGCCGACCTGAGCGCCGTCACCGAGCACGAAGTGGGCCTGCTCTACACGCAGTTCCAGACCCGCGGCGACCCGCCCGGCGACGCGGCCCTGCTGCCGTACGTCCGCGCCGTCGAGCAGACCGGCTGGACCCACCCGGTGAGCCGGCGGCTGCTGGAGCTGTGGCGCGGCCACTTCGCCTGGCTGGGCATGCACGACCCGGGCCTCACCGCCACGCGCCGGCCCGGGCTCGAGTTCGAGGAGACGGTCGAACGGCTCGCCAAGCACGGGCTCTGCCTGGACACGCGCGACGACGGCGGCCCCGTCTACCTGGACGCCACCGCCCAGGGGCTGCCCCTGCGCCCCGCCACGTCCGCCACGGGCCGCCCCAACTACCTGGGCTGCGCCCTGCGGGATCTGCTGCCGGCGGTGGAGGAGTACGACGAGATCGTCCTGCTCCACGACCGCGAGCTGACGGAGGACTACGTCCTGCTGCAGAAACTCCTCGGTGCGCTCGGCGGCGCCCGTGCGCACCGGGTCTGCCTGGACCGGGTTCCGCTGGACGGCGCGGTGCGCTCCAGCCGTCACGGCGTCGCCCACGCGCACACCGTCGCCGGGCTGGCCGGCGCGCTGCGGGACCACGCGTCACCGGAGGCCGTCCGGCTCGGCATGAGGCTGTACTTCGTCGCCGGGCTCGGCAAGGGCGCAAACGGGCAGTCCTACCGCGAGGACCTCCTGCGCCAGACCGTCGGGCGCGCCGCCGGACTGCTCGCCCGCGAGGACCCGCCGCCCGCCCCGGACGCCCTGGAGTTCGTGCGCCGGCAGACCGGCGGGCGGGCCCACGTGGACCCCTACCGGCTCACCTCCGCGCTGCTGCGCAGGCACCGGCGGGTGCCGCTGCGCGCCGTGGCCTCCGCCGTCTACCTCTGACCGCCCGGCAGAAGGGGCACCGCCCGTGTTCACCCAGCAGTACCTCCGGGAGCACGCCGAACGCCGCGTCCGGGCCGCGCACGCCGACTCGGCGCCCGAGCCGGGCCGGACGGCCGTGACGGTCGTGCTGCGGCGCTTCGAGCCCACGACGTTCGCGCGGTCCGCGGTGGCCTACGCCCTCAGCCTGCCGGACACCCTGAGCGAGCCGTGGCTGCGCGCGTACACCCGTACGGTCTTCCTCTCCGGCAACCCCGACAACCTCCGTACGCGATTCGCCTTCCACCACGTCAGCGCGGACGGCGCCATGGCGTGGACGCTGCCCGAGGACACCGGCGAAGTCCCGCCGCTGCGGCGCCTGCTGCGGCTCTTCCCCGCGGCCGCCCTGCCCCCGCTGCCCGCCCGGGTCGGGATACCGCCCCGGGCCGACGCCGGACCGGACGTTCACACGGCACGGCTCGACGTGGTCACCACCCGGGTGTCCCTGGCCGACTACCTCGTGCACGTCCACCACGCCCTGGCCGAGGCGGTCCTGTCCGGGCTGGTCGGCGCGGGCACTGGGGTCGTGCTCCGGCACCTGCCCCGACTCGACCCGGCCGAGGGGCCCTACGCCATGCTGCGCGCCGTCCCCGACCGGGACGCGGCCGACGGCCGGCTGCGCGCCTGCGCGGGCGTCGCCCGGTGCTGCGTTGAAGGCGAGGAAAGCGAAGGGACTTGAGTTCATTAGGAGAGAAATGAGAAGGAAGCCCCTTCATGGCCTCGCCGTGGGCAACGCTAGCACTCAGCCCGGGATCAAGTCGCGCAGATTTTCGAGGGTGACGACCCGGGAGTCCGGGTGCAGCCCCTCGGGGCGTTCGAGACCGATGTACGTCACGGGCTCGTCCGGGACGGGCTCGCCGTCCCACAGGTCCACGGCCGTGGTGTCGCGGGACATCAGGTCGATCAGGTACCCGACCGTGAGCTGCTCGCGCTCCACGAGGGCACGCACCACCTTGGACACCGACACCTGGTTCGCCTCGACCCGGTTCGCCGCCGAGACGCCCTTCAGGTACAGGTGCAGCCACTTCGCACGCCACCTGCCGTCGTCCCCGCGCCGGAAGACCAGAGGCAGCGCCACCCGGCCCGCCCCGCGCAGCTCCGACTTCATCCGCACCGTGCGCGGCTCGAACGGACGGCCCTTCTGCTCACCGTCGCGCAGCATGAACCCGAAGAACGACTCCTCGACCTTCTCGAAGCCTTCGCCCGCGTAGATGTTGACCTGCGGAACGATGAAGGTGCCGCGCACCCGGTCCAGGGACAGCTCGATGAACTCCGAGGCCCCGTCGGGCGCCTCGGTGACGTCGCCCGAGTGCTCGCCCCCGACGGCTGTCAGGGCCGTGTAGGAGAGCCAGGAGTCGGTGCTGTAGTCGCTGTGCAGGAGCAGGGCCGAAAGGTCGTAGTCGGTCGGGTACTCGGTCTCCTTCCAGTACACGAAGAAGCGCAGCAGTTCGCCGTCGATCTCCGAGACCGAACCCCGCGGCAGTACGCCGAACCCGGCCGCCGTCGCCCTGCCGCTGAGCGGGAGCGCCACGTCGAGGACGTCGGGGTCGAGCAGCAGCCGGCCCGGCGCCGGGAGCCGACGGCGCGTCTCGGCGTCGAGGGCGGCGATCAGGCGGTCCCGGTCGGCGGCCGGTACCGGGGGCCGGACGTCGGGGGCGGCCCAGGCGCGGCCCCGGCGGTTGACGAAGATGCGGGGTTCGTCGGTCTCCCGCTCCCGGTTGTGGAAGTGCTCACGGACCGAGAGGACGACCCGGCCGGAGACCTTGGGAGCGACCTCCACCGCGGCGGCCACCACCACGTCCCGCTCCTCCTGGTCGGCGGCGATGCGCAGCAGGAGGTCCAGGGCGCGGAACAGCCTGCCGGGAGCGGACTTCAGCAGCTCCACCGCACCGGGGACGTCGAAATCGTCGAGGCGCTGCTCGAGGCGGCTGCCGAAGGACCGCGCCTCCTTCTCGCCCCGCGCAACGGCGAACACGTCGGCGGCGTGCGGCCAGCGCGGGTACTCGTGCGGATGCAGACGCTCACCGAGCCGTTTGAAGGGCTCCCGGTGCGCGTGCACATCGGCGAGCTTCGCGGGGTTCGCCGCGACCACCGCGTCGAGGCCCGCGAGCAGTCCCCGGCGCACCGGCCGCGACAGCGCCCGGAACCGGGTCGGCTCCTGGAGCGTCACGTCGCCGCCCGACAGCGCGCAGGCCAGACGGAGCACATCGGTGACGGTGTCCAGCAGCAGGTCGGCGCCGGCGCCGAGGCGGGCCTCGTTGACGACCGCCCGGTTCTCCCGGACGGGGATCGACTCCGGCTGGGGGCCGAGCGCGCATCGCTCGGCGAGCGCCTCGAGGTCGCGCAGGTGGTCCTCGCCCAGTGGCGTCGTGCTGCCCGCCAAGGCCAGGTACAGGTCCGTGAGTTCGTCGTCCAGGTCCCGCCCGAGGTGCAGGACGGTCACCCGGTCACCCGCCGCGGCGATCAGCTCGTCCTGTGCCGCGAGCATCTCCTCGTAGGTGTGCTGGTAGCGGCCGTACGTGGGAAGGCTGAGCAGGTCCAGCACTCCGTGCGCCAGCTGCGTCAGCACGCTCTCGCGCGACGTGTCGTCGCCGAGCGCCTCCGTCACGCACCGCATCCAGAACTCTTCGGTGTCCGGCACGTTCGCCGGAAAGTCGATGAAGTACGCGTTGTGCCGGACGTGGTCGCCCACCATCTCGCTCACGGTGCGCAGCGTTCGCTCGGCCATGTGCACGACCGCGGCCTCGGACAGCCCGGACAGCCGCTCCAGCAGCTCGGCCGAGAGCTTGAAGCCCACGGATGTCAGCGCCGCGTCGAACTGCCGTGCGGCGGCGGCCCCCTCCCCGGCGGAGCCCTTCGGGGAGGGAAGACGGTGGGTGTGCCGGATGACCAGCGATTCGAGACGGTGCGCCATTCGGGGATGATCGCAGAGGTGCGAGAGCCGACGCACAGGAGTTTTCGCGTACGCGCTCCCAGCTGGCGTGGAGCCGCTCAGGAGCGGCCGTACTCCGCCAGGGCCGGTGCCAGCAGGTCGAAGGCGCGCGGCGCCTCCCGCGTCAGCACCTCCGCGATCTCCGGGTCGGCCGAGCCGGCCAGGGTCAGTTCCTGGATGCGGGAGAAGAGAACCCGGTGGACTCCGCCCAGCAGTGCCGCGGCCGTGCGGGGTGTGATGTCGTCGGGCGAGGCGGCCGTCGCCCCGGCCAGGGCCGCGGCCAGCGCCTCCTCCCGCCGGTCGTGGAGGCCGCGCAGGCAGGAGGTGAGGGTGGGGCTGTCGGCGATCATGCGGGTGAAGGCCGGGCCGGCGAAGCCCGCGACCGGGTCCTGGGCCTCCACCGACGCCAGGAAGGCACGGCGCAGGGCCGCCAGCGGGGTCTCGCCCGGTTCGCGCGCGGCGACGGTGCCGGCCAGGGCGCCGACGAACTGCTCCTGGTGGTCGAGGGCCAGGTCCTCCTTGCGCGGGAAGTAGTTCGTCACCGTCTTCTTGGCGACGCGGGCGGCGTCGGCGATCTCCGCGATCGTCGTGCGCTCGAAGCCCTGCTCGATGAAAAGCCTGGTCGCGTGGTCGGAGATCAGCTGCCGCGTCTCGCGCTTCTTGGTCTCGCGGAGGCCCGGCGCCGGTGTGTTCAGGTCCATGCGGTTAATCTTACCCCGGTAGTATTTATATGTTGACGATGAGGATACTCTCTGCGTAAAATTAGACTCGATGAACGAAATATCCATACGGGAGTACACCGTCAGCAGCCCGGACGCCGGCCCCTACGCCCTCACCGAAGGGCCGGACGGCGCCCTGTGGTTCACCCTCGTCCACCAGGACGCCGTAGCCCGCCGGGACCCGGGCGACGGGAGTGTCACCGTCCACCCGGTCGGAGCCGGGCCGACCGTGATCGCACCGGGCCCGGACGGGGCGATGTGGTTCACCGAGTACCGGGCGCACCGCGTCGGCCGTATCGCCCCTGACGGCAGCTACTCCTCCTTCGCGCCCCTGACCTCCGAGGGCGGGCCGTTCGGAATCGTCGCCGGGCCGGACGGAGCCATGTGGTTCACGCTGTCCGGCGTCGACCGCGTCGGCCGCGTCACCATGGACGGCGAGGTCACCGAGTACCCGGCGCCCGGCGCCTTCCCGTCCGCCCTCACGGTCGGCCCGGACGGGGCCCTGTGGTGCGCCCTCAACCAACAGAACGCCGTCGGACGGCTCACCACCGACGGCCGCGGCACCGCTCACCCCCTGCCGACCGAGGGCGCCGCGCCGGTGGGCATCGCCGCGGGGCCCGACGGCGCGCTGTGGTTCACCGAGATCGGGGCCGGGCGGATCGGCAGGATCACCGTGGACGGCGAGATCACCGAGTATCCGCTGTCCGACCCCGCGGCCCGGCCGCACGCGGTCACGGCCGGGCCCGACGGTGCGCTGTGGTTCACCGAGTGGGGCAGTGGCCGGGTCGGCAGGATCACCGTCGACGGCCGCGTCACCTCGTACGCGCTGTCCCGCCCCGACAGCGAACCGCACGGCATCGCCCGGCACGACGGCGCCGTGTGGTGCGCCCTGGAAACCGGCTCCCTGGCCAGAATCGAAACCACCGTGAAGGAGAACCTCGCTTGACCGAGCAGACGAACCACACCATCGACTCCCCCGTCTTCGACGCCGCCGCCGAGTTCGACCGGCAGGTCCGTACGCTCGAAGCGCTCGGCTACCCGGCGCTCTCCGGGCGCACGGAGGAGGAGTTCGCCGAGCTGGTGGCGCCCCTGCGCGCCGAGGCCGTGGCCCACGCGGGCGACCCGGGCCAGGAGTACGACGCCGCCGTGTCCGGCCGGGTGCCGTTCGTCCTGGTCGTCACCCGCGAGCTCGCCCCGATCGAGCGGGCCATGCCGCTGACCACGCTGCACGGCGGCCGGCTGCCCGGGTTCGTCGACCGCAGCTTCGAGCCCGGCTCCCTGGAGCGGTTCGTCGCCACCGAGGAGGCCGCGCCGCCCTGCCCGGACGGTGTCCACCTGCTGTTCGACGTCGAGCGCGGGGAGGAGTTCTGCGGGGACGTGCCGGGCGACGCGATGGCCACCGTCGCCGAGCGGGACCGCAGTCCGCTCACCATCGAGGAGGGCATCGCGCTGATGACGCACGCGCCGCGGATCCTGGTCAAGAACAAGTGCTTCTCGCTGGGCGGCTCACGGTCCGGCGACCGCCGGGTCCCGGCGATCTGGATCAGCCAGAAGGCCCCGAAGCTCGGCTGGTGCTGGGAGGGCAACCCGCACACCTGGCTCGGCATGGCGTCGGCCGGCGGCCGGCGGGCCTGACCGGACGCTCACGCCGGTCCGGCCGCTCCCCCGCCGCCATGGCCCTGGTACCGCAGCAGCAGCATCGCGGCGTCGTCGTGATGCGGCCCCGCCGCGTGCCGCACCAGGTCCTCGCGGAGGGCGTCCAGGGCGCGGTGGACGTCGGAGTCCTTCAGGAGGTGGGCGCGTTCGGCGAGCGGGTAGAAGCCGCCCTCGTCGTCCCGGGCCTCCGTCACGCCGTCGGTGTAGAGGAGCAGCTGGTCGCCGGGGGTGAAGGGCACCGGGAACGGCTCCGGGCCGGGGTCGCCGTGCGCGCCCAGGCCCAGCGGGAGGGCGTAGGAGGGCGGCTCCGGGAAGTCGGCGGTGCCGTCGCGGTGGACGACCATCGGGGCCGGGTGGCCGTAGTTGAGGAGGACGACCTGGTGGTCGTAGCCGATCTCGGCGACGATCGCGGTCACGAACTTCTCGTCCTCCAGCTCGCGGGCGACGCTGCGTTCCAGCCGCTCGCCGAGCTTGACCAGGTCCTTCTCGTCGTACGCCGCCTCCCGGAAGGTGCCGAGGACCCTGGCCGCGGTCTCCACCGCCGCCAGGCCTTTGCCCTGCACGTCGCCCACGATCACCCGGACGCCGTGCGGGGAGGCCACCACCTCGTACAGGTCGCCGCCGATCCGGGCCTCGGCGAGCGCCGAGGTGTACGAGACGGCCGCGTGCAGCGGGCCCGCGGTCAGCGGTACCGGGCGCAGCAGGACCCGCTGGGCCACCTCCGCGATCGACCGCACACTGGCCAGTTCCGCCTCCCGGCGCGAGCGCATCACGGCCGCCGCGATCCCGACGCCGGTCACACCGGCCACCGACACCATGGCGGTGTAGCCGCGGGGGCGGTCGAAGAGCCCGTTGTACAGCCCGAGGCCCACGCAGAGCAGCAGCGCGACCAGCCCGATCACCGCCGTACGCCGCCAGCCGCCGACCAGTCCGGCGAACGCCGGTCCCAGCGACACCAGCGGCAGGAGCCCCACCCCCGGCCCGGCCGTGAGATCCACGACGGCGACCACGGTCATGGCCGCGGCAGGCATCCAGGACAGCATCGTGGAGCTGGATGGCGACTTCTTCACGGTCATGACTACTCCGGTGTCGCAGCGCTCAAGAGTCGCCTTCTCCCTTGTTCTCAGGCGTCCCTCCCCAGTCTCTTAGACTATGCAACGGTTTGATCGCGCAGGAGTTCCCGAGCGGTCCTTAACCCAATCGAGGCCGAGCGACGCGCCCGTCGGCACGACATGTCGCGGGGCTAGCATCCGGGCATGACGACCTCAGAGAACACGCAGCGCAACGACAGCCTCCCCCTTGACGTCGGGATCGGCGCCCTCCAGGGCGGATCCGCCGACCTCTCCCAGTACGCGGGCCGGGTCGTACTGGTGGTCAACGTGGCCTCCAAGTGCGGGCTCACCCCGCAGTACGCCGGCCTGGAGCGGCTGCACGAGCGGTACGCGGAGCAGGGCTTCACCGTGCTCGGCGTGCCCTGCAACCAGTTCATGGGCCAGGAGCCGGGCAGCGCCGACGAGATCGCCGAGTTCTGCTCGGCGACGTACGGCGTGACCTTCCCGATGACCGAGAAGGTGGACGTCAACGGGGAGGGCCGGCATCCGCTGTACGACCGGCTGACGGGCTTCGCCGACGCCGAGGGGCACAGCGGGGACATCCGCTGGAACTTCGAGAAGTTCCTGATCGGGCGGGACGGCAAGGTCGCCGCGCGGTTCTCGCCGCAGGCCGAGCCGGAGTCGGCCGAGGTCGTGGCGGCCGTGGAGGAGCGGCTGGCGGGTTGACCTTGCCCCTGGGGCAGGCCCGAGCGTCGTCGTCGCCGGGCGGAACAGGCCGCCCGGCGACGGAGGATGACGACGTGGACGGTGCCCGCGACGACGAGTTGCTGACCATCGGGGCGTTCGCCGCGCGGGCCCGGCTGTCGGCCAAGGCTCTCAGGCTGTACGACCGTATGGGCCTGTTGGTGCCCGACCATGTGGACGAGACCACCGGCTACCGCTACTACCGCACCGGGCAGACCGAACGCGCCCGGCTCGTGGCCCTGCTGCGCCAGCTGGACATGCCGCTCGCGAAGGTCGCGGAGGTGGTCCACGCGGACGGGCCCGGGGCCGCCGTTCTGCTCGACGCCTACTGGGCGGGAGTGGAGGCCCGGGTGGCCGGGCAGCGGACGCTCGCCGACTACCTCCGTGGACGTCTTTCGGGGAGGAGCTCCGAGGTGTACGGAAAGTTCGTGGTCGAGACGGTGGACGTGCCCGCGCAGGTGGTGATCAGCGAGACCCGGCACACGCTGGCGGGCGAGCTGCCGGCGTGGATCGGTGCCTCGCTGACCCGGCTGGAGGAGGCGGCGCGGGGCTGCGGGGGTGTGACGGCGGCGCCGTTCGTCGTCTACCACGCCGAGGTGTCGATGGAGAGCGACGGCCCGGCGGAGTCGTGCGTGCCGGTCGCCGACGAGGTGGCGGCCCGGGCGTGGAGCGAGGAGCGGGGGCGGGCCTGGCAGTCACAGGTGCGGGTGGAGCCGGCCCGGCGGCTGGCCTACACCCGGATCACCAAGGCGCAGGTGGCCCATCCGCAGATCCTGGCCGCCTTCGAGGCGGTGGAGGAGTGGGTCGCCGCTCAGGGCCTGTCGGTGGCGGGTCCGTGCCGTGAGGTGTACTTCGCCGACTGGGAGGCGTCGGGCCCCGAGGACCCGGTGTGCGACATCGCGTTCCCCGTGAGCTGAGCTCGACCGAACCGAGCTGAGCTGACGCGGGGTCGGAACTGAACAGAGCCCTCTCGGCAAGGTCGGCGAACTGGTCGAGAGGGCTCCGTCGTGCCTGGGCGGCGCGCGGAGTCGTTACTCCTTGACCGAGGTCACGAAGGCGTTCCACGCGTCTGCGGGGAAGGCCAGGACCGGGCCCTCGGTGACCTTGGAGTCGCGGACGGCGAGTGCCGCCACGACCGGTGACTTGACCTCGACGCACGCGCCGTTTCCTCCGGAGTAGGAGGACTTGGTCCACGATTCCTGGGCGCCCTGAAGAATTGCCATGTCTGCTCCGATGGCGAGTGCTGAGTGCGGTTTACGCCAATGACGCTTGATCTTTGGCGTGATCGACGCTACTCGCTGCTCTCGCCGATCGGAGCAGCCATTCACCCGACCGGATGGCATATTCCAGGTGACTCTTCCAGACCGCGCACCAGGGGTGTAGCATCCGCCGCCACGTCAGCGGGCGTACTCCTTCGCCACATCCTCGATGCGCCGCCGCGACTCTTCCACGTTCAGGGCCTGCGCCCGCAGATGCTCGTACATCACCGTGTACTTCTGCACGTCCTGCGCCTTCTCCAGGTACAGGTCGCTGGTCACGCCCTCGATGTACACGACGCTCGAGTCGGCGGCGTCGGCGAACTCCAGGATCGAGTACTGACCGTTGATGCCGGGGTGCGCCCCGACGTCGAACGGCAGCACCTGCACGGTGATGTGCGGCAGCTGCGACATCTCGGCGACGTGCTCCAGCTGCTCGCGCATCACCTGCTTGCTGCCCACCACCCTGCGCAGGCAGGCCTCGTCCAGGACCACCCACAGCCGCAGCGGGTTGCTGTCGGCGGAGATGCGCTCCTGGCGCCGTATGCGGACCTGGACCCGTTTCTCGATGTCGGCGACCGAAGTCTCGGGCAGAGCGCCCTGGATGAGCGCCTCGGCGTACGGCCGGGTTTGCAACAGGCCGGTGATGATCTGGGGCTCGTAGGTCCGCAGCGACTCCGCGTCGGTCTCCAGGCCGATGTAGACGCTGTACGGGATGTCCCCGAAGGCGTGCCACCAGCCCTGTTGGCGCGAGTCCTTCGCCATCTGCATCAGCGAGTCGACGATCCGCTGGTCCTCGACCTCGTAGACCCCGCACAGGTCGCGGACGTCGCGCTGGCTGATGCTGCGCCGGCCGTTCTCCAGGCGGCTGATCTTCGACTGCGAGACCAGCAGCCGCTCCGCCACCTCCTCGGCCGTCATGCCCTTGAGCTCACGGAGCCGGCGCAGCTCCTGGCCCAGCCGGCGTCGCCTGACGGTGGGATTGACATTGGACGCCACGGGACGTGCACCTCCGGCTGCGTGACTCATACCTGCCACTTTGCGTATCTGCTGCTGAGCAGACTGCCACCAAGGTGCTTTCTACCGCTGGGAAACGGTCGATATGCGCCGCGTACACGCCAGTTCGGGGCGCCACCCGTACACATGGCCGCGCGGGGCGGCGGGACCGTACCGCTGTCCGGGCGTGCCGGACGTACGGTCGGTCCCGCCGCCCCGCGCGAACCTGCGGCTCCCGTGACCGGGCACAGGGGACTGGCGGTGCGGCGGTGCGGTACTGCTGTGACTCGCTGTTGTGACTGCTCACTGCGGTGCGTTGCTGCGGTGGGTGCGGCTCAGTGGGCCACCGCACGCGCCATGGATCCGTGGCGCGGTTGCGCCGGAACACCGCGGGCGGGTTCCGGGGCGGGCCTGGTTCCCGGTCCCGCGGCCTGGCGGCCGGCCGGGGCCGGGGCCGGGGCACGGCGTGGCTGGGCCGCCGCGCCGTTCTGGACGTCCATCACCGCGTGCGCCACCAGTCCGCCCATGGGGTCGTGCCTGATGAGGTCCCGCAGGCGGGACCGTGACGAGCGTCCTTCGTTGCCCGGGTAGAGGTGCTTGCCGAGACCGACCGCGTGGGCCAGCGCGGCGAGCGCCGCGGTCCGCGGGTCCGGCGGTACGCCGGTGCGGATCGCCGAGTCAAGGCGGGCCTTGATCTCCCTGCTGATCGCCGTGTCCGTCGCCTGATAGCGAGTCGTCGGCAGCACCCCGCACATCTGGCCCTCCACGGCATGCACCATGCCGCATCGCTCCAGATGCGAGAGGTAGGTCTGGCGCAGCCCCAGGCGGGGCCCGCCAATCCAGTTGACCGCCCGTACGGGAGCGCCACGCCTTCGCAGCAACTCCAACGCGCAGTCCAGTGTTGGATCTCCTGTCGGCCGTGGTGCCACCACGGCGATACGATCCCCGTCTGGGGCTATCCGTCCGGCCAGCGCCAGCTCCACCAGCTGTGCTCCGGCCAGACCGAGGTCGAGCGACTGCGGCTGTGCGGTGGTACCCGTGGTCGGGTCCAACGCCAGCAGCAGAAGCTCCTCCGGAAGTGTTCTGCGGCTCCTGCCCATCCATGCCTCCCCGCGTGGATGAGAGACAGGGTGACCCCTCTCACATTGGTCTGTCGAGGGTGCGTGACCGGTTCGTAGTGGAACCAGTAGGTATGTCGTTCTCGTCTACCGCGTGGGTTACCCCCGTACACAGGACACTGGTACATGGTTTCGGTACGGGTTCGGTAGCGCACACAGGACGTGCGGCGCATGGAGGAGGCATCGGTGGCGGGCGAGTCCCCCGACAGTTCGAAGCAGCGCGAGTCGTCGGAAGAACCGACGTCGGGGAGCGCGGGTCCGGTTCCCGAGGCCAGGACCGAGGCGAGCGAGACGCGTGATCCGCGGCTGGCGGTGGCACGGGAGGACGCGAAGCCGTCGGCGTCCGCCGGGTCCCGTGGGGGCGTCGATACGGCGACCCGGGTGCTGTCGGTTCGCGAGCGGGAGGCGGAGGGCGACGCGGACTCCGACACGGAGGCCGAGGCCGACGCCGCCGGCTCGGAGAACTCCGTCGAGGACGGCCTCTCCGAGACGCCCGAAGAGTCCGACAAATCCGAAGTTTCCGATACGTCCGACACGTCCGAGGGCGATCGCGCCGAGCCCGCCGCCACCACCGACGGCCGGCTGCGGGACGCCGTCGCGGCCTGGGTGGCGACCGCGGACGAGCGGGCCGCCGCGGAGGCCGGCGCCGAGGACACGGCGCGCGCGGGGGCCGCGGACTCCGACGCGCCCGAGGGCGGACGCGACGCGAAGGCCACGGACACCGACCCGGGCTCCGGGACCGGCTCCGACGCGCCCGCGGACGCCGAAGAGCACCCGGACGGCGAGTCCGACGACCACTCCGACGACCGCGCCGACGCGCGCGAGGGCACGGAGGAGCGCGCGGACGCTGCCGCCGCCGCGGACTCCGACGCGTCCGAGGACGCCGAAGAGCACGCGGACGGCGAGTCCGACGGCCGCTCCGACGCACCCGCGGACCCCGCGGAGAGCCCGGATGACGAGCGCGCCGCCGGGGCCGCCGACAGCGATGCCCGCGACGGCTCCGCGGACGACGAGCGACCCGTCGATCACCCCACCGCCGTCTTCAAGGCCCCGCGGCCCTCCGCGCCCGCCGTCGACCAGCCGACGACCATGCTGAAGCTGGGCGACACCGCCAATCCGCCCAAGACCGGCAAGGGCGTCAAAGGCGGCAAGGACGACAAGGGCGGCGACGCCCCCGCTCGGGCCGCCGAGAGCGAAGCCGAGCGGACCAGCAAGTTCGTCGCGCTCCGGCACCCGGACGACCCCGCGACGCGCAAGCCCCCGCCCGTGGCCCCCAGGGCGCCGCAGGCACCCCGTACCGGGGCCACCGCCGCCGTACCGCAGGTCGGGCCCGAGCGGACGACGCAGCAGCCGCTGCCGCCGAAGCCGCCGCTGGACCTGCTGGCGGAGCTGACGAACACCCCGCCGCCCCCGGAGACCCCGCTGCGGACGACGGTGCGCCGGGTCAAGATCTGGACCCCGCTGGTCATCCTGCTGGTGATCGTCTTCGGCGTCGTCCAGTCGATGCGCGCACTGCCCGCGCCGGAACTCGACCTCACGGCGCAGGACAGTTTCACCTTCGAGGGCGGCAAGCCCGAGATCCCGTGGCCGTCCAGCGGGCAGGCCGCGCTGGACGTGCAGGGCATCGGCACGTTCGGCTCGTCCGGCGATCAGAAGCCCGTGCCGATCGCGAGTGTCGCCAAGGTCATGACCGCGTACGTCATCCTGCGCGACCACCCGCTCAAGAGCGGCGCCGAGGGTCCGAAGATCGAGATCGACCAGGCGGCGGAGGACCAGTCGCAGGCCGGCCAGGAGTCGACCGTCAACGTGTTCCAGGGCGACTCGATCTCGCAGCGCGAGGCCCTGGAAAGTATCCTGATCGCGTCCGCGAACAATGTGGCGCGGCTGCTCGCCCGCTGGGACGCGGGGTCCGAGAAGGCGTTCGTGGAGAAGATGAACGCCGCCGCGAAGGACCTCGGCATGACCAACACGACGTACACCGACCCGTCGGGGCTGAACAACACGACGGTGAGCACGGCCGTGGACCAGGTGAAGCTCGCCAAGGAGGCGATGAAGGAGCCCGCGTTCCGTGAGGTCGCCGCGATGATGTCGTACGACGACTACAAGGGCGTCAACCACTCCAACTGGAACCACCTGGTCGGCCACAACGACGTCGTCGGCATCAAGACCGGCACCACCACCTCCGCGCTCGGCAACCTGGTCTTCGCGGCGAAGAAGGAGGTCGGCGGCGAGACCCGGACCATCGTCGGTGCCGTGGTCCGCCAGCCGGCGGGCGGCAAGGACAACACCATCCTCGGTGCCGCGCTGGACTCCAGCGACAAGCTGATCCGGGCCGCGCAGGACACGCTGGAGTCGTCGACGATCCTGAAGAAGGGGAGCGTCGTCGGGTACGTCGACGACGGCCTCGGCGGCCGGACGCCGGTCGTCGCCACACAGGACGTCAAGGCCGTCGGCTGGCCGGGCCTGACCGTCAAACTGACGTTCAAGGCGGACGAGGTGCCGCACACGGCCGCGGCCGGCACGAAGGTCGGCACGCTCACGGTCGGCGACGGCGAGGCGGCCGGCGCGGTGAAGGTGCCGGTCGCCCTGCAGGAGGACCTCGTGGAGCCCGCCTTCACGGACAAGCTGACCCGCCTGGGCTGACGGCCGGGCCGCGCCGACTCGAACGCCCCCACGGCCACCCGGCCGCGGGGGCGTTCGCGTCCCGGAAGGTCCTGGAAGGTCCCGGAGGGTGGCCGCGGGGTCCCGGAGGGGAGGAAGCCACGGTGCGGGAGTGCGTGCTAGCGTCACGAAACGGGCAGGTCGCCGGTCACGGGGAACGGGACACGGCCGTAAGCGGAAGACGGGACACGGGGAGTGCCTTCAGGTGGCCACTGCGGAGCCGACACGCGCCGACGACGCCGATCCGGGCCCGGGAGCCGGCCCGCGACCACACGTACCCGCGCCCCGCAAGGACGCCGGGGAGAGCGGGCGGAGCGGGCGGACCGGCAGTGGCCCGGCGGACGGCGGCCGTGAGCCGGACCGTGCCGAGCCGGAAGCGCCGTCCGCTGTGAAGGCCGCCTTCCTGGCCCTGCGCGAGCGCATGCTGCGCCACCCCGTGCTGTCCGTGACCGCCCTGGCCGGAATCCTCCACATCGCCTGGTTCTTCACGTTCGCGAACAGTGGCGGCGACCTCGCGGCGCAGGACGCGTGGTCGGAGTTCGTCGGCCGCCATCCGGACTCGGCGTACAACCTCGCCTGGTACGGCGGCATGCACCCGGTGTCGTACAGCGTGGTCTCGCCGTATCTGATGTCGGTGCTCGGCGTGCGTACGACGATGATGATCGCGGGGACGCTGTCGGCCGGGCTGCTGACGATGATCCTGATCCGCAGCCGGGTGGTCCGCAATCCGCTGTGGGCGTCGCTGGCGGGCCTGTTCGGGCTGCTGGGCAACGCGGCGTCGGGGCGGGTGACGTTCGGGCTGGGCATGATGTTCGGTCTGGGCGCGGTCGCGGTGGTGTTCTGCTGGCCCTACCGCTGGCGGCACGAGCGGTGGGCCAAGGGGCTGTGCGCGGCGCCGCTGGCCGCGCTGTCCACGATGGCCTCGCCGGTCTCGGGTCTGTTCGTGGGGCTGGTGGCGGTGGCCCTGTTCCTCCAGAAGCGCCGCCCGGGTGCCTGGTCGCTGGGTCTGGCCCCGGCGGCGGTCGTCGCGCTGTCGGCGGTGCTGTTCCCCTTCTCCGGTACGCAGCCGATGGCCTTCGGCTCGGCGGTCCTGCCGATCCTGTACGCGGGCCTGGTGTACGTGTTCGTGCCGCGCACCTGGACGACCGTACGGATCACGTCGGCGGTCTACGGCCTGTCCGTGCTGCTGGTCTGGCTGATCAGCTCCCAGATCGGCTCCAACATCACCCGCCTCGCGATGCTCTTCGCCGGGGCGGCGCTGGTGGCCGCGCTGCCGTTCACGGTGGCGCGGACGCGCAAGTGGTACGCGCTCGTGGTCGCGATCGTCGGCTTCGCCGGCTGGATCGGCTTCAAGTCGGCCGACGACGTCATCCACACCCAGCCGACCGCTTCCTGGGCGCGCGAGCTGGCGCCGCTCGTCAACGAGCTGCAGGAGGTCGGCGCGGAGAAGGGCCGGGTGGAGGCCGTACCCGCCCGCTCCCACCGGGAGGCCTCGGCGCTCGCGCCGTACGTGAACCTGGCCCGCGGCTGGACCCGCCAGGCCGACATGGAGCGCAACCCGCTCTTCTACGACGACACGCTCAACTCGGCGAACTACCACGAGTGGCTGAAGCGCTGGGCCGTGCACTACGTGGTGCTGCCCAAGGGCGAGCCGGACGGCGACGGCGGCAAACGCGAGCGGGAGCTGCTCCAGCGGGGCCTGCCGTACCTGAAGCAGGTCTGGGGCGACGCCAACTGGCAGCTGTTCCAGGTGCTGGACCCGACGCCGCTGGCCGAGCCCGACGCCGTCGTCCAAAGTGCCGAGCAGGACGAGTGGACGATCGACGTGAAGCGGCCGGGCCGCGTTCTGGTCCGGATGCCGTACTCGCCGTGGCTGAGCCTCGTCGACGCCGAGGGCAAGAAGCTGGAGCCGCCCCAGGAGACGGAGGCCTCCAAGAACGGCCCGGAGGGCACGCCGAAGACGTACGACAACGTCAACGGCTGTCTGACCGAGACGGAGGAGACCGCCGAGGGCGACAAGTGGACGATGCTGATCGCCCCGGAGGCGGGAACGTACCGGCTGGCGTCGCCGTACGGGCTGAAGCGGGGCACGCCGTGCCCGGACGAGCTGAAGTAGGCGGCCTCGGGACACCCCTCGGGTGTTCATGTAGGTGAACAGGGGTCAGCAAGCCGAACATTTTTACTCGCTCTTGACCCTCCCGTTCCTTGTCGTGCCCGCGTCGGCGCAACCACGATGAGCGGGCACTTCGCGGCCTGCCTCGCCCCTACCCCGCTCATGCGAAGTGCCAACCAGCTGAGCGGAGTTCACAAGGCGGACCCCGGAAGGGGGCACATGAACGGTCTCGACTGGTCCGTGCTCATCGGCTACTTCGCCGTCATGGTGGCGATCGGCCTCTGGTCGCACAAACGCGTGGACAACGTCAGCGACTTCTTCACAGCCGGCGGCAAGATGCCCTGGTGGCTCTCCGGCATCTCGCACCACATGTCGGGCTACAGCGCGGTGATGTTCACCGGGTACGCGGGCATCGCCTACACCTACGGCGTCACGTCCTTCGTCACCTGGTCCTTCCCCATCGCGCTCGGCATCGCCATCGGGTCCAAGCTGTTCGCGCCGCGCATCAACCGGCTGCGCTCACGGCTGCACGTGGCCTCTCCCCTGGAGTACCTCAAGAACCGGTACAACCTGCCCACCCAGCAGGCCCTGGCCTGGTCCGGCATGCTGCTGAAGATCGTGGACGTGGCCGCGAAGTGGGCGGCCATCGCCACGCTGCTGTCGGTCTTCACCGGCATCTCCCTCAACCAGGGCATCCTGATCACCGGCGTCGTCACGGGCATCTACTGCACGATCGGCGGCCTGTGGGCGGACGCGCTGACCGAGCTGGGCCAGTTCATCATCCAGCTGCTCGCGGGTGTGGCGATGTTCGTGGCCGTGGTCGTGAAACTCGGCGACCACGGCGGCTTCTTCGGCGTCTGGGACGAGCCCGAACTCCAGGGCCACGGCGAACCGCTGGTCGGCCCGTACGGCACGGTGTTCCTGCTCGCGTTCCTCTTCATCAAGCTCTTCGAGTACAACGGCGGCATGCTCAACCAGGCCCAGCGCTACATGGCCACGAGCAACGCCCGCGAGGCCGAGCGGTCGGCGCGGCTGTCGGCGGTGCTGTGGCTGGTCTGGCCGCTGGTGCTGTTCTTCCCGATGTGGATGTCGCCGCTGCTGGTGGAGTCGCAGAAGGCGGACGGCTCCGACTCCTACGCCCTGATGACCGAGCAGCTGCTGCCGCACGGTCTGCTGGGCCTGGTCATCGTCGGCTTCTTCTCGCACACCATGGCCATGTGCTCCTCGGACGCCAACGCCATCGCGGCCGTCTTCACCCGTGACGTGGCGCCGGTGCTGTCGGCACGGGCCAGGGGCTGGAGCGAACGCGCCGGGCTGCTGGCGGCCCGGCTGGCGACGGTCGTCTTCCTCGGCCTGTCGATGGCGGTGGCGACGCAGGTCGACTCGCCGACGTTCAAGGACATCATCACCGTCGTGATCAAGTGGGTCGCCGGACTGATGGGCCCGATCGCGATCCCGATGATGCTCGGTCTGCTGCGGCCCTTCCGCCGCTCGGGCCCGACGGCCGCGCTCACCAGTTGGGCGATGGGCCTGCTCGCCTTCTGGCTGGTCAACTACCCGATCAACTGGAACGTGGAGGGCGGGGTGCCGCTGGAGTACCAGGTGTCGATCCCGCTGGCCGTGTCGCTGGTCCTGTACGTCCTGATCGGTTTCCTGAAGCCGGAGGACACCCCGGAACGGCTCGCGATCATCGAGCGGGTCAACACGGACGGCGACGACGACGCCTCCGGCGCGGCGGCCGCGATCCCGACCCCGGCGGGCGGTGTGGAGGAGGCGCTGGGAACGGCGCGGGTGAAGGACTGAGCCACCCCCGACCAGCACGCTGCCCCGGCCCCGCGGCTCCTAGGGTGCGAACGCGGAGAGTACGGTGCCGTCCTCGAAGGTGACGAAGACGGCACCGCCGTGGACCAGCGTGCTGGTCGGGCCCTCACCGACCGTGGGCCAGCCGCTGAAGGTGTGGCGGTACGTGCCGACGCCCAGCCCGTCGGCGAGGACTGACGTGCCGACGCCCTCTTGGTCGGCCACGACCAGCTGGTCCCCGGCGATCCGCAGGATTCCCCTCCCCGACCAGGGCTGCGTCCATCGCACCCGGCCCGTGGTGACGTCGCGGGCGACGAGTTCCGCCTGCTCGGCGTCCGTCGCGCCCTCCCTGCTGGACAGGAGTACGCCGGTGCGGCTCAACGCCATGAGGCGCTCGCCCCGGTGGTCGCCCTCCGCCTTCTCCAGTGTCGTGCCGTCGCGGACCCCGGACGGGCAGGACAGGTGGGCGGCGCCGCGCGCCACCGGCTCGCAGCGCTCGGCCGCTTCGGCGAGCGTCCTGCCCCCCTCGGCGTCGAGAGCCAGGGTCCCGCCACGGCCGTGGAGGTGGAGGGAGTCGCCCACGACCTCCAGGGAGCCGGGTTCGACCGAGTCGAGCCTCCGCTCCCACAGTTGCTTCCGGCCCTCCGTGGCAGAGAAGGCACGGACCAGCGCGCCGCCGTTGCCACCGTTCTCCCGGTAGGCGACGAACAGCCGGCCCCCGTGGGTGCGGGCCTTGACGGGCGAATACCCCTTCCTGGTGCCCATGGTGGCCACGGGCTCACCGTCCCGGAGGCGCAGTACGGTGATGCCGTCCTCGTCCGACGACGGCACGTAGGCGTACGTACCGTCCAGGCCGGGTTCGGCCGTGCCTGTCCCGGCCGTCGCCCGGTCGTTCCCGGACGGGTAGCGCCACAGCAGGCCGCCGTCGCGCGCGTTCCGCGCCTCCAGCGAGATACGGCCCGAGTCCTGGTGCAGCCTGCACACCAGGGTGGTGCCGCCGAGCACACAACCGCGCGGCTCACCCTCGCCCTCGAACGAGGTGCTCCAGGGGGACCAGTCGCCCGGCAGCTTGCTCCGGTCCATCGCGTCGGGCCCGAAGTCGCTCATGTCGCTGCTGACGAAGGCCGTCGGCGGCGCGGCGGACGGAGCGCCCGGCCCCGCCGCTCCGCCCCCGCCGCCGGTGCCCGTGTCGTCGTCGCCGAGCGTGGCCGTCAGGACGGCCGTGACCACGCCGACCGCGATGCCCGAGGTGACCCCCGCCGCCCAGCGCAGACGGGTGCCGCGGCGCGAGCGGGACGGCGCGGCGAGCGGGGTGTCCCGCCCCGGGACGTGCTGCGAAGAGACGGCAGGGGCGGGCTGCGAAGAGGCGGCCGGGCGGGGCTGCGAGGCAGCGGCCAGGAGGGACTGCGAGGCAGCGGCCGGGCCGGGCGCGTGCCGGGGCGCGGGCGGCGCCAGCAGAGCCCTGCCCACCGTGGTCTCGTACTCGCCGATCACCCGGGTGATCCCGGCCGGCCACGGGAAGGCTCCGGCCCGCGGTTCGAGGGCGACGCCCGGCCGGGCGTTCGCGGCGGCCGGGTCCAGGCCGCGGGCGAGCTGTGTGGTCGTCGGCCGCTGGGCCGGGTCCGGGTCGAGGCACGCGGCGATCAGCTCGCACAGTTCACCGGGCACCCGCGACAGGTCGGGGCGGCCCTGCGCGATGCGGTGGACGATCGCGGCCAGTTCGTCGTCGTGGAAGGGGCCTTGGCCGGTCGCGGCGTAGCACAGGACCGCGCCGAGGCAGAACACGTCCGACGCGGCGGTGACCGACCGGTCGCCCGCGACGTGTTCGGGCGACATGAAGCCGGGAGAGCCGACCATGATGCCCGTCGCGGTGAGCGCCGTCGCGTCGTAGGCCTGTGCGATGCCGAAGTCGATGAGACGGGGCCCGCCGCTGCCCAGGACGACGTTCGCCGGTTTCAGGTCGCGGTGGACGAGCCGCGCACCGTGCACGGCGGCCAGTCCGCGGGCCAGGTCGGCGCCCAGTTCCCGGACCACGGGCACGGGCAGCGCGCCCGCGCGGGACACCGCCTCGTCGAGCGAGGGCCCGACGACGTATTCGGTGGCCAGCCAGGGCCGTTCGGCGTCCGGGTCTGCGGCGACGAGTGCGGAGACGTACGGGCTGCGTACGGCCCCCGCGGCCTGCGCCTCCCGACGGAACCGCAGCCTGAAGTCGGGCTGGAGCTCCAGGTCCCGGCGGACCGTCTTCAGCGCGACGAGGTCGTCGGGGCCGCCGTCCGGCGGGAGCGCGAGGTGGACGGTGCCCATCCCGCCGGAGCCCAGAGTGCCGAGCAGGCGGTAGGAACCGATGCCGTACGGGGCATGGGCGTCGAGCGGGCGCAGCACGTCGGGGTACTCCAGTTCGGGCGGATGCGGTGGGTCAGGCCGGCGGGAGTGCGAGGGAGCGTACGGTGCCGTCGTGGTAGGCGAGGTACAGCACCCCGCCGAGTGAGATCAGGCGCGGTCCCCACGCCTCCATGCCGATTTCCGAGTCCCGGAACCGGGCGTCGTTTCCGGGGGAGTCCTCGACCCAGTACCGCCCGCCGTCTCCGCCGTCCACCGGCAGGGTGTAGAGGTACTCGTTGTCCGCGACCACCGCTGTCCTGCCGACGATCACGGAGGACGAGGTGAGCGCTTCGGCCGGCTGGGGTGCGCCGCCCACCGTGCGGACGAGGGCCTCCCCCTCCTTCTGGAGGACGACGCGGTTCGGGTCGTCGGCCGGTTCGAGCCGGTAGGCGGTGCCGTCCAGGAAGGCCAGGGAGGAGGCGCCGCTGTACTCGGCGCCCGGCCAGTCACCGAAGGGGGCGGGGGTGGGGTCGCCCACGGGTGCGTAGTTCTCCGTGTCCAGCACCACGGTCCTGGGGCCGGAACCGCAGAGCACCTTGTCCGCGACCACCCGGATGTTCTCGCATTCACCGCCTTCTTCGACAGCGGCGTGGGTGGCCGCGCCGGTCCGGGCGTCGAAGCCCGTCAGTCCGCTGTCGGTGGTGGCGAGGACCCTTCCTTCCGCGAAGTCGAGTGCCATGTAGTGGGAGCCGGCCGATCCGGTCCCCGTGCGGTTGGACAGGGTCTTGTGCCACAGCGGTTCACCGGTCTCCGCGTCGAGGGCGTGCACGACGACCCCGTCCTTGTCGTGCGCGGTGAGGAACACGGTGCCCTCGCCCATCAGCAGGGGTGCCTTGTTGGCGAGTTCACCCACCGGCAGACCCCGCTCCCACCGGACCTCGCCGCCGGAGACGGACCTTCCGCGCACCTTGCCGCTCGCGTAGGAGATCACCAGGTCACCGTGGATCAGTGGCCGCTTGGCGCCGCCGGGGAGCCAGGTGCCGTTCATCGGGGTCTCGGCCGCCTTCTGCCCCGGAGCGGTGGACGGCACCGCCCAGCGCTGCTTGCCGTCGGCCGCGCCCACCGCGACCATGCCGCCGTCCACCGTGCGGCAGACCAGGATCTCGGGGTTCAGCGCACAGTATCTGGGACGGCCGGGCAACTGCGTGGTCCACGGCTGCCACCCGTCGGGGCGGGCGGACGGGTCGGCCGGGAAGTGCCGGGTGCCGTCGACTCCGCCCTCGTAGAGGCCGGAGGGCTTCTCCGCCACCGCTTCGGCCGTCGCCGAGGCCCTGGGCGATGCGGTGGGCGAGGCGCTGCCGCCCCCGGCCTCCGCCCCGCCCGGCTTCCCGGAGTCCTGCATCGCTCGCAGCCCGAACGCCCCGAGCACCCCCACCGCCGCGGCCGCGGCGATCACCGCCAAGATCCTGCGGCGGGACAGGCCCGTCGGGCGCGACGGCGGTGGAGCGGACACCGGAACCGGGGGCGGGCCGGTGACGGTCTCCGCGCTGTGGACGGGTGAGGCGCCCGGCATCGTGGGGGCGCGACCGGGCACCGGTCCGGCCTGCGCCACGACCCGTGCGAGCTCGTCCTCGTACCGGTCCACCAGGGCCCGCACCGCGGCGGGCCAGGCGGTGGCGCCGTTCTCCGCCGCCCCCGAAGCCTCCGCCGCCGCCTTGAAACGGGTCTCCAGCTCGACGGCGTCGGGCCGCGCGGCCGGGTCGAGGCTCAGGCAGTCCGCGATCAGCTCGCGCACCGGCCCCGGCACCGCGCCGAGGTCCGCGTCGGCCTGCGAGATCCGGTAGAGCACGGCGGCCACCGGGCCGTCCCCGAAGGGCGTTGCACCCGTCGCCGCGTAACACAGCACGGCGGCCAGGCAGAAGACGTCCGAGGCGGCCACGATGTGGCGACCGCCCAGTACGTGCTCGGGCGACATGTAGCCGGGCGAGCCGACCATCGCGCCCGTGGCGGTCATCGTGCTCGCGCCGAAGTCACGGGCGATGCCGAAGTCGATGACCCGGGGTCCGTCCGCGCCGAGCAGCACGTTCGCCGGCTTCAGGTCGCGGTGCCGGACGCGGGCGTGGTGGATGCCGCGCAGCGCGCGTGCCAGGCCCAGGCCCAGGTGGAGCACCGTCTCGACGGGAAGCGGGCCGGTCTCCCGCACCGCGCGGTCCAGGGTCGGGCCCGCCACGTACTCGGTGGCCATCCAGGGCTCGGCCCCCTCCGCGTCACCGGACAGCAACCGGGCGGTGAAGCGCCCTTGGACCGTCTGTGCCGTCGCTATCTCCTGGCGGAAGCGGTCACGGAAGGCCGGCTCGCCACTCAGGTCGGCGCGGATGGTCTTGACGGCCGCGAGTTCGGGCCGGGCACCGGCCGGGCCGGGACGTACGTCCGCCCCCAGATACACCTCGCCCATGCCGCCGGCCCCGAGCCGGGCGAGGATCCGGTACGGCCCCACCTGTCTCGGGTCTCCCTCGCCCAGTCCACCCAGCATGGCGGTGCGCCCCTCTCGTCTTGCGGAACACACGGCGCCGCAGCACGCGTCCAGGGGTGAACGGCCCCCCGCAGTCCCCTTGTTGACCTTGGTCCGGCGCCTCACCTTTACATCCGCGCGTACGGCCCGTCCACAGGCCCCCACACAATCGGGACGACCTCACGACGGCCGTGTGACGTTCGCTCGCGGGGTGCCGGTGCCCGGGGAGCCTCAGCGAAACCGACCCGGCCGGCTAACCCCGCGGGTATCGCGCCAGCCATCCCGGGGACGACCCCGCTGGGCCGTGCAGTGCGGGGCCCTGGGTCATCTCCATGGCGAAGTCGTCGGCCAGTTCCAGGATCGTCGGACGGCCCTCCAGCTCGGCCAGCCAGGCCGGGGGGAGGGCCGTCTCCCCGTGCAGCGCGCCGAGCAGTCCGCCGGTCAGGGCACCGGTCGCGGCGGAGGGCCCGCCGTGGTTGACGGCGAGCCGCAGCCCGTGCCGTACGTCCTCCCCGACGAGGGCGCAGTACACCGCGGCGGCCACCAGCCCCGCCGCCGTCCCCTCGCCGATCAGCTCGGTCACCCGCCCCGGGCCCGGCATCCCCTGCCGTACCGCTCCGAGTGCGTGCTGAAGGGCGTCCGACACGGGCTGGTGCCCCGGCCTGGCGGCGAACAGGGCGAGTCCCCGCTGCACGGCACCGTCCAGGCTCTCCCCGCGGGCCAGCCCGTGCACGATCACGGCGTACGCGCCCGCCGCCAGATAGCCGGTGGGGTGGCCGTGGGTCTGCGCCGCGCACTCCACGGCGAGCTGGGCGACCAGTTGCGGCTCCCAACCGACCAGGAGCCCGAACGGCGCCGACCGGGCGGCCGCCTCGGGCCCGCGCTCACCGGGATTCTTGGGCGCCTCCGGCGTGCCCATGGTCTCGTCGCCGAGTCCGAGCAGCAGCGCGCGCGTCGCGTCCCGGCGGGCGTACAGCCACTCCTCGTGGGCCAGCCAGCCGTCGTCCTTGCGCCGCAGGTCGGGTCCCCAGTCGCGCTGGGTGGCGGCCCAGCGCCGGTACGCCCGGTGCAGGTCGGTCGGCGGATGCCAGGCGCCGGTGTCCCGCCGTACCTGGGCGCGGATCAGCCCGTCCACGGAGAACAGGGTGACCTGCGTGAGGTGGGTGACGGCACCGCGCCGGCCGTACGCGGCGGCCAGATCGGTCAGGCCCTCCGCGCCGTGCGCCTCCCGGATGCCGTCGAGACCGAGCCCGTCGACGGGCGCGCCGAGGGCGTCCCCGACGGCCACCCCGAGCAGCGTCCCACGTACCCGGCTACGGAAGTCCTGCTGCTCGGCACGCCCCCAGACGGCACCGGCTGTCGCGCCCACCTGGACCTCCCCTCGGCACTGCCCACACCACTCTCCGTACGTACGACGTCCAGCACTGTATTCGAACAGGGCGGCCGGTTCAGGGGCGGAACGGTGTGGAAACGTTCACCTGGTGACGCGCCTCTCGCGGCAGCAGCGGACGAAGTCCTGGACGACGGGGTTGTCGTCGTCGGCCGGGGCCCAGGCGACACCGACACTGCTGGGACTCACTCCGGTGACGGGACGGTGGACGACGCCGGGGCGGGTGTAGAAGCGGGCCGCGGATTCGGGGGCGAGGGCGATGCCGTATCCGTTGGCGATCGCGCTGAGCCAGTCGTCCGGCTGCTCGGTGACCGCGCCGACGCGCACCGGGTGGCCGTCGCGCTCGTCGGCGGCCAGCCAGTACTCCCGCCACCGGCCCGTTTCGGGCGGGGCCGCCACGAACGGCTCGTCCCACAGGTCCCGGAAGGCGATCACCTCGCGAGCGGCGAGGGGGTGCGCCTCGGGCAGCACGACACAGCGGGGTTCGCTGAACAGGACCGTCACCCGCAGCGCCTCCTGACCGGGGAACGGCAGCCGCACCAGGGCGACGTCGACGTCCGAGTCCGCGAGTCCGGCGGAGGGGTTCGACCAGGCGGCCTGCCGCATCTCGGCCCTCCAGCCCGGCCGGCGCCGGGCGAACTCCGCGATGATCGGCTGTGTCGCCTCGTTGGCGGCGCTGGCGATGAACCCGACCCGCAGGACGCGGGCGGCACGGCTCGCCGCGGACCTCGTCTCCCGCACCGCCCGTTCCCACCCGGCCAGCAGGGCGGGGGCCCGTTCCGCCAGCGCCCGTCCCGGCTCGGTGAGGGTCATGCCGGTCCTCGACCGCGTGAACAGGTCCACGCCGAGCACGGCCTCCAACTGCCGGACCTGCTTGGTCAGCGCGGGCTGCGAGACGAACAACCGCTCGGCGGCCCGGGTGAGGCTCCCTTCCTCCGCCACGGCCTCGAAATACCGCAACAACCGGGTGTCGACGTCCATGCCGCCAGGTTATAGGCGCAGGTATTGGACGTCGCGGCACGCCGAGGTGAAGGCTTGGTCCGGGGAAACGGGTGGAAGGAGAGGCGTGTGTTCACGGCCTATGTGATCGTCACCGTCGTCGCCATCGCGGCGAACGCGGGGATCGCCGTCGCGGACCTGATGGGGGCCCGGTTCGTCCTCGCCAACTCGGCCGAGGTGGAGGTCCCCGCGTCGTGGATTCCGGGGCTGGCCGTGCTCAAGGGCGCTGGAGCCGCCGGGCTCCTCATCGGCCTCCTCGGCGTCCGGCCCCTCGGCATCGCCGCCGCGGTCGGTCTCGTCCTGTTCTTCGTCGGTGCCGTCGTCGCCCACGTCCGCACGCGGGTCTTCCACAACATCGCGTTCCCTGCCGGGTACCTGGCTCTGAACACGGCCGCGCTCGTCCTGGTGGCCATGTGAGTCGGAAAGCGTGAACACTTCGGGCGGTTCTGTCATCGGGCTGCTCGGATGAGCCGGCGGAGGACGGATTGCCGTCGGGTGTTCGCGGTTTACGCGGCTACATGGTCGGTGGGGCTGCTCGCGCGGCAGTCACGGCAGCGGCCCGGTCGCGGGGCGCGGAAGGCGCGTTCGCAGCCGTCACAGGTCTGGAGGGGGTCGGGCCGACGCGGGCCGGCGACCGACGGGCGTGGCGCGGGGAGCGCCGGAGGCAGATCCGCGGTGAGGCGGCGTTCCAGAAAGGCCGCCGGGTGACGGATCGGCTCCTGGGGCAGACCGGCCGTCAGGGTCCGTTCCACGGCCGTCGCGGGTACGCCGCGCTCCAGCCAGGCCGTGACGGCCGGGGCGAGACGCCGGACGTCACGCTCGGTCAGCAGCAGACGGGAGTCGTGAACGCGGAGACGAGCGAGCAACCCCGCCGCCGCCGCCGGGTCCACCCCTTGGTTCACTG
Organism: Streptomyces sp. NPDC058812; assembly: GCF_042744565.1. NCBI lineage: Bacteria > Bacillati > Actinomycetota > Actinomycetes > Kitasatosporales > Streptomycetaceae > Streptomyces > Streptomyces sp. NPDC058812. The sequence continues at coordinate 268,435 of NZ_JBHYOB010000003.1, forward strand.
TCGGGACCGCCGCCTGGTTCACCATCGGGTCCGCCGCCTGGTTCACCATCGGGTCCGCCGCCCGGTTCACCGTCGGGTGCGTCACCGGGGCGGCGTCGGCACGGAGCGCCAGGGCCGGGGATGCTGACTCGTCCGCGACCGGCCGGGCGGGGCGCGCCACGGCCGCGAAGGCGGCGCGCGGCCGGTTGCGGGAGACCGTCCGGGTCACGACTCGGCCCGATTGAAGACGCTCCTTGGTGCGTGCGAGGTAGCCGTACTCCTCCAACTCCCGCAGCGCGGCGGCGATGCGGATCTCGCCCTCGGGGAACTTGCCCGCCAGCGACTTGATCCCGACCGGGGCTCCGGCGGGCAGCGACTGGATGTGGACGGCCAGGCCGATCGCCGTCAGGGACAGCTCCGGGTGCTGGAGGAGGTGGTTCCCGACCACGGTGAAGTTGTCGTGGTGGGGGTGGTTGTCGTGCTCGACGCCACCGGTGAAACGGCCGGACGCGGCGCGCGAGCGCGCGCTAGGGTGCTGCTCAGTCATCGGGAAGGGCTCGCTTCCTCGGTGATCAGGCCCTCGCAGTGGGATGGCAGTCCCGGCGGGGGCCGAATCATGTCTGTGGTTGTCGTCGCGGCTGACGCTGCACCACGAACGCCTGCCTGCGCCAGCCGGGTTGGTGATATTCACTCCGGAGAGTGAGCGCCGGGGACGGCAGGGGTGGGTTGGGTTCTTTCCCCGGTTCTTTGGTCTTTGGCGTCGCGTCCGGCCGGGTCACGTCCGGCCACGACCCGGTGTCATTTCCACCCAGACGGTCTTGGCGGGGGACGGCCCCTCGTCCACGCCCCAACGGTCCGCGTACGCCGCCACGATGCGCAGCCCGCGCCCCGACTCCGCGTCGTCCGCCACCGGGTCGGCGGCGCGCGGGACCCGGTCGCCCCGCGCGTCGGTCACCTCGACTCGGAGGGTGCCGTCGGTGCGCAGCCGGAGCGCCAGCCGGAAGTCCCGGCCGGGCACGCGCCCGTGCAGGACGGCGTTCGACGCCAGCTCCGCCACCACCTGCGTCACCTCCTCGGACGGCTGCCCCCAGTCGTCGAGTTGGCGCTCGGCGAGCAGCCGGGCGAGCCGGGCGCCCCTTCGCGTCGCGGACAGCTGGATCGCGAACCGCCGTCCGACAAAGGCGGCCTGTAGGTCCAATTTCGCATTCACGTCACCCAGCGTGGCCGTCTGTCCCTACTCTGAACAGCGACGACCTCGGTACCCAACGTGACTGTCCGGGTGCCCGCCGTAGTCGTACGGGTCGTACGCCGGGAGGGGAAGACGTGGAGGACGAGGAAGCCGCGGCCGTACTCAAGACGGTCGGGCGGCAGATCAAGATGTGGCGCGAGGCTGCCGGGATGCGGCAGGCGGAACTCGGGGGCGCCATCGGATACGGCGAGGACATGGTCTCGTCCGTCGAACGCGGACGTCGGGTGCCCAAGCCGGACTTCCTCGACAAAGCCGACGAGGTACTGGGCGCGGGCGGCAAGCTCTCCACCATGAAGGAGGACGTGGAGAAGGCCCGCTACCCGAAGAAGGTCCGGGACTTGGCCAAGATGGAGGAGGAGGCGGTCGACCTCGGCGCCTACGCGGGCCATCACATCCACGGGCTGTTGCAGACGCCCGAGTACGCCCGCGCGTTGTACGCGATGCGCCGTCCGGCGTTCACGGAGGAGGAGGTCGACCGCTACGTCTCCGCCCGCATGGCACGGAAGGCCGTCTTCGAGCGGGTTCCCCACGCGCAGCTCACCTTTGTCCAGGAAGAGGTGACGCTACGACGCCCGCTCGGAGGCAGAATGGTGCTCCGACAGCAGCTCGAACACCTTTTGAAGGTCGGGAGGTTGAGACACGTCGAGATTCAGGTCATGCCGACGGACCGCGAGGACCACGCGGGGATGGCCGGGTCGCTGCAACTGTTGAAGCTGCGGGGTGGCAAGGCGTTCGGCCACTCGGAAGCCCAACTGCACAACCGAGTCATCACTGATCCGCAGGAGGTCCATACCCTGGACTTGCGCTATGGGATCATCCGGGCGCAGGCACTCACGCCCCGCGAGTCACTGGCCTTCATCGAGAAAGTCATGGGAGAAGAAGCATGACCCCCGCGCTCAAGTGGTTCAAGAGCAGCTACAGCAGCAACGACGGCCCGGAGTGCGTCGAGGTCGCCATAGCCCCCGCCGACACCACCGTCCACGTCCGCGACTCCAAGGACAGGCAAAGCGGCGCCCGACTGGCGTTCTCCGACGCCTCGTGGACAGAGTTCGTCGAGTTCGCGGCCGGGCGTTGACGGATCGGGCCGTGGGAGGAAGATCGTCGTCATGACGACCACCCCACGCGCCCTCAATCTCGCTGCCACCGTCCTCACGGGCATCCTCGCCCTCTACATCGCCCTCGTCGCCTTCGGGAACATCACCGACTTCGGCACCAACCAGCAGTTCGTGCGCCACGTCCTCGCGATGGACACGACGTTCAAGGACGACGACCTGATGTGGCGGGCGATCACGAGCGAGGGCGTTCAGGACACCGCTTACGTGGCGATCATCGTCTGGGAGACGGTCGCCGCGTTCGTGCTGATCTACGCGACCTGGCTGTGGATACGCCGGGACCACGCTCCCGCGCGGCGCATGACCACGTACGGCACGCTGATGCTGATGCTGCTCTTCGGGGCCGGGTTCATCGGGATCGGCGGCGAGTGGTTCTCGATGTGGCAGTCGGAGGACTGGAACGGACTGGACGCCGCCACCCGGGTGTTCCTGATCAGCGGTGTCGTGCTGATCGTCGCCCAGCTCACGCCCGGTGACGCGGACGCTACCCGACGACCGTGACCTTCGTGCCGGACGTCGCGAACTCCCAGAGCGCGTCGCCGTCCGCCTTGGGCAGCCGTATGCCGCCCGTCTTGGCGTCGGCGGCGGCCGGGGGCGGCGAGGAGCCGTCCACGGCGTTGGAGAAGGCGACCCACACGCCGTCCTCCTGGGCGAAGTACATGATCTGTTCGACCTGAATCCCGTCGGAGCCCGTCGTCGGGTCCTCGCGACGGGTGCCGACGCTGTACTCGCCGGGGTCGGGATCGACCGTGCCCGGCCACACCGCGAAGGACCGCCGGGCGGCGTCGCTGGCGTCGACCAGCCACACCCGGTCCTGACCGACCGAGTAGACGACGCGCCGCCCGGTGCCGGAGCCGTCCGGCACCCGGGCCGGCGCGGTCTCCTTCGGCGTCGGGTGCGCGTCAGCCGACGCCGAAGGGCTCGGCTCGGCGGCCGCGGCGGTGGGATGGGGTCCCTGGTCCGCCTGTACGGCCAGGACGCTCACCGCCGCGATCGCCCCCACGGTCAGTCCGGAGACCCAGGCCCATGAGGGAAGTCGGGCAGGCACGGGCACGCATCTCCTCAGCTACGAGAACCCCGACACACCGGGGGCCCGATCATCGTACTGCGGGCGGCCCGTGCCCCTGCTCCTCCCCGGATGTCAGTCCAGCACCGGCAGCAGCTCCGGCAGGTGGCCGTCGGAGGCCGTCGCCGCCCGCTGCCGCTCCTCGGGCACCGGGCCGTACAGCGTCGTCCGGGGCCTGGCCGGACGGCCCGCCGCGTCCGCGACCGCGATCAGGTCCTTGACCGACTTGTACGAGCCGTACGACGAGCCCGCCATGCGGGAGATCGTCTCCTCCATGAGGGTGCCGCCGAGGTCGTTCGCGCCGGAGCGGAGCATCTCCGCCGCACCCGCGGTGCCCAGTTTGACCCAGCTTGTCTGGATGTTGGGAATGTGCGGGTGCAGGAGGAGGCGGGCCATCGCCGTCACCGCGCGGTTGTCCCGCATGGAGGGGCCCGGCCTCGCGATGCCCGCCAGGTACACCGGCGCGTTGGTGTGGATGAACGGCAGCGTCACGAACTCCGTGAAGCCGCCCGTGCGCTGCTGGATGCCGGCGAGGGTGCGCAGGTGGCCCAGCCAGTGGCGGGGCTGGTCGACGTGGCCGTACATCATCGTGGACGAGGAGCGGATACCCAGTTCGTGGGCCGTCTCGACGACCTCGATCCAGGTCGCCGTGGGCAGTTTGCCCTTGGTCAGGATCCAGCGGACCTCGTCGTCGAGGATCTCCGCCGCCGTGCCGGGGATCGAGTCAAGGCCCGCTTCCCTGGCCGCGCTCAGCCACTCGCGGATGGACATGCCGGTGCGCGTCGCGCCGTTGACGACCTCCATCGGGGAGAAGGCGTGCACGTGCATGCCGGGGACGCGTTCCTTGACCGCCCTCGCGATGTCGAAGTACGCCGTGCCGGGCAGGTCCGGGTGGATGCCGCCCTGCATGCAGACCTCGACCGCGCCCACCTCCCAGGCCTGCTGCGCGCGGTCGGCGACCTGCTCCAGGGAGAGCGTGTACGCGTCGGCGTCCGTGCGGCGCTGGGCGAAGGCGCAGAAGCGGCAGCCGGTGTAGCAGACGTTGGTGAAGTTGATGTTCCGCGTGACGATGTACGTCACGTCGTCGCCCGACACGGACTTCCGCACGTCGTCGGCCACCTTGCACAAGGCGTCCAGCGCCGGGCCGTCGGCGTGCAGCAGGGCGAGGGCCTCGTCGTCCGTCAGCTTCGTGGGGTCGTCGGCCGCCGTCGCCAGCGCGGCGCGTACGTCGGTGTCGATGCGCTCCGGTGCCATGCCAGGGGCGGCGGCCTCGCGCAGGGCGCCCCAGTCGCCGTACACCTCGTCGAAGTCGTCGCGGCGGTCCGACGTACGGCCCTCGGTGTCGATGGTCGTGTGCAGGTCGGTGCGGCCGGACGCGGTGAACGCCTCGTCCGGTTCCTGCCACGGGTGGCCCTCGACCGTCGCGTCCTCGCGGGCCAGGCCGGTGGCCGGGTCGGCGAGGGCCGCCACGTGCGGGCGCAGCCGCGGGTCCAGCCAGGGTTCGCCGCGCTGGACGAACTCCGGGTACACGCAGAGGCGTTCGCGCAGCTCGAAGCCGGCCGTGCGGGACTTCTCGGCGAGTTCGTCGATCTGCGGCCAGGGGCGCTCGGGGTTGACGTGGTCGATGGTGAGCGGGGAGACCCCGCCCCAGTCGTCGATGCCCGCGCCGATCAGCCGCTCGTACTCCGAGTCCACCAGGTTCGGCGGGGCCTGGAGGCAGGCGGACGGGCCCATGATGTGGCGGGCGACGGCCACCGTGGCGACCAGTTCGTCCAGTTCCGCGTCCGGCATGCCGCGCATCGCCGTGTCCGGCTTGGCGCGGAAGTTCTGGATGATCAGTTCCTGGATGCCGTGGTAGGCGCGGGAGACCTTGCGGAGGGCGAACAGCGACTCCGCGCGCTCCTCGTAGGTCTCGCCGATGCCGATGAGAAGGCCGGAGGTGAAGGGGACCGAGGAACGGCCGGCGTCCTCCAGGACGCGCAGCCGGACGGCCGGTTCCTTGTCCGGGGAGCCGTGGTGGGGGCCGCCGGGCTCGGACCACAGGCGGGTCGCGGTGGTCTCCAGCATCATGCCCATGGAGGGGGCGACCGGCTTGAGGCGCTGGAAGTCGGTCCAGGTCATGACGCCGGGGTTGAGGTGCGGGAGGAGGCCCGTCTCCTCCAGGACGCGGATCGAGATGGCGCGGACGTAGGCGATGGTGTCGTCGTAGCCGTGCGCGTCGAGCCACTCGCGCGCCTCGGGCCAGCGGTCCTCGGGCTTGTCGCCGAGGGTGATGAGGGCTTCCTTGCAGCCGAGGGCGGCGCCGCGCCGGGCGATGTCGAGGACCTCGTCGGGGGACATGAACATCCCGTGGCCCTCGCGGCGCAGCTTGCCGGGGACGGTGACGAAGGTGCAGTAGTGGCACTTGTCCCGGCACAGCCGGGTCAGCGGGATGAAGACGCTCTTCGAGTACGTGATGACGCCGGGGCGCCCGGCGGCCTCCAGGCCCGCGTCCCGGACCCGGGCGGCGGACGCGGTGAGCGCTTCGAGGTGCTCGCCGCGGGCCTGGAGCAGCACCGCCGCCTCGGACACGTCGAGGGCGACGCCGTCCCGCGCGCGTTTGAGGGCGCGACGCAGGGAGTTCTCGGTGGGGCCCGTAGGACCCGCGGGGTCGGCGGGTCCGGTTCCGGAGGTCGCGGAAGTCGTCATCCTTCGAGCATACGAGCGGGGTGATCAGGACGCCGGGCCCGTCCCGCCGGCCCACCGCGGCGGGCCCGTGTCCCCACCGCGCGGTTTCCCGCTCTCAATCCGCCGAACCCCTTTCCTTGTACGGCAGTTCACGGCTCAATACGAGGGTTGCACGCACCACCCCTGCACCACCGATGTCATGTCACTGACGACACCTGGGAGCAGCAGCATGTGCGAGGACGACCACGCCGGGATCGGCAGACGCGCGGTGTTCGTGACGGGAGCCGCCGCCGCACTTACGTTGGGAAGCGTGAGCTTCGCTTCGGCGGCAGGCCGGAACCAGCAGACCAGAACCGTGCGCGGCACCCTTCCGCCCGGCTCCCCCGACTTCGTGTACGTCCCGGTCGAAGTCCCCTCGGGGGTCCGCGAGATCCGGGTCGCCTACACCTACGACCGCCCCACCGTCCCGGCCGGCACCCAGGGCAACGCCCTCGACATCGGCCTCTTCGACGAGCGCGGCACCGACCTGGGGGGCCGGGGCTTCCGCGGCTGGTCGGGCGGTGCGCGCACGGAGTTCTTCGTCCGGGCCGACGAGGCGACACCGGGATACGTCCCGGGGCCCGTGCGCGCGGGTGTGTGGCACATCGCGCTCGGCCCGTACACGGTGGCCCCGCAGGGGCTGTCGTACGAGATCTCGATCACGCTGACGTACGGGGAGCAGGCCAGGACCGTACGGCCGGTGTATCCGCCCGAGCGCGCCAAGGGGCGGGGGCGTGCCTGGTACCGGGGCGACTGCCATCTGCACTCCGTGTACTCCGACGGCCGCTACACCCTCGCCGAGATCGCGGCGCTCGCGCGGGCGGCGGGCCTGGACTTCATCAACTCCTCCGAGCACAACACGCACTCGGCGCACGCGCACTGGGCCGCGGAGGCCGGGGACGACCTGCTGATCCTGCTCGGCGAGGAGGTGACGACCCGCAACGGCCACGTCGTCGCCCTCGGCACCGATCCCGGCACCTTCGTCGACTGGCGCTACCGGGCCCGCGACAACCGCTTCGGCCGTTTCGCCCGCCAGATCCGCCGCGCCGGCGGCCTGGTCGTCCCGGCCCACCCGCACGCCACCTGCATCGGCTGCAACTGGAAGTTCGGGTTCGGGGAGGCGGACGCGGTCGAGGTGTGGAACGGGGCCTACACGCCCGACGACGAGGTGGCGCTGGCCGACTGGGACAGCATGCTGGTCGCCGCCGTGCGCGACGGGCGGGACGGACGGGGCTGGCTCCCGGCGATGGGCAGCAGCGACTCGCACCGCGCCCCGGACGTCATCGGCCGCCCGCAGACCGTCGTCCTCGCCGACGACCTGACGCGGGAGGCGATCCAGGAGGGCATCCGGGCGGGGCGGTCGTACGTCGCCGAGTCGGCGAAGGTGTCGCTGGCCCTCACCGCGTCCGGCGGCCGGGGCGAACACGCCGGCATCGGCGAACGGCTGCGCGTGGACGCCGACACCCCGGTCACCGTCCGCCTGGAGGTGACGGGCGCCCCGCGCTGCACGGTGCGCTTCGTCACGGACCAGGGCGTGCTGTTCACCGGCTCACCGCTGCCGGTGTCCGGCTCGGGCGTCGTGGAGTGGCGGACGACCGCCTCGTACGCGGCGTACGTACGGGCGGAACTGCGGCACGAGGCGGCGGCGGGGCCCCTGCCGGGAGCGCTGGCCGCGTTCACGAATCCGATTTTCCTGGGGCGCGGGTAGGCCGGCGGCAGGCATATTCGAGTAATCGGGAAACCGGCCGAATTGCCGTTCGCCGCCTCGGGCCGTGTAGCACTCATGTAGACTCGTCGTGCGTTATCGCAAGGGGAAGGAAGCCTCAAGGTGATCTGACAGGCGTGGAAACCGAAGGTCCCTCGGACTTCCTTCCCCGATTACCGCTCTTGTTCCTCGGCGGAGAATGCGCGGTCGTGCAATTCCCCGCGCTACTGGCGCACGAGGACGATCACATTCCAGATGAACGCCCCGTGGACGAGAAGACACGTGGCCCATGCCCCGCCCGTGCGGTTCCCGTGGCGCAGCACCGTGCTCCACCCGACCGCCATCAGGACGGCGGACAGGGCCAGAAGCCCCCAGGAAGCGGCGAGCCACGGCATGGAGGGCTCCGTGAAGAGCCTGACCAGCGCCAGGGGAGCGAGCGCGAGCAGAGGCAGGGCCCACGTGCCTTCCGTGGCGGCGCGGGGGGACATGGTGTCGGTCATACCGAGTACTCCGTGTCTTCGTGTTCGGCCGAGTGGGGCCCGCGTCAGCGAAGGGCGTTGTAGATCTCAAGGAGCGTCAGGCCCGGAGTGATGGCCTTGAGCGGCGCCTTCACCCACCAGGACAGCCCGTCGTACCACTTCTTGAAGTCGCTGTACTTGCCCTTGATGGCCTTCGCGAAGCCGCCGACCTTGCTGAACGCGGCCTTGATGGCACCCCACTTGCCGGCTGCCGCGTACTGGCCGTCGGCGACCGCGCGCATCTCCGAGCGCTCGGTCGCGGAGAGTTCGGCCGCCAGCGGGCTCGCCAGCAGGGTGCGCGCCGCCTGCTGGGCCTCGGCCTGCTGCGTGGCGGTGACGGTGACCCGCGTCGGGCTCGGGGCGGGCTGGGCCGCCTGGGCCAGACCGGCGGTCCCGCCGAGAGCGATGGCCGTCACGGCCGAAACGGCGGCCATACGCAGTGCATTGCTGTTCATTCGTATCTTCCTTGCGTCGTCGCAAGGGGAAAGAAGCCCGTGCATGGGCGATCTGAACAGGCGTGGAAACCGACGGTCCCCCCGGTACTTCTTCCCCCGATTCGGTCTGCCGTCGCCCTCTGGTCAGGAGGGAAAACGACATGTACCGGAACTCCATTGGTTGGTGGAGCGCCAGGCACACGAGCATGCTACCCACGAATCGATCACTTGACCACCGGCAGATACACGCACGGTAATTGAGCATTCATCGAATTCACGCCGGGCGGCCGTGCCCGCTCCCCGGCGTCAATTCCCGGCCAGGTCCACGACGACCGCCGCGTGGTCGGAGGGCCACACCCCGTCCACGGGCCCGTCGCCCGCCCGTCGCGCGGCACGTACGCGGCCGAGTCCGTCCGGTCCGGGCGGCCCCAGGAGGACGTAGTCGATCCGCGCACCCGGCACCGGGCCGCCGGGGATGTACGGGTTGACGCCGTCCCAGGTGGCGGACGGGGCCGACGGGTCGGCGTACTCCCAGGCGTCGAGCAGGGCGGCCCGCCCGGCGGCGTTGGGCTCCGCCCGGGTCAGGAGCCCGACCTCGGCGGAGTCGGGTGTGGCGTTGAAGTCCCCGGTGACGACGGGCGGGAAGGCGGTGCCGTGGCGGTGGGCGGCGACGAATTCCGCGAGCGCGGCGGTCTGTTCGCGGCGCACCGCCGAGGCGTCGCCGCCCGAGTTCAGGTGGGCGGTGAAGAACGGGACCGGGTGGCCGGGCGCGTCCAGGCGGGCGTACAGCGCGAGGCGTCCGTCGTCGAGTTCCCCGGGGGCGGGCAGCCGCAGCGCGGCCCGCTCCACCACGGGCCAGCGGCTGAGCACCGCGGTGCCGATGGCGACCGTGTCGTCCCCGATCCGGCGCTGCCACCGCTCGGGGGCCTCGGAGGCGGCCCAGGCGCAGTGCAGGCCGAGTTCACCGGCCAACCACTCGGCGAGGTTCGCGCCGTCGTCGGCGGCCCACACCTCCTGGAGCCCCACGACATCGGGCCGCAGCTCCGCCAGCACGGCGAGGATCGCCTTCTGCCGGTCCGCCCACGGCCCGAACCGCCACCACAGATTCCAGGTCACGACCCGCACACCCGCACCACCCGTCTCTTGGCCCAGCCCTCACCTTCCCTCTGAGGTTTCCGGGGAACATGGTGGCTTACGAGACGGGAGCGTGAACGAACGATGTCGAAGTCGTCCAACGCCGGCAATCCGCCCTACGCCGAGAAGAAGTACCGGGCCGTCACGGCCGTCCAGCGCCGCCTCAACGCCGTCCTGCGCCGCCTGCCGACCCAGACCGTGCTGGAGACCACCGGCCGCGCCTCCGGCCTCCCCCGCCGCACGCCGGTCGGTGGACGCCGCGTGGGCGACTCCTTCTGGCTGGTGTCGGAGTTCGGCGAGCGGTCCCAGTACGTCCGCAACATCCGGGCCGATCCGCGGGTACGGGTACGCATCCGGGGCAGTTGGTACACGGGAACGGCCCACCTCCTCCCCGACGACGACCCGATCGCGCGCCTGCGGCGCCTCCCCCGCTTCAACAGCCTCGCGGTGCGGGCCATGGGGGTCGGGACGGGGCTGCTGACGGTGCGGGTGGACCTGGAGGGGTGAGGGACCTGTGATCGGCGTCTCCCACGGCTGACGAGGTCGGCACGAGCAAGGCAAACTGACGTAGTTGCTCAGGATGTCTAGGGGGACTGCATGGACGGTGTACCGCGGGTACCGGAGCAGCGGCGTCCCGGATCCCCGGCGGAACCGGAGGATTCGACGGCGCTGCGTTTCGGTGTGCTCGGACCCGTACGCGCCTGGCGCGGCGAGGAAGCGCTGGCCACCGGCTCCCCGCAGCAGCGCGCCCTGCTGGCCGCACTGCTGCTCCGCGAGGGCCGTACGGCCACGGCCGCCGAACTGATCGACGCCCTGTGGGGCGAGGAACCGCCGTCGCAGGCGCTGGCGGCGGTACGCACGTACGCGTCCCGGCTGCGCAAGGTCCTGGACCCCGGCGTCCTGGTGAGCGAGTCGGGCGGGTACGCCGTGCGGGGCCTGGCCGACGGTGCGCTGGACCTGGCCGCCGCCCAGGACCTGGCCGCCGAGGCGGAGAAGGCACGGACCGCCGGTGACCTGTGCCACGCCCGTGACGTGCTGCGCCGCGCGCTGGCGCTGTGGGACGGCGAGGTACTGGCCGGCGTCCCCGGCCCCTACGCGGAGGCGCAACGGGTCCGTCTGGAGGAGTGGCGGCTCCAACTCCTCGAAACACGCCTCGACATGGACCTGGAGCAGGGCTGCCACGCGGAGGCGGTCTCGGAACTGACGGCCCTCACGGCGGCGCACCCCCTGCGCGAACGCCTGCGCGAACTGCTGATGCTGGCCCTTTACCGCAGCGGACGCCAGGCCGAGGCCCTCGCCGTCTACGCCGACACGCGGCGCCTGCTCGCCGACGAACTGGGCGTCGACCCGCGCCCCGGCCTCCAGGAACTCCAGCAGCGCATCCTCCGGGCGGACCCCGGCCTCGCCGAGCCCACCGCACCGGCCGCGGAGACGACGACGGCCCCGGTCCGCCCGGCCCAGCTCCCCGCCTCGGTCTCGGATTTCACCGGCCGCGCGTCCTTCGTCCGCGAGCTGAGCCACGTACTGTCCTCCGCCTCCGGCGAGGGGGACGCGGGCCGCGTGATGGCGGTCTCCGCGCTGGCCGGCATCGGCGGCGTCGGCAAGACGACCCTCGCCGTGCACGTCGCCCACCAGGCCCGGGCCGCCTTCCCGGACGGGCAGCTGTACGTCGACCTCCAGGGCGCGGGCGCACGTGCGGTGGAACCGGAGACGGTACTGGGCTCCTTCCTGCGAGCCCTGGGTACGGCCGATTCGGCGGTCCCCGACTCCCTGGAGGAGCGGGCCGCCCTCTACCGCTCCGTCCTGGACGGCCGCCGCGTCCTCGTCCTCCTCGACAACGCCCGCGACGCCGCGCAGGTACGCCCGCTGCTGCCCGGCACGGAGGGCTGCGCGGCGCTGGTGACGTCACGGGTGCGGATGCTGGACCTCGCCGGGGCGCACCTGGTCGACCTGGACGTGATGTCCCCGGAGGAGGCGCTGGCCCTCTTCACGAAGATCGTGGGCGAGGAGCGGGTGGCCTCGGAGCGGGAGGCGGCGCTGGACGTGGTCGGGGCGTGCGGCTTCCTGCCGCTGGCGATCCGCATCGCGGCGTCACGGCTGGCCGCCCGGCGCACGTGGACGGTGTCGGTGCTGGCGGCCAAGCTGGCGGACGAGCGACGCCGCCTGGACGAACTCCAGGCCGGCGACCTGGCCGTCAAGGCCACCTTCGAACTGGGCTACGGCCAACTGGAACCGGCCCAGGCCCGCGCCTTCCGGCTGCTGGGGCTGGCGGACGGCCCGGACATCTCCCTCGCGGCGGCAGCGGCGGTACTGGACCTGCCGGAGGAGGACACGGAGGACCTGCTGGAGTCCCTGGTGGACACGTCGCTGCTGGAGTCGGCGGCACCGGGCCGGTACCGGTTCCACGACCTGGTGCGGCTGTACGCGCGTGCGTGCGCGGAACGGGACGAGCATCCGCCGAGCGAGCGGGGGGCCGCGCTGTCGCGGTTGCTGGACTTCTATCTGGCTACGGCGGCGGAGGTGTACGCGATCGAGCGGCCCGGGGACCGGCTGGTGGACGGCCTGGAGCCGACGGAGTACCCGGGGCTCACGTTCGACGACGGTTCGGCGGCGCTGGACTGGCTGTACAGCGAGGCGGCGCCGCTGCTCGCGTGCGTACGGCAGTGCGCCGGAACGACCAGGTTGCGGCGGGCGGTGGACCTGCTGTGGGCGGCCAAGGACCTGACGGAGTCCGGCGCCAACTCCCACCAGTACGAGACGACGGCACGCGCGATGTGCGACGCCACCCAGGACGCCGGGGACGCACGCGCGCAAGGCCGGGCCCGGACCACCCTCACCAACGTCCTTCTGGTCTCCGGCCGCATCCAGCAGGCCGCCGAACAGGCGGAGTCGGCCATGACGCTGGCGGAGTCCGCGCAGGACAGGACCGCCGTGAGCTGGGTCGCCAACGACCGGGGGCTCATCTCGCTGCACCAGGGCCGGTACGCGGACGGACGGACCTTCCTGGAGCAGGCCATCGACGGGTACCGGGCGGCCGACAACCGCGCCGGCGAAGCGCTCAGTCTGTGCAACCTCTCCCGCGCGCACCTGGGTATGGGCAACACCGAGAAGGCGGTGGCCATCGCGCACCGCGGACTGACCGCACACCTCGACATCGGCCGAACCATGCGTCTCGCCAACGGGCACTTCACGCTGGGCATCGCGCTGACCGCGGCCGGCCGCCACAGCGAGGCTCTCCAGCAGTTCTCCGACGCCCTGTGCATCTTCGAGGGACATCGGCAGCGCCTCTGGCAGGGGACGACCAACTTCCGTATCGCCGAGGTGCACTTGGCCGCCCGCCGTCCCGCGCAGGCGGCACAGCACTCGGAACAGGCACTGGCGCTGGGATGCATCGGTGGCGACCGTATGCGGGGAAACGTCCTGACGCTGCTGGGCCGCTCCCTCTCCGCACTCGGGCAGGCGGACCGGGCGAAGGCGTGCTGGCAGGAGGCCCTCAACCTGCTCCAGCAGTGCGGCGCACCACAGGCGGACGAGGTGAGGGCGCTCCTCTCGCCCGTGACGGCTGCCTGAACCAAGTCACCCCCGTGGGCGTGCGGGTGGGGCGTTCAGCATTCGTTTATCGCCCTCGGGCACTGTCGTTCTTGTCACACCGTCGCGTCGGGGGGCAGGCGGGGTGGCCCGGGAGCCCGGGAAGTATCGTGCGGCTCCGAACGCCCGTCCGGCGGCCCACGGGGGAGCTACCGGGCGGGCGTTGCTCACTCGCCGACACCGCAGCAAAGGACTGATGACATGAGCGACAAGAAGATGGACGCGGAGATCACTCCGCAGGACAACGCCATGCCCACGCCGCCGGCGAACGACGAGACCGTCACCACGCTCGACAACGCCATGCCCAGTGGGCCCGTCCAGGACACCGTCAGGACGATGGACAACGCCATGCCGTCCCCGCCCGCCCTGGACCTGGACCGCGACGGCAAGTAGACCCTTTCCCACACGGGGATCGGCCGCGGCGGCGCGGAGGGGAGCCGCCGCGGCCGACGTGTGTCCGCCGCGGCCGGTGTGCGCGGTCCGGACTCAGGTGGTGCGGGCCGTCCCCGTGCCCTTCTCCGCGTCCAGCGCGTACACGCAGCGGTCCTTGCTGCACGCGTACACGATGCCGTCGCGGACGACCGGGGAGCCGGTGATCTCGCCGCCGGTCGCCAGCTTCCAGCGGAGGCGGCCGTCGTCGGCCTTGAGGGTGTAGAGCAGGTGGTCGGTCGAGCCGAAGTGGATGCGGCCCTCGGCCACCGCCGGGGCGCCCACGATGTCGCCGCCCGCCTGGAAGCGCCACTTCGGGGTCCCCGTCACCGCGTCCAGGGTGTAGAGGCCCTTGCCGCTGCCCACGTGGACGTGGCCGGCGGCCACCAGGACCGGGTCGGTCGAGGAGCGGGCCTCGGTCGCGATGCGCCAGCGGTCGCGGCCGTCGGTGGCGTCGAGGGCGTAGACCGTGCCGAGGTAGTCGGCCAGGTAGACGCCGCCGCCGGTCACCGCGGGGCCCGGCACGAAGGTGGGCGGGGCGAGGAAGACCGCCGGGGCCTCGAAGTGCCAGCGGACGTGGCCGGTGGTGACCTCCAGGGCGAGGGCCCGGGTGCCGGCGGAGACGTAGACGTATCCGTCGGGTGCCTGGGTGACGCGGACCGGCACTCCGCCGCAGGAGGCGGCATCGCCGATCGGGTACGACCAGCGCTCGTCGCCGGTTCGGGCGTCCAGGGCGCGCAGCCGGGCGTCCTGCCAGACGTACACCGTGCCGTCGTGGAGGGCCGCGCCCGCCTCCGGGGACTCGAAGTCGGTCTGGGCGCCGGTGATCTCCCACAGCTTCTGGCCGCCCGAGGCCTCCCAGGCCTGCACGCCGCCGCCGCGGGTGGCGGTGACCACGGTGCCGCGGGACGCCTGCAGCGAGTACACCCAGGCGTCCGTCTGCAGGCGCCACAGGTCGGCGCCCTCGCGAGCGTCCAGGGCGAAGAGGGTCGGGCCGTCGGAGGCGTGGATACGGCCGTCCGCGACCGCCATCGACCAGGCGACGTCCCGGGTCTTGAAGCGGCGGCGCCCGGTGGCCACGTCCAGGGCGTGCACCTCGAAGGAGGTGACGTAGACGAGGTCCCCGGCGACGGACGGCGTGCCCCAGACGTCGTTGGACATGCGGAAGCGCCAGGGGCGCCAGCCCGCCGGTGACGCCTCGGGAGGCGCGGTGGGGGCGGGCGGGGCCGCCGCCGGTGCGGCGGGGTCGGCGCCGTTGACGCCGGGGCGCGGGCGGGACCAGGACGCGGCGAGGGCGGACTCCGGCGGGGGTGCCGCGACCGCCGCGGAGCGCATGTCGGCGACGCGCGGGCCGGGGCCGATGGGCACCGAGGCGCCGGCCAGCCGGACCGGGCCGGAGTCGGGGGCGCCGACGGGCGCGGGCACCGGCGGTCCGTGCACGGGCGGCGCCGGTACGACGGGGTCGTGGGAGGGCGGGGGCGGCAGCACGGGCGCGGGTACGGCGGGGCGGCCGCCGGCCGGGCCACCGCCGCGGCCGCCGGCCGTCGCGGCGGGCTTGACCGGGGGGCGCCCGTTGCGGCGGCCCTCGATCAGGCCCACCGCCCGCTCGGGCAGCCACGCCGACGCCGTACCGCTGTCGTCGGAGCCGGAGCCGAACAGGTGCGGGGCGAGCTGGGCCTGGAGGTCGGCGGGGTTGGGGCGGCCGGTCGCCTCCATCTGCATGCAGGACTCGATGAGCGGGCGCAGCTCGTCCGGGAGCCCTTCCAGGTCCGGGCCCTCGCGCAGCAGCATAAAGACCGTCTCGACCGGGTTGGCACCGTGGAAGGGCGGGTGTCCGGTGGCGGCGAAGACCAGCATGGAGCCGAGCGAGAACACGTCGCTCGCGCCGGTGACGCTGCGGGAGTCCTTCGCCTGCTCCGGGGACATGTAGGCGGGGGTGCCGACGGCGACGTTCGTCATCGTCAGACGGGTGTTCGAGACGCCGGACGCGATACCGAAGTCGATCACCCGGGGGCCGTCCTCGACGACGAGGACGTTGGAGGGCTTGAGGTCGCGGTGGACGAGTCCGGCGCCGTGGATCGACTGGAGCGCCTCCGCCACGCCCGCCGCCAGCCAGCGCACCGCCTGGGCCGGCAGCGGCCCGCACTCGTTCACTATCTCTTCGAGGGAGGGTGCGGGGACGTAGGCCGTCGCCAGCCACGGGACCGCCGCGCGCGGGTCGGCGTCGACGACCGCCGCCGTGTAGAAGCCGGAGACCGCGCGGGCCGCCTCCACCTCGCGCGTGAAGCGGACGCGGAACAGCTGGTCCTCCGCCAGCTCCGTCCGGACCGTCTTGATCGCCACGCGCCGACCGGACGCCGAGCGCGCGAGATAGACCAGCCCCATGCCGCCGGCGCCGAGCCGGCCCAGCACCTCGAACGGCCCGATCCGCCGCGGATCGTGCTGCGTCAGCTGATCCACCACTTGCCTGCCACCTCCCCGTACGGGCCGCGCCACCCACATATGCACGCGACCGAAGTGCAGCGTCTCACCACCGCACCTCCGTGGCGCCACGCACCCCGATTCTTCCTGTCCGAGGCGCTGGTGGCGAACCTGGGGACAATCGGGGTGTCTCGCCCGATCCCGGGCATAGGGTTACGGCCCCACGGACCCGTTCAGCGTTGCAGCAGCGCGAACGACGCCCCCTGGTCGTCCGAGACCACGGCCACCCCTCCGTACGACGTCTCGAACGGCGGGACCCGTACCCGCCCGCCGAGCCGGGCCACCGCACCGAGCGCGGCCTCGACGTCCCCGACCAGGAAGTGGACGAGGAAGTGCGACGGCATCTCGGCGGGGAAGACGGACGAGACCGGGGCGCGGCCGAAGTCGGGGGCGGCGTCCGGGCCGAAGAGGGCGTCGTGGAAGAGGTCGCCGTAGAAGGTGTTGGCGGCCTCGGTGTCCCGGGTGTACAGCTCGGTCCAGGTGAAGGTGCCCGGCTCGTGCCGGCGCCCGAAGCCGGGGTGGCCGGCCGGCTGCCAGAGGGCGAAGACGGCTCCGTCGGGATCGGCGGCGAGCGCGGTAATGCCCAGGCCGCCGACCGGGTGGGGCGGGGTCACGACCTGACCGCCGCCGGCCCGGATCCGCTCGGCCAGTGCCGCCGCGTCCGGGGTGTGGAAGTACACGGACCACACGGTGGGCATCCGGCCGTCCGTCTTGCGCACCAGCGCGGCGACGGGCTCGCCGTCCAGCCGCGCCCACACGGACCCGCCTGCCGCGTCCTCCCCCGGCTCCTCGAAGGTCCAGCCGAAGAGCTCGCCGTAGAAACGCTTGCCCGCCTCCACGTCGGAGAGCTGTGCGTCCACCCAGCAGGGGACGCCTTCCGGGTGTGCGGACACCTCGCCCGGGTCGCCGGACGTCCGCTTCGCTGATGCCCCGTTTTCGGCCATGCCGTCAAAGTAACCGCGTCACCCGCACCTCGCAGACCAGCCACACCAGCCTCTCTCCTGCCGCGCACCCCATTTGCAGTCGGCCGAATCGCGCTCAGATCACCCGTCGGTAAGCTGACGGCATGACAGGACAAGTGCGTACCGTCGACGGCCGCGTGGCCGGTCGACGTGGGCAGGCGACCCGGCAGAAACTGCTCGACTGCCTCAGCGAAATGCTCAGCTCCTCCCCCTATCGCGATGTCAAAGTCATCGATGTCGCCCGCAAGGCCGGCACGTCGCCCGCGACCTTCTACCAGTACTTCCCGGACGTCGAGGGCGCCGTCCTGGAGATCGCCGAGCAAATGGCCGCCGAGAGCACCGGGTTGGCCGAGCTGACGGCGGGCCGCTCCTGGGTTGGCAAGGCAGGCTGGCGGACGGCGCAGGAACTCGTCGACGGATTCCTGGAGTTCTGGCGCAAGAACGACGCGATTCTCCGGGTCGTCGACCTGGGCGCGGCGGAAGGCGACAAGAGGTTCTCCAAGATCCGGATGAAGATCCTGAACTCGGTGAACTCCTCCCTCGCGGACTCCGTCGCCGAACTGCAGGCCAAGGGCAAGGTCGACAAGGACGTGAACCCCGCGGCGATCTCCGGTTCGCTGGTCGTCATGCTCGCGGCCGCCGCGTCGCACCAGAAGGGATTCTCCTCCTGGGGCGTCAAGCAGGCCGAACTCAAGCCGAACCTGGCCCTGTTGATGTACCTGGGCGTCACCGGCAAGAAGCCCACCAAGTAGCAGTACGCCCGGCAGCCTGTCATCCGGGCCGCGCGCCGCGCTACGCCGGCAGCGGCCGGTCCTGCACCACGTGTTTCATCACCAGCGTCGACGTCAGCCGCTGCACCCCGGGCAGGGTGGCGAGCCGCCCGTCGTAGAGCCGCTGGTAGGCCGCCAGGTCGGCGGCGACCACGCGCAGCAGGTAGTCCGGCTCCCCGAACAGCCGCTGCGCCTCCACCACCTCCGCCACCTCGCTGACCGCCCGCTCGAACTCGGCGACCGTGTCCCGGTCCTCCTGCCGCATCGACACGAAGACCAGCGCCTCGAAGTGCAGCCCCACGGCGGCCGGGTCCACCACCGCCCGGTAGCCGCCGATCGCCCCCGACCGCTCCAGCTCACGCAGCCGCCGGTGACACGGTGAGACGCTCAGCCGCACCCGCGCGGCCAGCTCGGTCACGGTCAGCCGCCCGTCCAGCTGCAGCTCGGCAAGAATCTTCCGGTCCATGTCGTCCACGGGGCAGATTCTTCCACCACACGCCCTGACCGGGGAAAACTTCGGGAACACCTTCGGGACGTATGCGCCTAATCTTCCCGTCATGGACTCGGGACTCCTCATCTCCTTCCTCGCCCTGGACCTCCTGCTGGTGTGCGTGCCGGGCGCGGACTGGGCGTACGCCATCACGGCCGGGCTGCGCGACCGGTCGGTGACGTGGGCGGTGGGCGGCCTGGTCGCCGGGTACGCGCTGCACACCCTGCTGGCGGCGGCCGGGCTGGCGGTGCTGGTGGCCGGGTCGCCGGGCCTGCTCACGGCGCTGACGGTGGCGGGGGCGGCGTACCTGGTGTGGCTGGGGTGGTCGGTGCTGCGCCGGCCCGGCACTCCGGGGGCGGCCGCGCGGGACGACCAGGCCGCCGCGCGGGGCGGCTCCCGCGCCCGGGTGTTCCTGCGCGGCGCCACGATCAGCGGGCTCAACCCCAAGGGCCTGCTGCTCTACCTGTCCGTGCTGCCGCAGTTCCTGGTCACCCGGGGTGCGCACCTGCCGGTGCCCGTGCAGACTGTCGTCCTGGGACTGCTGCACATGGCGTGCTGTGCCGCCGTCTACCTCACGGTCGGTCTCGCCGCCCGTGCCGTCCTGGGCGCGCGCCCGGCCGCGGCCCGCGCGGTCACCCGTACGTCGGGCGCCGCGATGCTGGGCATCGGGGCCTTCCTGTTGGTGCAGCGGCTGGCGTTGTCCTGACGGGAACAGCCCTGTGACCGGCCGGTGTTGCAGAAGGTACCGACGTCCGCACCCGCTGGAGGAGACCGGAATGGCCCTGACCCGCGAAGAGCGTGAGAAGTTCCTGGCCGAGCCCCACGTCGCGGCGCTCGCGGTCGACGCGGGAGCCGGCCGCGCCCCGCTGACCGTGCCGATCTGGTACCAGTACGAGCCCGGCGGCGACGTGTGGATCATGACCGGGCTCGACAGCCGCAAGAACAAGCTGATCAAGGCGGCGGGCCGATTCTCCCTGATGGTCGACCGGCTGGAGCCCACCATCCGGTACGTGTCGGTGGAGGGGCCGGTCGTCGAGACGGTCGCCGCCACCGAGGAGGGCCTGCGGGAGATCTCCGCCCGCTACCTCCCGGCCGAGAAGGTCGACGGCTACGTCGCCTTCGCCTCCGCGAGCCACGGCGAGCAGGTCATCGTCCGCATGCGGCCCGAGCGCTGGGTCTCCTCCGACCTCGGGTCGGTGTGAACCAGGGTCTGGCGCCCGTGACAATCGGGGCATGGGAACCGATCTTCACGAGTCGCTGAGGTCGCTGCGGGTGTGGGATCCCGCGGTCACCGAACTGCCGCCCTTCGACCCGGCCACCGCGCCCGGCGACCCCCTGCCCCTGTTCACGGCGTGGTTCGCCGATGCGGTGGCGGCCGGTCAGACCGAGCCGCACACCGTGTCGCTGGCGACGGCGGACGCGGAGGGCCTGCCGGACGTACGCGTCGTGATGCTGCACGGTGCGGACGCGGACGGCTGGTCCTTCGCCACGCACGCCGGCAGCCGCAAGGGCCGCCACCTCACCGCCCGCCCGTACGCCGCGCTCGTCTTCTACTGGCCGGTGCTGGGCCGCCAGGTGCGCCTGCGCGGCCCGGTCGCCGTCGCCCCGGCCGAGGAGGCGCGGGCCGACCTGCACGCGCGGTCGACCGGCGCCCTGGCCGCCGCCCTCACCGGACGGCAGAGCGCGGACCTGGACTCGCCGGACGAGTTGGCCCGCGCCTCCGAGGCGGCCTGGGAGCGGGCCGGCCGGGAGCCGGACGCGCCCGTCCCGTCCTGGACGCTGTACCGGCTGCTCCCCGACGAGGTGGAGTTCTTCCAGGGGGACGCCCGCCGCCGCCACGTACGGCTGGCCTACCGGCGGACGGAGGAAGGCGGCTGGGGCACGCGGCTGCTGTGGCCGTGAGCGACGGTCACCGGCCGGCGGGCGCCGCGGGCGCCTCGGGCTCTGGGTCCGTCGCCAGCCGCGCGTGCAGATGCGCGTCGCGGAACGTGTCGTGCCGGCCGGCCTCGAACATCGCCCCGCGCATCGTGCCCTCGTAGGCGTACCCGCAGCGTTCGGCGATCCGGCAGGAGGCGTCGTGGCCCACCGCGTGCCCCAGTTCCAGGCGGTACAGGCCGAGTTCCGCGAAGGCCCAGCGCGAGGCGAGGAGGAGGGCGCGGGTGGCGACGCCCCGGCCGCGGGCCTCGGGGAGCACCCAGTAGCCGACCCGGGCCAGCTTCAGCGGCAGGTTGATCTCGTTGACGCCGATGTGGCCCAGCACCGTACCGCTCTCCTCGTCCGTGATCCGGAACGACGCGGATCTGCCCTGCCCGGCGTCCCGGGCGCGTGCGCGCAGCGCTTCACGGGCGCCGCCGAGGTCCGTCCACAGCCTGAGCGGCGTGTTCCAGCGCTGGAACTCGGGGTCCAGGCAGCCGCGCAGCCACGTCTCGGCGTCGGCGTCGGACCCGGCGTCCCAGGACCGGAGGTGGAGGCCGTGTCCGCGCGGCTCGGTGAGGGAGGGGGCGAGGGTCTGCATGCGTGTGTGGGCCATCGAGCCATTCAATCCGACCGCCGGCGGCGGTCGTGACCGATCCGCAACCGATTCCGCTCTTGACCGAGACCCATCAAGCGAGAGCGTGATTACGCTCGCGGCATGGCCGACTCCACAGCGTCCGCTGAACCGCAGCCCGCCCACCCCGCGGACCGCCCCGTGTACGTCATAGGCGCCGGTCCCGGCGGCCTCGCCGTCGCCCACGCGCTGCGCGCGCGGGGTCTGCGGGCCGTCGTCCTGGAGCGGGCCGACCACGTCGGCGCCTCCTGGCGGCGCCACTACGACCGGCTGCGCCTGCACACCACCCGCCGCCTCTCGGCGCTGCCCGGTCTGCCGATACCGCGCCGCTTCGGCCGGTGGGTGGCCCGGGACGACATGGTGCGGTACCTGGAGAAGTACGCCGAACACCACAAGCTGGAGATCGTCACCGGCGTCGAGGTCTTCCGCGTCGAGCGCGCGCCCGACGGCGCCGGCTGGCTGCTGCACGCCTCGGGCGGCCGTGAGCTGACCGGCGCCGCGGTCGTGGTCGCCACCGGCTACAACCACACCCCGCGCCTGCCGGACTGGCCCGGCCGTGACACCTACACCGGCGAGTTCCGGCACGCCGCCGAGTACCGGAACGCGGCCGCGTACGCCGGCCGTGACGTCCTGGTCGTCGGCGTCGGCAACACCGGCGCCGAGATCGCCGTGGACCTGGTGGAGGGCGGGGCCGCCCGGGTCCGGCTGTCCGTGCGCACCGCGCCCCACATCGTCCGCCGCTCCATCGCCGGCTGGCCCGCCCAGTACAGCGGCGTCCTCGTACGGCGGCTGCCGACCCGCCTCGTGGACCGGCTCGCCCGGCCGCTGGCCAGGATCAGCACGCCCGATCTGTCGGCGCACGGGCTGCCCCGCCCGGACACCGGCCTCCTCACCCGGGTCGCCGAGGGCGCCGTCCCGGTGCAGGACGTCGGCCTGATCGACGCGGTGCGCGGCGGCCGGGTGGAGGTCGTGGCCGCCGTGGACGGCTTCGAGGGCGGCAAGGCGGTCCTCGCCGACGGCACCCGCGTCGCACCGGACGCGGTGATCGCGGCCACCGGCTATCTGCGGGGCCTGGAGGGGCTGGTCGGCCACCTCGGCGTGCTCGACGCACACGGCAGACCGGTCGTGCGCGGCGCCCACACCCCGGCCGAGGCCCCCGGCCTGTACTTCACCGGCTTCACCAACCCGGTCAGCGGCATGCTCCGCGAGCTGGCGACGGACGCGGTGCGGATCGCGAGGGCGGTGGCGAAGAAGGACGGGGGCCGGGTCTCGCGGCTGCCTGGCTGAGGGGCGGCCGGGCTGGGCGGCCGGGCTGGGCGGCCGGTACGCGGTTCAGGCC
Organism: Streptomyces sp. NPDC058812; assembly: GCF_042744565.1. Lineage (NCBI taxonomy): Bacteria > Bacillati > Actinomycetota > Actinomycetes > Kitasatosporales > Streptomycetaceae > Streptomyces > Streptomyces sp. NPDC058812. The sequence goes on from NZ_JBHYOB010000003.1 coordinate 290,945, forward strand.
CGGGTCAGGATGCGCAGGTCCCCGGCGTCCGGGTCGCCGAACAGCACGAACAGCTCGGGTTCCCGCTCGGTGCCGCCGATCGTCCAGTACGTCTCCTGCCCGCATCCGCCGTCGGGGCGCAGGAGGACGCCGTCGCGGTGCGGCAGGTGGAGGCGGCCGTCCCGGTCGAGCGTCCACGTACCGGTGCCGTCGCACACGGTGAAGTCGCCGGCTCCGCCGTCCGCACGGGTGGCCGGCAGCTGGGCCAGCTCGGCCCGGCCGTCCGCGCGCAGCACCAGTACCGCCCCGTCGTGGCCGCGCCACTTCCCGGCGAGCCGGCCGGCGGAGAGCGCCGGGGGCTCGTAGTCGCCGACAAGGACGCTCCCGGACACGCCGACGACGACGAGCAGGGCCACCGACACGCCCGCCGAGCGGAACCAGACGCCCCAACGCCCCCACTTCCGCCCGCGCAGGCGGGCGAGGCCGAGCACGGGCAGTACGCCGAAGCCCGCGAACCACGGGAGGGTGGCGGTGACGGACCATCCCCACAGCACGGCACCCAACACGGACCAGCCCGTCCCGACCAGCACGGACATCACCAGGTGCCAGAGCCACTCGGGGCCGCCGGAACAGCGCGGTCGCAGGCGCGCCAGGACGGCGGCGGGCATGATCTGCGCGGTCGCGTGGAGTACGCCGAGGAACGGGAGGATCAGCGGCGCGACCAACAGCACGCACGCGATGGCGAACGAGCCGCTGTGGCCGCGGCCGTAGTCGTCACCTCCCGCCACCACGGCGAACCACCACACCAGCCACGCCGCCGGCGACTGCCCCGCGCACAGCGCCGCCGCCCGGTTCCACTCGTCGTTCGGCCAGGTCGGCCCCGCCGTGCCCCTCCCCATGCGGGGCAGCCTACGGTCCGGTCACGACAGGGCGGTCACCGGTACCGGGCGCCGTCGGATCACCAGTGCCATCAGCGCCGCCGCCGCGCACAGGGCGCCGGAGGCGACCCAGACCACGTCGTAGGAGCCGAAGGCGTCGCGGGCGACGCCGCCGAGGAAGGCGACGAGGGCGGCACCGACCTGGTGGGAGGCGAGGACCCAGCCGAAGACGATCGCGCTGTCGTCGCCGTAGTGCTCGCGGCACAGGGCGAGGGTGGGCGGGACGGTGGCGACCCAGTCGAGGCCGTAGAAGACGATGAAGAAGATCATCGGGGGGTGGACGCTGGGTGCGAGAAGAAGGGGGAGGAAGAGGAGGGAGACGCCGCGCAGGGCGTAGTAGACGGCGAGCAGGCGGCGCGGTTCGAAGCGGTCGGTGAACCAGCCGGAGGCGATCGTGCCGACCACGTCGAACACGCCGATCACGGCGAGCAACGACGCGGCGGTCGTCAGCGGCATGCGGTGGTCGTGGGCGGCGGGGATGAAGTGGGTCTGGATCAGGCCGTTGGTCGAGGCGCCGCAGATCGCGAAGGTGCCGGCCAGCAGCCAGAACGGGCCCGTGCGGGCGGCGGAGAAGAGGACCCCCAGCGCGCGGCGGGCGGCGCCGGGCACGGGGGCGGGCTTGGGCACGAACTCCTCGGCGCCGTAGGGCTTCTGGCCCACGTCCGCCGGGTGGTCGCGCAGCAGGAGCCAGACGAAGGGTACGACGGTGAGGGCGGCCAGGGCGACGGTGACGGCCGCGGGGCGCCAGTCGTACGTCTCGACGATCCAGGACAGCAGCGGCAGGAAGATCAACTGCCCGGAGGCCGAGGCGGCGGTGAGGACGCCGGTGACCAGGCCGCGCCGCTCGGTGAACCAGCGGTTGGTGACGGTGGCCGCGAAGGCCAGCGCCATCGAGCCGGAGCCGAGGCCGACCAGCAGGCCCCAGCAGAGGATCAGTTGCCAGGCGGAGTCCATCCACACCGTCGCGCCCGAGCCCAGCGCGATGACGATCAGGGCGACGGCGACCACGCGCCGGATGCCGAAGCGGTCCATCAGCGCCGCGGCGAAGGGGGCGGTCAGCCCGTAGAGCGCGAGGTTGACGGAGACGGCGGCGCCGATCGTGCCGCGCGACCAGCCGAACTCGTGGTAAAACTTTGGGGCACACAGCACGGTGAGCAGGAACAAGGGGGGCAAGACAAGGTGGACGTCACCATCTACGTACGACTCAGCCTCGATCAGCACGGCGACCAGTTGGGCGTTCAGCGACAGGAGGACGAGTGCCGGGCGTTCGCCGCAACCCGGGGCTGGACCGTACGAGAGGTGATCGCGGACAACGACGTCAGCGCCACCTCGGGCAAGGTACGACCGGGGTTCGAGCGGCTGTTGGCGTCCAAGCCGGACTCGATCCTCTGCTGGCACACTGACCGGCTCGTACGCAAGACGGAAGACCTGTTGCGAGTGATCGCACTCGGGGTCAACGTTCACGCCATCCACGCCGGACACCTGGACCTCTCGACTCCGGCCGGTCGAGCCACGGCCAAGACGGTTACGGCGTGGGCGGAGTACGAGGGCGAGCAGAAGGCGCTACGCCAGAAGGCATCGAACCTTCAGGCGGCCAAGAACGGCACGCCGCACAAGACAGGCTTGCGGCCGTTCGGATACGCCGACGACTACGTGACCGTGGTCGAGGCTGAGGCAGAAGCGATCCGCAAGGGGGCCGAGATGGTTCTTCAGGGCGAGACCCTGGCGGCCGTCGCTCGCTTCTGGACCGACCTCGGTCTGCTCGCTCCCCGCTCGTCGTCCGGCACGGCGAAGGGCGAGGCGAAGGGGTGGGGTGTAGGCGGAGTGAAGAAGGTGCTCATCTCCCCTCGGTACATCGCTCAGGCCACCTACCACGGCGAAGTGGTGGGTGAGGGGCAGTGGCCCGCGATCCTGGACGAGGCGACGCACTACGCCATCGTGTCGGCACTGACGAACCCCAAGCGCTTCACGGGTGGCGCACGTACCGGCTCGGCCCCTCAGACCCTGCTCGCCGGACTGGCTACCTGCGAGCGTTGCGGGGAGACCGTGCGAGGCGGCATGTACCGAGGGACCCCTGTCTACCGCTGCGGACAGAAGCACGTACGTGTACCCCGAGAGCTGGCCGACAAGCGAGCCGGTAACGCCGTCCTGGCGCGGATCGTCTTCCCCGACTTCCTGCCCTGGGTCCTCGCCGCTCGACAGGAGGAGGGAGACGACTCGGCCCACCTCCACCAGGAGGCGCAGACCCTGCGGGAACGGCTCGACGGGCTGGCCGTGGCCTACGCCTCGGGGTCCATCTCCCTCTCGCAGATGACGGCCGGTACCGAGGCGATCCGGGCCAGGCTCGACGAGATCGACGAGAAGCTGTCCGGTGTCACTGGCCTGCCCCCGATCGACCCCGTGTCGGGCATCGCTGGCCTGATTCAGGACTGGCCGAACACGCCGCTCCCCATCCGTCGAGCATGGGTCAAGTTCGTCACCACGATCACGATGCACCCGAACGGCTTCAAGAAGGCGGCGAAGATGACCGTGGACGACTACATGACCGTGGAGTGGAACCACACCGCCGACGACGAACCCGACGCGTAGCCTGCCCCACTCGACTCGCGCCCCGCTCTCACCCGAGGGCGGGGCTTCGTCGTCCCAGGCCACGCCTCTCCCGTTCCAGCATGGTGTACGATGCCGGGCCAGGTCGCCGCCGTCGCTCCCGACCGCAAGAGACCGAGTCCAGGCCCGAAGCCTTGGGCGCCCACCTGTGAAGCGCTGTGCCCTCCGCACAGCCACCCCCGCGAAGAAAGGGAGGCACATGTCCCGCCGTCCGGCGGGGGTCGCTGGCGCACTCGTGTGCGCCTCACAGGAAGGAGCCGCAACCAGTGGCCATCAGCTTCGGTCATGACCGCCCGTGGGGTGGAGTCTCCCAGCGCGAGTACCGGCGCATGTCGCAGGAACCCTGGCACCCGCTCGCCTACCGCGTGCACTTCGCTGCGCTGGGCTGGGCCGACCGCCAGGGTCATGCAGCCTTCGCCCCTGGAAAGCTGGCCGCTCTGCTGGGCAAGGAGGGCGAGCCCCTGTCCGACCAGAGCACGACCAACGCGGTCAACCGGGCCAAGAGGTTTGGCCTTGTCTCGCCCCGGTCGGGGGCCGCTTGCCTTGTCCTCCCCCCTCACCTCTTCCAGAAGGGGAAGGGTGCGCCGGTACCGTGCCGCGCCCATCAGGACCGGTGACCACACACCGCAGGTGTAGCCAGCACACGCCGCACGTGTAGCGGCATGGTCACTGACCTGCGGAAACGTTCGCCTCCTCTCTCTTCTTTTTGTCCTCACAGTTGCGGCCCCGAAGGGGCCGACAGAGGGAAGCACCTACGGCAAGCGAAGTAGGGGCGCGGCAGCGCCCCAAGAGGCAGGCACTGGCGAAGCGGCAGGCAGCATGGGCGGCCGAACGGCCGCCACAGTCCGAAGCCTCTACGGCAGAGCGGCCCCGAAGGGGCCGACAGGAGCAAGCCCAAGGGGGGGCGCTGCCGCGCCCCACAGGCAAGGACGTAAGGCTTCGTTCTGTGCACTCGTTCGCCGTCGCCAAGGAGGCAGCACAAGCCTTTGACCAGGCGCTACGCCGCAGCCGGCTGGAGTACAGGCCAGCCTGAAAGGCCCTGAAACCGTGGCAGGATTTGAGCCGGTAAGACACGGCGGTCGAGCAAGGACCCTTCAGGGGGTCATACCCCACCCCCTTCCGCCGTTGCCTCTCGCGTCGTCTCGGCCGTCCGCTTCGCCGTCGACCTGGCAGGCGTGAGCCCTTGCCTTCCCGCCGTCGACGGGCTGGTCCGTACCCCATGACAGGCGAACGGCTGTGCGCCAGCGTGAGCGGCTGACAGGCCGCGCCCCTGGCAGGCAGGCGAGAGCACAGCGACAGGCAGGCAGGCAGGCGCACGCCCGTTGCCGTGGCCAACCAGGCGCAGCGCTGGCCGACGCAAGGCAGAGGGACGCACCCGACCGTGGCGCAGCGTGACCAGTAACAGCCGTCTCGAAAACCAAGGTTTGTGAGACGAGACGGGAAGCACCCCGGAAGGGGGCGCAGCACTGTTCAAAACCCGTCTCGAAACTTCCGTCTCAGGCTTGATGTATTGAGACGAGTTCTGAGGCAGTCCCGGCCATGACGACGAACACGATCACCGGTCAGCTCATCGGATACGCCCGCGTCTCGACCGATGACCAGGAAGCGCAGTTGCAGCGCGACGCACTGGCGGCCGCAGGGTGCGTCCGCATCTTCGAGGACAAGGCCAGCGGGAAGAACACCGACCGGCCGGAGCTGCGGGCTGCACTCGACTACGCCCGCCCTGGCGACACCCTGTGCGTGTGGAAGCTCGACCGCTTCGCCCGGTCCCTCATCGACCTGGTGACCATGGTCGACACCCTTCGAGAGCGGGGCATCGGGTTCAAGGTGCTCACGGGTGCGCTGGCCAACATCGACCCCGGTACGGCAGACGGCCGTCTCATGCTTCAGGTCGTCGGGGCCATGGCCGAGTTTGAGCGCAGCCTCATCAAGGAGCGCACCCGCGCAGGACTGGACGCAGCCAAGGCGCAGGGTCGTACGGGTGGACGCCCGTCCGTCGTCGATGAAGACGTGCTCACTGTGGCCCGTGCCAGGAAGGCGAAGGGCGAGAGCGTGAGCGCCATCGCCAAGGCTCTCGGGATCTCCCGAGCCACCCTCTACCGCCACCTTGGAGAGAGCGCCTGAGAGAGGCGCACAGCGGCGCAGTCAGGCCGCCAGGGCACGGACAAGCATCGTGCCCACGGCCCTGCCCTCTGGCGGGTCGATCAAAGACACGCTTACGTCAGAGAAGCCCTGCCCCGTCAGGATGTGCCCCCACTCCTCCGGAGAGTGGTCGTGCCGCAGTCCGGCTCTGGCAGGCGCTGGCCCCTGGCTTCCTGGCGCCAAGTGCGAGAAGGCCAGGATGCCACCCAGCGCCATACGTGAGCGGATCAGCGGGAGCAGGGTGTGCGGATCGACGAACCACACGGCACCGAAGATCGAGAGCACGACATCGAATGTCTCGTCCGTCTCGCTCAGGAACGCCGTCGCCTCCGCCGTACGGAACTCAAGGTTCGGCAGACTGCCCCAACGCTCCCGCGCCGCCGCCTCGCGGGCGGGGGCCACGTCCACCCCCAGACCTGTTGCGCCAAGCGTGACCAGGTGCGCGAGGTTACTGCCACTTCCTGAGCCGAGTTCCAGCACCCGGCATCCAGCCACGGGACCGAGAACGCTCTCGTTCGGCCCGTGATCGGCGTACTGAGTCCAGTTCAGCCACGTCGTCTCGCCCTTGGCGTTCACGGTCCTGCGTGGCTTACTCCCAACCGCGTACCTGTCCCAAGACTCAGCCAATGACATGCAGTGATCCTTTCCGGCATGAGGGGCCCACCCCCCAACGTACGGGGATGGGCCCCAACTCACGTGCTGCTCACCACTACTTGGGCGAGTCGTGGCACCCGGCGTGGCACTGGTTGCAGTCGGCCGCGTCCTCCATGCCCCACAGGTCGGGGTCGATCTCGAACCCGGCCGCCTTGATGGCCTTGATCGTCTGCTCCAGAACGAGCGGGCCGCCGCTCTTGCGGTCGCGCCCGTCCTGCTTCGCCTTGTCGTCGCTGACGCACTGGACCCCGGCCGTCGTCCCCGGAAGCTCTGGAACGTGGTGGATGTACCGGCCGAAGTGCCGACTGGTGAAGTGGTGGTACGGGATCGAGTCGAGCATGAACGAGTGCCATGCCTCGTCCACCTGCTTGGACGGGCCCATGAGAAGGTCCGGGTTCTCGCCGCACGTGACCAGGTAGGCGATGGCCTGTCCGAACTTGGCCTCTGCAAGTTCGCGCGTGTTCTCCGGGTTGCGGAGGAGGAGGGCTACCTCCCGCTCCCACACGTCCGGGGTGATGTACGCCTTCGGGTCGCGGATCACTACTGCCGTGCTCATGCTGGCTTGCCTCCACGTAATTGGGTGTCCGTGGTGCTCCGGTCATGTCGCCCACCCCTGCACTTGGGGCACAGGCACGGCGGCATCAGGCCAGTAGCGAGGGGCTCCGCGCCCTCACCCTCGTACAGGGTTCGTGGCTTGGTCTGAGTGCCGTCGGCTCTCACCGTGTAAGCGCTGATGCGGATGGACATGACGACCATGTTCCGGATCGATCACGACCATTGCGGCGACGTTCAAGGCGTCCCTCGGGCGTCATGTCGGTGTCACCCCGAGGGCGTCAAACCGGTGTCATTGGAGGCGTGACGTGGCTACCCTCGGATCATGACGACTCCGGCCGAGCGGGAGCGAATCCCCAACGACGTGCTGACTTCCGTGCGCAAGTCGATGAACCTCAGCCAAGACGAGTTCGCCCGGGGCTTACGCGGCGCAGGCGAAGAGTTGGGGGAGCCGAACGACGCCTCCAAGCGACTCGTGCAACGCTGGGAGTCCGGGGAGACCAGGACATGCCGCCCGCTGTATGCGCGGGCACTGAAGCGGTTCACCGGCCGCACCCCCGAGTCGCTGGGGTTCGCGATCCCGATGGCACGCGTCCACTCAGACGGGGTAGGAGGCCACGACATGGAAGCTGGGGAAGTCGGCACAGCTGACGCCGCCACAAGCCCGGAGCCAGAGCCGCAGACCGAGTACGCAGGCATCTGGCTGTCCCAGTACGAGTTCTACTCGTCCAGCCGCGATGAGACGTTCGACTGCAAGCATCACGTTGTGATCGTCCAGCACGGCAACCGGCTGACAGCACAGAGCCTGCCTGGAGCGTCGACCAACCCGGACAGCCCGTTGTCTCTGGATCTCACGGTTGACCGGAACGTCGTCACCGGTACGTGGACCGAGCAGACGGCGGCTGACGGGTACTACCAGGGCGCCCGGTACCACGGTGCGATTCAGCTACTCATCGAGCCGACGGGCCGACGCATGGCGGGCAAGTGGGTCGGGTTCGGCAAAGACTTCGATGTGAACACGGGCCCGTGGGAGCTGCGCCTGCTCGACCGATCGACAGGCCGCGCGAGCATCGAGCGGTACTCGACCACACCGCAGTGAGGGATCGGGGGCGCTCCCCTGCGGGAGCCGCCCCGCGCAGGCGCCTGGCCACCGAATCCGCCCCGACCGGTTCGAACTGGCAGGTGCGCGCGACCCGCTTTCAAGTTCCCCAAAGCATCACCACGAGAACTCCTGGTGGAGCGGGTCGATGAGGATGCCGGGCAGGGAGCGGAAGGCGGCGGCGCCGATGATCGTCACGAACGTGACGGCGGCGACCCACCAGGCACGGTGCACCCGGGCGCGGCGGCGCGGGCGGGCGGGCTCCGGCTGGTGTACGGATGCTGCGGCGGCGTCGGTTGTCTGGGGCACGTCATTGAGCTTCCGATGCGCGATCCGTCCGATCCAGTGGCCCGAAAGACAGTGTTCGCTAGGATCGGGCCATGACGTCCGAGCGTACGTACCGCGCACACCGGCCGCACCGCGTCGTCGTCCTCGCCCTCGACGGCCTGCTCCCCTTCGAACTGGGCATCCCGCAGCGGATCTTCGGGCGCGCCAAGGACGAGCGGAAGCGCCCCCTGTACGAGGTCGTCACCTGTTCTGTGCGCCCGCCGGGGCCGGTGTGCACCGACGCCGACTTCGCGATCCTGGTCGAGCACGGCCCCGAGGCCCTGGCCACCGCCGACACGGTCGTCGTCCCGGCCTCCTACGAGCTGGGCCCCGTGCACGAGAAGGGCGTACTGACCGAGGAACTGGCCGCCGCGCTGGCGCTCGTCCGGCCCGGCACCCGGCTCGTCGCGATCTGCACGGGCGGCTACGTCCTGGCCGCCGCCGGATACCTCGACGGCCGGCCGGCGACCACGCACTGGGCCTCCGCGGAGCACTTCCAGCGACTGTTCCCGAAGGTGCGGGTGGACCCGGACGTGCTGTTCGTGGACGACGGTGACGTGCTCACCTCGGCCGGGGTCGCGGCCGGGATCGACCTGTGCGTGCACATCGTGCGCCGGGACCACGGCACCGCCGTCGCCAACGACGTGGCCCGCCGCACCGTCGTGCCGCCCCACCGCGACGGCGGGCAGGCGCAGTACATCCAGCGCCCGGTGCCCGATCCCCAGCAGTCCTCGACGACCAACGCCCGCGCCTGGGCACTCGGCCGTCTCCAGGAGCCGATCCAGCTGCGGGACATGGCGGCCCAGGAGTCGATGTCCGTACGCACCTTCACCCGCCGTTTCCGCGAGGAGGTCGGAGTCAGCCCGGGCCAGTGGCTCACCGGGCAGCGCGTCGAACGGGCCCGGCACCTGCTGGAGTCCACGGCGCTGTCCGTCGACCAGGTGGCCCGCGACGCCGGCTTCGGCACGGCCCAGTCGATGCGGCAGCACTTGCAGGCGGCGCTCGGGGTCACCCCGACCGCGTACCGGCGGACTTTCCGTACGGAGTTGTCCACAGCCTGTGGACAGTGAGCGGGAACTTCACCGCACCCCCTGGATCCCCCGCACTCGTCGCGCTCGTCGCGCTCGTCGCGCTCGTCGCGCTCGTCTCACTCGTCGGAACGGCGGCGCGGCGCTGTCCGCCCCGAGCATGGCATCGCGCGCCGCCACCCGACTCCGGCGCTCCCGCCCGGCTCCCATCGCCCCCGAGGGAACCGCCGCCGAATCACGACCCACGCTCGTCGAGGGCTCCGTCACCGAGGCCTCGTCGTCCCCTCGCGGCGAATCGCTGCCTACAAGCGTGAGGAAACGGTCACGATCCGTCAACCGGCAAAGGGGGATTCATCACTTATGCCCCGCATGCGCAGGACGCGCACGGAAGCATGCCCCGGCGCACTGCCGCACACCCCCGGGAGAAGCGGGGGCTCGTGCACCCGGCGCACCCCGCGCCGCCGGCCACTACACCACTTCGTACGCGAACCCCTCGTACGCCACCGCGCCGCCACCGCTTCCGCAGACCGGCGCGGTGTCCGCGCGCCCGGCGCAGCGGTCCAGTTCGCACCAGATGCGCTTGCCGGTGCCCTCCCGGCTCCAGCCCCAGCGGTCGGCGAGGCCGTCGACGAGAGCGAGACCCCGGCCGCCCGTCGCCTCGCCGTCCACACAGCGGGGCACCGGGGCCCGGTCGCTGGCGTCGTCCACTTCGAGGCGGACGGTCGCCTCCTCGGCCTCCTCGGCCACCGCTCCCGGCAGCACCAGCCGCAGCACGGCGGAACTGCCGGTGTGCACCACGGCGTTGGTGACCAGTTCGGAGACGAGCAGGACCAGCGTTTCGGCGAGTGGTTCGTCGGCCTGTATCCCGGCCCCGGCGAGCCGTGAGCGCGCCCACCGCCGCGCACGCCCCACTTCCGAGGGGTCGGGCCGGACCTCCAGCTGCACTTGAAGCACCTGCACCGCTCACACCATCCGAACCGGCGGACACAAAGGCTCGCGCCTCATGAGGGCCACGATCGTAGCCATTTTCTGCATGGCCAGAACAAAGGCCGGGCCAGGGATCACGGAACGTGAATCCCCTGTGGGACAGCATGGTTGACGTACAGTCACCCCAACAAGCGCTTCGGGCATATTCCAGCGCGAAGGAGTACCCGTGCGGCATACTGTGCGACGCTCGTTCCGGGGAGTCGAACAGGCGGCGGCCGACGGCCGTTCCACCCTGCGAGGCAAGGCGCACACTGCCGGTTCCGGAGCCGCCCCAAGGGCAACTCCGGCACGGCTGGCGCTCGGGACCACTCGCATCCCAGACAAGGTACCGGAGTGTGGCGCCGACTCCGGGCCGTGACGGGTCACACGGCGGACACAACCCGGTATCAACGCTCTGTGATGCCGTCCTGCCACGATCCGCGACACCTGTTCGGGAAGGCGATGACGGCCGTCGGCCCGGGACGCGCTACTCGGGCACGGTGAAGTACCGGGCGAAGGCCGGGACGATCTCCGCCTCCCCCACCTTGCCGTCGCCGTCCGCGTCGAGCGCCTCGGCGACCGACCGGGCGGCGTCCCCGGGCACGCCGAGCGCGGTGAGCACGCGCGCGGCGGCCTCGACCGTGGCGGCTCCGTCACCCTCGGTGTCGGCGACGTCCAGGGCCGCGTGCAGGAAGGGCCGGGCGATCTCGGCGAACCCGTCCGGGTTGTCCCGCAGCCGCTTGACCGCTCCGGAGACGAACTCCTCGCGGGTGATGCGCTGGTCGCCGTCCCGGTCGGCGATGCCGGCCATGCCCTGCCAGAACGCCTCCGCGCCGTAGTACAGGGCCTGGCCCTTCTCGGAGCGAGCCGCGGTGGCGAACTCGGCGAGCACCGCCTTGGCCGCCCCGCTGAAGTCCGAACGGTCGATGTATCCGTTGCCGTCCTGGTCGAAGGTGGCGAACCGCGCGGCGATCCTGCGCTCGTACTCGCTGTTGACCATTGTCTTCTCCGGCCGCCTCACGTCGTCGGTTTCGGTGGGTGCGTATCGCTCGTGCACAACGCTCGGAGCGTACGACGCCGGGCGCGGCCGCGGGCGGGATCTACGCGGAGAGCGGGCGCGGTTCGTCGCCGGTCGCCGAGGCGAGGTCGGGGTGGACGTCGAAGAGCCGGCGCACCCCGAGCGCACCGAGGACGCGGTTGACGTGGGAGCCGTCGACGGCTCCCTGGGCAGGCAGTATCAGGCGCAGCCGGCCCTGACAGGAACGGATGAGCCGCCGGGAGGCGATGAGCACGCCGACCCCGCTGGAGTCGCAGAACAGGACCTCGGAGAGATCCAGGACAAGGCTGTGCCGCCCCTCGGCCACCTCGTCGTGCACGCGCTGCCGCAGCACCGGTGACGTCACCAGGTCCAGTTCGCCCGACACCTGGAGCACGGCCCACTGGCCCTGCTCGCCGCCGGTCACGTTGAACGTCACCACCATGCCCTTCATTCGTCGGAACGTCCGGAATCACCCGAAACGGAAGCCATGCTTACGCTTCTTGGCGGCGCGCCTGCCCACCGGCCGTTCCCGCAAACGCTGGCCCGGAAACGGGGTCCGGTCGGAAGAGGCTTGTTTCAGACTGTTTCGATCCTGTTCGATCGAATCCGGTCGCACGATAGAGGGTAGGTGAGGCGGATCGGGCGCGTTTACCACCTGCGGGCCGTCGGGGCGCGCATTGGCACAAAGGGGCGTGCGGTGTCGGACGTGCCGACTACATTCGGGGAGACGGTGGCCGCAGGCTGGAGACCGGCACGGGCAGGGAACGAGCACGGAACGAGCAGAGGACCGCACAGGGGGTGAAGGGGCCGCATGGCGAAGAGGGACGTACCACTGCGCTGGGACCGCAAGATGCAGCAGCGGCTCGCGCGTGGGGAGGCCGCCGCCCTGGGCGAGCTCTACGACCGGTTCGCCTCGCTCGTGCACGGCCTGGCGCACCGGGTGCTCGGTGACGAGCGGGCCGCCGACCACATCACGCGCGACGTCTTCGCGCACGTCTGGGAGCACCCGGACGCCTACGACCCCCGGCAGGGCCCGCTGCGCACGTGGGTCGCCACGCTGACCCACCGCCTGGCCGTGCAGCGGCTGCGCGCCACCGAGACGGCCGCCCTCGCCCGCGGCGGCCCCGGCACCGCGGAGGAGCTGGAGAGCAAGGTGCGCCACGCCTCGGTCGCCGCCCGCGCCGACTACATCGTCCAGTCCATGCCGGCCCCGCTGCGGGCCGCCCTGGAACTGGCCTACTTCCAGCGCCGCGACTACCGCCAGACCGCCGCCGACCTCGGCGTCACGGAGGACGAGGCCCGCCGCCGCCTGCGCCTCGGCCTCCAGCTCCTCTCCACCGCCCGCGACGCCGGCGCCCCGGAGACCCCCGGCGCGCCACCGGGATACGGGGGTGCGGCATGAAGGGGGCGTACGACGAGAACGGGGCCGCCGAGGGGCCAGGGGGGCTCGGGGAGCCGGCGGGACAGGCTGGGCCCGGCGCCCCCGGTACTTTCGGCGGTCCCGGGCGCCCCGGCAGCCCCGGCGCGTCCGAAGGCGGCAACGCCCTGCCGGGCGCCCCTGGAGGACCCGGACACCATGGCGGAGGCGACGGGCCCGGCGGGCCGGCACCCGGCGAAGGCCCTGGTGGGTCTGATGGGCCTGATGGGCCTGATGGGCCTGATGGGCCTACGCCCAACCGTGGGGCCGGTGGACCCGGCGAGCCGACGTCCCACGACGGAGACGGCGGATCCGGTCCCGGCCCCGGTCCGCGTATACCGCTGCCCCGTGCGTCCGTCGAGGACGGTGGGCGGACGTTGCCCGATGCGGTGCCGGGCGGGGCGGTCGCGCTGGGGCACCACGTGTTGACGTCGCTCCTCGGGGCGTGGGCGCTGGCCGCCTGCTCGGCCGAGGAGGCCGCGGCCGTCGAGGAGCATCTCGGCGAGTGCGACGCCTGTGCCGACGAGGCGCTGCGGCTGCGTGAGGCCGTCGCGCTGCTCCAGCGACCGGAGAGCCTCGACCTGGACCCGGCCCTGCGCACCCGCGTCCTGGACGGGTGCCTGGAGCGGCGCCCGCCGCGCATCCCGGTACCCGAGTGGGCCACACCGTACGACGCCGAGACCGCGCGGCTGGACGCGCTGCTGCTGGACATCGGCGACGCCGAGTGGCACGCGCCGGTGAGGCTGCGCTGGTTCGAGGCCGACGAGGCCGCGAGCCGCCGTACCACCGTCGCCGGGGTCATCGCGCACCTGCTGACGGTGGACGGGCTGGTCGCGGTCGCCCTGGGCCTCGACGACCCGCTGGGCGACATCACCACACCCGCCCCCGCGCCGGCCGGCCGCACCGAGGCGTACTGGCGGGCCTCGCACTACCCGCCCACCCGCGCGGTGCGGGCACCCTGGCGCGAGCAGAGCCACGGCATCGTCCGCACCGTGTCGTTCACCGGCGACGCGGGCCGCATGCCGGTGTCGTACGGCGACTCCGAGCTACCGCTGCACGACGCGATGCTGGACCGGGCGTTCGAGTGCTGGGTGCACGCGGAGGACATCGCCGACGCGGTGGACTACCCGTACGAGCCGCCCTCCGCGCGCCATCTGAACCGCATGATCGACCTCGCGGCCCGAATGCTGCCGGGCGTCCTGGCGGCACGCCGACGGGCCGGGCTGGCCGCTCCGGGCGACCGCCCGCACCTGGTCACGGCGGGTGAGCCGGGGCGCAGCCTGCGGCTGGAGATCGAGGGCTCGGGCGGCGGCGAGTGGCTCATCCCGCTCGACTCCCCGGGCGCGGTGGGCTCCGCCGAGCACGAGGTGGCCCATATCGCCCTGGACGGCGTGGAGTTCTGCCGACTGGCCGCGGGCCATGTGCCTCCGGCGGAGGCGGCGGCGGGTCAGATGGGCGACCGGGAGGCGATCAGGGACGTGCTGTTCGCGGCGGCGAGCCTGAGCCGGATGTAAGGGGCGGTGGCTGCGTCGTCGGCGGCTGCGGGCAGTGGGTGATTGCTCGCGCAGTTCCCCGCGCCCCTGGAGGACGTGCAGTGGACACACCTTCAGGGGCGCGGGGAACTGCGCGACCAGCCCCCACCCGCCCGCAGCCGCCCGCGAGACGGATCCCCGGAGCTCCTGGGCGGAGCCCTTACGCGAAAACGACCGTCCGCCGCCCGTTCAGCAGAATCCTCCGCTCGGCGTGCCACTTCACGGCCCGCGCCAGCGCCTGGCACTCCACGTCCCGCCCCACCGCGACCAGTTGGTCCGGCGTGACGTCGTGGCCGACCCGCTCGACCTCCTGCTCGATGATCGGCCCCTCGTCGAGGTCGGCCGTCACGTAGTGCGCGGTCGCGCCGATCAGCTTCACGCCCCGCGCGTGCGCCTGGTGGTACGGCTTCGCGCCCTTGAAGCTCGGCAGGAAGGAGTGGTGGATGTTGATGATCCGGCCGCTGAGCTGCTTGCACAGGTCGTCCGAGAGGACCTGCATGTAGCGGGCCAGCACGACGAGTTCGACGTTCTCCTCGCGCACGATCTCCAGGACGCGCGCCTCGGCCTCCGCCTTGGTGTCCTTCGTCACGGGGATGTGGTGGAAGGGGATGTCGTAGGAGCCCACCAGCTCGGCGAAGTCGGTGTGGTTGGACACCACGGCCGCGATCTCCACCGGCAGCGCGCCGATCCGGGCCCGGAAGAGCAGGTCGTTCAGGCAGTGCCCGAACCTGCTGACCATGAGCACGATGCGCATCTTCTCGTCGGCCCGGTTGATCTGCCAGTCCATGTGGAAGGCGTCACCGATGGCCGTGAAGCTGGCGCGCAGCTTGTCCACGGTCACCGGCTCGTCGGCCGAGAAGTGGACGCGCATGAAGAACAGTCCCGTGTCATGGTCGCCGAACTGCTGGCTGTCCTCGATGTTGCAGCCGGTCATGAACAGGTAGCTCGACACGGCGTGCACGATGCCCTGCTTGTCGGGGCAGGACAGGGTGAGGACGTACTGGTCGGCCGGGGCGGCGGCGGCCGGCGGGACGGCCGCGGCGGACTGCTCGTTCATGCAGGACAGGGTCCCATATCCGGGCCCGCCGCCCGAGCACCGTCCCGTCAGGCGGACCGGGTCAGGATCTGCAGCACCTCGAGCGTGCGCGGCTCCACCTCCGGATCCTCGCCGTCACCGGCGGCCAGCCGCACGTGCGCGTCACGCGCCGCCCGCACCGCCTCCGGCCAGTCCGGGTGGTCGAGGTACGCGTTCACGGGCGCGTCCGGCCCCACTTGGTGCATGATCCGCAGTACGCGCAGCACGGCGGTGTCGACGAGCGCCGCCTCCTGCGAGTCGCGGAAGACCGTGCCCACGTACTTCTCGGCGGACCAGTGATCCAGCCAGGTGTCCTCCACCAGCCGGTACACCGCGTCGGTGACGTCGCCGTAGCCGTCCACACCGGCCAGCCAGACGTCCCGCTGGAAGGCGGGGGCGGAGAGCATGTGCAGCGCTGAACGCACCTGGCTGCGCCAGCGCCACCACGGCATGTCGTTGAGTGGCATGCCGCCCATGGTGGAGGAGCGACGGCCGCGACGGGAAGAGTTCTCCGAACCTTGCACGGTCATCGATCGTACGTTCCCCTCCACCCGTGCCTCACCGGCCCCCGTAATTCACCTCCGCGTCACCACGCGTTGACCGCAGATCACTTACAGGTTAGCCGTGTGACGGAATCGTGCGGGTACATGACCGGCAGGCGACCCACCCGCAGTACCTTCCTCCGCGGCCTGATCGGCCGCTCCCGGGCCACCCGCACCGGCGCTCTGTCCGCGGGCGCCCTGGTGGCGTGTGCGTCGCTCGCCGCCGGCTGCGGGATCGTCCCCGGTGCCACGGGGGGCTCCGGGGACGATCCGATCACCGTCATGACCTGGGCCCCGCAGGACACGGGCGCGACCAACAAACCGGGCATGCCCGCCTTCGCGCAGGCCTACGCCCGCTGGATCAACGACCGGGGCGGCCTCGCCGGCCGCGAACTCAACGTCCTGACCTGCAACGACCACAACGACGGCATCACCGCCGCGAAGTGCGCCCGGCGCGCCGTCAAGGAGAACGCGGTCGCCGTCGTCGGCTCCTACAGCCAGCACGCCGACTCCTTCTTCCCTGTGCTGGAGGGCGCCGGCATCCCGTACATCGGCGGCTACGGCATCACCAACACGGAGTTCACCAGCCCGCTGTCCTACCCGGTCAACGGCGGCCAGCCGGCGCTGCTGGCCGGCCTCGGCAGCACGCTCGCCGAGTCGTGCGGGCCCGTCACGCTCATCCGGCCCGACACCATCGCGGGCGACCAGCTGCCCGTGCTGCTCGACTCGGGACTGACCGCGGGCGGGCACGAGCGGGCCCACGACCAGCGGGCGGCGGAGGACGCCACCGCGTACGACGGGCAGTCGGAGCAGGCACTGGAGCGCGCGACCACCGACCCGGGCGAACCGGGGTGCGTGGTGCCCGTCCTCGGGGACCGCACCGGCACCTTCATGGACTCCTTCCGGCGGGCCCGCGAGGACTACCCCGAGGTGGGCACCGCGAGCGTGCTCGGCAGCGTCGACCAGACCACGATCAACGCGAGCGGCGGGACGTCCGGGCCCTACGAGGGGGCGTACGTCACCGGCTGGTACCCGGCGGTGAACGACCCGGCCTGGGACGGGATGAAGAAGGTGATCAAGGAGCAGTCGTTCGGCGACAACAGCGTCGACGCGGCGGATGCCGGGGTGCAGACCACCTGGATCGCGTACACCGTCCTCAAGGCGGCCGTCGAGTCGCTCGGCGACGGCGAGGTCAGCGCCGACACCCTGACCCGCGCCCTCGACGACGGGCTGAAGATCGACACGGGCGGGCTCACCCCGACCCTCCGATGGGAGTTCGCGGACAAGCTGGCGTCGGTCGGCTTCCCGCGCCTGGTCAACGCCGAGGTCACCCTCCAGGTCGTACGCCAGGGCCGCCTGGTGTCGGCCCGCGACGGCGCCGTGGACACCACCCGGACCCTGCAGAACGCCGACGTGGCCTGACCCGGCCCGGTCACACCGGGTCAGAGCTGGGTCGGCTCGCGTTCCGTCAGGCCGTACTTCTTGGCGATGGTGTTCCAGATCTTGGCGGCCTCGGCCTTCTCCTTGCTCGCCGTGCCGCTCGCCCGGTTGCCGGCCTGGGTGTGGCTGGTGGTGCGGGCCTTGCCCTTCTTGCAGCCCTTCTTGCCGGCCGTCTGGTCGGCCCAGGCCGCGTAGTGGTTGTCGGCCGACGCCGAGGCCTGCCACGCCTTGGTGAGGGCGGTGGTCAGCTCGGTGTGCTGCGGCAGCTTGTCCACGGACAGCTGGGAGAGGCTGGTGACCAGCCCGGTGCGCTGCTTGGCGGCCTCGCGCAGGTCCTTGGCCGCCTGGGGCAGGTTGTCGCAGGACTTCACGTCACCGACGGCGTTGATCACCGTGGTCCGGCTGTTGCCGCTGTCGGCCAGCAGCTTGTCCAGCTCGACGGCCTGCTGCCGGACCGGGTCGACGGACGGCGAGGCGGAGGCCGACGCGGACTCGGAGACCGGGGCCGTGGCGGACACGGTCTGGTTGCCGCCCTCGTCCTCCTCTCCACCCCCACCGGCCATCATGGCGCCGGCGCCGACGCCGACGACGGCTATACCGACGCCCACGGCCGCGAGGAGCGGCAGGCGCGAACCGGTCCGCCCGCCGCGGCCATCCCGGCCGCCCCCGCTGTCGTGTCCGCGTCGCCTGCCGCCGCCACCACCGCCACCCGGGCCCTGCGGGGCGTACATGGGCTGGTCGCCGGGGCGCGGATGCTGCGGCTCGTCGAAGGCGGGCAGCTGCTGGGTGGCGGAGGCGGGGCCGTCGGCGCCCGGCGCGCTGCGGAAGAGGTTGTCGAACTCGGCGGGCGGCTGCCGACCCTCGTCACCGCCGGGCGCGGCACCGTACGGGGCCGGGGCGGGGCCGCCGGGCACGGGCGCGATGAACTGCGTGGCCTCAGCGTCGGGGGTGGGCGCGGCGGGGGCGGGCTGGTACCCGGCCGCGGGCTGCGAGGGGTACTGCGGTGCCCGGCCGAGGAACTGCGTCGACTCGGCGTGCGACTGGGCGGGTCTCTCCGGAGGCAGCGCGCCCGGGGCCACGGGGGGTATGTACTGCGTGGCGCCCTCGTCCGCGGGTATCCCGACCGGCGGCAGGTACTGGGTGGCGCCCTCGTCGGCGGGCGTCGAGGGCGCGGAGGGGTGCGGGGCGTGCGGCTGGGGCCCGTGCGGCTGATACGCCTGGGGCTGGGGCGGCTGCGGCGGCTGGTGGCCGTGCGACTCGTGCGGCTGCGGCGCGGGCAGCTGGTGCCCCTGTGACTGCTGCGGCTGCGGGGCGGAGGGCGCCTGGCCGTGCTGTCCGTACGACGCCTGCGCGCCGTACGACGGCTGCGCGCCGTACGACGGCTGCGCGCCGTACGCCTGGCCGCCGTCGGCCGGTCCCCCGTACGTCGGGGCCTGCGCGCCCTCCGGGGGCAGCGGGCCCGGGCCGCCCTGGGGCGGCAGGGCGCCGGGGGCCTGGGCCGGGCCGCCGCCCTGCGCGGGCCAGGCGTGCGGGTCGGCCGGCTGGGCGGGGGACCGGTCGGCCTCCGGGGTCCCCCAGGGCTGGGCGCCGGGCGGCGTGGGCCAGCCCTGGCCCTGGCCCTGGGCCGGGCTCTGCTGCTGCTCGGGGCCCCACGGCCGGTCCCAGGCCTGGCCGCCGGGCGGCGCCGAGGCGGACACGGGCCCACCGGCCTGCGGGCCGGCGGGTCCGCCGGCCGAGCCCGGCAGCAAGGGCTCGCCGCCGTCCGAGGGCAGCACGATGCCTTCGTGCGCTTGCCGCGCCGAGGGCTCCTCGCCCTGTCCACTCTGCGTCACCGGGACTCCTACGAATGGGGGACCTTCGGAATCGTCGGCTCACGCTACCGGGTCCCCGGAGCCCACTGCCACGCAGCATGGGGCGTCAACTCCTTCCCTGTGACCGCGGTAACAAAACCGGGCCGCGGCACGCTGTTCATGGCACTTGCCGCTCACCGCGCCGGAGTTTCCGGCACGTTCACCCGTCCGCGGCCCGTTCGTTCACGCGGCGGTCCGCAGGTCGAGCCGCGCTCCGAACTCCCTTACCACCGCCTCCTCCCGGTACGGTTCCAGCCGGGCCTGGAAGTCCTCCAGGTACTCGGCGCCCCGGTTCGAGCGCAGCGTCCCGAGGAGCTCCACGGCCTTCGTCGCGGTGCTGCAGGCCTGTTCGACCTCGCGCTGCTGCACCTGCGCGGTGGCGAGCAGCACATGGCCGATGGCCCGCCTGCGCGCCCGCGACTCCGGATGCCCGTCCAGGGACTGCCGTGCGTACCGTGCCGCCGCGTCGGCCTGCCCGAGGTCTCGGTGGCAGTGCGCCAACTCGTCGGCGAGATACGCCTCGTCGAAGTGCGCGATCCACACCGGGTCGTCCCCGGAGGCGGGATCGGCCGCCTCCATCGCGCAGACCGCCCGTCCGGCCGCCGTGTGGGCCGCCCGTACGTCGCCCAGCAGCGCGTGGCCGCGTGCCTCGGCCGCGTGGAACATCGCCTCCGCACGCGGCGTCACCCGCCCGCGCGCCCCCTCCTGCGCCGCGCGCGCCAACTGCGCGATCTCGCGCGGGTTCCCGAGCTGCGCGGCCAGGTGGCTCATGGACGCGGCGAGGACGTACCCGCCGTAGCCGCGGTCCCCGGCCGCCTGCGCCAGCCGCAGCGACTGGATGTAGTACCGCTGGGCGAGCCCCGGTTGCCCGGTGTCGACGGCCATGTATCCGGCCAGCTCCGTCAGTCGGGCGACCGTGGCGAACAACTCCCGCCCGACCGCCTCCCGGTAGGAGCCGGCGAGCAGGCCGGAGACGACGCTGTTCAGGTAGTGCACGACGACCGGGCGCACGTGCCCGCTGCCGTACTGGTGGTCCAGGTCCACCAGCGCCTGCGTCATCGCCCGCACGGCCGCCACGTCGGACTGGCCCACCCGCGGCCCGGCCGAGCGCGACACCTGCGAGTCGGGGGCGGAAATCAGCCAGTCCCGGCTGGGCTCGACGAGCGCGGACGCGGCGACGGAGGAGCCGGACAGGAAGTCCCGGCGCCCCACGTCGCTGCGCCACAACTCGCAGACCTGCTCGATGGCTCCCAGTACCGTCGGCGAGAACTGGAGGCCGACACCCGACGCGAGGTTCTTGCCGTTGGCCATGCCGATCTCGTCGATCGTGACCGTGCGGCCGAGCTTGCGTCCGAGCGCCTCGGCGATGATCGCCGGTGCCCGGCCGCGCGGTTGCTGTCCCCGCAGCCAGCGGGCCACGGACGTCTTGTCGTACCGCAGGTCGAGACCGTGCTCGACCCCGCACATGTTGACCCGGCGGGCGAGGCCCGCGTTCGAGCAGCCCGCTTCCTGAATGAGCGCCTGCAGTCGTTCGTTCGGCTGCCGCGCGACGAGCGGCCTTGCGGCCATGGCGTAACCCCCATGCGGTCTCATGCGGTCTCGGTGCTGTCCCGGCGGACGAAAAGTTCCGGCCGTGAAGATCAATGCCCCGTCGATGTGCCGACAATGCGAGACTTGCGAAGCTTGCGAGGATTGCCGGAGCACCGGCCGACGCCGGCCCCACACGTGGCTACCCAGCTCCCGCGGCGAATCCTCCCGCGCGCCCCCACGCATGCACCCATGCGCCCCGGATGCGGAATCGATGCTCCTCCCCCGCGCGCGCACCGCCCGTAACCCCTGGTGAGCACGGGAGTTGAGTTCGACGTGGAAGAGACCATCCCCGGCACCGAAGCCGCCCAGATCCCCCAGCAGCGCGGCACATCGCTGCTGGAGACCGCCGTACGCTATGCCGAGGAGCGCCACTGGGACGTGTTTCCCGGCACCTGGCTGGTAGCCGCCGACGGGGTGCAGCACTGCTCCTGCGCGGACCCCGCGTGCGCCGCCCCGGGCGCGCACCCGGCGCGCGAGGACTGGGCGACGCAGGCGACGGGCAGCGCGACCGTGGCCCGCCGGATGTGGCAGAAGCAGCCGACGGCGTCGATCCTGCTGCCCACGGGGCGGACGTTCGACGCGATCGACGTGCCCGAGACCGCGGGGTTCCTGGCCCTCGCCCGGATGGAGCGGATGGAGCTGACGCTCGGGCCGGTGACGCTGACGCCGGACCGGCGCATGCGGTTCTTCGTCCTCCCGGGGGCCGCGGTGAAGGTGCCGGACCTCGTGCGGCGGTTGGGGTGGTCGCCGTTGTCCCTCGACCTGACGGCGCTGGGGGAAGGGACGTACGTGGCCGCGCCGCCCACCCGGTACGGGACGCGGGGCGCTGTGCAGTGGGCCTGCCGGCCGACGCCGGCGAACCGGTGGCTGCCGGATGTGGAGGAGTTGATCTCGCCGTTGGCGTACGCGTGCGGCAGGGATCGCTGAGGGGCGCCCCCTCCCGCGTGGCTCGCCTTGCCGGGCGTCCGCCGGCGGCACGTGATTGATCGCGTGGTTCCCCGCGCCCCTGGAGGGGCGCGTTCCCCCCGTAGGGTTCTTGTTGACGGAGGGAGACGTGGTGAGCGCGAGCGCCGTACGCGTACAAGGGCTTTGGAAGCGGTTCGGGCAGCAGGTTGCCGTGGGTGGGATCGATCTGGAGCTGCCCGCGGGCAAGTTCATCGGGCTCGTCGGACCGAACGGGGCCGGGAAGACCACCACCCTCTCCATGGTGACCGGGCTGCTGCGGCCGGATCAGGGATCGGTCGAGGTCGTCGGGCACGACGTCTGGCGTGATCCGGTGGAGGTGAAGGCCCGGATCGGGGTGCTGCCCGAGGGGCTGCGGCTGTTCGAGCGGCTGTCCGGGCGGGAACTGCTCGCCTACACGGGGCGGTTGCGCGGACTGCCCGGCGACGAGGTGGACAAGCGGGCCACGCAGCTGCTCGACGTGCTCGACCTGTCCGGAGCCCAGCACAAGCTGGTCGTCGACTACTCGACCGGCATGCGGAAGAAGATCGGACTCGCGGCCGCGCTGCTGCACAACCCCGAAGTGCTCTTCCTGGACGAGCCGTTCGAGGGCGTCGACCCGGTCTCCGCCCAGACCATCCGGGGCGTCCTCGAGCGCTACACCGCCTCCGGAGCCACCGTCGTCTTCTCCTCCCACGTCATGGAGCTGGTGGAGTCGCTGTGCGACTGGGTGGCCGTCATGGCCGCCGGCCGCATCCGCGCCACCGGCACCCTCGCCGAGGTGCGCGGCGAGGCGGCCTCCCTGCAGCAGGCGTTCCTCGAACTCGTCGGTGCCGGGGGCCGGGACGCCGGGTCCGATCTGGACTGGCTGGGCGGCGGGTCCCGATGAGCGCGGAGGCCACACCCTTCACCTCCGGCACGCAGGGCACACCTGCCGCGTCCGGCACGTCGGGCACGTCCGTCACGTCCGTCTTCGTACGGCTGAAACTGTCCCTGCTGCGCAACGGGCTGCGGCAGTCCGGCGGCCGGCGGGCCGCCTACGTCGCCTCGGCCGTCGTCGTGCTGCTCTTCGCCGCGCTCCAGCTGATCGGCCTGATCGCGCTGCGCGGATACGCGCACGTGGACTCGCTGGTCGTCCTGCTGGCGGCGGTGCTGGGCCTCGGCTGGGCGGTGATGCCACTGTTCTTCCCCGGCGGCGACGAGACGCTCGACCCGACCCGGCTGGTGATGCTTCCGCTGCGGCCCCGCCCGCTGGTCCGGGCCCTGCTCGCGGCGTCGCTCGTGGGCATCGGGCCGCTGTTCACGCTGTGCATGTTCGCCGGTTCCGTGGTCGCGGTCGCGCACGGCGGGGCGGCGTACGCCGTCGGAGTCGTCGGCGCCGTCCTCGCGCTGCTGGTGTGCGTGACCCTCGCCCGGGCCGTCGCCGCCGCCAACGTGCGGCTGCTGACCAGCCGCAAGGGACGCGACCTCGCGGTGCTGAGCGGTCTGGTCGTCGCGGTCGGGGCGCAGCTCGTCAACTTCGGCGCGCAGCGGCTCGGCTCGTCGGGACTGGAGCAGCTCGACCCGGCGGCCGACGTGCTGCGCTGGGTGCCGCCCGCGTCGGCGATCGGCGCGATGGACGCGGCGAGCGACGGGTCGTACGGCGTCGCGCTCGCCCAGCTGGCGCTGACCGCGGCGGCCCTGGTGCTGCTGCTGTGGGTGTGGGAGCGCCACCTGACGCGGCTGATGACCACGCCCGACGGCTCCACCCTGCAGAGCGACACCCGACCGGTCCGCGAGCGCGGCTCGGCCAAACTCGCCCGGCTGCTTCCCGCGGGCCGCACCGGCACCACCATGGAGCGCGCCCTGCGCTATGTGTGGCGCGACCCCAAGACCAAGGCGGCCTGGGTGACCTCGCTGGCCATCGGACTGATCGTGCCGGTGTTCAACGCCTGGCAGGGCACCGGCTCGGTCTACTTCGCCTGCTTCGCCGCCGGGATGCTCGGCATCCAGATGTACAACCAGTTCGGGCAGGACACGTCCGCGTTCTGGATGGTCGCGATGACGATCTCCTCGACGCGGGACGCGTACGTCGAGCTGCGCGCCCGCGCGCTGGCCCTGCTGCTGATCACCCTGCCGTACGCCACCCTCGTCACCGTCCTGACCACGGCGATACTCGACGACTGGCGGACGCTGCCCGAGGCGCTCGGCCTGTCCTTCGCGCTGCTCGGCGCGATGCTGGCGACCGGCGCGTGGACCTCGGCGCGCTTCCCGTACTCCATCCCGCAGGAGGGGTACAAGAACGTCGCCCCCGGCCAGGTCGGACTGGCCTGGATCTCGATCTTCGGCGGCATGGTCGGCGCGGCCCTGCTGTGCGCTCCGGTGATCGCGCTGACGATCTGGCTGAACGTGCGCGAGGGCGGCGGTGGCGGCTGGCTGCTGCTCCCGGTGGGCACGGTGTACGGCGCCGTGCTGACGCTGCTCGGTCTGCGGCTGGCC
Organism: Streptomyces sp. NPDC058812; assembly: GCF_042744565.1. NCBI lineage: Bacteria > Bacillati > Actinomycetota > Actinomycetes > Kitasatosporales > Streptomycetaceae > Streptomyces > Streptomyces sp. NPDC058812. The sequence continues at coordinate 315,142 of NZ_JBHYOB010000003.1, forward strand.
GCGCCGCGCACGGCGGGGCGGCTGCCGGAGATCCTGACGGCGGTCAGCAAGGGGTGACGGGTCGCCCCGGGGGGGCGGTCAGCCCTCCCGGAGAGAGTCCAGGAAGGGTTCGATGGCCGCCCGCCACGCCTCCGGCTGGTCGTAGTGGACGAGGTGGCCGGCGTCGGCGACCTCCGCGTACTGGCCGCGGGGCAGCACGCGGACCATCTCCTGCGCCTCGGCGCGGCCCAGCTCGCCGTCGAGGCCGCGCACGACCAGGGTCGGGCAGCGCACCTGGGCCAGCTCCTCCCAGTGGGCGTCGTAGACCCAGGTCTCGCGGGACCTGAGCATCTGCTCCGGCTCGAAGACGGGCCGCCAGCCGTCCGGGGACTCGGCCATCACCTCGGCGTAGAACGCGCCCCGGGCCGGGTTCGGCCGCTCCACCCACGGGTCGTCCTCGCCGAACCACTTGCGTACGTCGGCGAGCGTGGCGAAGGGGACCGGCCAGGCGCGGAACCACTCGGTCCAGGTGTGCTGCGAGGCGGCGCCGAGCGCGGAGGCCCGCATGTCGCAGATGATCAGACCGCGGACCAGGTCGGGGCGTTTGGCGGCGAGCTGCCAGGCGGTCAGCGCGCCCATGGCGTGGCCGATCAGGACGGCCGGGCCGAGGCCGAGCTGCTCCAGGGTGGCCTCGAGGTCCTCTACGTAGGCCTCGCGGGTGTAGGACGCCCGCGGGGGCTTGTCGCTGCGGCCGTGGCCGCGCTGGTCGAGGGCGACGGCCCGGTGACGCTCGGAGAGCCAGCGGGCGGTGGGGGCCCAGTGCGAGGCGCGGCCCATCAGGCCGTGGAGTAAGAGCACGCCCGGCAGGTCACCGGCCCCGTACGCGGCGCTCCCCCGGACCGTGTCCGCCGGGTTGTCCCCCGACGCCGTGTCATGCGTCCGGCGGTCGGTCTTGGGAGGGTCGCCGAACTCCCAGGCCGCGAGGCGTACGCCGCCCGCGCCGGTCACGTCGATGCGCCGCGCCATAGGTCCTGGCACCCCCAAGCTCCGCTCGGACCGTGTTCTGCCTGCCGTGCCTTGCCGTACCTGCCGTGGTGTCCGCGACCGATCGACGCTCGCAGAGTATCGAATGCCTATTCGAGAACGCCGTTCAGGCGGGCAACACCCCTCATTCGAGTGACACCTCTCAGGGATTGATCGCCGTCGCCGGGGGGAGATCTTCAACGGGAGGCGGACCGCTCGGGGAAAACGGTCCGAGGGGATTGACCCTGGGAGCTCGGGGCTCCGGGTCAGCACAGGGGAGGACAGGCCCCGGCGCCACACGGCGCCGGGGCCCTCTCCGTCTCTCCGGCACGCCCCACCCCTCTCCGTCCGGCCCCTCTCCGACCGGGCGACATCGCTGTCAGGCCACGGCCAAGAACTCCGCACGTCATATGCCTCACGCGACAGCCTTGCACGCGAAGCGTCCGGGCGCTGCGATTCGGCGCACTGAATCTCGGAAACGACGGGACCGGCCCGGTGGCGCGGATTCCCCTAGCACGGCGGGAAGTTGACTACCCGACGACCAAGGGCCCAACGACCGCTCAGCGCTTGGCGACGAACACGTGGGAGGCGATGTCCGCCTCCAGCTCGGCCGCCTCGCCGCCGCTGCCCACCAGCACGCCGCCCGCCGACTCCGTCACGCTCACCACCGAACCGGGCTGCACGCCCGCCCGGCGCAGCGTGTACATCAGCTGCGCGTCCGTCTGGATCGGCTCGCCGATACGGCGCACGACGACCGTCTTGCCCTCCAGCCCCGGGTCCAGGTCGGCGAGCGACACCATGCCCTCGTCCAGGAACGGGTCGGCGATGTCCGTCTCGCCCAGTTCCTCCAGGCCCGGGATCGGGTTCCCGTACGGCGACTCGGTCGGGTGCCGCAGCAGCTCCAGCACGCGGCGCTCGACGGCCTCGCTCATCACGTGCTCCCAGCGGCAGGCCTCGGCGTGCACCTGCTCCCACTCCAGGCCGATCACGTCGACGAGCAGGCACTCCGCGAGCCGGTGCTTGCGCATCACGCGGGTGGCCAGCCGACGGCCCTCGTCGGTCAGCTCCAGATGCCGGTCGGCCGCCACGGACACCAGACCGTCGCGCTCCATCCGCGCCACCGTCTGGCTGACCGTCGGGCCGCTCTGGTCGAGCCGCTCGGCGATCCGGGCGCGCATCGGGACCACACCTTCCTCCTCCAGCTCGAGGATGGTGCGGAGATACATCTCCGTGGTGTCGATCAGTCCGGACATTCGTGCCCCTTGATGAGATTGCCGGAGGCTACGGCCCACCGGCGCGTGCGCTGGCCCTGCATTCAATTCTGACGCATACCACCGACAACCGTGCCTCGCCGTGGAAACCCGGGCCCGCGCGGCCCACTGTGCCGCGTTGACGCCGTATTGACACCGCACTGGTCCAGACCGCACGGTGATCCGCGACGCAGCCACACCGAAGGGGTCCCGCATGAGCGACCGCAAGCCGGCCGGCCAGTTCATCGACGCCGCGATCGACCTCCTGCGACGCGTCCGCGACGAGGAGGCCGACACCGTCGAGGCGGCCGGCACGCTGCTCGCCGACACCGTGCAGGACGGCGGCCGGCTCTTCGCCTTCGGCGCGGGTCACTCCTCCCTCGCCGCCCAGGACGTCGTCTACCGCGCCGGCGGACTCGCCCTGATGAACCTGCTCGCCGTGCCCGGCGTCGTCGGCGTGGACGTGATGCCGGCGACGCTCGGCTCCGCGCTGGAGCGCGTCGCCGGCCTCGCGAGCGTCGTACTGGACTCCTCGCCGCTCCGCGAGGGCGACGCCCTGGTGATCGTCTCCCTCTCCGGGCGCAACGCCCTGCCCGTGGAGATGGCCCTGAACGCCCGCGCGCTCGGCGTACGGGTCATCGGCGTGACCTCGGTGGCGTACGCCTCCGAGACCAAGTCGCGGCACACCTCCGGCACCTTCCTCAAGGACCACTGCGACATCGTGCTGGACTCCAAGATCGCCGTCGGCGACGCGGAGCTCACCCTCGACACCGTCCCGGTGCCCTTCGCACCCGCCTCCACGGTCGTCACCAGCGCCCTCCTCCAGGCCGTGATGGCCACGGCGGCCGCCACCCTCGCCGACCGCGGCATCGAACCGCCCCTGCTGCGCTCGGGCAACGTGGACGGCGGCCACGAGTGGAACGGCCGCGTGCTGGACCAGTACCGCGACCGGATCTTCTACCGCCGCTGAGCGACCACGGCACGGGGGCGGAGGCAGACCGGTGCCGGACGCGCAGGGCAAACCCGTGCCGGACGCGCAGGGCAAACCCGTGCCGGACGCGCGGGGCAAACCCGTGCCGGACGCGCGGGGCAGACCCCGTGCCGGACGCGCGGGGCAGACCCCGTGCCGGACTCACCGCCCCGGACCAGCACGGGGCGCACCGCTCCGACCCCCACGGGCAGACCCGCGCCGGCACACCGCCCGGCCCCCAGGGGCGCGCCGCTCAGACCGGCACGGGGCGCACCGCCCAGACCCCCAGCGGGCGCGCCGCTCAGACCCGCGCAGGCGCACTACTCGGACCCGCGCAAGTGGCCACCATCCGAACCCGCGCACGGCCCTCACCCAGACCCGCGGAGCGGCCACCGCTCGGGCCTGGCGGGGCCCGCCGTCACAGACCCCCGCGGGACGCGCCGCCCGGGCGGGCGCCTGGCCGGGCGCTCAGACCCCCGCGGGACGCGCCGCCCGGGCCCCCGCGGGTGCGCCGTCCGGGGCCGGGGGCGTGGTCGGCCCCGGACGTCCCGGTTCGCCGCTACCGCTTCTCCACCTCGCCGGCCAGGTCCAGCGCCGTCGCGATGCGGACCGCCACGTCCTCGGCGTACATCGCGTCGGACCGCTCGAACGCGCTCCGCCCGGCGCCCCGCAGAAACGTGACAACGCCCAGCGTCCTGCCCCGGCTGCGCAGCACCGCGCACAGGCCGTGCACCGTGTCCGTCGGCCACTGCCGGGCCGCGGCCCACTCACGCACCTGCTCGGCCGGCACCGCCCGGACACCGGCGCTGGCCCGCACCGAGCCCGCCCGCTCCACGCACTGCACCGCCGGATGCCCCTCTCCGTAGCGCACCGGCATCCCCGCCGTCCCGGTCGGCACGCTCGGCCCGGGCGCACCGGACGGCGTGGCCGCGACCCGGACCAGCCGGACCGGGTCCGACGCGTCGGTGTCGGTCACCGCCCCGCCCACGACCCGGTCGATCAGGGCGTGGTCGGCGAACCCGGCGAGCGCGAAGTCCAGGTGGACGACCGCCGCCTCCGCCGGGTCCTCGCACTCGGCCGCCGCACGCGCCGCCCGGTGCAGCTGATTGGCCCGGAATCGCAGCAGCGCCGCCTCCTGCTCGGCCTGCTTCGACTCCGTGACGTCCTGGAACAGCCAGCCGACGCCCAACGGCACCGGCTCCTCCGCCAGCGGCGACGCCAGCCGCACGAACCCGCTGCGCCAGCACCGGCGCCGCTCACCCTCCGGGGTGCGCACGCTCACCCAGACCTCGGCGGGCGCGGGCGGCGCGCCCTCCGCCAGCACATGCGTCAGCGCGTTCTCCAGCTCCTCCACGCCCTGGACGAGCAGATCACCGAGCGGCCGGCCCAGTACGGAGGTGCGCCCGGCGCCCAGCGCACGCGCCGCGTGGGCGTTCACGACGGCGGGGCGCAGGTCCACGTCCACGAGCACGACACCCCAGCTCGCGTCCTCCAGCAGGGCCTCGCTCAGCGCGATGGACCGCTCCAGGTCGATCTGCGCGTGCACCTCGCTGAACGCGCAGTACACCCCCGCGGGCCTGCCGTCGGGACCGCGTACGGCCGCGGACTGGGTGCGCACCAGCACCCGCCCGCCGTCCTTGGTCAGCAGCGCGAACTCGTGCACCTGCCGCCCCGGGGCCCGCATCGCGGACAGCAGCCGCTCCTCGACCTCTCCGGCGTCCGCCCGGCGCACGGCCCACCCGGCGAAGCCCTGCCGCCCCACGGCCTCGGCCGCGGTCCAGCCCAGGATCCGCTCCGCCTCGCGGTTCCAGTGGGTGACGATGCCCTGCGCGTCGAAGGCGCACAGGGCGGCGTCCATCCCGTCGAGGAGCGCGGCCAACAGGTCCGCGCCGTCCCGCTCGGGCTGTTCCGGCTCGTCCGGCCCCAGCTCGTCGGTGGTCCCACTACGCCGGGAAGCACTCACCTGGACCCCCTGCAGGCTGCGTCCGCCGTACGGTACGTCGGTTCGCTCACTGGCCTTCATTCAACTCGAACGTGATGCAGCACACATCGAGTTCCCGCAAGATTGCAGAAATCGTTGTACTGCGGAAACTCGGCATACGCCGCCGTCATGAGGGGTGCGGGACGAGCCGCGGACCGACCCACGCGTCGCTCTCGCCGTCCAGTACGTACCGCTCCCGTCCCGCGAACCCGCGCGCCTGTCGCTCCGTCATGGGCGAAACCGTAGGTGACCAGCGAAGAAGCGTCCATGGGAGATCGGCGGCGAATCGGCTCGGAAAAACCGATTGATCGGTGGCCGAACGGTTCCTAGGGTGTGCGGTACACGAGAAGGGAGGTGGTTCGGCAGATGTATGAGAACCGGACGCGTGAGGTGGCTGCGGGCTAGCGGCCCGTCACCACACCGAGTGCGGTGCCGGACCAGCGCGTGAAAGACGCGTGCAGCCGGCCCAATCCCAAGCAGTCACCCGACCCGCGAGTCGCCGGTACGTCCGGCCGGCTCCTCCACTGGAGGAACCAGACTCGCGGGTCGTCTGCGTTTTCCGGACTCGTCGGACTCGTCAGTCCGCGATGTCGGCGTAGCCCTCGATGTCGCGCGGGTCGCGGGAGCCCGGGCCCACGTAGCGGGCGGAGGGGCGGACCAGGCGGCCGGTGCGCTTCTGTTCGAGGATGTGGGCCGACCAGCCGGCCGTGCGGGCGCAGGTGAACATCGAGGTGAACATGTGAGCCGGGACCTCGGCGAAGTCCAGCATGATGGCGGCCCAGAACTCGACGTTGGTGGCCAGGACCCGGTCGGGGCGGCGGGCGTGGAGTTCCGCCAGGGCGGCCTTCTCCAGAGCCTCGGCGACCTCGAAGCGAGGGGCGCCCAGTTCACGGGCGGTGCGGCGCAGGACGCGGGCGCGGGGGTCCTCGGCGCGGTAGACGCGGTGGCCGAAGCCCATGAGGCGTTCGCCGGCGTCGAGGGTCTTCTTGACGTAGGCCTCCGCGTCGCCGGTGCGCTCGATCTCCTCGATCATGTGCAGGACGCGGGAGGGGGCGCCGCCGTGCAGCGGGCCGGACATGGCTCCCACGGCGCCGGAGAGGGCCGCCGCCACGTCCGCGCCGGTGGAGGCGATGACGCGGGCGGTGAAGGTGGACGCGTTCATGCCGTGCTCGGCGGCGGAGGTCCAGTAGGCGTCGACCGCGGCGACGTGCTTGGGGTCGGGCTCGCCCCGCCAGCGGATCATGAAGCGTTCGACGACGGACTGCGCCTTGTCGATCTCCCGTTGCGGGACCATGGGCAGGCCCTGGCCGCGGGCCGACTGGGCGACGTAGGACAGGGCCATGACGGCGGCGCGGGCGAGGTCGGCGCGGGCCTGCTCGGCGTCGATGTCCAGGAGGGGTTTGAGGCCCCAGACGGGTGCGAGCATGGCGAGCGCGGACTGCACGTCGACGCGGATGTCGCCGGAGTGGACCGGGATCGGGAAGGGCTCCGCGGGCGGCAGGCCGGGGTTGAAGGCCCCGTCGACGAGCAGGCCCCAGACGTTGCCGAAGGAGACGTGCCCGACCAGGTCCTCGATGTCGACGCCGCGGTAGCGGAGGGCTCCGCCCTCCTTGTCGGGTTCGGCGATCTCCGTCTCGAACGCGACGACTCCCTCTAGCCCGGGTACGAAGTCGGACATCAGGCGGCTCCTCGTGATCGTGATGTGTGGCGACCGGTGCGGGGGCGGTGCGGTCGTCCCCATGGAACCGCCGGGTCCATCGGATCCGGCGGGCCCGTCGGATCCACGGTCGTCTCGACGACTCGCGGTCCTGGCGGTCACCCCTGTGATGCCCCGTACGGTCGGCGGTCATCCAACCGGATCGGGAGCAAGCACGATATCCCCGAGTGCCACGCTTGGGGAGGGGTTGCGGCACTCAGTGCCACTGGGTGACATAAGACACGGGCGCATCGGCCCGGATACGGCAGGATGGCCGGTGTGACCGATCGCGAAGCCGACTCCGCCGTTCCCTTCGATCTCGCCTCGATGCGCAAGCAGTACCGGGCCGAGGGGCTCTCGGAAACCGAGCTGGCGTCGACTCCCGTCGAGCAGTTCGCGCGCTGGTTCAAGCAGGCCGCGACGGAGGGCGGGCTGTTCGAGCCGAACGCCATGGTCGTCTCCACGGCGGACGCGGAGGGCCGGCCCGGCTCCCGCACGGTGCTGCTGAAGCACTTCGACGAGCAGGGGTTCGTCTTCTACACCAACTACGACTCCCGCAAGGCGCGTGACCTGGCCGAGAACCCGTACGTCTCGCTGCTGTTCCCCTGGCACCCGATGGCCCGGCAGGTGATCGTGACGGGGGTCGCGCGGCGGACCGGGCGGGACGAGACCGCCGCGTACTTCCGGACCCGGCCGCACGGCTCCCAGCTGGGTGCCTGGGCCAGCGTCCAGTCCGCGGTGGTGGCCGGCCGGGACGCCCTGGACTCCGCGTACGCCGAGCTGTCGGCGCGCTACCCGGAGGGCGAGCAGGTGCCGGTGCCACCGCACTGGGGCGGGTTCCGGGTGGTGCCGCGGGCGGTGGAGTTCTGGCAGGGGCGGGAGAACCGGCTGCACGACCGGCTGCGGTACGTGGCGGAGGCGGACGGGGGCGACGGGGGCTGGCGGGTGGAGCGGCTCAGTCCGTGAGCGGCCCGACCGGCGACTCCGACCGGCGTCGCTCAGTCCAGCGCCCCGTCCAGCAGCCGGGCCCACTGCTCGACCACGCGTTCCCGCCGGGCCGCGTCGTCGGTGAGGAGGTTGGCGAGGCCCAGGCCCCGGGCCATGTCCAGCAGCCCCTGGACGGTTTCGCGGGCGCCGGGGCGGGTCTCGTCGGCGCCGAGGAGGTCGACGGCGATGCGGTGCGTCTCGCGGCCGACGCGGGCCTCCAGCTCGGTCACCCGGCCGCGCAGCTGCTCCTCGTCGGAGGCGGCCACCCACAGGTGCAGGGCGGCGCGGAACAGCGGGCCGGTGTAGAGGTCGACCAGGGCGGCGACCACGGCCCGGCGGTCGTCCGCCGCCGCGCCCTCGGGGAACAGGGCCCGCAGCGCGACGGAGCGTTCCTCCGCGACGTATTCCACGGCCGCCGTGAAGAGGTCCTCGCGGGTCGGGAAGTGGTGCTGGGCGGCGCCCCGGGAGACGCCCGCGTGTTCGGCGACGACGGTGACCGTGGAGCCCGCCCAGCCGCGTTCGGCGAGGCAGGCCACGGCGGCTTCGAGGAGCCGTTGCCGGGTGACCCGGCTGCGGTCCTGCTTGGGAACGCGCTCCGCGCGGTCGGCCGTGTTCACGGCGCCGCTCACACCACCCATTCCGGATCCCGTCGTTCGAGGAAGGCCGTCATCCCCTCGCGGGCCTGCGGGGAGGCGAACAGCCGGGCCGAGAGCGCGGTCAGGCCGTCCGCGTCCCGGTCGAAGGCCTCCAGCACCCTAGCCGTGAGCAGCCGTTTCGTCTCGGCCAGCGCCTGCGGTGAGGCATGACGCACACCGTCCAGTACGGGTTCCAGTACGGCGTCCACGTCGTCGCCCGCCGCCGTGACCAGGCCGATCCGGGCGGCCTCGGCGGCGTCGAAGCGTTCGCCGGTGAGGAAGTAGCGGGCGAGGGCGCGGGGGTCGGTGCGGGGCAGGAGCGGGAGGGAGATGACGGCGGGGGCCACGCCGATCCGCACCTCGGTGAAGGCGAACGTGGCCGCGCGGGACGCCGCCGCGATGTCGCACACCGCCAGCAGGCCGAGGCCGCCCGCGCGGACGTGCCCGGTGACACGGGCGATCACCGGTTTCGGCACCTCGGCGATCTGCCGGAGCAGGCCGACCAGGGCGTCCGGGTCGGGCGGGTCGCGCAGGTCGGCGCCGGCGCTGAAGGTGTTGCCGGTGTGGGTGAGCAGGACGGCGCGGACGCCGGTGTCCTGGCCCGCGTCGGTGAGGGCGGCGGCCAGGTCGCCGACGAGGGCCGCCGAGAGGGCGTTGCGGTTGTGCGGCGAGTCGAGGGTGAGGGTCTCGACGCCCCGCGCGCGCGTGCGGGCGATCAAGGGGGCTTCCCGGCTCACGGGGGTTTCCCGGCTCACGTCCGCTCCCTGAGCTGTCGGCGGAGGATCTTGCCGCTGGCCGCCCTGGGCACGCCGTCGATGAAGGTGACCCGGCGGACGCGTTTGTAGGGGGCGACGCGTTCGGCGACGTACATCATGATCTCGCCCTCCGAGAGGTCGGGCGCGGCCGGCTGGCGCACGACGTAGGCGTGCGGCACCTCGTTCCCGTCGTCGTTGTAGGCGCCGATGACGGCCGCGTCGGCGACGCCGGGGTGGGTGAGCAGGAGGGCTTCGAGTTCTGCCGGGGCCACCTGGAAGCCCTTGTACTTGATCAGCTCCTTGACGCGGTCGACGACGAACAGCCAGCCGTCGGCGTCCACGTGCCCGACGTCCCCGGTGTGCAGCCAGCCGTCCTCGTCGATCATGGCGGTGGTGGCGTCGGGGCGGCCCAGGTAGCCCTTCATGACCTGGGGTCCGCGGATGAGGATCTCGCCGGACTCGCCGACTCCGAGGTCCTTGCCGGGGTCGTCGAGGGAGACGACGCGCATCTCGGTGCCGGCGATCAGCTTGCCGACGGTTCCGGGCGGCGCGGCGCTCATCGCGTCCAGGGGGACGATGTGCGTGCCCGGGGACAGCTCCGTCATGCCGTACGCCTGGCCGACGGGCGGCAGGCCGAGCCGCCGCGAGCAGGCGGCGGCGAGCTTCGCGTCCAGGGGGGCGGCGGCGCTGACGATGTACTTCAGGGACGAGAGGTCGTAGTCGGCGACCAGGGGGTGCTTGGCGAGGGCGAGGACGATCGGCGGGGCGACGTACAGGCCGGTGACGCGGTGGTTCTGGATGGCCGCGAGGAACTGCTCCAGGTCGAAGCGGGGCAGGACGACGACGGTGGCGCCGAGCCGCAGCGGGGCGTTCATGAGGGCGGTCAAGCCGTAGATGTGAAAGAAGGGCAGTACCGCCAGGACGCGGTCGCCCGGTGCGGCCGGCATCAGCGGTTCCAGCTGGGCGAGGTTGGTGGCGATCTGCCGGTGGGTGAGCATCACGCCCTTGGGGGTGCCGGTGGTGCCCGAGGAGTACGGCAGCGCGGCCACGTCCTCGGCCGGGTCGACGGTGACCGACGGTTCGGGCGCGGCGGACGCCAGCATGTCGACGAGCGAGCGGTGGCCGGGCGCGCTGTCGCAGACGAAGACCTCCTGGACGCCGCCCGCGAGTTCGGCGGCCCGGCGGGCGGTGTCCAGCAGGGGCGAGACGGTGACGATCCAGCGGGCCCGCGAGTCGCCGAGCTGCCCCGCGAACTCCTCCGCCGTGGCGAGCGGGTGCACCGTGGTGACCGAGGCACCCGCGCGCGTGGCGGCGTAGAAGGCCAGCGGGAAGGCGACGGTGTTGGGACTGTGCAGGGCGAGGACGTCGCCCTTGCGCACACCGGCCTCGGCGAGCGCGGCGGCGACGCGCCGGTGGAACCGGTCCACCTGCTCGTACGAGAGGGTGGTGCCGTCGGTGCCGTCGATCAGCGCCGGGGCGTCGCCGAACTCGGCGGCCCGGCCGAGCACCGCCTCGTGGATGGGCAGGTCGACGGGCGGGACGTCTGCGTACTCGCTGCGGAACATGGTTCCTCCAGTACGGACCGGTGTGGGCTAGTACGACTTGGGCAGGCCCAGGGTCTGGTGGGAGACGTAGTTGAGAATCATCTCCCGGCTGACCGGGGCGATACGAGCCACGCGGGAGGCCGTTATCAGCGAGGCGAGCCCGAACTCGCGGGTGAGGCCGTTGCCGCCGAGGGTGTGCACGGCCTGGTCGACGGCCTTCACGCAGGCCTCCCCGGCGGCGTACTTGGCCATGTTGGCCGCCTCTCCGGCGCCCATGTCGTCGCCGGCGTCGTACAGATGCGCCGCCTTCTGCGTCATCAGGCGGGCCAGTTCGAGGTCGATGTGCGCCTGGGCGAGGGGGTGGGCGATGGCCTGGTGGGCGCCGATGGGGGACTTCCAGACGGTGCGTTCGCGGGCGTAGTCGAGGGCGCGGGAGAGCGCGAAGCGGCCCATGCCGATCCCGAACGCCGCCGTCATGATGCGCTCGGGGTTGAGTCCGGCGAAGAGCTGGAGGAGGCCCGCGTCCTCGTCGCCGACGAGCGCGTCGGCGGGCAGCCGCACGTCGTCGAGGGTCAGTTCGAACTGCTTCTCGGCGGCGTTCAGTTCCATGTCGATCTGGCGGCGCTCGAAGCCGGGGGTGTCGCGGGGGACGATGAACAGGCAGGGTTTGAGCTTGCCGGTGCGGGCGTCTTCGGTGCGGCCGACGATGAGGGTGGCGTCGGAGATGTCGACGCCGCTGATGAAGACCTTGCGGCCGGTGAGGACCCAGTCGGTGCCGTCGCGGCGGGCGGTGGTGGTGATGCGGTGGCTGTTGGAGCCGGCGTCGGGCTCGGTGATGCCGAAGGACATGAGGCGGGTGCCGTCGGCGAGGGACGGGAGCCAGTCCTGTTTCTGGGCCTCGGTGCCGAAGCGGGAGATGACGGTGCCGCAGATCGCCGGGGAGACGATCATCATCAGCAGGGGGTTGCCGGCGGCGCCCATCTCTTCGAGGACGAGGGAGAGTTCGGTGATCCCGCCGCCGCCACCGCCGTATGCCTCCGGCAGGTTGACGCCGATGTAGCCGAGCTTGGCGGCTTCCTGCCAGAAGTGCTTGTTGTCGGTGCCGAGGGTGCGGGGGTGGTTCTTGGCGAAGGTGGATACCGCTTCGCGGAGGGACTTGTGCTCGTCGGATTCGATGAGGGTGGTCACGGAACTCCTTCGGTCGCTCTTCGGGTGCGGGTCCGTCGTGGCTGGTCGTGCTCACGCGGCGGAGCCGCATGTTCTGTACAGCCCCGCGCCCCTGGGTCAGCCGGTCTCGACGACCGCCAGGAGGGTGCCCATCTCCACTTGCCGCCCAGGAGCCACTGGCAGCGCGGTCAGCTTCCCCGTGGCCGGGGCGGTGATCCGGTGTTCCATCTTCATCGCCTCCAGCCACAGGAGGGGCTGGCCGGCCTGGACCGTCGTCCCCTCCGTGAGGCCCTCCGCGACGCGGACGACCGTGCCCGGCATGGGGGCGAGGAGGGAGCCCGGGGCGTGCTGGGCGGTGGGGTCGGGGAAGCGGGGCAGGGCGGTGAGGCGGGTGGCGTTCACGTGGATCCGGTCGCCGTACGCCGCCACCTCGAACCGGCGCCGGACACCGTCCGCTTCCAGCAGGACCAGGTGCGCGTCCGCGTGGACGACGCGTACGCCGTCGGCGGCCGGACCCGTGCGGGTGTGGTGGTAGCGGACCTCGTGTTCCTCGCCCGCCATGGCGTAGCGCTTCACCTGGGGCCGCGAGGGCAGGTTGCGCCAGGCACCGCCGAAGCGGGAGCGGCCGTGGGCGTCGGCGAGGGCGGCGGCCAGCGGGGCGAGGGGGTCGGCCGTCCCACCGCGGGTGAGGTCGGCGAGGTGGCGGTCGTAGAAGCCGGTGTCCATGCGGGCGGACGTGAACTCCTCGTGGCGCAGGGAGCGGACGAGCAGGTCCCGGTTGGTGACCGGGCCGTGGATCGCGGCCCGTTCCAGGGCGCCGGCGAGGCGGCGGACGGCCTCCGCGCGCGTGGGCGCGTGGGCGACGGCCTTGGCGAGCATCGGGTCGTAGTGGACGCCGATGTCGTCGCCGTCGGTGTAGCCGGTGTCGAGGCGGATGCCGTCCGGGACGGCGAGGCGGTGCAGGCGGCCGGTCTGCGGTGCCCAGCCGTTCGCCGGGTCCTCGGCGTACAGGCGGGCCTCGACGGCGTGGCCACGCGCGCGCGGGGGATCGTTTTCGAGGGCGTGGCCTTCGGCGACGCGGAGTTGGAGGGCGACGAGGTCGAGGCCGAAGACCGCCTCCGTGACCGGGTGCTCGACCTGGAGGCGGGTGTTCATCTCCAGGAAGTGCGCCCTGCCGTCCGCGACGAGGAACTCGACGGTCCCGGCGCCGGCATAGTCGACGGCGCGGGCGGCGCGTACGGCGAGATCGTGGAGCTCACCGGTGAGTTCGGGTGTCAGGCCCGGTGCCGGGGCCTCCTCGATCACCTTCTGGTGGCGGCGCTGGAGGGAGCAGTCGCGGGTGCCGAGGGCCCACACCGTGCCGTGGGTGTCGGCGAGGATCTGCACCTCGACGTGGCGGCCGTTCTCGACATAGGGCTCCACGAACACCTCGCCGTCGCCGAAGGCGCTCGCCGCCTCCGCGCGGGCCGCGGTCAGCTCGTCGTCGAGGTCGCCGAGGTGCCGTACGACGCGCATGCCGCGTCCGCCGCCGCCCGCCGCCGCCTTCACCAGGACCGGCAGGTCGGCCTCGGTGACGCGGGTGAGGGGCGCGATGCCCATCAGTTCCTTGGCGCGCGTCTTGGACGCCATCGCCTCGATCGCCTCCGGCGGCGGTCCGATCCAGGTCAGGCCCGCGTCGACGACGGCGCGTGCGAAGCCGGCGTTCTCGGAGAGGAAGCCGTAGCCGGGGTGGACGGCGTCGGCGCCGGCGGCGACGGCGGCCTTCACGATCAGGTCGCCGCGCAGGTAGGTGTCGGCGGAGGCCGCGCCCGGCAGTCGTACCGCCGCGTCGGCCACGCGCGCGTGGAGGGCGTTTTCGTCGGCGTCCGAGTGCACGGCGACCGTCCGGATTCCCAACTCACGACAGGTGCGGAAGATCCGGCAGGCGATCTCGCCCCGGTTGGCGACGAGGACAGTGCTGATCAAGGCGCTTCCCTCAGATTCGTTCACGGTGTTTCCCTCACATCCGGAAGACGCCGAAGCCGCCGCGCGCGCCCTCGTAGGGCGCGGTGTGGACGGCCGACAGACACAGGCCGAGCACGGTGCGGGTGTCGCGCGGGTCGATGACGCCGTCGTCGTAGAGCCGCCCGGACAGGAACATGGGCAGCGACTCCGACTCGATCTGCTGCTCCACCATGGCGCGCAGCGCCGCGTCGCCCTCGTCGTCGTACGGCTGTCCCTTGGCGGCGGCCGACTGGCGGGCGACGATGGAGAGCACTCCGGCGAGCTGCTGCGGGCCCATGACGGCGGACTTGGCGCTGGGCCAGGTGAAGAGGAAGCGCGGGTCGTAGGCGCGGCCGCACATGCCGTAGTGACCGGCGCCGTAGGAGGCGCCGAGGAGGACGGAGAGGTGGGGGACGCGGGAGTTGGAGACCGCGTTGATCATCATCGCGCCGTGCTTGATGATGCCGCCCTGCTCGTACTCCTTGCCGACCATGTAGCCGGTGGTGTTGTGCAGGAAGAGGAGCGGGATGTCGCGCTGGTTGGCGAGCTGGATGAACTGGGCGGCCTTCTGCGACTCCTCGCTGAACAGCACCCCTTGGGCGTTGGCCAGGATGCCCACCGGATAGCCGTGCAGGGCCGCCCAGCCGGTCGTCAGGCTCGTTCCGTAGAGCGGCTTGAACTCGTCGAAGTCGGAGGCGTCGACGATCCGGGCGATGACCTCGCGCGGGTCGAAGGGGGTCTTGAGGTCGCCGGGGACGATGCCGAGGAGTTCCTCCGGGTCGTACTTCGGCGGCTCGGCCGGGCCCGGATCGGGGTGAGCCTTGCGGTGGTTGAGGCGGGCGACGACGCGGCGGGCCTGGCGGAGGGCGTCGGGTTCGTCCACGGCGAAGTAGTCGGCGAGTCCCGACACGCGCGCGTGCATCTCCGCGCCGCCCAGCGACTCGTCGTCGCTCTCCTCGCCGGTGGCCATCCTGACCAGCGGCGGCCCGCCGAGGAACACCTTCGCGCGCTCCTTGACCATGATCACGTGGTCGGACATGCCGGGGATGTACGCGCCCCCGGCGGTCGAGTTGCCGAAGACGACGGCGACGGTGGGGATGCCGGCCGCCGACAGCCGGGTGATGTCCCGGAAGATCCCGCCGCCGGGGATGAAGATCTCCTTCTGCGACGGCAGGTCGGCGCCTCCGGACTCGACCAGGCTGACGCAGGGCAGCCGGTTGGCGAGCGCGACGTCGTTGGCGCGCAGGGCCTTCTTCAGTGACCAGGGGTTGCTGGCACCGCCGCGCACGGTCGGGTCGTTGGCGGTGATCAGGCACTCCACGCCCTCGATCGTGCCGATGCCGGTGACCAGGGAGGCGCCCACGGTGTACTCGCTGCCCCAGGCCGCCAGCGGCGACAGCTCCAGGAAGGGCGTGTCGGGGTCGAGGAGCAGCTCGATGCGCTCGCGGGCGAGGAGCTTGCCGCGCCCCCGGTGCCGGGCGACGTACTTCTCGCCGCCGCCGGCCAGCGCCTTGGCGTGCTCGGTGTCGAGGTCGGCGAGTCTGGCGAGCATCGCCTCGCGGTTGGCCCGGTGGTCGGGGGCGGAGGGGTCGAGGGCGGAGGCGAGGACGGTCACAGGAGAACCTCCGGGATGTCCACGTGCCGGGCGCGCAGCCACTCGCCGAGCGCCTTGGCCTGCGGGTCGAATCGGGCCTGCGCGGCGACGCCCTCGCCGAGGATGCCCTCGACGACGAAGTTGAGGGCGCGCAGGTTGGGGAGTGTGTGCCGGGTGACGGGCAGGTCGCGGGCCTCCGGGATCAGCTCCCGGAACCGGTCGGCGGTCAGCTCGTGCGCCAGCCAGCGCCAGGCGTCGTCGGTCCGCGCCCACACGCCGACGTTGGCGTCCCCGCCCTTGTCGCCGCTGCGGGCGCCGGCGACGAGGCCGAGGGGGGCGCGGCGTGCGGGACCCGGCGGGAGCGGCTTCGGCGGCGGCGGTTCCGGTACCTCCGCCAGTACGGCGGTGTCCTGGGCGCCTGGTACGGGAATCCGTTGCCCGTCGTGGAGGACGGCCACATGGTCGACGGCGCCATGGGGGACGTACACATCCTCGAAGACCCCATAAGGCGCGCCCTTTCCTGGTGGCGCCAGCACATGGAAGCCGGGATAGCTGGCGAGGGCCAGCTCGATGGCGGCCCCGCTCAACGCCCGCCCGACGACCTGCTGGTCGGCGTCCCGGACGACGAGCCGCAGCAGGGCGCCGGCCGTCTCCTCGGTCGGGGCGTCGGGCCGGTCGGTGCGGACCAGGTCCCAGCGGACGTCGGCGACCTTGCCGAGGGCGGGTTCCATCTGGGCCCGCACCAGGGCTGCCTTGGCCTCGACGCCGAGGCCGGTGAGCACGAAGGCCACCTCGTTGCGGAAGCCGCCGAGACGGTTGCGGCCGACCTTGAGGGTGGGCGGCGGGGCCTCGCCTCGCACGCCCTCGACGCGAACGCGGTCGGGCCCGTCCTGGGTGAGCCGTACGGTGTCCAGCCGGGCGGTGACGTCGGGCCCCGCGTACCGGGCGCCGCCCGTCTCGTACAGCAGCTGGGCGGTCACCGTGCCCACGTCGACGAAGCCGCCGGTGCCGTCGTGCTTGGTGATGACGCAGCTGCCGTCGGCGTGCAGTTCGGCGAGCGGGAAGCCGGGCCGGCGGACGTCACCCTCCTCGAAGAACGCGTAGTTGCCGCCGGTCGCCTGCGCCCCGCACTCCAGCACGTGTCCGGCGACGACGGCGCCCGCGAGCCGGTCGTACTCCGTGGGCGCCCAGCCGAAGTGCGCGGCGGCGGGCCCGGTGACCAGGGCGGCGTCGGTGACCCGGCCGGTGACGACCACGTCGGCGCCCGCGCGCAGGCACGCGGCGATGCCGAACCCGCCGAGGTAGGCGTGGGCGGCCAGCGCTCCCGGGTGGTCGGCCGTGAGGTCGTCGCCCTCGACGTGCGCGACCCGTACGGGAATGCCGAGCCGTGCGGCGAGGGCGCGTACGGCGTCGGCGAGTCCGGCGGGGTTGAGCCCGCCGGCGTTGGCGACGATCCTGACGCCCCGCTCGTGGGCGAGGCCGAGGCACTCCTCCAGTTGCCGCAGGAAGGTGCGGGCGTACCCGGCGTCCGGGTCCTTCAGCCGGTCCCGGCCCAGGATGAGCATGGTCAGCTCGGCGAGGTAGTCGCCGGTGAGGACGTCCAGCGGGCCGCCGGTGAGCATCTCGCGCATGGCGTCGAAACGGTCGCCGTAGAAGCCGGAGGCGTTGCCGATGCGGAGCGCGGTCACCGGGCGTCCCCCTTCGGCGGGCGTCCGGCTCCCGCCGGGCGTCCCGCTCCCGGCGGCCCCGCGAAGGCCTGGGCGATGTCCAGCCAGCGGTCGGCGTCCGGCCCCTCGGCACACAGGGCGAGGTCCGCGCGGTGGGCGCGCTGGGTGGCGAGGAGACAGAAGTCGAGGGCGGGGCCGGTGACGCGCTGGTCGGCGGCCTCGGGGCCGTAGGTCCACAGCTCCCCGCAGGGTGCGGTGAGTTCGACGCGGAACGGCTCGGCGGGCGGGGTGAGGCCGTGGGTCGCGTAGGCGAAGTCCCGGGCGCGGACGCCGATGCGGGCGATGTGCCTCAGCCGGTCGGTGGGCGGGCGCGTCACGCCGAGGGTGTCGGCGACGTCGAGGCCGTGGGCCCAGGTCTCCATCAGGCGGGCGGTGGCCATGGAGGCGGCGGCCATGGGCGGGCCGTACCAGGGGAAGCGTGCGCCGGGGGCCGACTCGCGCAGCGCCTTGTCGAGGGCGGCGCGGCCCTCCCGCCAGGCGGCCAGCAGCTCGGCGGGGGCCTGCCGGGCGCCTTCCTCGGCACCGTCGTCGACGTACCGGTCGGGCGCGGCGAGGGCCTGCTCCACCAGGGCGCGGAAGCCGTCCTCGTCGGTGACGGCGAGCAGGGCGGACCGGTCGGTCCAGGCCAGGTGCGCGATCTGGTGGGCGATCGTCCAGCCGGTGGCCGGGGTGGCGAGCGTCCACTGCTCCGGGCTCAACCGGGCGACCAGCGCGTCGAGTTCCTCACTCTCCTCGCGCAGGTCGTCGATCACGGGCGTCGGGTCGGACACGGGCGCTCCCCTCGGGCACGGCGGCGTGCGGCGCGGTGTGGTGAGGAGCATGGCAGGGGGGTCGGTAACAATCAAGCATGCTTGCATGATTTTTGCCCGCGGAGGTCCGCGGAGGTCCGCAGAGGTTTGCGGAGGACCGAGGCCCCGGGCGGTGAGGGACGTCAGGCCTCCTGTCCGGGCTCGGACCTCAGTCCGCGCGCCAGACCGTCATGTCCGCGGTGACGAAGCCGATGTCCGGCATGGCGGTCGACTTCACCTGGAGGACCAGCAGCACGATGTCGCCGTTGCGGTGCTTGGCGCAGATCTCGGTCCCGGCCGAGGCGGCGGCCAGCGGGAGGCGGTGGCCGTCGATGTCGGCCTCGGACTCGACGTCGGCCATCCTCTGACGGCAGTCCTCGTACGTGGTGCCCGGCTCGCCGAGCATCATGGAGAAGACGCTGGTGTCGCTCTCCAGCGCGCAGGTCTGCGCGCAGGTGAAGCGGATGTCTCCCTTGCGGTTGTCGCGTGTCTTCCCATCGCTGACGCTGAGTGAGTTCTTGGCGTCCAGCCACTGAGGACCGTAGGCGTGGGCCACCGGAGTGGTGGAACCGGCGGCGGCACCGTCGGCCGCCGCATCCGGCGCGGCCGGCCCGTCGGCCCCCGACGCGGACCCCTCCGTGGCCACCGTTCCGGACGCCGGGCCTCCGGACGCCACATCGCCGGGCGCCGCACCGCCGGGCGCCGATGATCGTGCCGTCGGGCCGGGGCCCCCGGACTCGGACGCGGACGCGGCCGTGTCCCGGTCGCGGTTTCGGTCCATCGCGTCCCGCAGCGTCCACGCCGCCGTGAGTACCAGCCCGCCCGCGGCCAGGGCGGCGGCCGCGACCAGGGCGACACGTCTCCTGCGGCGCCTCCGCTCGTCCGGCCCGGCCGGCCGCTGCGGCGCGGTCGTGCCGTACGGACCGGCGGGCCAGGGCGCGGCACCCGGACCGTACGGGGCGGCGCCCGGCCCATGCGGGGCACCCGGTCCGTACGGGGCGCCCGGCCCCTGAGCGGTGGCAGACCACTGAGCGGTGGCGGGCCCCTGCGGGGCGGCCGCCGGTTGCGGGGCGGTCCACGGCCGCGTGTGCACCGCGGTGAGAGCCCGCGACGGCTCCGGAGCCGGGACAGGCGGCGGAACCGTCACCTCCGACCCCGCGAACTCCCGCCAGACGTCCGGCCCCGCTCCCGTCTCGACGTCCCGCCCCAGTTCCCGCCGGCACCACTCGACGGCCTCCGCCGGGGTGACCCGCTCCCCCGGTTCAGCGGCAAGGCACCGGGCGAGCAGCCCGCGCAGCTGCTCGGGCAGCCCGGACAGGTCGGGTTCGGAGTGCACGATCCGGTACAGCACGCTGACCGCGGGCCCGTCCCCGTAGAGCGGCCTGCCCAGCGCCGCGAAGGCGGCCGTCTGGCCGAGTGCGAAGACGTCGGTCGCCGCCGTGACGTCACCCGCGGACGCCTGCTCGGGAGCCATGTACTGGGGCGTGCCGATCGCGGTGCCCGTGGCGGTGTGCGCGGTGCTGTCGGCGGCGAGCGAGATGCCGAAGTCGATGACCCGCGGTCCGTCCGAGGCGAGCAGCACGTTCGAGGGCTTGAGGTCCCGGTGCACGATCCCCGCACCGTGGATGGCCTGCAACGCCTCGGCGACCCCCGCCATCAGCCACAGCACCGCGGGCACCGGCAGCGGCCCGCTCCGGGCGACGACGTCCGACAGGGCGGGGCCGGGCACGTACAGCGTGGCCAGCCAGGGCGGCGCGCCGTCCGGGTCGGCGTCGATCAGTTCGGCGGTGTAGGCGCCCTTCACCTTCCGGGCCGCCTGGATCTCCCGGCCGAAGCGCCGCCGGAAGGTCGGGTCGTCGGCCAGTTCCGACCGTACGACCTTGATGGCCACCGGCCGGCCGCCCTGGGTGTGGGACAGGTAGACCCGGCCCATGCCGCCCGCGCCGAGTCGCGCCGCGAGGCGGTAACCGGCCACCGTGCGTGGATCGTCGTCCTGCAAAGGCTGGAAGACCTCGGCCGTGTGGTTCATCGGTTCCCTCCCCATGATCCCGATGAGATGACCAGGTCCGCAGCCTATGCGTTGCGGGTGACGACAGGTCCGACCGGGTGCCGGGGCGGGGTGCCGGGCCGGCACGCCGCCGGCCTCCGGGGGAGGCGCCCGGACGCGTCAGATACGTCGGACGTCGAACACCGGACGTCAGGCGGTCAGCGCCGCGAGCTCCGCTTCGGCGCGCTCGGTGACCAGGGTGAGAACCCGACCGGCGGCGGCCAGGTCCTCGGCGGGTATCCCGCCCCAGATACGGGCGGAGACGGGGGCGGTCACCGCGCCGACGGCGGCGAGCAGTTCTCGCCCCGCGTCCGTGGGGCGCAGGTGCGCGCCGTCGGTGGCGAGCAGATGCTTGGCCAGCAGTTCGTCGAGAGCAGCGTGAACGGCGGCCGGATCGGCCTTGAGGGAACCCCTGACCCGCTCGACGAGATCGGCCCGAGTCGGCGGGGCCTCGGCGTTGGCGGCGTCCCTCAGCGCGATCTGCTGCTGGAACGTCACGCCGTGCCGGGCCAGGAAGTGCTCCAGGACGCCGCGGGCGGCGTAGTGGGCCAGGCCGAGGACACGGGCGTCAGCGGCGGGCACGGTGGCCGCGGACGCGTGGTCGGTGGTGGTGGCGTTGCCGGTGGTGGTCATGTCGTTGTCCCCTGTCTCTTGTCGTTCGGTACGGCTGGAGCGAGAGGTACGTCGAGCAAGGCCGTCAGCTCGTCGGTGAACGCGCGCGTCCGCGCGGCGTCGAGGCCTCCGAGCGGCTCCAGCAGCTGCTGGAGCAGTTCCCGCACCACTGCGACGGCCTGCCGCGTGACGGCCTGCCCCTGCTCGGTGAGGGCAAGCTGCACGGCGCGTGGGTCGCGGGGATCACGCGTGCGCTCGATCAGTCCGGCCGACTCCAGAGCGCGCGCCAGTTTGGAGACGTACAGCGCCTCCATGCCCGTGTGGTCGGCGAGCCGGCGCTGGCTGGGCCGCTCACCTGTGCTCTGCATGCCGTGCAGAGACGCGACCAGTGAGTACTGGGCGTGCGTGAGGCCCAGCGGAGCCACCGCGCGATCGACCGCGACGCGCCACTTGTTGGCGAGCCGCCATACCAGGAAGCCGGGCGTGGGACCGGGTGAACCCTTGCTCATGACAGGTAGAGTACATGGCTACTATGTACATGGCTACTATTTTGCTGGCTACGCGCCCTTGGGCAGGTCCGGGACCGCCTTCACCCGCCGCCTGCGCCCCACCTGCGTACGCACCGCCCCCATGCTGGCCGCGATGACCAGGGCGATGGCGGCGGCCTGAGTGGCGGACAGGGCCTGGTCGAGGATGAGGAAGCCGGCCGCCGCGGCGATGGCGGGTTCCAGGCTCATGAGGATGGCGAAGGTGGGCGCCGGCAGGCGGCGCAGGGCGAGGAGTTCGAGGGTGTAGGGCAGGACGGAGGAGAGCAGCGCGACCCCGGCGCCCAGCGCCAGCGTCACCGGGTCGAGGAGCTTGCCGCCCGACTCGGCGATGCCCAGCGGCAGGAACAGCACGGCCCCGACCGCCATGGCGAGGGCCAGCCCGTCGGCCTGGGGAAAGCGGCGCCCGGTGCGTGAGCTGAAGATGATGTACGCGGCCCACATCCCGCCCGCCCCCAGCGCGAAGGCGGCACCGGCCGGGTCGAGGCTGTCGAAACCGCCGCCGCCGAGGAGGAACACGCCGGCCAGCGCGAGCGCGGCCCAGACCAGGTTGACGGCGCGCCGGGAGGCGACGACGGAGAGGGCGAGCGGGCCGAGCACCTCCAGGGTGACGGCGGGGCCGAGCGGGATGCGGTCGACGGCCTGGTAGAAGAGGCCGTTCATGCCTGCCATGGCGATGCCGAAGGCGACGACCGTGCCCCAGTCGGCCCGCGAGTGCCCGCGCAGCCGGGGCCGGCAGATGAGGAGCAGGACGACGGCGGCCACGACCAGCCGCAGGGTCACCACGCCGAGCGCGCCGGCCCGGGGCATGAGGCTGACCGCCAGCGCGGCACCGAACTGCACGGAGAAGCCACCGGCGAGGACCAGACCGACCGGCCCCAGGGAGCCCCGTCCGCTCGGGGCACCCGTCTGGTCGGAGGCGGGCCCCGTGCCCCCCACAGGTGCGGTGGCCGCGGTGGCCGGGGTGGACGGGGTGGCGGCGCTGGGGGTGGTCACGGGGCCTTCCTGGGTCTTGGCGCGGAGTCTTGGCGCGGGGCACGGAACTCTGCCGGGCACCGCGGTCGCACTGCGCCGGCCGGTCCAGAGTAATGACCTCCGGACAGGACCGTGCAGGGTTTACACACCTGACGATGAGTCCCTCGCCCCGCCCGGGTCAACTCCGTCCGTCATACGGACCGCCCGTCACGGCGGGTACCGTCCCCATGGCGCATCCCGTGCCCGCCCCCCACCACATATCCCGAGGTCCCGTGCGACGACTCCTTGCCCGCCTCTGGCGGCTCCTGCGCCCTGTCCAAAGCCGCGTCATGTGGATCCTGCACGCCAAGTTCGTGGTCGGCGTGACCGGCGTCGTACGCGACGACGAGGGGCGGGTCCTGCTCCTGAAGCACCGGATGTGGCCGCCGGGCCGCCAGTGGGGCCTGCCGAGCGGTTTCGCGCGCAAGGGCGAGGACTTCCGGGAGACCGTGGTCCGCGAGGTGCGGGAGGAGACGAACCTCGACGTGGAGGTGGGCCGCCTGGTCATGCTGAACAGCGGCTTCCGCACCCGCCTGGAGGTGGCCTACGAGGCCCGCCTGCTGGGCGGTGAGCTGCGCATCGACCCCTTCGAGGTCCTGGAGGCCCGCTGGTGCCGCCCGGACGAGCTGCCCGAGGGCGTCCAGCCGGTGTGCCATCCGCTGGTGCGGGGCGAGACGGTGCCCTGAATCGCCCGCGCGGGTGTGTCGAAAGCGCCGGTCTCCGATCGACGCAAGGGGTGAAGACACACACCCACCCCCGAGGAGCACCCCTCATGACCACCGTGACCGCGGACCTGGCCATCGCCCTCGACGGCTACGTCGCCGGCCCGAACGTCACCCTGGACAACCCGGGCGGCGACGGCGCCGAGCCGATCTTCGAGTGGATCCACACCCTGGCGAGCTGGCGGGAGCGCCAGGGCATGACCGGCGGGGACGAGAACCGCGACTCCGAGCTGATCCGCGAGTGGTTCGACGCCACCGGGGCGGTGGTCATGGGCCGGACGATGTACGACACGGGCGAGGAGTTCTGGGGCGACAACCCGCCGTTCCGCACCCCGGTCTTCGTCCTCACCCACCGCCCCCGCCCCACCCTCGTGAAGGAGGGCGGTACCACCTTCACCTTCGTCACCGACGGCATCCACAGCGCACTGGACCAGGCGAAGGCCGCCGCCGGGGACCGGAACGTCGACATCGGGGGCGGGGCGAGCACGGTGCGGGAGTACCTCGGAGCCGGGCTCATCGACGAACTCCAGCTGCACGTGGTGCCCGTGCTCCTCGGCGACGGGCTGCGCCTCTTCGAGGCACTGGACCCGGGGCGGCACGACCTCGAACAGATCAGGGTCGTCGAGACGCCCCTGGCCACCCACCTGAAGTACCGCTTTCCGAAGTGACCCGGACGCCGCCGGTCAGCCCATGCTTTTGGCGCCGTCCAGGGACTCGCGGATGATGTCGGCGTGGCCGGCGTGCTGAGCGGTCTCGGCGACGATGTGCATCAGCACCCGGCGGGCCGACCACTGCCTGTCGGCCTCGAACCACGGAGCCTTCGGCAACGGCTGCGTGGCCCCCAGGTCGGGCAGCGTGGCGACCAGGTCGTCGGTCCGGCGGGCCGCCTCGGCGTAGTCGGCCAGGACACCGGCCAGCGTCTCACCGGGCAGCATCCGGAACTCGTCGGCCCGCTGGACCCAGTCGGCCTCGGTCATGGCCGTGAAGTCTCCCATCGCCGACGGACCGTCCACGATGAAGTTCGCCCAACCCCGCTCGACCGAGGACACGTGCTTGATCAAGCCGCCCAGGCAGAGTTCGCTCGCGGTGGTCCGGAGTCCGGCCTGCTCGTCGGTGAGGTCACGGGTGGTGAAGCGCAGGAAGTGCCGTTGGTTGGCCAGCATCTCCAGCAGGTCGGCGCGCTCACCGGTGACGGCCGGGGCCTCGGTCGGGTCGCCGGTGGTCAGGTCGCGGGTGGTCGACTCGTCGAGAGTGGTCATGGTCTCCGCCTTCCGGTGTTCTGCTCCGTCGGTCGAGGACCACGCTATGACCTGTATAGGTCAGAGAATGTCCTAGATCACGCACGGCCCGGCGCGGAGTGCCTAGAGCGCGATCTCACCGCCGCCCATCAGCAGGCCCAGCCCCTCGGTGTCGTCGAAGGTGTCCCCGGACAGCCGGGTGACACCCTCGGTGGCAGGTCCCTTCGCCGTACCGGGCAGCACCCACGCGACGCCGTCGACCGTGTCGCTGCCCGGCGCGGTCACCACGAGGTCGGCACGGCCGTCGCCGTCCAGGTCGGTGAGGCCGACCGAAGCGCCGAAGTCGGCGTCCCCGCCCGGCGCGGCGCCGAGGTCGTCCCCGTCGAACAACCGGGCCCCCTCACCGCTGAGCCCGTCCGGCCCACCCGCCAGGAACAGAACCTGCTCCGGCCCCGGCTCCCCGTACACGTCCCACCGCGGCGCCCCGGCCACCACGTCCGCGTATCCGTCGCCGTTGACGTCCCCGGTGTCCAGGGCTACGAAGGCGGCGTCCTCGCCCACGGGTTCCTCGCCGGGCACGCCGGGAGTGTGCCGGTCGACGGTCGTCGTCCGCTTCCCCGGCCCGGCCTCCGACCCGTACACCACCGTCACCGAGCTGCGGCTCGCGTCGCCGCCCCGGGGACTGAGGACCAGATCGTCGTAGCCGTCGCCGTCCACGTCACCGATCGCCCCCTCCCCCGCGTCGGGGAGGCGGGTGCCCTCCGGCTGCGTGAAGCCGTCCCGGCCGCCGCGCAGGTAACTCACCGGCTGGTTCCTTTCGGACCAGGGCACCTCGGGTCCCGTGTCGGCGTCGTGGAAGCTCACCAGGTCGTCGATGCCGTCGCCGTCGAGGTCCCCGGCGACGAGGTCGCCGTAGTTCGCGGTGTCGACGTCCGGCGCGGGTCGACGCGGGGCGGGGACGCGGCCCGTCCCGGCGGGGGTGCCGTCGCGCCCGAAGGGCCCTTTGAACAGGCCCTTGTCGGAGCCGAGCCCGAAGACCAGGTCGGCGGCGAGGAGGGCGTCTCTCCGTCCCACACCTTCGAGCGGATCGACAACTACCCCATGCAGTAGCTGAACTGATGCGGCTCCAGAAACGACGCTCCGCTCGACTGGACCGGTCCACCGGTCCACCGGTCCAGTCTTTGGTTGTGGCCGCGTGGGACGACGCCAGTGCGCTGCCGCGCTCGAAGTCGTGCCACGGACGCAAACACGGCGAAACCGCGGCGACCGTCCGACCGGCCCCGGGGCGCGGCCACCAGCTGAAGGCTGATCGGAGCTGATGACATGACCGAGCCTATCGGCCGCCTCATCACGTGGGTGAGCCTGCTGCTCAAACCCCGAGGTGCCCACCACCGCACCGGCCCACGCCGAGCGGCCCTCCCCACACCGCACCATCCAGCCGCAATCGGCGTGGTCCCCCTTCCCTCCTACCGCAGCCCCTACGGCCTGCCCTTCGTCCTCGACGGCGCCGAAACGGCGGCCGTACGCCCATACGTCCGCGCGAGCGTGCTGCAAGAACTGGAGGCGGCCGCGTGACCCAACCACCCGAGCCGCGTCTGCTCCCCTGGTCAGGCCCCGAGAGCCTTCGACTCGGTGAACTGAGGAGCAGACGAACCGTGGCGGCCCCGACTCCTCCTGCGGAGCCGTCCTGCCTCGGGCAACTGCGAGCAGAACGAGGCCGATCCGCTGCCTCTAGGGTGTCCACACGAAGATTCACCGATCGGCCCGGAGATGCCATGCCACTGCAGATGAAGTTGGCCGCGATAACACTCGACTGCCCCGACCCGCCGGCCCTGGCGGCGTTCTATCAGCGGGCCACCGGTCTTGAGCCCCACCCGAATTCGGATGCCGACTTCGCGGGTCTCAACCGTGCGGACGGCCTCTTCATCGGATTTCAACGGGTCGACGACTACCGGGCCCCGCTCTGGCCCGGCCAAAGCGTTCCCCAGCAGCTGCACCTCTGCTTCTACGTCGCGGACCTGGACGAGGCCGAGGCCCTGCTGCTCGAGCTGGGGGCGGGGAAGCCGGATCACCAGCCTCATGAGGCGGCCAGGGCGCGTGTACTCACCGACCCCGCTGGTCATCCCTTCTGCATCTGTCGAGGCTGATCAGCGTCCCCTGGCCGACGAAGCCGGCTGAGCCTCTCGGATCCGCCGATTCCGCTCTCAGATGAGCGCGGCAAGTACATCAACCCGACTTTTGTTCGGGCTTTCTCCGACCCTGGCGGAGGGACTGCCGCCACCCGCCCGTCACTCTCCCTCCAACGCCTCCGCCAGCACCTCCGCCAGATGCCGCCCCCGCACCCCCGCCAACTGCTCCAGCTGCGTCCGGCACGAGAAGCCGTCCGCCAGGACCACCGCACCGTCCGGTGCCTCGCGCACCGCCGGGAGCAGCTGGTCCTCCGCGCAGGCGGCCGAGACCTCGTAGTGGCCGTCCTCGAAACCGAAGTTGCCCGCGAGGCCGCAGCAGCCGCCGGTCAGCTCGCCGGTCAGGCCGGCCGCCTCGCGCAGGCGGCGGTCGGCCGCGTCGCCCAGGACCGCGTGCTGGTGGCAGTGGGTCTGACCGGTGACCGGGCGGTCCAGGGCGGGCGGGATCCAGTCGGGGGCGTGGCGCTCCAGGGCCTCCGCGAAGGTCACCACGCGGGAGGCGAGTCGGGCCGCCCGCGGGTCGTCGTGCAGCAGCTCCGGCAGGTCCGTGTGCAGGGCGGCGGCGCAGCTCGGTTCCAGGACGACGACCGGTGCCGAGGTCTCCAGCACCGGGGCCATCAGGTCCAGCGTGCGGCGCATCACCGCGCGGGCACGGTCCAGTTGGCCCGTGGAGACGTACGTCAGGCCGCAGCAGACCCGGCCCCGGCGGGCCGTCAGGAGAGAGACCGCCGATTTCGACGTACCGTCGCCGACCACGGCACGTCCCCGCAGCGTCGGCGGCAGCGCCACCCGCAGCCCCGCCGCCTCCAGCACCCGTACGGCCGCCCGGCCCACGGAGGGTGAGAGATGCTCGGTGAACGTGTCGGGCCAGAGGACCACCAGATCACCGGACCCGGACCCGGACCCGGGCACGGGCACGGACCGTCCGGCACCCATACGCCGCCCGCGCCACCACCTGCTGAACGTCTCCCCAGCCAGCCGCGGCACCTCCCGCTCCCCCGCGATCCCGCCCACCCGCTTCGCCACCGCCGCCAACGGCCGGACGGAGGCCAGGGCATTGACGATCGGAGCCGTCCGGGTCAACGCCGCCCAACGCAGCCACACCGGCAGCCACCCCATCGCGTAGTGGGCGGCGGGGCGGCGACGGCCGGCGTAGTGGTGGTGCAGGAACTCCGCCTTGTACGTGGCCATGTCGACCTCGACCGGGCAGTCGGAACGGCAACCCTTGCAGGACAGGCACAGGTCGAGGGCGTCCCGGACCTCCGTGGAGCGCCAACCGTCGGTCACCAGCTCACCGGCGAGCATCTCGTGCAGCAGCCGGGCACGCCCGCGCGTGGAGTGCTCCTCCTCACCGGTCGCCCGGAACGACGGGCACATGACCGAGGAGCCCGCCGCCGACGTCGTACGGCACTTGGCGACCCCGACGCAGCGCCGCACCGCCGCCGAGAAGTCGCCGCCGTCGGCGGGGTAGCCGAAGGCCACGTCCACCGGCTCGCGCGGCAGTACGGAGAAGCGCAGGTTCGCGTCGAGCGGTGCCGGGCGGACCAGCATCCCGGGGTTGAGGAGGTCGTCCGGGTCCCAGACGGACTTCGCGCGCTCGAAGAGGGCGACGGTCTCCTCGCCGTACATCCTCGGCAGCAGTTCCGCCCGCGCCTGACCGTCCCCGTGCTCCCCGGACAACGAACCCTCGTGCGCCACGACCACGTCCGCCAGTTCCTCCGAGAAGCGGCGGAAGCGGGCCACCCCGGCGTCCGTCAGCAGGTCGAAGTCGATGCGTACGTGGATGCAGCCGTCCCCGAAGTGCCCGTACGGCGTGCCGCGCAGGCCGTGGGCGGACAGGAGGGCCCGGAAGTCCCGCAGGTAGGCGCCCAGCCGGACCGGCGGCACCGCGCAGTCCTCCCAGCCGGGCCACGCCTCCGAACCGTCCGGCATCCGTGTCGCCGTACCGCTCGCGTCCTCCCTGATCCGCCACAGCGCCCGCTGCCCGGCCGGGTCGGTCACCACCAGCGCGTCGACGACGTCCGCCGCCCGGACCACCGCCTCCGCACGCGCGCGTGCCTCCGCCCCCGACTCCCCGCCCGTCTCCACGAACAGCCACGCCCCGCCCCGGGGCAGCCCGGCCGCGGACGCCGGCGGCACCAGGTCCGCCGCCATGCCCTCGACCGTCAGCGGCCCGAGCGGCAGCAACCCGGCAGCCGCCTCCGCCGCCCCGGCCTCGTCGGCGTAACCGAGCACCGCCAGCGCACGCGCGCGCGGAGCCTCGACCAGCCGGACCACCGCCTCGGTCAGCACGCCCAGCGTGCCCTCCGAACCGCAGAAGGAGCGGGCCACGTCCGCGCCCCGCTCCGGCAGCAGCGCGTCCAGCGCGTAGCCGGAGATACGGCGGGGGAGGTCGGGGAAGCCGGTGCGCAGCCGCGCCAGGTCGCCGTCGACCAGCGCGCGCAGGCCCTCCGGCGCCCCGGCCCACTCCTGCCCGAGGCGCAGCCGCTCCCCCCGCGCGGTGAGCACCGTCAGCTCGCGCACGCTGTCCGCCGTCGTGCCCCACGCCACCGAGTGGGAGCCGCACGAGTTGTTGCCGATCATTCCGCCGAGCGTGCAGCGGCTGTGGGTGGAGGGGTCGGGGCCGAAGCGCAGGCCGTGCGGGGCGGCGGCCCGCTGCAGGCGGTCGAGGACAAGTCCCGGCTGGACGACGGCCGTTCGCGCCTCCTGGTCGAGCGAGACCAGCCGGTTCATGTGCCGGGTGAAGTCCAGGACGACGCCCGTGCCGGTCGCCTGTCCCGCGATCGACGTGCCACCGCCCCGCGCCACGACCGGCACCCCGCGCGCCCGGCACACCTCCAGCACGGCAGCCACGTCGTCGGCGTCTCTCGGTGCCACCACACCGAGCGGGACCCGACGGTAGTTGGACGCGTCCATGGTGGTCAGGGCCCGGGAGGTGACGTCGAAGCCGACCTCGCCGCGTACGGCCGTGCGCAGTGCTGCCTCCAGATCGGTCATGACTCCAGCATGGGCTCTCGTAGGTCGGCACAGGTCCGCAAGGCGGAGATCTCGTCTCATCGGACGGACATGTCTCCGTCCGGTTTCGCCGAGGAGATACCCTCCGGCTCGTGGCTGAGATCCAGATTCCTGCTGACATCAAGCCCGCGGACGGTCGATTCGGCGCGGGCCCCTCCAAGGTGCGGGTGGAGGCGCTGGACGCCCTGGCCGCCACCGGTACGTCCCTGCTCGGCACCTCCCACCGCCAGGCCCCGGTCAAGAACCTGGTCGGCAAGGTCCGTGAGGGCATCCGCGAGCTGTTCCGGCTCCCCGACGGCTACGAGGTGATCCTCGGCAACGGCGGCTCCACCGCGTTCTGGGACGTCGCGACCCACGGCCTGATCGAGGACAAGTCGCAGCACCTGAGCTTCGGCGAGTTCTCCTCCAAGTTCGCCAAGGCGGCGAAGCTCGCCCCCTGGCTGGCCGAGCCGACGGTCGTCTCCTCCGACCCGGGCACGCACCCCGAGGCGCGGGCCGAGGCCGGCGTGGACGTGTACGCGTTCACGCACAACGAGACCTCGACCGGCGTCGCCATGCCCATCAAGCGTGTCGCCGGTGCCGACGAGGGCTCCCTCGTCCTCGTCGACGCCACCTCCGGCGCCGGCGGCCTGCCCGTCGACATCGCCGAGACCGACGTCTACTACTTCGCCCCGCAGAAGTCCTTCGCCTCCGACGGCGGCCTGTGGATCGGCGTGTTCTCCCCGGCCGCCATCGAGCGCGCCGAGCGGATCCACGCGAGCGGCCGGCACGTCCCGGAGTTCTTCTCGCTGCCGACCGCGATCGACAACTCCCGCAAGAACCAGACGTACAACACCCCGGCGCTGGCCACCCTGTTCCTCCTGGGCGAGCAGCTGGACTGGATGAACGGCCAGGGCGGCCTGGACTTCACCACCGGCCGCACCAAGGACTCCTCGTCCCGCCTGTACGCCTGGGCGGAGGAGGCCAAGTACGCCGCCCCGTTCGTCTCGGACCCGGCCAAGCGCTCGCAGGTCATCGGCACCATCGACTTCTCCGACGACATCGACGCCGCCGCCGTCGCCAAGGTGCTGCGCGCCAACGGCGTCGTCGACACCGAGCCGTACCGCAAGCTCGGCCGCAACCAGCTGCGCGTCGCGATGTTCCCGGCGATCGACCCGGCGGACGTCGAGGCGCTGACCAAGTGCGTCGACTACGTGATCGAGAAGCTCTGATCACCGCTCTCGCGGTACGACGATGAGGGGCGCCCGGCAATCACCGGGCGCCCCTCATCGCTCTCCCGCTCCTAACGGCTGAGCCGCTGGAAGCGCCGCACCGCCAGCGGCAGGAAGATCGCCGTCAGTACCACCGGCCACACGCCCGCCATCAGCAGCGCGTGCTGCTCGACCCACGAGTCGCCGCCGCCGACCGGCGTGCCGAACAGTTCGCGGGCCGCCGCAGCCGTGGACGAGATGGGATTCCAGGCCGCCACCCAGCCCAGCCAGTCGGGCATGAGCTGCGGGGCGACGAAGATGCTGGAGATCATCGTCAGCGGGAACGCCACCGCGAACAGGCCGCCCGCCGCCTCCGGGTTGGGGACCAGCAGCCCCAGCCAGACCCCGATCCAGATCAGCGCGAACCGCAGCCACAGCAGCAGTCCGAACGCGCCCACGAAACCCCAGCCCCCGTCCGGCCGCCAGCCCATGGCCAGCGCGGTGAGCATCATGATGGCCAGCTCTGCACAGGCGACCACGAGGTCGGTCACACCGCGCCCCGCCACCACGGCCGAGGAGGACATCGGCATGGACCGGAAACGGTCGATGACGCCCTTGGTGGAGTCGTAGACGACGACGGTCGCGGTGTTGATGAAGCCGAACGCCATGGTCATCACGAACATGCCCGGCATCAGGAAGTCCTTGTAGTCCCCGCCGCCCGGCACCGTCATCGCGCTGCCGAAGACATAGCCGTAGAGGAGGACGGACAGGATCGGGAAGCCCAGCTGCCAGGCGATGTTGACGGGCTGGCGCTGGTAGTGGGTCAGGCCGCGGCGGACGATGTTGCCGCAGTCGGCGAGCAGCCAGTACAGCCGCCCGCGCTCACGCGGGGCCGTCGTCAGGTCGAGGGCGCTCATGCCGCCACCGCCTCCTTCCCCGCACTCGACTTCCCCGCACTCGGGTTCTCCGCACTCGTACGGTGTCCGGTCAGGCGCAGGAACACGTCGTCCAGGCTCGGCCTGCGCAGCCCGATGTCCTCCACCGCGACGCCCTCGTCCTGGAGGGTGCGCGCCACCTCGGTCAGCGCGGACACCCGGTCGGTGACCGGGGCGTGCACCCGCAGGCCCTCCTCGTCGGCCTCGGGTTCGCCGTCACAGACGCGGGCGACCACCTTCACCACCCTCGGTATCTCGGCGCGCTCGGCGACCACGACCTCGATGCGGTCGCCGCCGACCAGGTTCTTCAGCCCGTCCGGGGTGTCGTCGGCGATGGACCTGCCCTGGTCGATGACGGTGATGTGCGAGGCGAGCTTGTCGGCCTCCTCCAGGTACTGCGTGGTCAGCAGCACGGTCGTGCCGCTCGCCACCAGCGCGCGGACGGAGTCCCAGACCTCGCCGCGGCTGCGGGGGTCGAGGCCCGTCGTCGGCTCGTCCAGGAACAGGACGGACGGGGCGAGGATCATCGACGCGGCGAGGTCGAGGCGGCGCCGCATACCGCCGCTGTACTTGCCGACGCCCCGGTCGGCGGCGTCGGACAGGTCGAACTGCTCCAGCAGCTCGACGGCCCGCGCGCGGGCCCGCCTGCCGCCCAGGTGGAACAGGCGCCCGAACATCTCCAGGTTCTGCCGGCCGGTGAGCACCTCGTCCACGGCCGCGTACTGACCGGTGAGGCCGATCCGCGCCCGTACCTCGCGCGACCGCCGGGCGACGTCCAGGCCCGCCACCTCGGCCCGCCCCCCGTCCAGCCTGATCAGCGTGGACAGGATGCGCACGGCGGTGGTCTTGCCCGCGCCGTTCGGCCCGAGCAGGCCGTGCACGGTGCCCTCGCGGACGGCCAGATCGAACCCGTCGAGGGCGCGTTTCTCGCCGTACCGCTTCTCCAGGCCCTCGGCCCGTACCGCGTAACCGTCGCTCATGGGTCCCCCTCTCACTCCTTAATTGAGTACACCGTACCCTATTACGCGTACACCGTACCCAGTTTTTTCCTCGCGGCCATAGACTGACCTCATGGCAAGCGGTACGGAGACCAGCGGCAGCGGTGACATCGGCCGCACCCTCGAACTGTTGTGGGACACCGGCAGGCGGCCGAGCCGGGGGCCCAAACCGGGCCTGACGCTGGAGCGGATCGTGGAGGTCGCCGTCGAGGTCGCGGACCAGGACGGACTGGGCGCGGTCTCGATGCGCCGGATCGCCACGGAGCTGGGCACCGGCACGATGTCCCTGTACCGCTACGTCCCCGGCAAGGGTGAGCTGATCGACCTGATGCTGGACCGCGTGCAGCGCCCGTCCGAGGACCCCGACGACCTCGGCGACGGCGGCTGGCGCGCGGCACTGCACGCCCTCGGCCACGCCACCCTCGCCCTGTACCGCCGCCACACCTGGCTGCTGGAGGTCAACCAGTCCCGCCCGATCCTCGGCCCGAGCGCCATGGACGGCATGGAGAAGGTCCTGACCAGGATCAAGCCGATGGGCCTGACCGATCCCGAGCTGGTGTCGGCGATCATCATGATCGACGGGTATGTCGTCGGCGCCGCACGCACGCAGGTGTACGAGGCGGAGGCCGAGCGCCGGTCCGGGCTGACGGACGCGCAGTTCTGGGAAGCCCAGCAGCCGACGCTGGAGAAGGCCATGCTCAGTGGGCGCTACCCGGTCCTGGCCTCCCTCTCCGAGGACACCTTCGGCGCCGGCTTCGACCACTTCGAGTTCGGGCTGCAGCGCATCCTGGACGGGCTGGAGGTGCTGGTGGCCGCGCGGAGCGCGGCGCGCGGCTCAGCGGCGGCGGAACAGTCGCCGTAGCCCGAGGAACACGGCGGCGCACGCGACGATCAGGCCGACCGCCCCGACCTTGAGAGTGTCGCCGCCGGATCCGTCATCCCCTCCGCCGCCCTCACCCGAGGCGTCGGAGCCGCCCCCTCCCGACCCGCCGCCGCCCCCGGGCGCGTCCTCGGCCTTCACGGGGCTGCCCGCGCCCTCCATCCCGAGCAGCAGCTTCTCGCCGTCGGCGGTGTAGGTGACGGACTCGCCCTGCCCGAGGGGCACGCTGATCCGCCCCTTGCGCTGGATCTTCCCGCCGTTCCAGTCGTACCAGATGCCCCCGAGGTAGCCGCGCACGGCGAGCCGCTCGCCGTCCGGGGAGAAGGCGGCGTCGGTGGCCCAGAGGTCGACGGGGGCGGCGCGCCGGAAGACGTTGGTGCCGGAGGCGGAGAGCTTCGCCGGGCCCTCGTACAGGTGCCCGCCGTCCTCGTTCTTGTCGATGAGGTAGACCCGCCCGGTCTTCGGGTGGACGGCCATCGACTCCGCGTCGCGGGCGCCGTCCGCGTACTTCACGACGTACTGAGTCGCCTTGACCGTCTGGTCCTTCAGCTCCTTCGGCTCGGGCAGTTCGTAGATCCACACGTGCGGCCAGGTGCCACCGAGGTTGTCGCCGATGTCGCCGACGAAGAGCCGGTCGCCCGGTCCGACGGAGATCGCCTCGACGTCCCGGGGCGTGCCGACGCCGGAGAGCGCGACGCGGGCGACGGTCTCGCCGGTGGAACCGTCCACGGCGTAGAGGTACGGCCCGTCGTCCTGGTCGTTGTGCGTCCAGTAGATGCCGGGGTGCAGGCGGGAGGCGGCGAGGCCGCTGGACTCGGTGATGCGCGGATCCTTGATCGTGAAGCCGTCGCTCCCGTCGTCCCCGTCGGCGGCGGAGGCGGGCACGGCGAACGCGCCCACGAGAAGGGCCGCGGCGAGGAGGGCGAAGGGTCGGCGCATGCGCCAAGCCTGCCATCCCGCACGGGCGTTCACGGCGGGGGTCACGCACGGAGTCACGCTGCGTGGCCGGGCTCACATCGCGCGGGCCGGGCAGATCGTCCATGATGAGCGGATGCTCAGGTTCATGTTCGTCGGCGACTCCATGACGATCGGGAGCGCAGGCGAACACACGTGGCGCTACCGGCTGTGGCAGCACCTGCGCGACTCCTACGGCCGCCCCTTCACGTTCGTCGGCCCCCGCGAGACGCTGCACGACCAGTCGACGGACGCCCCCACCTCGTACGCCTACGCCGACCCCGACTTCCCCCGCGCCCACCTGGCCGGCTGGGGCGAGGGCTGGCACCACATGGCCCCGCTGATCGGCGAGACGGTACGGACCTGCCGCGCCGACGTGCTCCTCATCTCCCTGGGCCTGATCGACCTCGGCTTCTACACGAACGCGGAGCAGACCGCCGACAACGTCCGCGCCTTCGTGGCGGAGGCACGCTCGGCGAACCCGCGCGTCCGCATGGCCGTGATGCCGGTCGTCCCGAACATCCGGGTGGAGGCCGACACGTCCTTCGCCGAGCAGGTCACCCGGTTCAACGGACTCCTCGCGAAGACGATCGCCGACCTCGACGACCCGCGCTCCTCGCTGCTCCTCGTCCCGCCGCCCGCGTCGTACGACTTCCACGTGGACACCTACGACGGCACGCATCCCAACGAGAGCGGCGAGCACAGGATCGCGGAGGCGTTCGCGGAGGCGATGGACGAGGAGTGGGGGCTGGGCGGGCCCTACTCGGCCTCCCGGTAGGACACGGCCTGGCGTTCTGGCATATGCGCGTTCTCCCGTCTCCTGGTCGCCGTGCGTATCGTTGTACCGCGCGGCTGTACTCGTCGTTGGGGCAGCCGGGGAGGAGCGCCACGATGACCGTCGTAGACGACAGGATCGCCATGGCCGACATCAGTACGGAGCGCTTGGACGAGTGGTTCGAGCGGCTTGAACGGATGCCTGTCCCCGAAGGATTCAGGGCCGAGATCGTCGGGGGCACCGTCTACATGACACCGCAGCGCGGCACCCATTGGGAAATCATCTTTGAGATCGCGTCGGACATCCGGTTCCGTTTCGGAAGGCGCGCCAAGGTGCTCTCGGACGTCCGCATCGACTTCCCGGGTCACGAGAACGGTTTCTGCCCGGACGTGGTCAAGCTGCGCGACGGCGCGAAGGAGGACGACACAGGCCACTGGCGCTACGAGGACGTCGAGTTCGTAGCCGAGGTCATCTCCCAGGGCACCGCCGCCAACGACTACGGCCCCAAGAAGCTCGCCTACGCCAGCGCCGAGGTCCCCCTGTACCTCATCGCCGACCCGTACCAGGGCCGCTGCCACATCTTCACGCAACCCAAGGACGGCGACTACACGACCGAGACCAGGGTCGC
Organism: Streptomyces sp. NPDC058812; assembly: GCF_042744565.1. NCBI lineage: Bacteria > Bacillati > Actinomycetota > Actinomycetes > Kitasatosporales > Streptomycetaceae > Streptomyces > Streptomyces sp. NPDC058812. The sequence continues at coordinate 350,960 of NZ_JBHYOB010000003.1, forward strand.
CTTCGGACAGGAACTGGACCTCACCGACACCGTCCTCGGCCTCACTCTCAGGACCGACGCCTTCCCCCGCGACTGACCGACCGAACCCGCTTGCCTGGAGCGCACTCCAAGTCGTTGGCTTGGGGACCATGAAGTACACGCAGCTCGGACGCACAGGACTCAAGGTCAGCCGGCTCGTCCTCGGGACCATGAACTTCGGCCCGCAGACCGACGAGGCCGACAGCCACGCCATCATGGACGCGGCGCTGGACGCCGGCATCAACTTCTTCGACACCGCCAACGTGTACGGCTGGGGCGAGAACAAGGGCCGTACCGAGGAGATCATCGGCAACTGGTTCGCCAAGGGCGGCGACCGGCGCGACAGGACCGTCCTCGCCACCAAGGTGTACGGCAACATGGCCGCCGACGGAGAGGCGTGGCCCAACCACGACAAGCTCTCCGCCGTGAACATCCGGCGGGCGGTCGACGCCAGCCTCAAGCGGCTGCAGACGGACCACATCGACCTGTACCAGTTCCACCACATCGACCGCGCCACCGGATTCGACGAGATCTGGCAGGCCATCGACACCCTGGTCCAGCAGGGCAAGGTGCTCTACGCCGGGTCCTCGAACTTCCCCGGGTACAAGATCGCCCAGGCCAACGAGACCGCCGCCCGGCGCGGCGGCACCATCGGGCTGGTCAGCGAGCAGTGCCTGTACAACCTGGCCGAGCGCCGCGCCGAGATGGAGGTCATCCCGGCCGCGCAGGACTACGGCCTCGGCGTCATCCCGTGGTCGCCGCTGCACGGCGGGCTGCTCGGCGGGGTCCTGAAAAAGGAGGTCCAGGGCGGACGGCGCGCCTCCGGGCGGGCGGCCGACACCCTCGCCGACCCGGCCGGCCGCGCACAGATCCAGGCCTACGAGGACCTGCTCGACAAGCACGGCATCGAGCCCGGCGAGGCCGCGCTGGCCTGGCTGCTGACCCGGCCCGGCGTGACCGGCCCGATCGTCGGCCCGCGCACCGCCGAGCAGCTCACGTCGGCGCTGCGGGCCGTGGAGCTGGAGCTGTCGGACGAGCTGCTGACCGGGCTGGACGAGATCTTCCCGGGGCCGGGGCCGTCGCCGGAGGCGTTCGCCTGGTAGCGGCGTGAGCGTGGCGGCGGCCGCCTCACGGCCTGCTTACGGCCGCTCAGCCGAGGGCCGCCGCCACCGCCACCACGACGAGCATCAGCACGAGCACACCGGCCATGATCCGGTTACGGGTCTTCGGGTCCACGCCCCCGAGCCTAACCGGACGTGCCGAGCGGGCTGCGGGCGACCGTCTCGTAACGGGGCTGCTCGCCCGGCACGCCGGACTTCGGCAGGTCGCTGCGCACCAGCGCCAGGTCGGTCACGGTCCAGGCGGGGCCGGTGAAGCCGTCCAGGGCACCGACGTACGGCCGCACGTCGAACGCCTCCCGGCTGCGGGCCACCGTCAGGTGGGGCTTGTAGCGCCGGTGCTCGCCCATCTCGACGCCCGCCTTGCGCCCCGCCGACTCCGCCCGGTCCGCGAGCAGCCGCAGGGTCGCCACGTCACCCTCCGCTCCCGCCCACAGGGCCCGCCCGTGCCCGAACCGACCGCCCCCGCGCAACGCCAGCCGAAAGGGGGCGGTGCGGTGGGCGGCACGCTCCAGGCGGGCCGACAGGTCCGGTACGAGGTCGTCGTCCACCTCGCCGTAGAAGGCGAGCGTGAGGTGCCAGCCGGGACGGCCGGTCCAGCGCAGCCCGTCCGCGCCGGGCAGCTTCCGCAGCGCGGCCACCTCGGCGGCGAGGGCGGCGGTGACGTCCTCGGGGGGCAGTACGGCGGCGAACAGTCTCATGGCGTCACCCTGTCAGACCCGTACCGCCCGGGCCCTACGCCGCCGGCGCCAGCTCCTCGCGCCGCTCCCGCTCCACGAACCGCACCTGCGGATGCCCCCGGTGCCAGCCGACCGACAGGCGCAGGTTGCCGACGCGGGCCAGGACCAGGCCGATCACGACGGCCGCCGTAGCCGCTACCGCGCCGCCCGCCGCGAAGCCCGCCCGGGCGCCGTAGGTGTCCGTGACCCAGCCGACGATCGGGGCGCCGACCGGGGAGCCGCCGAGGAAGACCATCATGTACAGGGCCATGACGCGGCCCCGCATGGCCGGGTCGGTGGACATCTGGATGCTGGTGTTGGCGGTGACGTTGACCGTCATGCTGAAGACGCCTATCGGGACCATCAGCAGCGCGAACAGCCACAGCTCGGGTGCCGTCGCCGCCACCATCTCCAGGGCGCCGAAGGCCAGCGCCGCCGCGATCAGGACGCGCAGCCGGGCCGTGCCGCGCCGGGCGGCGAGCAGGGCGCCGGCCAGCGAGCCGACGGCCATGAGGGTGTTGAAGAGGCTGTAGGCGCCCGCGCCCGCGTCGAAGACGTCGTCGGCGAAGGCGGACAGGAACACCGGGAAGTTGAAGCCGAAGGTGCCGATGAAGCCGACCAGCACGATGGTCCAGATCAGCTCGGGGCGGCCGGCGACGTAGTGCAGGCCCTCGCGCAGCTGTCCCTTGCCCCGCGGGGCGCGCTGGACGGCGTGCAGTTCGCGGGCGCGCATCAGCAGCAGGCAGCTCAGCGGCGCGACGAAGGACAGGCCGTTGGCGAGGAACGCCCAGCCGGTGCCCACCCCGGTGATCATCAGACCGGCGACGGCGGGGCCGACCAGGCGGGCGGACTGGAAGTTGGCGGAGTTGAGGCTGACCGCGTTCTGGAGCTGGTCGCGGCCGACCAGCTCGGCGACGAAGGACTGGCGGGCGGGGTTGTCGACGACCGTGGCCAGGCCCATCGCGAAGGCGGCGACGTAGACGTGCCAGACCTGGACGTGGCCGGTCAGGGTGAGGACGGCGAGGAAGAGCGCGGTCACGGCCATCGATGACTGCGTGACCAGCAGCGTGGGGCGCTTGCGCAGGCGGTCGACGAGGACGCCGCCGTAGAGGCCGAAGAGCAGCATCGGCAGGAACTGCAGGGCGGTGGTGATGCCGACGGCGGCCGAGGAGCCGGTGAGGCTGAGCACCAGCCAGTCCTGGGCGATGCGCTGCATCCAGGTGCCGATGTTGGAGACGACCTGGCCCAGGAAGAACAGGCGGTAGTTCCGGACCCGGAGGGAGGCGAACATCGAGGTCTTGCGAGGGGCGTCGGGGGCGGTCGGGTCGTCGTGGCCGTCAGGTGCGGGGGCGGAAGCTGCTCCGGATCCCGTACTCAAAAGGTTCGCCTCCTCGCGAATGCTGCTTACCGGTGTGCGAGCTTCTCCAGCACGGGGGCGGCGGCGCGCAGTTTCGCCCACTCGTCCTCGTCGAGTCCCTCGACCAGCGTGGCCAGGAACGCGTTCCGCTTGCGGCGGCTCTCCTCGAGCATCACCACGGCCTGCTCGGTCTGCGTCACGACCTTCTGGCGCCGGTCCTCGGGATGCGGCTCCAGCCGGACCAGCCCCTTCGCCTCCAGGAGCGCCACGATGCGGGTCATCGACGGCGGCTGGACGTGTTCCTTGCGGGCCAGCTCGCCCGGGGTGGCGCGGCCGCAGTTGGCCAGGGTGCCCAGCACCGACATCTCGGTCGGGCTGAGCGACTCGTCGACCCTCTGGTGCTTGAGGCGACGGGACAACCGCATCACGGCGGAGCGCAGGGAGTTCACGGCGGCGGCGTCGTCGCCATGCTTGAGGTCCGGCATGTTCCTTAGCGTAACTCATTAGGCTAGCGAAATACCACCGCTTACGCGCCCGCGTGCCCGTGTCGCCCGCCACTGAAACCCGGACTTCACCCGTACGAGTGAGCTGATTCCGGAAATCGGAGCATCACCCGGTCGGTGGGGGCGACCCTCGTGCGCATGGGGACCAGCGTGCTCAGCCTGCGGATGGACGGGGAGCTGCTCGACCGGCTCCGGCACCATGCGGCGAAAAGGGGAATGAGCGTCCAGGACTATGTCGTCCGGACGCTCATTCGGGATGACTTCGACGAGCGGTTCCAGTCCGCCGTGGAGGAGACGGAACGGTTCTACGGGGTCACCTGAACCCCACCGGTCAGGTGAGACCCAGGGCCGGCATCAGGTAGTAGAAGGCGAACACCGCCGACACCACGTACATCGTGACCGGGACCTCCCGGCCCCGCCCGACCGCCAGGCGCAGCACCGAGAAGGTGATGAAGCCCATGCCGATGCCGTTGGTGATCGAGTAGGTGAACGGCATCATCAGCATCGTCACGAAGGCCGGGACGGCGATCGTGAAGTCGGTCCAGTCGATCTCCCGGATCGAGCCGGCCAGGATAAGGAAGCCGACCGCGACCAGCGCCGGAGTGGCCGCCTGGGACGGGACCATCGTCGCGACCGGCGTGAGGAACAGCGCCACGGCGAAGAGCGCGCCGGTGACGATGTTCGCGAAGCCGGTGCGCGCGCCCTCGCCGACGCCTGCCGTGGACTCCACGAAGCAGGTCGTGGCCGAGGCGGAGCTGGCACCGCCCGCGGCGACCGCGACACCGTCGACGAAGAGGACCTTGTTGATGCCCGGCATCTGGCCCTGGGCGTCGGTCAGCTTCGCCTCGTCGCTGACGGCCATGATCGTGCCCATGGCGTCGAAGAAGGACGACAGCAGGACCGTGAAGACGAACAGCACGCCGGTCAGCACGCCGACCTTCTCGAACCCGCCGAACAGGCTCAGCTCGCCGACCAGGCCGAAGTCGGGGGTGGCGACGGGGTTGCCGGGCCACTCGGGGGTGGTCAGGCCCCAGGAGGGGATGTCGGCGACCGCGTTGATGATCATCGCGAGGACGGTCATCGCGACGATCGAGATCAGGATCGCGCCAGGGGTCCTGCGGACGATCAGCGCCAGGGTGAGCAGCACACCGAGGGCGAAGACCAGCACCGGCCAGCCGAGCAGGTGACCGCCGGTGCCCAGCTGCAGGGGAACGGTGGTCTGGGCGGCGTCCGGCATCCGGGTGACGAACCCGGAGTCGACCAGGCCGATCAGCATGATGAACAGGCCGATACCGATGGCGATGGCCTTGCGCAGGCCGTAGGGCACGGCGTTCATCACGCGCTCGCGCAGGCCGGTGGCGACCAGCAGCATGACGATGAAGCCGGCCAGCACCACCATGCCCATGGCGTCCGGCCAGGACATCCGCGGGGCGAGCTGGAGGGCGACGACGGAGTTCACGCCGAGGCCCGCGGCGAGCGCGATCGGGACGTTGCCGATGACGCCCATCAGGAGCGTGGTGAACGCCGCCGTCAGGGCGGTCGCGGTGACCAGCTGACCGTTGTCGAGCTGGTTGCCGTACATGTCCTTCGCGCTGCCCAGGATGATCGGGTTCAGCACGATGATGTAGGCCATCGCGAAGAAGGTGGCGAAACCGCCGCGGATCTCACGGGGCAGCGTGCTGCCGCGCTCGGAGATCCTGAAGTAGCGGTCGAGGCCGTTCTGCGGGGGCCGCCTGTCTTCGGGCGACTCGGGGGACGGGGGGACCTGGGCGGAGGCCGAGGTGGGCATGCGAGGACCTCATCACCAACAGGTTCCCCCACGGCCTTATTGGTGCTTCCTACGAATGAAAGCGGTCAGAGACAAACGGGTTCAGTATGAACGTATGAGCCTCCGAGCGCTATCTCCGCGCGTAGATCCCGTGTGGTGGCACCTCGCGAGCCGGCGGTGCGGGGCCTCGTAAGCTGTACGCATGAAGAAGTGGACACCCACGCACGAGGCGCCGGAGCCCCTGGAGGGCCCCGTGATTCCGACCGTCATCGGCGGCACCGTCCTCTGGTTCGTCCTCTTCCTCGCGCAGCTGCCCTTCTACGGCTGGTTCGAGGACCACGGGCACACCTGGTGGGTGTGGACCTGCCTGGCCGGCGCCGGGCTCGGACTGATCGGCATCTGGTACGTGCGGGGGCGCGACGCCGCACTCCGGCGGGCCGCGCGGGACGACGCCTGACAGCCGTGCCCGAGCCGCCCCGTCTTCCCGAGCCGCCTGATCCGGCCGAGCTGCCCCATCCGGCCGAGCTGCAGCCGCTCCGGCCCGATCACGCGCCCGCGCTGCTCGCCTTCGAGCGGGAGAACCGCGCCTGGTTCGCCGCCTCCGTGCCCGACCGGGGCGAGGACTACTTCACCCGGTTCGACGAGCGCCTGCGCGCGCTGCTGGCCGAGCAGGGGGCCGGGGTCTGCTTCTTCCACGTGCTGGTCGGCCCCGGCGGCGAAGTGCTCGGGCGGGTCAACCTCGTGGACGCGGAGGGCGGTGTCGCCGAGCTCGGGTACCGGATCGCGGAACGGGCCGCCGGGCGCGGCCTGGCCACCCGGGCCGTACGGGAGGTCTGCGCACTCGCCGCCCGCGCGTACGGGCTGACCGCGCTGCGGGCCTCGGCCACCCTCGACAACGCGGCCTCTCGGGCCGTGCTGGCCCGGACCGGGTTCGTCGCCACCGGCACGACACGGCTCGACGGGCGCCCCGGTCTGACCTACCTGCGCACCCTGTAGTACCTGGGCATCAGGGGCCGGATCGCCCCGTCCTCCCCAGGTCGGATCTTCCCCGTATTCGGCGGGTGAAGCCGTAAATCCGCCCTTACCGTCGAACGCATGACGCATCTCGACGCGGACGACCGACTCGATCCCGCGGACCCCGTACACGTCCTTTCCCCGGCGACCGGGCTGACCGCGGCCGGGGTGGCCGAACGGGTCGCGCGCGGTCAGGTCAACGACGTCCCGGTGCGCAGCAGCCGCTCACTGGCCGACATCGTCCGCGCCAATGTCTTCACCCGGTTCAACGCGATCATCGGCGTGCTCTGGGTGATCATGCTGTTCGTCGCGCCGATCCAGGACAGCCTGTTCGGCTTCGTGATCCTCGCCAACACCGGCATCGGCATCGTCCAGGAGTGGCGGGCGAAGAAGACCCTCGACTCCCTGGCCCTGATCGGCGAGGTCCGCCCGACCGTGCGCCGGGACGGGACGGCCGCCGAGGTCAGCACCTCGGAGATCGTGCTGGACGACGTCATCGAGATCGGGCCCGGGGACAAGGTCGTCGTCGACGGGGTGTGCGTCGAGGCGGACGGGCTGGAGATCGACGAGTCCCTGCTGACCGGCGAGGCCGACCCGGTCGTCAAGCAGCCGGGGGACCAGGTCATGTCCGGCAGCTTCGTGGTCGCGGGCGGCGGCGCGTTCCGGGCGACCAAGGTGGGGCGCGAGGCGTACGCGGCGCAGCTCGCCGAGGAGGCCTCCCGCTTCACCCTGGTCCAGTCCGAGCTGCGCTCCGGCATCTCCACGATCCTGAAGTACGTCACCTGGATGATGGTCCCGACCGCGATCGGCCTGATCCTCAGCCAGCTGGTCGCGAAGGACAACGAGCTGGACGACTCGATCGCGCGGACGGTCGGCGGCATCGTGCCCATGGTCCCGGAGGGCCTGGTCCTGCTCACCTCCGTCGCCTTCGCGATCGGCGTCGTCCGCCTCGGCCGCAAGCAGTGCCTCGTCCAGGAACTGCCCGCCATCGAGGGCCTGGCCCGCGTCGACACCGTCTGCCTGGACAAGACCGGCACCCTCACCGAGGGCGGCATGGACGTCACCGGACTGCGCCCGCTCGACGGCGCCGACGAGAGCCACGTCCGCACGGTGCTCGGCGCCCTCGGCGAGGCCGACCCGCGCCCGAACGCCTCCCTCCAGGCGATCATCGACGCCTACCCGGTCGCCGAAGCCGCCGGGGACTGGCGCTGCACCGCGTCCCTGCCCTTCTCCTCCGCCCGCAAGTACAGCGGCGCCACCCTCGTCGAGGGCGACGGCGCCTCCGGCACGTGGCTGCTGGGCGCGCCCGACGTGCTGCTGGCCGAGGACGACCCCGCGCTCGCCGAGACCACGCGGCTCAACGAGCAGGGGCTGCGGGTACTGCTGCTCGCCCGCGCCGGCCGCGACCTGGACGACCCCGGGGTGGCCGAGGACGTCACGCCCACCGCCCTGGTCGTCCTGGAGCAGCGGCTGCGCCCGGACGCCGCCGACACCCTGCGCTACTTCGCCGACCAGGACGTCCGCGCCAAGGTCATCTCCGGGGACAACGCGGTGTCGGTCGGCGCGGTGGCCGCGGGGCTCGGGCTGTCCGGCGCCACCGTCGACGCGCGCCGGCTGCCCGCAGAGCGGGAGGAGATGGCCGAGGCGCTCGACGGGGGGACGGTGTTCGGGCGGGTCACCCCGCAGCAGAAGCGGGACATGGTGGGCGCCCTCCAGTCGCGCGGCCACACGGTCGCGATGACCGGCGACGGCGTGAACGACGTCCTGGCGCTCAAGGACGCCGACATCGGTGTGGCGATGGGCTCCGGATCGGAGGCCACCCGGGCGGTCGCGCAGATCGTGCTGCTCAACAACAGCTTCGCCACGCTGCCGTCGGTGGTGGCCGAGGGCCGCCGGGTCATCGGCAACATCACCCGGGTCGCGACCCTGTTCCTGGTGAAGACCGTGTACTCGGTGCTGCTGGCGATCCTGGTGGTCTGCTCTCAGGTCGAGTACCCGTTCCTGCCCCGCCACCTCACCCTGCTCTCCACGCTCACCATCGGCATCCCCGCCTTCTTCCTGGCCCTCGCCCCGAACAAGGAACGGGCCCAGCCCCACTTCGTACGGCGCGTGATGCGGTACGCGATCCCGGGCGGGGTACTGGCCGGGGCGGCGACCTTCACGACGTACCTGGTCGCCCGGCAGCACTACTCCGGGCCGGGGGCGCTGGACGCGGAGACCAGCGCGGCGACGCTGACGCTGTTCCTCATCTCGATGTGGGTGCTGGCGATCATCGCCCGCCCCTACACGTGGTGGCGGGTGGGGCTGGTGGCGACGATGGGCCTGGGCTTCGTGGTGGTGCTGGCGGTGCCGTGGCTCCAGGACTTCTTCGCGCTGAAGCTGGTGGGGGTGACGATGCCGTGGACTGCCGTCGGCATCGCGGTGGTCGGTGCGGGTCTTTTGGAGCTGACGTGGAGGTGGGTGGACCGGCGGTTCCCGGTATAGGGGTCCGTGATTCGCTGCGGCGCCGTCGTGGCTGGTCGCGCGGTTCCCCGCGCCCCTCAATGGGCGCGTCACAGCCCCGCCGACCGAAAGGCACCGCCCCTCAGTCGAACCAGCGGTCCCTCGCCAGTTCCTCCGTCCGCGACTCGTCCTCCAGCAGCGCCGCGACCTCGAAGCGGCGGGGCCACTGACCGGCCGCCCAGGCGAGCCCCGCCGCCACGCCCTCCAGCGTCGCCGCGTGCAGCACCCCGTCGTCCGTCAGCCGCCAGTCGATCTCCACACCATCGACGACCAGCTCCTCGTGCTCCACGTACGACGCCGGGGTCCGCGCCCCGAGCAGCACCCGCACCGGCTCCGGTACGCCGTGCTCGGCGCCCTCGGAGTCGACGCGGCCGGTGACCGACTCGCTCAGCCGCCGCACCTGGAACAGCTCCGCCAGCCCGGCGGCCCGGGCCGGCCGCACGGGCAGCAGCGGCACGCCCGACGTGAAGGGCAGCAGGTCCGGTGAGTCGACCACCACGGCGTCGGCGGCGTCCACCACCTCCACCCGGCCGTCGACCACGGCCCGCACGTCGTCCGGCAGGGTGACCCGCTCCGGGTCCAGCTCGGCCAGCGCGCCGTACAGGGCGTGCAGTTGGGCGGCCGTGACCGGGCGGTCGGGGTCGGCGAGGCGGTCCAGCAGCTCCGCCGCGCCGCCGGGTTCGTCGAGCAGGGCGGCAACAGACGTCCGTACGCCCAGCGCCCGCAGCACCTGCTCGTCCTCGAAACCGGTGGCGTCGGCCTCGTCGTACAGGCCCCGCAGCAGCGGGTCGCCGCCCGCCGCCCGCAGACCCGCCGGGCGCCGCCCGCCGAGCACCGGGTGCCCGCGCAGCCACCACGCGGTGTACGGCCGTACGACCTCGTGGGTGCCGTCGGGCAGGAGGACGCGCACGGACTGGACGAGCGCGTCGCGCAACGGGGGCTGCGACAGCAGGGCGAGGGCCTCGGGCCACCGGTCGTCGTCCACGAGGTCCAGGTCGCGCACGGCGACGATCTCGGTGGCGACCGGCGGGACGGGACTGTCCGGGAAGCGGTCGAGGACGTCCTCGCTCCACACGTCCACGGCGTCCAGCAGGCCCGCGTCGTCCGGCTCGGCGAAGTCGCCCTCGCGGGGCTCCAGTTCGTCCGGGTCGAGGACGACGTCGGTGGCGCGGACGAGAGCGAAGGTGACGAGCACCCCGCAGGCGGCCAGGGGCTCCGGCCCCCACTTCTCGGCCAGCTCCGCGTCCACGGAGGCGAGTTCGTCCTCGCGCATGACCTGGGCGAACGGGCCGCCGGGGAAGACGAGTTCGCCCGCCGGGGACAGCTCGCCGTCCTCGTCGGGCAGGGCGAGCGCGCCGAGCCACGGCTCGTCGCCGGGTTCGAGTCCGGCGTCGCGGACCAGGCCGAGGACGGTGTCGGCCAGTTCGTCTGCGTCGAGCGTGTCCTCCTCCCAGTTCGTGCCGCCGTCGTCCTCCAGGGAGGCGGCGACGGCGGCCCGGACCTGCGGGGTGGTGAGCACGGCACGCGGGGTGGCCGGCAGGGCGCCGAGCTTCTCCAGCAGCCCGTGGGCGGCGTCCGGGTGGGCGACCTTCAGACCGAGGCGGGTGAGGACCTCCGGATCGAGGGAGGCGGCCGCCCCGGAGGGCAGCAGCACCTGCCGGGGACCGATGGTCGTACGGCCGTCCGCGAGGGGCACGGGCAGCCCGGACAGCCGGTCGGGATCGACTCCGGCGAGGCTGTCGTAGAGCCGCCGCCACCAGCCGGGGTCCTTCTCCAGCCCGGCCAGCCGGTCGATCGCGTCGGTCAGCGGCACCCGGGCCACGCCCAGCGTGCGCAGTTCCGCCCGGCGCTCGAGTCCGGCGGGCAGCAGGGTCGGGAGCACCTCGGCGAGGACCCGCACGGTGTCGGTGCCCGCGCCCTCCACCACTTCGGCGTCGCGGGGCCGCAGGGACTCGGGCAGGTCGGGGTCGTCCTCGCGCGGTTCGGCGGCGGGCGGCAGGAAGGAGGTGCGCGGCAGCCGTTCGAGGATCACCTGCCGCAGCGCCCCGTCCAGCTCACCCTTGCCCAGCGGGCCGGGCACCAGGTCGATGAGGCCGGTCGCCACCGGCCGCCAGTCGGCGAGGAGCCCGGCGTAGGCGTCCGCGGCCCGCTCCGTCAGGAAGTCGGTCAGCGGGCCGCGCGCGGCGTGCCGGCGGGTGGAGTCCAGCGGGAAGGAGGCGATGAGCAGCGCGGGCACGCCGAGGGGCTCGTCACTGGGCGTGGGCGCGTGGACGAAGGGACTGGTGCGGGGGCGTTCGGGACCGCCGTCCGCGTCCACGGGCACCGCCCACGTCACGGACCAGTGGGGGCGCAGCCGCTCCTCCACCGGCCGGTCGGCGAGGAGGTCGGGGGTGAGGGGCCCGTGCGCGGCGACGGTGCGCCAACGGGTGACGCCCTCCCGGGAGTCGTCCACCACGGTCAGGGCGCCCTCGGTGCGGCGGCCCAGCGTGCGCACCTCGTCCGCCACCTCCACCACGACCTCCTCCAGACCCGGCAGGGCGAGGAGCAGGGCGTCGTCGACGGCGTGCAGGAGCCGTTCGGCGAGGTCGGCGGCGGCCGTGTCGCGGAGCGGCAGGATGACGGCCGTGTCGTACGGGCCGGGGGCGGTGCCCTCGGCCGGGAACGGCAGCCGCAGCAGCGGGACGTGCCCGTCGCGCCGCCGGATCTCGTCCCCCAGGCCGGGACTGTGCAGCGCGGTGTCGGCGGCCAGGCCCCGGGCCTCGACCAGGGACCAGCGCACACCGCCGTGCCGGCCGACGACGGCGGGCTCGTCGGTGACGGCCAGGACGGCGGCGAAGCCGACCCCGAACCGGCCGACCGCGCTCTCCCCGGCGTCCCGCTTGGCCGAGGCGCGCAGGGTGGACAGCGACTCGACGCCGGCCGCGTCCAGCGGGGCGCCGGTGTTGGCGGCGACCAGGACACCGTCGCGCAGGGTGAGACGGAGCCGGCCGGGCACACCGGCCCGCGCGGCGGCGTCGGCGGCGTTCTGCGCGAGTTCGACGACCAGCCGGTCGCGGTAGCCGCCGAGGACGAGGTCCTCCTCCGCGTTGGCGTCCTCACGGAACCGGGCCGGGCTCGTGGCCCAGGCGTCCAGCACCCCGCGCCGCAGACGTGCGGTACCGAACGGATCCGCGCCCTCGGCGGCAGGCCGCACGAACATGCTCACGGTGACTCTCCTCATCGACGGATCACGAAGGTACCGCCCGCTCAGCCCGTCCGGCGTCTGAGGACGAGGCCGTCAAGGCCGAAAGGGGGGTCTGGGGGCGCGGCCCCCAAGGAGCCCGGCCACACGCCCGCGCACGCTACGAGTGCCCCAGCTCCGCCGACGCCTCGTCCTCGGCCACCGGAACCGACCCGGAGTCCGCCGCCGGCCGCAACGGGAACGGATCGACCCGCGTCTCGTCGATCACCGGCGGAGCCACCCGCGGCGGCTTCGGCATGACCGCGGCCTCGGAGTGCCCACCGCACCCGTAGGCCAGCGACACCACCCGTCCGTCCGCCGGGGAGAACTCGTTGGCGCACACGCCGAAGGCCTGCCCCAGCGAGCCGCCGATCCGCGCCAGGAAGCCGCAGCTCACGCAGGACGCGGGGGCCGCCTGGGCCATCGCGGTCTTCGGGCCGAAGTCCTCCTCCCAGCGGTCCGCGGCGACATGCAGGCCGTACCGGGACAGCACCCGCGTGCGGCGCAGGCCCAGTTCCTCGGCGACGGCCGAGATCGTGCCGCGGGCCGGGACGGCCGACAGCTCGGCGGGCGGACCGGCCGTGACCTCGGCGTCCTCCGCCTCCACCAGTTCGGCCATCTCGTGGGAGACGGCGGAGTTCGGCGGCGGCTCGTCCTCGCCGGTCCAGCCGGGCTCCAGCCGCAGGTCCTCCGCGTCGGTGGGCAGCAGGTCGCCGGGGCCCATGTCGCCGGGGCGCAGCCGCTCGCTCCACGGCACCCACTCGGGGGCGAGGAGGGCGTCCGGGCCGGGCAGCAGTACCGCCTCGTCCACCGTGACGATCTTGGCGCGGGAGGCGCGGGCCACGGTCACGGCCCAGCGCCAGCCGCGGTACCCCAGCTCCTTGCAGGCGAAGTGGTGCGTGACGACCCGGTCACCCTCCGACACCATGCCCTCGTGCTCGCCGACGACGCCTGGTGCGGCGGCCTCCTCGGCTGCGGCGCGGGCGAGGTCGACGGCCTCGGCGCACAGACGGTCAGGGGTGCGGCTTCGCGTTGTCGCTGCGCTCACAGGTATCGCTTCTCTCCATACGCCGTCTCACGAGTGCGCCGCTGCCTGCGAGGGGCGGACGGAGCGGACCTGTGGACCGCGTCGACGTCCGCGCCCGATCGCGCTCGGGCACACCTACGTCATCCATTCTGCGGGATGGCCGTAAGGCGCGCGGCCGAGAACGTTCGCCACGGCGCGCTAGGCACGCTACCTGCTCATGTGCGCTGGGCCTACACCGACGGGAGTTTCGGCGGGGTACGGACCGGCGTTCCCCGGCCGTGACGGCGCCGGTGTCACCCGACTCGATCACCGCCATCCGTGCCGTATCGACGCTACAGCCCCCGCTCTCGGGGCACTATGACGGGGTGGCAGCCGCACGGACGGAGTTCAAGGGCGGGAGCCGGAGGCGTGGCCCCGGCTCCCGGTTCCGTGCGGTCGGCCGTGTCCTGCGCCTGCCGGTGACCGGGACGGCGCGCGGCATCCGCCGGGCGACGCACGCGCACGGCGCGGGCGAGTCCGGCCTCGGCAAGCTGATCGAGCTGCACGGGGTGAACGGCGCCGGCGACGTCATGATCACCGTCGCCCTCGCCTCCACCGTCTTCTTCTCCGTCCCCACCGACGAGGCGCGCGGCCGGGTCGCCCTCTACCTGGCCATCACCATGGCGCCGTTCACGCTCCTCGCGCCGGTGATCGGCCCGCTCCTGGACCGCCTGCCGCACGGCCGCCGCGCGGCGATGGCGGCCGCGATGGGCGCCCGGGCGCTGCTGGCGCTGGTGCTGTCCGGGGCGGTGATCGGCGGCAGCATCGAGCTGTACCCGGCCGCGCTCGGGGTGCTGGTCGCCTCGAAGGCGTACGGCGTGGTCAGAAGCGCGGTGGTGCCCCGGCTGCTGCCGCCGCGGTTCTCCCTGGTGAAGGCGAACTCGCGGGTCACGCTGTGCGGGCTGCTCGCCACCGGCGTCGCCGCGCCGATCGCGGCCGGGCTCCAGCAGGTCGGGCCGCGCTGGCCGCTGTACGGCGCCTTCGTGATCTTCATCGCGGGCACCGTCCTGTCGTTCACGCTGCCGCCGAAGGTGGACTCGGCGCGCGGCGAGGACCGGGCGCTGCTCGCCGCGGACGAGCGGCATCTGCACGGGCCGCACCGCAAGCCGGTCAAGCGGCCCGGGCTGCGCACGGTGGGCCCGGCGGTGACGCACGCGCTGGCCGCCAACGCCGGCATCCGCTGCCTGTCCGGCTTCCTGATCTTCTTCCTGGCCTTCCTCCTGCGTGTGCATCCGCTGTCCGGGCAGAGCGCGGCCGTGTCGCTGGGGATCGTGGGCGTCGCGGCCGGTGCGGGCAACGCGCTGGGCACGGCGGTCGGGGCGTGGCTGCGCTCGCGCGCGCCGGAGATCATCATCGTGACGGTCGTCGCGGTCGTGCTGGGTACGGCGGTCACGGCCGCGGTGTTCTTCAGCACCGTCCTGGTGGCGTGCCTGGCCGCGGTCGCCGGGTTCGCGCAGGCGCTGGCCAAGCTGTCCCTGGACGCGCTGATCCAGCGGGACGTGCCCGAGCAGGTCCGCACGTCGGCGTTCGCGCGCTCCGAGACGCTGCTCCAGGTCTCCTGGGTGTTCGGCGGCGCGGTCGGCATCGTGCTGCCGCTGAACGGCACGCTGGGCCTGTCGGTGGCCGCCGCGATCATCGCCGCCGGGTGGCTGACGACCGTACGGGGTCTGATCGGCTCGGCCCGGCACGGGGGGCCGGCGCGAGCGAGGGTGGCGTGACCACGCCACGCCGTACCCAGGTGGGGAACGGGCCGGAGGCGCCGTATAGCCTTCGCCCATGACCACGTTGCAATCCTCTGTGCGACGCCGCCGCGCCGTCGCCGCCGCAGGCGCCGTATCCGCTGGACTGCTCCTGCTGTCCGCCTGTGACCAGCCGACGCCCATGGCGACGGTCACGGTCGGCAGTGACTCGGTCAGCTCCGAGGCCACCTGTGGCGGCGAGGGCAAGGTCCTGAAGGCCGCCGAGATCCAGAAGTGCCTGCAGATCGACGACGTCGAGTCCATCACGGTCAACCCGGACGACACGGTGCGCTTCGGGGTGGACCCGGAGGTCGCCGACGAGCGCTGGACGATCCTGATGAACGGTCAGCAGCTGACCGACGACACGGACAACACGTACCGGACGGTCCCGGGCAGCGTGTTCTTCAACGCCCAGTACGGCGCCCAGGGCGACTCGACGCTCGTCACCATCAAGGCCGGCGACGGCAAGGACGACAGCGAGGAGGCCACCGGTCTGTGGTCCTTCAAGCTGAAGAAGGACGACTGACCACGTCCTCCATGCGCGTCCTCGTGGCCACCGCGGTCCCCGTCGAACGGGACGCGGTGGCTCGGGCGTTCCCGGAGCAGCAGGGCGCCGAGATGTCCCGCCCCGGGGTGACCCTGCACCGGCTCCCGGGCGGCTTCGACCTGCTGGCCGCCGGTGTCGGCCCCGCCCTCGCCGCCGCCTCCACCGCCGCCGCCCTGACCGCCGCGGCCCTCGGCTCCGCGCCCTACGGCCTGGTCGTCTCGGCCGGCATCGGCGGCGGCTTCGCACCCGAGGCGCCCGTCGGCTCGCTCGTCGTCGCCGACGAGATCACCGCGGCCGACCTGGGCGCCGAGACGGCCGACGGCTTCCTGCCGGTCACCGACCTCGGCTTCGGCACCGTCACCCACCAGCCGCCCGCCGGCCTCGTCCGCGCCGTCGCCGCCGCGACCGGCGCCCGCCCCGGCACCGTCCTGACCGGGTCCACCGTCACCGGCACCGCCGAACGCGCCGCGCTGCTGCGCGCCCGTCACCCGCGCGCGCTGGCCGAGGCCATGGAGGGCTTCGGCGTCGCCGAGGCCGCCGCCGCGCACGGGGTGCCGGTGCTGGAGCTGCGCGCGGTCTCCAATCCGGTCGGCCCGCGCGACCGCGCCGCCTGGCGCGTCGGCGACGCGCTCGCGGCCCTGACGGACGCCTTCGGGAAGCTCGCACCCGTCCTCACGAGTTGGAACCGACATGACCTCTGAGCCCTTGCAGATCGCGTACTCCCCCTGCCCGAACGACACCTTCGTCTTCGACGCCCTGGCGCACGGCCGGGTCCCCGGCGCCCCCGCCCTCGACGTGACGTTCGCGGACATCGACATCACCAACGGCATGGCCGAACGCGGCGAGTTCGACGTACTGAAGGTGTCGTACGCCGTGCTGCCGTACGTCCTCGGCGAGTACGCCCTGCTGCCCTGCGGTGGTGCGCTGGGCCGGGGCTGCGGGCCACTGGTGCTGACCCGGGAGGCGGACGCCGACCTGCGCGGGCGCACGGTCGCGGTGCCGAGCGAGACGTCGACGGCGTACCTGCTGTTCCGGCTGTGGGCGGCGGACACCGTTGGAATCAAGAGGGGCGGGCCCGAAGGGTCCTCGGCTGAGGGTGGTGGTGGGCGACGGGCGGGCGGGTTCGGTGAGATCGTCGTCATGCCGTTCCACGAGATCATGCCGGCCGTGCGGGACGGGAAGGTCGACGCGGGTCTCGTGATCCACGAGGCGCGCTTCACGTACCGGAACTACGGCCTGCACAAGCTCGCCGACATGGGCGAGCACTGGGAGCGGACCACCGGGCTGCCGATCCCGCTCGGCGCGATCATCGCGAAGCGTTCGCTGGGCGAGGAGACGCTGACCCGCCTCGCCGACTCGGTCCGGTCGTCCGTACGCGCGGCCTGGGACGACCCGGAGGTCTCCCGGCCGTACGTCATGGAGCACGCGCAGGAGATGGACCCGGCCGTCGCCGACCAGCACATCGGGCTGTACGTCAACGAGTTCACGGCCGACCTCGGCGAGGACGGCTACGCGGCGGTCCGGGGCCTGCTGACCCGCGCGGCGGCCGAGGGACTGGTACCGGCCCTCGGCCCGGACGCGCTGGCTTTTCCGTAGGACGTGAGACGTAAGGCCTGAAGACGTGCGGCGGGCGGCGTGCGGGGTCAGACGTCCAGCTGGTCGGCGACCGCGCGGAGCAGGCCGGCGATCTTCTTGCCGGCGGTCTTCTCGGGGTAGCGGCCCCGCTCCAGCATCGGGGTGATGTTCTCCAGGAGGGTGGTCAGGTCCTGCACGATGGAGGCCAGCTCGTCCGGCTTCTTGCGCTGTGCGGCCGCGACCGAAGGGGCCGGGTCGAGCAGGGTGAGGGACAGTGCCTGGTCGCCGCGCTGCCCGGCGACGACGCCGAACTCCACGCGCTGGCCCGGCTTCAGCGCCTCGACTCCGGCGGGGAGGACCGAGGAATGGACGAAGACGTCACCGCCGTCGTCGCGGGAGAGAAAGCCGAAGCCCTTCTCACTGTTGAACCACTTGACCTTGCCGGTAGGCACGTCTGTCCTCGTCCTCGTACTCGTCGGAAAACTGCTCGGAAACGGCTCTTGATAGCACTTGGGCGGGTCGTCCGGACCCGCCGGTACCAAGACTATTGGTCTTCAGGCCGGTGACAAGACGTCCCCCGGTTGTTCCCCAGGCCTGGGAACTACCCTGGTCGGGTGCGTGACAAAACCCAAACGAATTCCGCCGCGCCCGGTGACCGACTGATCCGCGCCGGTGCGATCGTCTTCTTCATCGGTACCGTGGCCACTCTGGTCACGGTGGCCCCGCTGTTTCTGGGGACGACGCCCTTTCCCACCTACATGTTCGGATTGAGCATGCTGATGGGAGTGGGCTTCCTGATCGCCGGTGCGGGGGTGTTCCGGTCGATCGCGGCAGGCCGGCGTCAGGCGCGTGCCGCGGCCGCCCCGTCGGCGTCGCCGTCGCGGTAGCCCGCGAGCCATTCCGGGAACGCGGTGAGGTCGGCGAGGACGACGTCGGCGCCGGCCGCGCGCAGTTCCTCGGCGCTGCACGGTCCGCTGGCCACCGCCACCGCGTGGGCGCCGGCGGTGCGTGCGCCGCGGACGTCGCCGAGGTGGTCGCCGACGTACACGTCCGCACCGTGCTCGCGCAGCGCCACGGCCTTCTGCTCGGCCCACAGGTTGCCGATCACGGCGTCCGGCTCGATGCCGAGGTGCGCGAGGTGCAGCTTGGCGTTCGGTTCGTACTTGGCGGTGACGACGATCGCCCGTCCGCCCGCCTCGCGTACGGCGTCGATGGCCTCCCGGGCGCCGGGCAGCGCGGGCGTGGCGGCGACGGCGTACGTCGGGTACATCTCCCGGTACAGCTCGGCGGTGGCGGCGATCGCCTCGGCCGGGAACCAGTGCGCCAGCTCCTCCTCCAGCGGCGGCCCGAGCCGCGTGACGGCCAGGTCGGCGTCGACGTACGTCCCCGTCCGCTCGGTCAGCGCCAGGTAGCAGGCGCGGATGCCGGGGCGTGAGTCGATCAGCGTCATGTCGAGATCGAAACCGACGGTGAGCGCGGGGCGGGTCGTGGAGGCCATGGGGCCCATTGTGCCGGGCGGGCCGGCGGGTCAGCCCCGGGGGCGGCGGGAGCGCCAGAGGAGGTACAGGGCGGTGGCGACGGCGGCGGTGCGCAGGACCCAGGGCCAGGTCTCGGTGACGGCGTCGTTCATGTGACCCTCGGCGATCGGGTCGCCCCAGCGGCCCTCCGTGCGGCCCCACAGCCAGACGACGCCGGCGGCGGCGACCGTGCCGGGCAGGCCCAGTACCGCCCACTTCGACTGGGCCGGGGTGAGCCGGCGGGAGAGGTAGGCGATCAGCCAGCCGATGCCCAGCGGGACGAGGCTGCCGAGCACGGCGCCGGCGACCAGCAGGGCGGCGGCGAGCAGCAGCAGGGGGTTGTTCCAGCCGCCCTCGGGCCACAGACGGGGCAGGCGGCGGCGCGGGGCTCCGTCCGGCTCCCCGGCGACCGGCTCCACGGCCTCCGCCACCACCTCGGCGGCCGCCTTCCCGGCGGTCCCGTCCTTCTTGGCCGCCGGGTCCTTCCCGGCCGTCGGGTCCGCCCCGTCCTTCTCCCGCGGCGGGGGCTTGAGCAGCTCCGGGATCTCCACGCCGCCGACGAACCCCGGCACGCTGTCGCCGCCTCCCCCGAACGGGCCGCTGTCCACCCGCCACCAGTCCGGCTGCGCGACGCCGCCGTCCCCCAGCTCGTGCGCGCTCGCCATGTGCGGCGGGGAGGGAGCGGGCGCGGGCTCGGGCTCGGGTGCGGGCGCGACCGGGCGGGGGCGCGGTACGGCGCGCCGCAGGCCCTTGAGCCGCTCCGCCTTCCGCGGTTCGCGCTCCCGCTGTACGGGGACGGCGGTGGGCGGCGGCACCGACGGCCGCGGGGCACCGCTCGTGCCGCCCGCCGCGTCGACGATGTCGTCCGGGCTGCCGAGCCGGTCCAGGATGCGACGGACGGCGGCGGGACTGTCCACGGTCGTCCTGGCGCGGTGCCGGTCGATCTCGTTGCGCAGCTCGGAGACCAGCCGCATGCGGGTGGCCGACGGCAGCTGCCGTTGCTGGGCCACGTCGCCGACACGGCTCAGGTACTCGTAGACGACCTGGTCGCTCTCGATCCCCACGGAGCCCTCCGGGGCGGTGTGTTGTGGTACGCCGTCGGACGAAGGTACCGAATCCTCCCGGGTGCGGCGGACGCGCACCGCGCGACCGCACGCGCACCCCGCCGTCGCACCCACCCGCTAACGTGGGCCGGATGAGCACCGAGGAGAAGTCCGCGGCCCCCCGGTCCCTCGCGGAGGCGCTCCGCGTCAGGGACGACGTCTCGCTGGCCGCCCTCCTGCGCAGCCGTCCCGACCTCATCACCCCCGTGCCCACGGACCTCACGCAGCTCGCCACCCGGGCGGGCACCCGGGCCTCGGTCGTGCGGGCGCTGGAGCGGCTGGACCGGTTCGCGCTGCAGACGGCGGAGGCGCTGGCCGTGGCGGCGGACCCGGCGCCGTACGACGAGCTGCTCCGGCTCATGGCCGGTGACGAGCGGGACCCCGTCGTCGCGGCGGCCCTGCCCCGGGCCGTCGCCCTCCTGCGCGAACAGGCCCTGGTGTGGGGCGCCGACGACCGGCTGCGGCTGGTGCGCACCGCCCGTGAGCTGCTCGCGCCCTCCCCGCAGCACCCCTCTCCGACGGGACTCGGGCCCTCGGTGCGGGAGGCGACGGCGGGGATGTCGCCGGGCCGGATCCAGGAGATCCTGGCCGCCGTCGGACTGCCCTCGACCCACGACTCCGTCTCCGCCGTGACCGCGCTCGGTGAGCTGTTCACCGACCGGGAGCGGATGGCGGGGCTCCTCGCCGACCTGCCCGAGGAGTCCCGCGAGGTGCTGGACCGGCTGGTGTGGGGACCGCCGTACGGCCAGGTCACCCACGACCCTGCGGCGCACCTGCGCCAACTGCTGGACAGCGGCCTGCTGCTGCCGACCGCGCCCGGCACGGTCGTCCTGCCCCGCGAGGTCGCCCTGCACCTGCGCGCGGGCCGGGCGCACCGCACGCCCGAGCCGGTGCCGCCGCCGGTGGAGGCCGCCGCCACGCACCGTCCACAGGTTGTGGACGCCACCGCGGCCGGGCAGGCGCTGGCGGCGCTGGCGACCGTCGAGGAGCTGCTGAAGGAGTGGGACGAGGGCGGTCCCGCGGTGCTGCGGGCCGGCGGGCTGAGCGTGCGCGACCTGAAGCGGACGGCCGTCGCGCTGGACGTGCCCGAGCCGGTGGCCGCGTTCTGGGTCGAGCTGGCCTACGCGGCCGGGCTGATCGCCTCCGACGGCGAGGCCGACGAGCGGTACGCGGCGACCCCGGCGTACGACGAGTGGCGGGAGCTGCCCACGGCGGAGCGCTGGGCGCGGCTCGCCGGGACGTGGCTGACGGCCACCCGCACGCCGGGTGTGGTCGGCGGGCGGGACGCGAAGGACCGTACGCTCTCGGCGCTGGGCCCGAACCTGGACCGTTCGGCGGCGCCGGAGGTACGGCACCGGGTGCTGGCCCTGCTGGCGGGGCTGCCCGAGGGCGCCTCGCCCACCGAGGAGTCGGTGCTGGCCCGGCTGCGCTGGGAGCGTCCGCTGCGCGGGCCCAGGCGGGACGGGCGGGACGGTCAGGACGACGACCTGCGCACCCGGCTGGCCCGCTGGACGCTGTCCGAGGCCGAGCTGCTGGGCGTCACCGGGCGCGGCGCGCTGGCGGCGCCGGGGCGGGCGCTGATCGGCGCGCCGGAGCCGTCGCACCCGGCACCGGAACCCGCGGGCCCGGGCGACAAGCTCCCCGTCCACCACCGCACGCCGCCCGCCCTCGCTCCCCCGAGCCCCGCCGAGCAGGCCGCCGCCACCGCGCGGGCCGCCCGGCTGCTCGCGCCGCTGTTCCCCGAACCGCTGGACCACGTGCTGCTCCAGGCCGACCTGACGGCGGTGGCGCCAGGGCCGCTGGAGCGTGAGCTGGCCGACGTGCTCGGAGTGCTCGCGGACGTGGAGTCCAAGGGCGGGGCGACCGTCTACCGGTTCACGCCGGGCTCGGTGCGCCGCGCGCTGGACGCCGGGCAGGCCGCCGCCGACCTGCACGCCTTCCTCGCCCGGCACTCCCGCACGCCGGTGCCGCAGCCGCTCACCTACCTGATCGACGACGTGGCCCGGCGGCACGGGCGGCTGCGGGTGGGCGCGGCCTCGGCGTACGTGCGCTGCGACGACGACGCGACGCTGGACGAGATCCTCGCCGACAAGCGGGCCGCGGGCCTCGGCCTGCGCCGCCTCGCGCCGACCGTGCTGGCCGCGCAGGCCGACCCGGCGGCGCTGCTGGAGGGGCTGCGCGGGATGGGGTTCGCGCCGGCCGCCGAGTCCGCCGGGGGCGATGTGCTGATCGCCCGGGCCGACGCCCACCGCACGCCGCCGCGGGCGGCGCCGGAGCCGGTCCCGGACGGTCCGCCGGTTCCCGACGACACGCTCCTGACGGCGGCGGTCCGCGCCGTCCGGGCCGGCGACCTGGCCGCCACGACCCCGCGCAAGCCGGGCCCCGGGGGCGACGCGGGCGGCGCCCCGGCGGCGGGGGGCGAGCTGCCCCGCACCGGCGCCGCCGAGACCCTCGCCACCATGCAGGCGGCCGTCATGACCGGCGAGGCGCTGTGGATCGGCTACGTGAACGCCGAGGGTTCCGCCAGCCAGCGCGTCATCGCCCCGATCCGGGTCGAGGGCGGCTTCGTGACGGCGTACGACCACACGGCGGACGAGGTGCGCACGTATCCGCTGCACCGGATCACCGGCGTGGCCGAACTCGCCGACGAGGCGACCTGACGGGCCCCTCTTTCGGGGGTACGGGCCGGATCATGCACGCCACGCCGGGTGATTAGCACCTGAGAGGGAGCTTTTTTCATAATCCGCATCGATTTTTCGGCGGTCGGGCAGCCACCGGGTGTCCTGCACACCGAACCGAAAGGAACCACCCGATGCGTGCCGTTCGTCGAGTCGCCACTGTCCTGACCTCCACCGCCGCGCTGATCGCGGCGTTCGCCGCCGAGGCCGCCGCGGTCGGTATCGACCTCGGTGGGGGCGTGACCCTCTGACCACTCTCTGACCACCCTCTGAACGCGACGTTCCCTGACGGCGGGCCGGGTCCCAGTCCCCTGGGCCCGGCCCGCCTTCCCCGGCCCCCGCCTCCCGAAAGGCACGCCATGCGCTCCAAGCTCCCCGATCCGGACGGCGCCGCCCGCTCCGCCGTCGCCGTCTCCGTCGCCGCCCTGATCACCGCCGCGGCGCTCTTCGGCGCGCTCGCCCCCGAGGCCACCGCGCTGCCGCTGCCCCTGCCGGCCACCGGCGTGGAGTCCCTGGTCACGGAGGGGGTCACCATCGAGGGACCGCTGATCAACAACCTCACTGTCCGGTAGCCCGGCGCCGCGATCAGGCACACTGGACGTTTGGCCGATCCGTCCAGTCGCTGTCGGCCGTACGCACGCGAAAGGGTGCCGCCCGTGAATGGTCCGCTGATCGTCCAGTCCGACAAGACCCTGCTCCTCGAAGTCGACCACGAGCGGGCCGGCGACTGCCGCCGGGCCATCGCGCCGTTCGCCGAGCTGGAGCGGGCCCCGGAGCACATCCACACCTACCGGTTGACCCCGCTGGGCCTGTGGAACGCGCGGGCGGCGGGCCACGACGCCGAGCAGGTCGTGGACGCGCTCGTCGAGTACAGCCGCTACCCGGTGCCGCACGCGCTGCTCGTCGACATCGCCGAGACGATGGACCGCTACGGCCGCCTCACCCTCTCCAAGCACCCGGCGCACGGGCTGGTCCTGATGACCACCGACCGGCCGGTGCTGGAGGAGGTCCTGAAGTCGAAGCGGATCGCGCCGCTGGTCGGCAACCGCATCGACCCCGACACGGTGGCCGTGCACCCCTCCGAGCGCGGGCAGATCAAGCAGACGCTGCTGAAGCTGGGCTGGCCCGCCGAGGACCTCGCCGGGTACGTCGACGGCGAGGCGCACGCCATCGAGCTGGCCGAGGACGGGTGGGCGCTGCGCCCGTACCAGAAGCAGGCGGTGGAGAACTTCTGGCACGGCGGCAGCGGCGTCGTCGTGCTCCCCTGCGGCGCCGGCAAGACGCTGGTCGGGGCGGGCGCGATGGCGCAGGCCAAGTCGACGACGCTGATCCTGGTCACCAACACCGTCTCCGCCCGGCAGTGGAAGCACGAGCTGGTGAAGCGCACGAGCCTGACCGAGGACGAGATCGGCGAGTACAGCGGGACGAAGAAGGAGATCCGGCCCGTCACCATCGCCACCTACCAGGTGCTGACGACGAAGCGGAAGGGCGTCTACCCGCACCTGGAGCTGTTCGACTCCCGGGACTGGGGGCTGGTCGTCTACGACGAGGTGCACCTGCTGCCCGCGCCGGTCTTCAAGTTCACCGCCGATCTCCAGGCGCGGCGGCGGCTCGGCCTGACCGCGACGCTCGTCCGGGAGGACGGCCGCGAGTCGGACGTGTTCTCCCTCATCGGCCCGAAGCGTTTCGACGCGCCGTGGAAGGAGATCGAGGCGCAGGGCTACATCGCGCCCGCCGACTGCGTGGAGGTCCGGGTCAACCTCACCGACTCCGAGCGGCTCGCGTACGCCACCGCCGAGACGGAGGAGAAGTACCGCTTCTGCGCGACGACCGCGACCAAGCGGAAGGTGACCGAGGCGATCGTGCGGCGCTTCGCCGGTCAGCAGATCCTCGTCATCGGCCAGTACATCGACCAGCTCGACGAACTCGGCGAGCACCTGGGCGCGCCGGTCATCAAGGGCGAGACGTCCAACGCCCAGCGGGAGAAGCTCTTCGAGTCCTTCCGCCAGGGCGAGATCAGCGTCCTGGTCGTCTCCAAGGTCGCGAACTTCTCCATCGACCTGCCGGAGGCGACCGTCGCCATCCAGGTGTCGGGCACGTTCGGGTCCCGGCAGGAGGAGGCGCAGCGCCTCGGCCGGGTGCTGCGCCCGAAGGCCGACGGCCACCAGGCGCACTTCTACTCGGTCGTCGCCCGCGACACGCTCGACCAGGACTTCGCCGCCCACCGCCAGCGCTTCCTGGCGGAGCAGGGCTACGCGTACCGGATCATGGACGCGGACGAGGTGCTCGGCGAGGAGGTCTGACGCGGGTCAGCGACGGCGGACGCCGGCCTCCTCGCCGTACTCACCGAGCACGACCACGTCGAAGGCGGCGCCCGCGAACACCCTGACGACACGCAGGGCGTCACCGAGCCGGTGCCGGTGGCTGCCGGCCACGGGCGTGGCACCGGACGCGCGGCCCGGTGCCGGGGCTGGGGAGATGGTTGCTGCGCTCATGTCTCCATGGTGCGACCGCGGGCCCCGGACCGGCATCGGTCCAAGGACCGAACCCCCTCCCCCGCTCCGTACACCTCCGGGTGGAGCCGTCCCCTCAGCCCGGAGGGCGCCGACCCCTAGGGGTCGGGAAAATCGTTGGCCCGCGCCGCGCCCGCTCCCCTAGAATCTCCGCTCTTGCCCGCCTCCCCACGGAGTGCCGCCGTCCGGACGGAAACCGGTCGGCCCACCGCGCGCAGCCCGCGCCCACCGCACCGCACCGCAGGTCACCCGGAGGCACTCCCTTGTCCACGCCCGTGCACGACGACCCCCTGTCCGATCCCCTGGCCAAAGAGCGCTCCCACCTGGCCGACTCCCGTTCCGCACTGCGCGCCATGCGGGAGGACGTCGAGTCCCTCGACATCACCGACGTCACCGCGAACTGGGTCAACGCCGCCGTCCTGGAGAGCCAGATCGAGCAGCGCATCAAGGCGCTGGCCGACCTCAGCGAGACCCCGCTGTTCTTCGGCCGGCTCGACTACCTGCACGCTCCGGGCGCCGAGCAGGCGGAGGGCGGGGAGGGCGAGCGCTTCTACGTCGGGCGGCGGCACGTGCACGACGCGGACGGCGACCCGATGGTGATCGACTGGCGGGCACCGGTCTCGCAGCCGTTCTACCGCGCGTCGAAGAAGGACCCGCTGGACATCTCGCTGCGCCGCCGGTTCGGCTACACCGGCGGGGACCTCACTGCCTACGAGGACGAGCACCTGTCCGACCCGGCCGAGGCGGCGGTCACCAGCAAGCTGCTCCAGCAGGAGATCGAGCGGCCCCGCGTCGGTCCGATGCGCGACATCGTGGCGACCATCCAGCCGGAGCAGGACGAGATCGTGCGCGCCGGGCTGTCGGGTTCGGTCTGCGTGC
This sequence comes from Streptomyces sp. NPDC058812, assembly GCF_042744565.1. Taxonomy (NCBI): domain Bacteria; kingdom Bacillati; phylum Actinomycetota; class Actinomycetes; order Kitasatosporales; family Streptomycetaceae; genus Streptomyces; species Streptomyces sp. NPDC058812. The sequence goes on from NZ_JBHYOB010000003.1 coordinate 376,796, forward strand.
AGGGCGGCCCCGGTACCGGCAAGACGGCTGTCGGCCTGCACCGGGTCGCCTACCTCCTCTACGCCCACCGCGAGCGCCTCGCCCGCACCGGCACCCTGGTCATCGGGCCGAACAAGTCCTTCCTGCACTACATCGAGCAGGTCCTCCCGGCCCTCGGTGAGCTGACGGTCCGCCAGGCCACCGTCGACGACCTGGTGGCGCACGTCGAGGTGCGCGGCGCGGACGAGACGACGGCGGCGGTGATCAAGGGCGACGCGCGCATGGCGGAGGTCCTGCGCAGGGCCCTCTACTCGCACGTCACCATGCCCACCGAGGGCGTCGTCGTGGTGCGCGGCTCACGCCGCTGGCGGGTGGCCGCGTACGAGGTGGAGGAGATCGTCCGGGAGCTGCTCGCCCGCGACATCCGCTACGGCGCCGCCCGCGAGGCCCTCCCCCAGCGCATCGCGCACGCCGTGCTGGTGCGGATGGAGCGGGCCGGTGAGGCGCCGGACGACCGGGTGCAGAACGCGGTCGCGCGCAACGCCGCCGTGAAGGCGCTGGTGAAGACCGTCTGGCCGCAGGTCGAGCCCGCGAAGCTCGTCCTGCGCCTGCTCTCCGACGCGGACTTCCTCGCCGAGCACGCCGAGGGCGTCCTCACCGAGGACGAGCGGAAGGCGGTGCTGTGGGTGAAGCCGGCCCGCTCGGTGAAGTCGGCCAGGTGGTCAGCCGCCGACGCCGTGCTGATCGACGAGGCCACGGATCTCATCGAGCGCACCCACTCCCTCGGGCACGTGGTCCTCGACGAGGCGCAGGACCTCTCCCCGATGCAGTACCGCGCGGTGGGCCGGCGCTGCACCACCGGCTCGGCGACCGTGCTCGGCGACCTGGCGCAGGGCACCACGCCGTGGGCGACCCGCAGCTGGCCCGAGGCACTGGCCCACCTGGGCAAGGGCGAGGCCGTGGTCGAGGAGCTGACGGCCGGTTTCCGCGTGCCGACGGACGTCATCGCGTACGCGTCCCGCCTGCTGCCGGACATCGCGCCGGGCCTGACGCCGGTGGCGTCGATCCGTGAGAACCCGGGCTTCTTCGACGTCCGTACGACCGCGGACGGGACGGCGGACGTGGTGTCCGCGTGCCGCGAGCTGCTGGAGCGCGAGGGCTCGGTCGGCCTGATCGCCGCCGACGCGCGGGTGCCGGAGCTGGCGGAGGCCCTCGGGACGGCGGGGATCGGCTTCATCGGGCCGGGCGAGGAGACGACCCACGCCACCCGCCTGACCCTGGTCCCGGCCTCGCTGGCCAAGGGCCTGGAGTACGACTACGTGGTCCTGGACGAACCGCGGGCCGTGGTCGACGGCGAACCGGACGAGCGGACGGGACTGCGACGGCTGTACGTGGCGCTGACCCGCGCGGTGTCGGGGTTGATCGTGACGCACGGGGCGGGGTTGCCGCCGCAGCTGACGGATTAGCGCAGCTCGCGCAGCCTGCGGGCAGTCGCGCCGCGCAGCCTGCGGGCAGTCGTGCTCGCGTAGCTGCGGGCAGTCGTGCCTCCCCCAGTGCCCGAACGGCCTGGGAGGTACCCCCAGGGATGGCACGGGTGGGCGGTGGGGGCACCTCCCGCGCGAGCGCAGCCGAGCGCGGGGGAGGCACCCCGCACCGCCGGGCCGCGCGACCCACCCCCGCGAGTGGCGACGCGGGTTGTCGCGCAAGCAACGCTCAGTGCCCCAGCACTCGCCGCCACTCCCCCACCGCCGCCGCCGACACCGGCCCGTCCCACCCGGAGGGCCTCGCCGCGCCGCCGATGTGGAAGCCGTCGATTCCGGCGTCCAGCAGCCCGGGTACGTGGTCCAGCCGCAGGCCGCCGCCGACCAGGAGCTGCTGCTCGTACCCGGGTTCCCCCCGGCGCCGCGCCTCGGCGAGCAGTACGGTCAGGCCGTCGTCCACCCCGCCGGCCGCCCCGGCCGTCAGGTAGGTGTCCAGGCCAGGGAAGTCCGCGAGCTGCTTGCGCAGGGCGTCCCGGTTCGAGGCGCGGTCGATCGCGCGGTGGAACGTCCACCGGCACCCGTCCAGCACGCCCGCGACCCGCTCCACCGCGCCCAGGTCCACGTCGCCGTCCGCGTCGAGGAACCCGAGCACGAACTGCGTGGCCCCGGCCTCCCGCATCTCCGCGGCGACCCGCGCCAGCCGCTCGACGTCCCCGGCGGCGAACCCGTCCGCGAGCCGCAGCATCACCCGAACGTCGATGTCGACGGCGGCGCGGATCGCGGCGACGGTCGCGGCCGACGGGGTGAGTCCGTCGGCCGCCATGTCGGTGACCAGTTCGAGGCGATCCGCGCCTCCGGCCTGGGCGGCGACCGCGTCCTCGACGTCGAGGGCGATCACCTCCAGGACTGCACGCTTGCTCATGGGACCCCATTCGTCGGCCTGCTACAGGTCTAGTCCAATCCAAGACTACGCCCAGACAGCCGGCCAGGGCTCCCACTCATCCCCGCTCAGCCGCCGAAGAGGTTCAGCTCTCCCGCCTCCACCCCGGCCAGCTCGTACCCGGCCGCGTCGGCCACGGGCCGCCCCGCGTACAGCCGTACGAGGGTGGCGGCGTCCCCGATGAACCGTCCCGGCGGCCGCTCACCACTCACCTCGCCCAGCTTCAGCGGCTCGTCCACGTCGTCGAGGTCGGCGTGCAGCGGCACGTGACCGCGGTCGCGGGTGAGCGTGCCGAGCAGCGCGAGCGCGTCCGGCAGCCCACGCCCCGCGTAGGCCCCCGGCTCACCGAGGGCCACCCGCACATCACCCGCGTGCACCCACTCGCCCAGCGCGATCGCGTCCAGGGCACCGCCCGCGCGGCCGATCACCGGACCGGCCTCGGTCATGCCGCGCTCCAGTTCGTCGAGGACCCGGGCGTTCGTCCAGTCGGCGCGTTCGGCGATGTCGCGGTCGTTGGAGGCGGGCGAGAAGACACCGTCCTCGAAGCGGTTCTCCACCACCCGGATCAGCGCGCTGGAGCAGTGCGCCAGCACGTCCCGCACGGTCCAGCCCGGACACGCGGCCACCGGCAGCGCGAAGTCCCCGTCGGCCCGGGACCGCAGCAGCGGCACCAGTTCGTCCCGCTCGATGGCCAGCAGCCGCCCGGGCACCTCGGGGTCGCGTACGTCTTGCACGTCTGCAGGAGTCGTCATGGGCTCCACGGTAGGGCCCGGCCCGGCTCCCGGTCAGCGTTCGAGCAGGTCGTCCAGTTCGGCGGCGTAGAGCAGCGCGGGGTCGAAGTCCATGCCGGTGAAGTGGCCCGCGAGTTCCAGGGACAGGACGCCGTGCAGCCGGGTCCAGACGGTCAGGGCGCGGTGGACGGCGGCGGGCGGTGCGGGATGGCCGTCCGCCCACTGCCGGTGGCCCTCGATGTGCGTGTCGAACGGGGTCGCGGGGCGGTCCGAGGGCAGCGCGGCGCAGGCGTCGAGGATGACCGCCATGGTCTCGGAGGCGATCTCGGTGACGTCGTCGGGCGCGTGGTAGCCCGGGACGGGGGTGCCGAAGACGAGGAAGTAGCGCTGGGGGTCGTCGAGGGCCCATGCGCGCAGGGCGTGCGCCGGCCCGGCCAGGCCGGCACCGGCACCAGCGGACGCCCGGAGGGTGTCGGCGAGGCTCCGGTAGGCGTCCCTGACGAGTTCGGTGATCAGCTCGTCGCGGCCGGCGAAGTACCGGTAGAGGGCGGGCCCGCTCATGCCCATCCGCTTGGCGATCGCGTTGAGCGAGAGCGCGGACGCGCCCGCCGTGGCGATCTGCTCCCACGCGTGTTCCTTGATCTCGGCGCGCACCTGTGTGCGGTAGCGCTCGCGCGGGGTCTTCGTGCGCGTGTCCGTCATGGTCCGCAACCTCTCGGTGCCCTCTTCGCGCCTGCGCCACTACAGCTTCCAGATTCAGTGAGAAGCTATCACCCAAGCGAGGGACACACCCGCTGGAACAATGAGCCCATGGCCGACCTCGACGCCCTGCGCTCCCGTTTCGCCCGCACCCTGGACCGAGCCGCCGCGCCCGGTTCCGGCCGTCCCGACCCGGCGCCGTACGCCGACGATCTGCTCGCCCGCTGGCAGGAGCCCCAGCGGCGGTACCACACGCTCGCGCACCTGGCGGCGGTCCTGGACCACATCGACGTACTGGAGGAGTACGCCGACGACCCGGACGTGGTGCGCCTCGCCGCCTGGTTCCACGACGCCGTCTACCTTCCCGAGCGCTCCGAGAACGAGGAGCGCTCGGCCCGCCTCGCCGAGCGCGCCCTGCCCGAGGCCGGGGTTCCGTCGGAGAAGACCGCCGAGGTGGCCCGGCTGGTCCGCCTCACCGTCACCCACGCCCCGGCCGGCGACGACCGGGACGGGCAGGTGCTGTGCGACGCGGACCTGGCGATTCTCGCCTCGCCGCCGTCGGCGTACGCCGCGTACACGGCGGCCGTACGACACGAGTACCACTTCGTCCCGGACGACGCCTTCCGCGAGGGCCGGGCCGCCGTCCTCCGCCAACTGCTCGACCTTCCCCGGTTGTTCCACACCCCGCACGGGCGGCGCGAGTGGGAGGCGACCGCCCGCTACAACCTCACCGGTGAGCTGGAAATGCTGTCGCTCGGGGACAGCCCGGCACCGTAGCCTGCCCGGCATGCGGAGCATGGGTGGGGAACAGGTGGAAGAGGCCGTCGCGAGCGCCGTCGCGCTGCTGCGGACGGCGACGGACCGGGACTGGGCGGCGGTTCCGGCCGGGCGGCTGGAGTGGAGCTGCCGGTACACGGCGGAGCACATCGCGGGCGACCTCATCGCCTACGCGGGCCAGCTCGCCGGACGCGCCACCGAGGCCTACGTCCCCTTCGAGATCACCCTCGACGACGGTACGGACAACGACGGCGTCCTGCACGTCGTCGAGACGACCGGCGCGCTGCTCGCCGCCACCGTCCGCACCACCCCGCGCGAGGTCCGCGCCTTCCACCCGTACCCCTTCCGCAGCGCGAACCGCGAGGGCTTCGCCGCCATGGGGATCACCGAGGTCCTCGCGCACACGCACGACATCGCCGAGGGCCTCGGGCTGACCTACGAGCCGCCCGCCGAACTGTGCGCGGACGTCCTCGCCCGGATCTTCCCGCACGTCCAGCCCGGCGCCGACCCGTGGCGCACCCTGCTGTGGGCCACCGGCCGCGGCGAGCTGCCCGGACGCGCCCCGGTCACCGAGTGGCGCTGGCGCAACAACCTGGTGATCGAGGCCGAGCGCCTCACCCTCCAGGGCGTCACGCCCGCCGCCGCCACCGACCTGGCCGCGGGCGGCGACGGCGGCTTCGCGTGGGTCGAGAGCGGCCCTTTCCAGGGCACGCGGGACGCCGCCGGAATGCTGCTGAAGGCGTACGAGGCGGGTGTGCACCGGCCGGAATGGGGCGTGTTCGCACTCGTGCGCCGGGAGGACGGGATCGCGGTCGGCGGCATGGGCTTCCACGGGGCGCCGGACGAGGACGGCCGGGTGGAGATCGGCTACGACCTCGCCGAGGCCGCCCGCGGCCATGGCTACGCCACCGAGGGCCTGCGCGCGCTGTCCGCGTGGGCGCTGGCCCGCGAGGAGGTGACGTCGGTGTTCGCGACGACCGAGCACGCCAACCTCGCCTCCCAGGCCGTGATCGTCCGCGCCGGTTTCACCCGGGTCGCCGGGGACGAGGAGCAACTCGCCTACGAGCTGCGGGGCCCGCGCGGCTGAGCGGAGCCCTTGCGCCGGCGCAGTCCCGCCCCGTGCAACAGCCGCACCACCTCGCGGCTGCTGACCTCCAGCGCACCGGCGGACACGGCGTCGGCGTACCGCTGGGCGGGGATGTCGTAGTGGTCGCGTTCGAAGGCGCGGCGCGGCACACCCAGCGTCGCGGCGAACGCGTGCAGCTCGGCGTAGGAGGCGTCGCTGACGAGGTGCGACCACATACGGCCGTGGCCCGGCCAGGTCGGCGGGTCGATGTAGACGGTCACCGGGTCGTCCTCGTCACGTCTGCGGACCGCCGATGGCCGTGCCCAGCGAGCCGACCGCCGCGACCTTGACGCCCGCCTTGCCGCACACCCAGTGCGGGTCGGGGCCGAGTTCGGGCTCGACGTCCAGCGCGTGCGGGTCGCCGGAGCCGCACACCGGGCACAGCGGCCAGCGGCCGTACCGCTCCAGCAGGGCGTCCTGCACGTCCTGCGCGACCAGCCCGGCCACGAACTCCACGCCCTCCGGCCACTGCTCGACCCACCAGCGCCGCTGTACGACGGACTCCTCGACCAGCGACACGACGTCCGGCTCGGCGACCTGGCCGGCCACCAGGTCGGCGAGCACGAGGGCGCGCGCGGCGTGCAGCGCCTGCTCCAGGGGGCTGATGGGGTCCATGCACCCATTGTGCGCACTCTTGACCCACGGACCGAAACGAAAATATCTTTCATGAGTGACCGATGAAGTGAAGGAAACTTTCGGCAGCGCGGGCGGCGGCAGCGGTACGACCGGTGCGCCCGGTGCGACGGGTGGCCGCCGCGGTGCCGGAAGCGGCGGCGCGCCGCCCGCGCCCGCCGCCCTCGCGGCCAAGGTGCGCACGCTGGCGCCGTCGATGACCCGCTCCATGCAGCGGGTCGCCGAGGCCGTCGCGGGCGACCCCGCCGGCTGCGCGGCCCTCACGGTCACCGGCCTCGCCGAGCTGACCGGCACCAGCGAGGCCACCGTCGTGCGCACCGCCCGGCTGCTCGGCTACCCCGGCTACCGCGACCTGCGCCTCGCGCTCGCCGGACTCGCCGCCCAGCAGCAGTCCGGCCGCGCGCCCGCCATCACGACCGACATCGCGGTCGACGACCCGATCGCCGACGTCGTCGCCAAACTCGCCTACGACGAGCAGCAGACCCTCGCCGACACCGCCGCCGCCCTGGACACCGTCCAGTTGGGCGCGGCCGTCACCGCGCTGGCCGCCGCCCGCCGCACCGACGTGTACGGCATCGGCGCGTCCGGGTTGGTCGCCCAGGACCTCACCCAGAAGCTGCTGCGCATAGGGCTGATAGCCCACGCGCCCGGCGATCCGCACCTCGCCGTCACCAACGCGGTGCAGTTGCGGGCCGGGGACGTCGCCATCGCGATCACGCACTCCGGTTCGACCGGGGACGTGATCGAGCCGCTGCGGGCCGCCTTCGAACGCGGCGCGACGACCGTCGCCGTCACCGGCCGGCCCGACAGCCCCGTCACGCAGTACGCCGACCACGTGCTGACCACGTCCACGTCGCGGGAGAGCGAGCTGCGGCCGGCGGCGATGTCGTCGCGGACCAGTCAGCTGCTGGTGGTGGACTGTCTGTTCGTGGGGGTGGCGCAGCGGACGTATGAATCGGCGGCGCCGGCGCTCGCCGCGTCGTACGAGGCGTTGGCGCATCGGCATGGGTCGCGCGGGAGACCGTAGACCCCCGCACCTCTGGGCAAGCACAGGCACCGAAGTTGAAAAGAGCGGCTTCTCATGACCTCAACCCCCCACCACCCCGACCTCCGGTCCCAGTTGGAGACGTTGACCACCGAGGCGTTCCGGCCCGAGCTGGCCGAGATCGACCGGATGCCCACCCTCGACATCGCGCGCGTCATGAACGGCGAGGACACCGCCGTGCCCGCCGCCGTCGCCGAACGGCTGCCCGAGATCGCCGCCGCCGTCGACGCCATCGCAGCCCGCATGGCGCGCGGCGGCCGCCTGGTCTACGCGGGCGCCGGCACGGCGGGCCGCCTCGGCGTGCTGGACGCCTCCGAATGCCCGCCCACCTTCAACACCGCCCCCGGGCAGGTCGTCGGCCTCATCGCGGGCGGCCCGGACGCCATGGTCACCTCCGTCGAGGGCGCCGAGGACTCGGCCGAGCTGGCCCGCGCCGACCTGGACGCCCTCGCCCTCACCCCCGACGACGCGGTGGTCGGCGTCTCCGCCTCCGGCCGCACCCCGTACGCCATCGGCGCCGTCGAGCACGCCCGCGCGCGGGGGGCCCTGACCGTCGGGCTGGCGTGCAACAGCGGCAGCGCCCTGGCCGCCGCCGCCGAGCACGGCATCGAGGTCGTCACCGGGCCCGAGCTGATCACCGGCTCCACCCGCCTGAAGGCCGGCACGGCGCAGAAGCTGGTCCTGAACATGCTGTCGACGATCACGATGATCCGCCTCGGCAAGACGTACGGGAACCTGATGGTGGACGTCCGCGCCTCCAACGAGAAGCTGCGCGCCCGCTCGCGCCGCATCGTCGCGCTCGCCACCGGTGCCGCCGACGACGAGATCGAGGGTGCCCTGACCGCCACCGACGGCGAGGTCAAGCACGCGATCCTGACCCTGCTGGCCGATGTGGACGGCCCGACGGCCGCCCGCCTTCTGGAGGACTCCGGCGGCCACCTGCGCGCCGCGCTGGCGGCGGCGAAGGGCTGACCGCACGCTCGGGGGGTGCACAAGGACACCCCCCACTCCACGGCCGCCGCGCTGCTCCCCCTGGTCGGCGGCGCCGCGAACGTCGTCTCCGTCGCCCACTGCATGACCCGTCTGCGCCTGGGCCTGGCCGACCGCTCCCGGGTGGCGGACGCGGCGCTGCGCGCGCTGCCCGGCGTGCTCGGGGTGGTGGAGGACGGCGAGTCGTACCAGGTCGTGCTGGGACCGGGGGTGGTCGGCCGGGTGACGGAGGCGTTCGAGGCGCTGCTGGCGGCCAGCGGGGGCGGCCCGGCGGATGCTCCCGCCGGCACGGTGGACGGCGGGGGCGGCGCGGCGGATGCTCCGGTCGGCACAGCGGACGGCGGGGGCGGCGCGGCGGATGCTCCGGTCGGCACAGCGGACGGCGGGGGCGGCCCGGCGGATGCTCCGGTCGGCACAGCGGACGGCGGGGGCGGCCCGGCGGATGCTCCGGTCGGCACAACGGACGGCGGGGGCGGCCCGGCGGATGCTCCGGTCGGCACAGCGGACACCCCCGTCGGCACGGCGGACGTGCTCGCCCTGCGCGGCGCCGAACTGAAGGCGCGGCAGAAGCAGCGCAACGCGACCCCGCTCAAGACGGCCCTGCGCCGCGTCGCGAACATCTTCGTCCCGCTCATCCCCGCCCTGATCGGCTGCGGAATCGTCGCGGGCATCGCCGGTCTGCTCACGAACCTGGGGTGGCTCCCCGGCATCACGCCCGCCCTGGCCGCCCTCTCCTCCGCCTTCATGGCGCTGATCGCGGTGTTCGTCGGCCACAACACGGCGAAGGAGTTCGGCGGCACGCCCGTGCTGGGCGGCGCGGTCGCCGCCGTCGTCGTCTACCCGGGCGTGGCGAAGGTGACCGCGTTCGGCGCGGCGCTCGCCCCCGGCCAGGGCGGCGTCCTGGGCGCACTGGCCGCCGCGCTGCTCGGCACGTACGTCGAGAAGTGGTGCCGCGCCCGCCTCCCCGGCACCCTGGACGTCCTGCTCACCCCGACCCTGACCGTCCTGGTCTCCGGCCTGGTCACCCTCTACGTCCTCATGTACGCGGCCGGCGAGGTCGCCACCGCCATCGGCACGGCGGCCGACTGGCTCCTGACGACGACGGGCGCCCTGGCCGGCCTGATCCTCGGCGGCCTCTTCCTCCCCCTGGTGATGCTGGGCCTCCACCAGGCCCTCATCCCCATCCACACCACCCTCATCGAGCAGCAGGGCCACACCGTCCTGCTCCCCATCCTGGCCATGGCGGGCGCCGGCCAGGTCGGCGCGGCGGCGGCGGTCTACGTCCGTCTGCGCCACGACACCACCCTCCGTACGACGATCAGATCGGCGCTCCCGGCCGGCCTGCTCGGCGTCGGCGAACCCTTGATCTACGGCGTCTCCCTCCCCCTCGGCCGCCCCTTCCTCACCGCCTGCGTGGGCGGGGCGGCGGGCGGCGCCTTCGTCGGCCTGTTCGCGATGCTCGGCACGGACACGGGAGCGACGGCGATCGGCCCGTCGGGCTGGGCACTGTTCCCGCTCCTCGCGGGCGGCGGAGGCTGGGCGGTGACGGCGGGGGTGTACGGCGGCGGGCTGCTCACCGGGTACGCGGTCGGCTTCGCGGCGACGTACTTCTTCGGTCTGGGCGACGGCACCGCCCGCACCGTGTGCGACTCTGGGGAACATGAACCACGCCCAGCTGACCGCCCTGGGCCGCGCCCTGCGTCTCCTCGGTGAGCACGGCGAGGCCCTGACCGCCGACACGCCGGACGCCAAGCTGCACGAGGTCCGCGCGGACCTCAAGCGCGCGATGGACCAGCTGGAGGAGAGCGTCTCGACGACGGCCCCCAGCACCCGCTGCCCGGAACACCCGAACGGCCCGGTCGACAAGGCCGCCCCCGACCTGTGCCTCCTGTGCGAGACCCGCCGCCGCACCGCCCGCCGCGCCGAGTACAACGGCGGTCCGCTCCCCGCCCGGCACACCGAGCCGGTCCAGTCCCGGTACGGGATGCGGGGCGAGCGGCCGCAGCCCCAGCAGCGCTGGCTGCCCGAGCTGTGGAACGGCCAGGCGTGGCAGCTCTGCGGCACCCCGCGCCGCGACCGCCGCGAGGCCGAGCTGTACATCGCGGCCCAACTGCGCGCGCCTCGCGCCGCCATGGCGTACCGGCTCGTCCACGAGTTCACGGACTACGAGGTGCTGCGGGTGTGGGGCACGCCGGTCCGGGTGGACATCGAGCCGATGGGCGGCATCTGAGGCGTCCACACCCAGCACTCGTAGTACTCTGCCCGCAGTGGTCTGAGCGTAGTACTACACGTGGAGTGTCGCCCCATGGTGAGACGGAACGACGAACGTCGCGCCGCCCTCGTGGACGCCGCGATCGAGGTGCTGGCCGAACAGGGCGCCCGGGGCCTGACCTTCCGCGCGGTGGACACGAAGGCCGCCGTCCCGGGCGGCACCGCGTCCAACTACTTCGCCAACCGCGACGACCTGCTCACCCAGGCCGGCGCCCGCGTCTACGAGCGGCTCCACCCCGACGAGGCCACCATCGCCCGCCAGCGCACGGCGGGCCGCGACCGGGACACCTACGTCGTCCTGATGCGCGAACTGGTCGACCGCATCGCCTCGTTCCGCACCGGCTACCTCGCGCTGCTGGAACTCCGCCTGGAGGCCACCCGCCGCCCCGAGCTGCGCGCGGTCCTGACCGAGCGCATCCGCGCCGACGTCGCCGCCAACGTCTCCTACCACGAGGCGTCCGGCCTCCCCGGCGACGCGATGGCCGTCAAGCTGCTCTACCTCGCCCTGAACTGGCTGATCGTCGAACAGCTCACCCTGCCGGACGTCTTCACCCCGGCCGAGCGCGACGAGCTGGTGGCCGCCGCCGTGGAGCGCATCGTGGCGCCGGACTAGCTAGACGTGGAAGGCGGTGGTCGCTTCGAGGGCGGCCCGCTCGGTCGTGATCCGGTTCACCGGCGCGCCCCCGTCGGCGTAGCCGAAGGAGATACCCACGAGCAACTGCCCTTCAGCGACACCGAGTTCCTTCCGGACGGTGTCGGCGTAGAAGCTGAGCAGACCCTGCGGGCAACTGTCCACGCCGTACGCGGCCATGGCCAGGAGCAGCGTCTGCATGTAGGCGCCGACGTCGGCGGCCAGTCGCGCCCCGCCATCGCCGGTGACGAACAGGAACGCGGCATGGGGCGCCCCGTAGAAGCGCAGACTCTGCGCGTCGTAGGCCGCGCGTGCCGCGTGGTCGTCGGGGCTGATGCCCAGCACTCCGTACAGGCCGGCGCCGAACGCCGCCCGCCGCTCCTGATGGGCGGGTGCGTACATGCCCTCGGAGTACGGGAAGTCGGCCGAGGTGCGCTGTTCGGCGTGGGCCGCCCGCAAGGCGTCCGCCAGGCGTTCGCGCTTCGCGCCGCTGACCACCTCGACCCGCCACGGTTGCGCGTTGGAGTTGGACGGCGCGGCGCCGGCAAGGGCGAAGATCGCGCGCATCGTGTCGTCGGGCACGGCTTCGGGGCGGAACGCGCGTGTCGCGTGGCGCCCGCGTATCAGCTTCTCCGCATAGTCGCTCAACTCGGTGGAAACCAGCCCACCCATAGGACTCTCCTCAAGGCTCAAGGACGCTTAGGTAAACACTTACGTTTACCTACGACTCCACTGTAACCGAGCACCACCTCCTAAGTAAACGAGAACGTATACTTAGCTCATGAGTACGGTGACGACGGCATCTCGACGGCAGGGGCGCGGGGGGCGCGAACGCATCCTGGCCGCCGCTGCCCAACTGTTCGCGGCCCAAGGGATCAACGCGACCGGTATGGAACAGGTGGCAGAGCAGGCACCGGTGTCCAAGCGCACCCTCTACGCGCACTTCCGGACCAAGAGCGACCTGGTCATCGCCCATCTTCAAGACCTCGCCTCGTCGGGTCACACCCTGGAGAGCGCGCTGATTCGCGAGGACGTCCCAGCGAGAGAACGGATCCTCGCGCTGTTCACCCTGCCGTCGGCGGACGCGGCTCCAGTACGCGGATGCCCGTTCATCGACGCCGCCGCAGAGTTCCCCGACCCGCAGAGCGCGGTCCACTCCTACGCCCGCGACCAGAAACTGCTGATGGTGCGACTGGTCACGGCACTGGTGACGGAACTGGGCTGCCGCGAGCCCGCCGCACTCGCCGAACAACTCGTCACTCTCGCGGACGGGGCCGCCAGCCGCGCCATGGTGCTGGGTGAGGCGGACTACGGACGACACGCGCGGGCGGCAGCGGAGGTCCTCCTGGACAACGCTCTGGCCTAGCCCCGCACGCTCTCGTGGTTCGTCCTGCGCAGCCGGGCCCGCATCAGCTCTTCCGGCCGCGCGTCAGCCACCGAGCCCTTCGGGCAGTCCCACTCCCGGCCCCCACCGACCGGCCGCAGCCGCACGTTGCCGCCGACATGCCCCATGACCTCCCCCACGCGCCCGTCCCGCGTGTCCACGGCATGCGTACCGACGGCCGGCCGCTCACCCCGCACCACCGACGCCAGCCGCTCGGCGACCCGGACGTTGCAACGCCCCAGGTCGACCAACGCGAACGGCTCCTCACTCGCGCCGGTCACCGGATCGACGCACAGGGACGGCAGTACGACTCCGGCACCCACGAGGGCCTGCCGCAAGGACTCGACGACTTCTTCGGTCGACCGCACCCTTCCTCACCTCCACGCTGAGTTCGTGATTCGCGACACAGCGTGTCCGTTCCGCCCCTAACCTGGCCATACAGGGAGCCCCAACAACCCCTGCTGTGCGACCGGGAGTTCCGTGCCATGCCTGGACCGAAAGACCTCGACCCCGCCTCGTCCCCCCGCGCCCTCCTCGGCGCCGAGCTACGCCATGCCCGCGAGAAGGCCGGGCTGAGCCAGGAGGAACTGGGCGGGCGGCTGTTCGTCAGCGGCTCGTTCATCGGCCAGCTGGAGGCCGGTACGCGCAGGATGCAGCCGGAGTACGCGCGCTTGCTGGACGAGGTCCTCGGCACGGAGGACTTCTTCCAGCGCAACTGCGCGGCTTCGGCGAAGTCGAAGTATCCCGAGCATTTTGCCGAGGCGGCGGAGGCGGAGGCAGTCGCTACGACGATCAGGCACTATCTCCCGCTGCTCATCCCGGGCCTCTTGCAGACCCCGGCGTACGCCGAAGCCCTGTTCCGCACCTACCGTCCCATGGCCTCCGACCCGGAGATCGAGGAACTGGTGGCCACCCGCATGGAGCGCGCTCGGCTACTGGACGGTCCAACAGCGCCGCTGTTGTGGGTCGTACTTGACGAGGCCGCGCTCCGACGGCCAGTCGGCGGAACAGCGGCCATGGCGGAGGCCCTCCACCATGTTGCGGGCATGGTGGGCCGTCGCCGGGTCATCGCGCAGGTGCTCCCGTTCAGTGCCGGGACGCATGCCGCCATGGGAGGCTCGCTGAAGCTCATGGAGTTCGCCGACGCGGCTCCGCTCTGCTTCGTCGAGGGACTGGACATGGGCAAGCTGCTGGACGATCCCGCCACGCTCGCCCGCCACACCCTCACGTTCAGCCTCCTCCAGGCCACCGCTCTCTCCCCACCCGACTCCCTGGCCCTGATCCAGTCGGTGGCGCAGACTTACGAGCATGAACAGCACCCCTGATGCCGAACTCCGTAGCGTCACTTGGCACAAGTCCAGCTACAGCGCAGGGGACGGGGGCGACTGCCTCGAAGTCGCCGTCGAAGGGACCGTCGTCCCCGTCCGCGACAGCAAGAACCCCCGCGGCCCGAAACTCCTGTTCCGAGCCGACGCCTGGACTGTTTTCGTCAGCGACCTCAAGGCGTCCCCGGCCTACAAGTGACCGTGGGGGCCGCCCGCTTCTTGGCCAGTGTCGTGCTTCCACGACCCGAGTAAAGGGCGCTGCGCGTCGGCTGCGCCGATCGGCCTGCGGCCGACCCTTGACTCGGCTCGCTCCAGTACGAGGGAGAAGCGAGCAAGCGGCCCGGGAAAAGTGGTGGCCCGGGCACGCCGGTCCCCTGAGTCGGCTCCCGGCTCCCCGGCGTGATGGAGCGCGCTCGCGCCTCGCCAGCACGCCGGGAGAGCTTAGCGGCTTGCGGCGGGTGGGTGCTGCGGTGGCGCACCGGCTCCGGTGGCGGCACGCCTCGCCGTCTCGGCGACTACCGGTGGGTGCGCGCGGAGGGTGGTGGAGGGGGGTGATTGGAGCGAATGACCCACGCCCTATGGCCCTCGACACGCGTTTGCGCAGGATGAGCGGGTTGCGTGTGGGCGATGGGTGGGACAAACGCTCCAATCAGCCCCGCGAGCACCTCCCCTGGCCTGGCCTGGCCTGGGGACCCTCCCAAAAAGCGAGGACACTTCGGGCCGAAGTGTCCTCGCTTTTCGAGACCACCCCCGCCCCCACCTACTCACCGCAAGCCGCTGAGACGGCCCGGCGTGCATGCGAGGTGCGAGCGCGCCCCACAGCCCCGGGACGTCACGCAGCCGACGTAAGGGACCGGCGTACCCGGGCCACCGCTTTCCCCGGGCCGCCCGCACGCTTCTCACCCGTGGTGGAGCGAGCCGGGTCAAGGGTCGGCCGCAGGCCGATCGGCGCAGCCGACGCGCAGCGCCCTTGACGCGGGTCGCGGAGGCACGACACTGGCCGAGAAGCGGGCGGCCCCCACGGTCACTTGGAAACCGGGGGTGCCGTGAGGCCGGCTCTCACTCCCCCGGCTTCAGCAGAGGCAGCGCCGCGAACTCGTGCCCCTCCCACAGGCGCCTCGACGCCTCCTCCGGGTACGGCGCGACGACCGGCTCCGCGTCCAGGACCTGGACCAGGCGCCGTTCCGTGCCGTACGCGGGCCAGCCGGGGTCGCCCGTGCGCGCGAACGCGGTCCACGAGGACCGGAAACGGGACGACAGGGCGAGCGCCTCCGGCGAAGGTTCGGCACCGCCGAAGACGAGCAGCCCCACGTCGGCCTGGAACGTCCCGAAGAGGAGCGGGACGTCCAGAGCGTGGCAGGCGCCCAGCGCACCGTCGGCCGGGGCCGGCCAGGTCAGCTCGTAGACGTGGGCCCGGCCGCCGCCCGCGAGGTGTGCCTCGGCCAGGTGCAGCGAGGGCATGGCGAACAGCCAGTCGGTCTGCACGCGTTCGTACAGGTCGTTCGCGGACACGCCCGGGTACGCGGCCCGGTAGGCCTCTTCGCCGCCCGGCGCGTACAGGCGTAGGGCCGCGCTCGCGCGCTCCGCACCGATCTGGCCGAGCTTGCCCGCCATCGCGGTGAAGAGGCGGTTCTCGTCGCGGTTGTGGCCGACGATCAGGTCGACGTCCCGGGACGCGCCGGACGCGAGTGCCTGCCACGGTATGACCGGCAGTACGTCGCCGTCGACGACCGGTGAGTACGGGGTGACCGTGGGCGCGGCCCGGCCCCAGCGGTCCACGCGCCCGGGCATCTTCGGGGCGAGGGACTGCCCCGCCTTGACCAGCTGTCCCGGGTCCACGGCCGCCAGGTCGGCGACGGTGGGGCGCAGGCCGAGTTCGGCGGCGAGGGCGGCGCCGACGTCCCGGGCCAGCTCGTCGGAGTAGAACGTGCCCGGCACGCTCTGGGCGATGGCGCGGTGGAAGAGGCCGGCCGCGCGGGGCATCGCCATGAGGGAGGCCACGGAACCGGCGCCCGCCGACTCGCCGAAGACGGTGACCCGGTCCGGGTCGCCGCCGAACGCCGCGATGTTGTCCCGCACCCACTCCAGCGCGGCCACCTGGTCGAGGAGACCCCGGTTGGCGGGGGCGCCGTCGATGTGAGCGAAACCCTCCATGCCGACGCGGTAGTTGAAGGTGACGACGACGAGGTCGCCGTCCTCGGCGATGCGGCGGGCGTCGTAGCCGGGGCTGCCGGAGTGGCCGAGCTTGTAGGCGCCGCCGTAGATCCACACCATGACCGGGCGGCGGGCGGCCGGGTCGGGGGCGGGGGTCCAGACGTTGGCCGTCAGCCAGTCGTCGCCCTCGGGCACGTCCAGGACGCCGGTGGCGCCCGCGATGCCGAGGTCCTGCGGGGGCGGCGGGCCGAAGGAGTACGCCTCGCGTGTTCCGTCCCAGGCGCGGGCGGGGCGCGGGGCGGCGAACCGGGCCTCGCCCACCGGCGGTTCGGCGAACGGGATGCCGCGGAAGACGCTCAGGCCGTCCTCCCGCCGTCCCCGTACCGATCCGGCGGCGGTGCGCACCACGGGCCCCGAGGCCTCGGGGTTCGTCATCGATCACTCCTCACTGAACGCCGTTGGACGTACGTACGGCAGTAGTTGGTGATCCCACGGACTTTACGCCGCGGTGCGCATCCGGACCGGTCCGGGTCAGCTGAGGGACTTCAGCGACGCCGCGTCGTAGGGGGCGAGCGCGTCGAAGTTCCCGGCGAGGACCTTCTCGGCCCACCGCGGGTCCTGGAGCAGCGCCCGGCCGACGGCGACGAGGTCGAACTCGTCGCGCTCCAGGCGGTCGAGGAGGTTGTCGAGGCTGCCGACCGGGGCGCCCTCGCCCAGGAAGGCCTTGGTGAAGTCGCCGTCCAGGCCCACCGAGCCGACCGTGATGGCGGTCCTGCCCGTCAGCTTCTTGGTCCAGCCGGCGAGGTTGAGGTCGGAGCCGTCGAACTCGGGACGCCAGTAGCGGCGGGTGGAGGCGTGGAAGGCGTCGACGCCGGCCGCGGCGAGCGGGGCGAGGATCGCCTCCAGCTCCTCGGGGGTCTCGGCGAGGCGGGCACCGTAGGCCTCCTGCTTCCACTGGGAGTAGCGGAAGATCACGGGGAACCCGGGCGAGACGGCGTCGCGCACGGCGGCCACGATCTCGGCGGCGAAGCGGGTGCGGGAGACCGGGTCGCCGCCGTAGGCGTCGGTGCGGCGGTTGGTGCCCGCCCACAGGAACTGGTCGAGGAGGTAGCCGTGGGCGCCGTGCAGTTCCACGCCGTCGAAGCCGATGCGCTCGGCGGCGGCAGCGGCCTCGGCGAAGGCGCCGATGACGTCGTCCAGGTCGCGCTGGGTCATCACCTTGCCGGTGACCTCGTCCTCGCCGATGCGCAGGCCGGAGGGGCCGACGGCGGGGGCGTCCGCGAACGGCGGCTCGCCGGCCTTCCGCACCATCCCGACGTGCCACAGCTGCGGCACGATCGTGCCGCCCGCCGCGTGCACCGCCTCGGCGACCTTCGCCCAGCCGGCCAGCTGCTCCTCGCCGTGGAAGCGCGGGACGCTGTCGCTCTGCCCGGCCGAGTCGTGGCCGACGTACGTGCCCTCGGTGACGATCAGGCCGACACCGGCGGCGGCGCGACGGGAGTAGTACGAGACCACGTCGTCGCCGGGGATGCCGCCCGGGGAGAACATCCGGGTCATCGGGGCCATCGCGATGCGGTTGGGCACGGTCAGGCCGTTGATGGTGGCCGGGCGGGCGAGGATCTGGGCGGCGCGCGAGGCGGCGTCGGGGGCGGTGACGGTCACGTGGGGGCTCCTAGGGAGGTACCGGGTGGTATGTGCGCATGCATTGATCGCGCCTACACGACAACGGGCGCACCCCTCGCGGTCATTCCGCCCGCGGCTCCCGGCCCGGCGTGATCCATGGCACATCGCGGACGGGAGCCGGCGAAAACGCCCGAGGGCGGCACCCCCTGCCGGAACAGGGGGTGCCGCCCTCGGTACGTGAAGGACGGTCGATCAACCAGAGGTCGATCAGAAGTCCATGTCACCGCCCGGAGCGCCGCCCGCGGCGGCCTTCTCCGGCTTGTCGGCGATGACGGCCTCGGTGGTGAGGAACAGCGCGGCGATGGAGGCGGCGTTCTGCAGGGCAGAGCGGGTCACCTTCGCCGGGTCGATGATGCCCTCGGCGATCATGTCGACGTACTCACCGGTCGCGGCGTTGAGGCCGTGGCCGACGGTCAGGTTGCGGACCTTCTCCACGACGACGCCGCCCTCGAGACCACCGTTGACGGCGATCTGCTTCAGCGGGGCCTCCAGGGCGAGCTTCACGGCGTTGGCGCCGGTCGCCTCGTCACCCGACAGCTCCAGCTTCTCGAAGACCTGGGAGGCCTGGAGCAGGGCCACGCCACCACCGGCGACGATGCCCTCCTCGACGGCCGCCTTCGCGTTGCGAACGGCGTCCTCGATGCGGTGCTTGCGCTCCTTGAGCTCGACCTCGGTGGCGGCACCGGCCTTGATGACGGCCACGCCGCCGGCCAGCTTCGCCAGGCGCTCCTGGAGCTTCTCGCGGTCGTAGTCCGAGTCGCTGTTCTCGATCTCGGCGCGGATCTGGTTGACCCGGCCCTGGACCTGGTCGGCCGAGCCGGCGCCGTCCACGATCGTGGTCTCGTCCTTGGTGATGACGACCTTGCGCGCGCTGCCCAGGAGGTCGAGCGTGGCGTTCTCCAGCTTGAGGCCGACCTCCTCGGAGATGACCTCACCGCCCGTGAGGATGCCGATGTCCTGGAGCATCGCCTTGCGGCGGTCGCCGAAGCCCGGGGCCTTGACGGCGACGGACTTGAAGGTGCCGCGGATCTTGTTGACGACCAGGGTCGACAGGGCCTCGCCCTCGACGTCCTCGGCGATGATCAGCAGCGGCTTGCCCGACTGCATGACCTTCTCCAGGAGCGGCAGCAGGTCCTTGACGTTGCCGATCTTGGAGTTGGCGATCAGGATGTACGGGTCGTCGAGCGACGCCTCCATACGCTCCATGTCGGTGGCGAAGTACGCCGAGATGTAGCCCTTGTCGAAGCGCATACCCTCGGTGAGCTCCAGCTCCAGACCGAAGGTCTGGGACTCCTCGACGGTGATGACGCCTTCCTTGCCGACCTTGTCCATGGCCTCGGCGATGAGCTCGCCGATCTGGGTGTCGGCGGCGGAGATGGAGGCCGTGGAGGCGATCTGCTCCTTGGTCTCGACGTCCTTCGCCTGCTCCAGCAGGGCGGCGGAGACGGCCTCGACGGCCTTCTCGATGCCGCGCTTCAGGGCCATCGGGTTGGCACCGGCGGCGACGTTGCGCAGGCCTTCCTTGACCAGGGCCTGGGCGAGAACGGTCGCGGTGGTCGTACCGTCACCGGCGACGTCGTCCGTCTTCTTGGCGACTTCCTTGACCAGCTCGGCGCCGATCTTCTCGTACGGGTCCTCGAGTTCGATCTCCTTGGCGATGGAGACACCATCGTTGGTGATCGTGGGGGCGCCCCACTTCTTCTCGAGGACGACGTTGCGGCCCTTGGGGCCGAGCGTCACCTTGACGGCGTCCGCGAGCTGGTTCATGCCGCGCTCGAGGCCGCGCCGTGCCTCCTCGTCGAACGCGATGATCTTGGCCATGTGAAGTGGTCCCTCCAGGACTGGGGGTGATTCCTTCGGACCGCGCCCGCGCCCGCGACGGACGGCTCGCCGGCCTCGTGGTTCCTTCCCCACCCGGCCTGCGGGCCTCACCGACCCGGTCCTTCGTTGTCACTCTCACCTTCAGAGTGCTAACGCAATGATTAGCACTCGACCCTGCCGAGTGCAAGCGCCTCTCGGGGATCGGCGCGGGTTCGGGGCAGACCGAAGGGCCCGCACCCCGTGGGGTGCGGGCCCTTCGGAGAAGACCGCTGACTTGCCGTGGTCGCGCGTCTCAGGCGCTGAGGCGAACCATGTCGGCCTGCGGGCCCTTCTGACCCTGCGAGATCTCGAACTCGACCCGCTGGCCTTCTTCGAGGGTGCGGTAGCCGTCCATCTGAATCGCGCTGTAGTGGACGAAAACATCCGCACCACCGTCGACCGCGATGAAGCCGTACCCCTTCTCCGCGTTGAACCACTTGACGGTGCCCTGAGCCATGCCTAACTCCCCTATTACTGGCCCTTGCACAGATCCGCACTTCGCGGACCCGGGTCAGACCTCACCCCCCACGACTGGGGGCGTGCGCCGGAACGCGTCGACCGCGGCTGAATGTATCTGTCCAACTGCCGTCTGCAACAGGTCAATCGGACGAGAAATCTGGACGTACCTGGTCCGGAATGTGGCGAGAATTCGCCTGAATTCGGGTCAAGTCGGGGCACACAAAGAGAACAAAAGCCGCGAAATACGCCCACACTTTGGCTACATCTTGTCGGGCCGGCGGCAGGAATTCAGGGTTCCCGACCTTCCGATCGGGAGCGCGTTCCCCAACCCTACCGCGCTCAACCACATGGAATTGCCCCCTCCGCTTCTCTTACGGAGGGGGCAATTCGTTGAACTGAGCGTTACCGCGATTACCAGAGGTAACGAGGGGCGGGTCAGCCGCCGGCGACCGCCGGGATGATGGAGACGCCGGCGCCCTCCGGGGTCGCGGTCTCCAGGCCCTGCTCGAAGCGGACGTCGTCGTCGTTGACGTAGACGTTGACGAAGCGACGCAGCTTGCCCTGGTCGTCCAGGACACGGGCGGCGATACCGGTGTGGTTCTTCTCCAGGTCGGCGATGACCTCACCGAGGTTCGCGCCGTCGGCGGCGACCTCGGCCTTGCCGCCGGTGTAGGTGCGCAGGATGGTCGGGATGCGAACGGTCACGCTCATGCGAGGCCAGCCTCTCGGAAGGAGTCCAGGTTCGGGCGGATGGTGGCGGTGAGGCCGGTGCCGGCCACCGCATCGAGGGTCTTCAGGCCGTCGCCGGTGTTGAGGACGACGGTGGTGAGGGACGGGTCCAGGACGCCGTCCTCGATCAGCTTCTTGGTGACGCCGACCGTCACGCCGCCCGCCGTCTCCGCGAAGATGCCCTCCGTGCGGGCCAGCAGCTTGATCGCGTCCACGACCTGCTCGTCGGTCACGTCCTCCACGGCGCCGCCGGTGCGGCGCGCGATGTCGAGGACGTAGGGGCCGTCGGCCGGGTTGCCGATCGCCAGGGACTTGGCGATGGTGTCCGGCTTCTGCGGGCGTACGACGTCGTGGCCGGCCTTGTAGGCGGTGGACACCGGCGAGCAGCCCTCGGCCTGGGCGCCGAAGATCTTGTACGGCTTGTCCTCGACCAGGCCGAGCTTGATCAGCTCCTGCAGCCCCTTGTCGATCTTCGTGAGCTGGGAGCCGGAGGCGATCGGGACGACGAGCTGGTCGGGCAGGCGCCAGCCGAGCTGCTCGCAGATCTCGTACGCGAGGGTCTTGGAGCCCTCCGCGTAGTACGGACGCAGGTTGACGTTGACGAAGCCCCAGCCCTCGCCGGCCGGGTCGCCGATCAGCTCGGAGCAGAAGCGGTTCACGTCGTCGTAGTTGCCCTCGATGCCGACCAGCTCACCGCCGTAGACGGCGGCCATGACGACCTTGCCCTGCTCCAGGTCGTGCGGGATGAACACGCAGGAGCGGAAGCCGGCGCGGGCGGCGGCGGCGCCGACGGCACCGGCGAGGTTGCCGGTGGAGGAGCAGGAGAGGGTGGTGAAGCCGAAGGCGCGGGCGGCCTCGATGGCCTGCGCGACGACGCGGTCCTTGAAGGAGTGCGTCGGGTTGCCGGAGTCGTCCTTGACGTACAGACCGCCGGTGACACCCAGCTCGCGGGCCAGGTTGTCGGCCTTGACCAGCTTGGTCCAGCCCGGGTTGATGTTCGGCTTGTCGGCCACGTCGGCGGGGACGGGCAGCAGCGGGGCGTAACGCCAGATGTTCGCGGGGCCCGCTTCGATCCGCTTGCGCAGTTCCTCGGTGTCGTACGCCGAGAAGTCGTAGGCGATCTCGAGCGGGCCGAAACACTCCTCGCAGGCGAAGACCGGGCCGAGCGGTACGCGGTGACCGCACTCGCGGCAGGTGAGCGCCGCGGCGGGACCGAGATCGACCGGGGTGGCGGCGGAGGGGGTGGAAGCGGTGGTGTCGGTGGTGCTTTCGACAGTCTGCACAGCCATGTGAGGCGAGGCCCTTTCTCCTCATCTTCCTCACGACGCATCTCGCCGTGAGACGGATTTGGCACCTTCCCTAGCCGGGAGCCTCGCCACGTCCGCGTGACAAGAACCGACTGGAGGGTTGCCGGGGCTTCAACGGGCCGTATCCCTCTGCCCCTCTGGATGAGCGGTCTTCAGTTGTTGTTCGCGCGGTGACCCCGGCATGCGATGGTCACCCGCGTTGTTCAAGACTGTAACCGACGTCCATGACCGTTGAGATAGTCGTCCGAACCGCGAGATGGATCACAGAGGGAGCCGGAGACCGTGCTGGAAGAAGTCGAGCGCTGGCTGAGCGCACGCTCCTGGTCCGTGGCGGACCGGCCGATCCAGCAGCTCATGGCCGCCAAGCACGCCACCGGGCAGTCGGTCAGCGTGGTGCTCCCCGCCCTCGACGAGGAGGCGACCGTCGGCGGCATCGTCTCGGTGATCCGCCGGGAGCTGATGCTGCGGGTGCCGCTCGTGGACGAGCTGGTGGTCGTGGACTCCGGGTCGAGGGACCGTACGTCGGCGGTGGCCGCGGCGGCGGGCGCCCGTGTCGTGCACCGCGACGCGATCCTCCCCCGCGTCCCGGCCGTGCCGGGCAAGGGCGAGGTGCTGTGGCGCTCGCTGCTGGTGACCGGCGGCGACATCGTCTGCTTCGTCGACGCGGACCTGCGCGAGTTCTCGGCCGACTTCGTGTCCGGGATCGTCGGCCCGCTGCTCACCGAGCCGGACGTGCACCTCGTGAAGGCCATGTACGACCGGCCCCTCGACGCCGCTCCCGGCCAGGGCGGCCGGGTCACGGAACTCATGGCCCGTCCGCTGCTCAACATGCACTGGCCGCAGCTGGCCGGCTTCGTACAGCCGCTCGGCGGCGAGTACGCGGCCCGCCGTTCCCTCCTCGAACAGCTCCCCTTCCCCGTCGGCTACGGAGTCGAGCTGGGCATGCTGGTCGACGCCCTGCACCTGGTGGGCCTGGACGCCCTCGCACAGGTCGACGTCGGCGTCCGCAAGCACCGGCACCAGGACGGCCAGGCACTGGGCCGCATGTCCGCCGCGATCTACCGCACCGCCCAGCTCCGGCTGGCCCGCGGCCACCTGGTCCGGCCGTCCCTCATCCAGTTCGAGCGGGGCGCCGACGGCTTCGAGCCGCGCACGTACTCCGTGGACGCCGAGGAACGGCCCCCGATGACGGAGATCGCGGAGTACGCGGCCCGGAAGGCGGCCTGAGCGTCAGCCGGGTACGCCGTCCGACCAGCGCCAGGTGCCGCCGGAGTCCGGCTCGCAGGTCAGGTACTCGCCGCCGCGGCCGTGGGTGCTCAGGCCACGGTGCTTCTTGGCGCAGAACTGGCCGTCGGCGTAGCAGTTGCCCGCGGGACTGGTGAGCTCGCAGCCGCCGGTGCCGCCGCCGGAACCGGTGCCGGGGTCCGCCGTCCGGGCCGGCTCCTCGGGCCGCGGTTCCGGTTCCGGGGTGTACAGCGCGTCCCCGGAGCAGTCGTGGCCGTTGCGCGGGACGGTGAACGCCACCTCGTGGGAGCCGCCGGGGTCGTCGATCTGCTCGCAGACCTCCTCGCCCGCGGACCAGGAGGAGGCCCGCTTCCCGCCGGTGCCCTGGAGCTGGACGGCGTAGGCGAGCCCGGCCTTCTTGGCCGCACCGACCGCCTCTCCGATGGTGGCACCGGTGTGGTCGTCCAGCGTGACGACGGCGGGTGTGGGCGTGGGGGTAGGTGTGGGGGTCGGCGTCGCGGTCGGTGTCGGCGTCGGTGTGGCGGTGGCCGAGGCCGGTCGCCCGTCCGCCGCGTCCGCACCGGCGCTGCCGTCGCCGCAGCCGGCCAGGGCCAGCGCGGAGGCCGCGACCAGTGCCACCGCGCCCGCGCGTCCGCGCATGCGTATGGGCATGGAGCCCACCCCCCAGGAAGTTGAAATGTGCACCGCACATCCTCATTCCCTTCACGCCATCCACACAAGGCGCGTGACGCAATCGATGCCGAGGGACCGCCCGCCCACGTTTGAGGGTTTCGGGGCCGGGCTAGGTTGAGGCGTATGGCTTCAACCTTCGGTGCTGCTCAGGTGCTGGTCGCCTCCAACAGGGGGCCGGTCTCGTACGAGGTGCGGGAGGACGGTTCGCTGCACGCCAAACGCGGCGGTGGCGGGCTGGTCTCCGGACTGTCGGCCATCGGGCCGGACGCGGGGGCACTGTGGGTGTGCTCCGCGCTCGGCGACGGCGACCGCGAGGCGGTGCGGCGCGGGGTCGGCGAGGACGGCGTACGCATGCTGGACGTACCGGCCGACGTGCACGCGGACGCGTACAACGGCATCGCCAACTCCGTGCTGTGGTTCGTGCACCACATGCTCTACCAGACACCGCTGGAGCCGGCCTTCGACGCGGAGTTCCGGCGGCAGTGGGCCTCCTACGAGGCGTACAACCGGGCCTTCGCCGAGGCGCTGGCCGAGGAGGCGGCCGAGGGCGCGGTCGCGATCGTGCAGGACTACCACCTGACGCTGGTGCCGGGGATGCTGCGCGAGCTGCGGCCGGATCTCAGGATCGGGCACTTCTCGCACACGCCGTGGGCGCCGGTCGACTACTTCCGGCTGCTGCCGGACGACATCGCCGAGCAGGTGCTGCGCGGCATGCTCGGCGCCGACCGGCTCGGGTTCCTCACCCGGCGGTGGGCGGACGCGTTCACCGCGTGCTGCGACGCGCTGGTGTGCGGGCTGGGCGGCACGGAGATCGGCGTGCACGGGCTCGGCGCGGACGCGGACTTCCTGCGGCAGCGGTCGCACGAGGCGGACGTGGACGAGCGGATGGCGGCGCTGCGGGACGAGATCGGCACGGCTCCGGACGGCGGTGCGCGCCGCACGATCGTGCGGGTGGACCGGACCGAGCTGTCGAAGAACATCGTGCGGGGGCTGCTGGCGTACCGGGAGCTGCTGGCCGGGCGGCCGGAGTGGCGGGAGCGGGTGGTGCACGTCGCGTTCGCCTACCCCTCGCGGCAGGACCTCGCCGTGTACCGGGACTACACCGCCGAGGTGCGGCGGGTCGCGGATTCGATCAACGACGAGTTCGGGACGGCGGGGTGGACGCCGGTCGTGCTGCACGTGAAGGACGACTTCGCGCGGTCGCTGGCGGCGTACCGGCTGGCGGACGTGGCGCTGGTCAACCCTGTGCGGGACGGGATGAACCTCGTCGCGAAGGAGGTGCCGGTCGTCTCCGACGAGGGGTGCGTGCTGGTGCTGTCCCGGGAGGCGGGGGCGTACGAGGAGCTGGGGGAGGACGCGCTGGTGGTGAATCCGTACGACGTGTCGGGGACGGCGGAGGCGTTGCACGAGGCGTTGTCGGTTGGTGCCGGGGAGCGGGCGGAGCGGTCGAAGAGGTTGGCTGCGGCGGGGACGGCGTTGCCTCCGGCGCGGTGGTTTCTCGAGCAGTTGGAGGCGTTGCGGGGCTGAGCGGGGGCGGGTCGCGCGGCCCGGCGCCGGCGGGGTGCCGCCTGCGGCCCCCGTGCCGCCCCAGGCCGTTCAGGCACTGGGGGAGGCACGACTGCCCGCGGGCTGCGGCGGGGGCTACGCGAGCCGTGCGGCCAGGGAACGCAGTAGCCGCACCACTCCCGGCGGGCCGTCGACCACCACGTCCGCTCGTTCGCGGAGGTCCGGGACCTCGTCGCTGCCGCTGCAGACCAGGAGGCCGGGGGTGCCCTCGGTGCGGAGGGTGTCGACGGCCGTGAAGGCGGGCAGGTCACCGAGGTCGTCGCCGGCGTAGAGGACGGCCCCCGCGTCCAGCTCCCGGACGTACTCCCGCAGGGCCGCGCCCTTGTCCATGCCGGGTGGGCGCAGTTCCAGGACCATGCGGCCCGGTTCGACGATCAGGCCGTGGCGGGAGGCAAGGTCGGTGAGGGGGGCGCGCAGGGCGTCGAAGGCGGCCTGGGGGTCGGGGGCGCGGCGGGTGTGGACGGCGACCGCGTGGCCCTTCTCCTCGATCCACGTGCCCTGCCCCGCCCCGGAGCGCTCCAACAGCCCCGGCAGCTCGGCGCGGACGGCGGCGACGCCGGGGTGCGGTTCGGGAGTGGTGAGGGCGCCGGTGGCGGCGTCCCAGCGCTCGGCGCCGTAATGGCCGAGGACGACGAGGTGGTCGAGGCCGGGCACGTCGGCGAAGCCGCCGTGGTGGACCGCGACCTCTGCCGGGCGGCCGGTGATCACCGCGACGGAGGCGACCTTCGGGGCGAGGGCCGCGAGCGCCGGTACGGCGTCCGGGTGGGCGCGGGCCCGGTCGGGGTCGGCGACGATCGGGGCGAGCGTGCCGTCGAAGTCGAGGGCGATCACCGCGCGGCCGGGGCCGGTGAGAAGGGCGTCGAGCCCTTCGCGTCCGGCCGCCGTCGCGGGTGTCGGCAGGTGGTCCGGGGAGTCGTCACGGGTGGAGTCCTGGTGGCTGCCCATACCGCGAACCTATCCCGCCGGGGCGGAAGACAATCTCGCCGCTGCCTCGCCACTGCCGCACCGCTGCCCCATCGTGCCTCGCCGTGCCTCACCGCTCCGAGCGACGCGACTCCCGTATCCGGCGCAGCCGGTTGACCGTCACCGGGTCGGCCGCCAGGGCGCGGGGGTCGTCCAGGAGGGCGTTGAGGAGCTGGTAGTAGCGGACGGGGGCCAGGCCCAGCTCCTCGCGGATCGCGCGCTCCTTCGCGCCGGGGCCGGGGAAGCCGCGGCGTTCCAGCGCGAGGATGTCGCGCTCCCTCTGTCCCAGGTCCATGGACGGCACCGTAACGCCCGCCACCGACAGCGGCCCGATACGCCGCTACTCAGCCACTCCGCTACTCAGCGCTGCCCGCTCGCATCGCCGTCGTCTGGATCTGGCCGAGTACCTCCTCGGGGCTGCCGCCGGGGGCGACCGCCTGGCCGATCTGCTTCTTGACGTCCGCGCTGACCGAGGCCCAGGAGGTCTTGCCGACCGGGTACAGCTCGGAGAGCAGCAGTTCGTCCAGGAAGGGCTTGAGGTTCTTGTCCTCCGCGGCCGTGCTCATGACCTGGGACGCGGACGTGGTCACCGGCAGCAGGTCGTACTTGCGGGAGAAATCGAGGACGTTCTCGTCGCTGTAGACGAAGTCGAGGAAGTCGCCGATCTCCTCCTGGTGGCCGTTCTCCTTGAAGGCCGTCATCCAGTCGGTGACGCCGAGCGTGTTCCGGCTCTCGCCGTCGATGCCGGGAGTGGTCACCATGCCGTACTTGACCCCCTTGTCGGAGGCCATCTTCATCAGCGAGGGGTGCCCGTTGAGCATGCCGACGTCACCGTTGGCGAAGGCGGCGAAGGCGTCGGCCCGGTCGAGCTCGCCGGGGGCGACCGGGCCGGTGAGGCCCTCGCCGACCAGTTCGTCCCGCAGCCAGGTGAAGGTGGTGACGTTCTGCGGCGAGTCGACGGAGTAGGTGCCGACGTCGTCGGTGTAGCCGCCCCCGCCGCTGAGCATCCACTGCATCGTCTCGGCCTGTGCCTCCTCGGCGCCCAGCGGCAGCGCGTACGGGTACTTCACGCCCTCCGCCTTGAGCGCCTCGGCGGCCTCGGCGAGGTCGTCCCAGCTCTTGGGCGGCGTGATGCCGGCCTCGCTGAAGAGGGTCTTGTTGTAGAAGAGCACGCGGGTGGAGGCCGCGAAGGGCAGGCCGTACTGCACCCCGTTGACCTGGCCCGCGCCGGCGAGCTGGGAGACGAAGCCGGCCTGGACCGGGATGGAGAGCACGTCGTCGGCCCGGTAGAGCAGGTCCTTGTCCGCGTAGTCGGAGTAGGCACCGATCTGCGCCATGTCGGGCGCCTCGCCCGCGTCGACCATCTCGCGGACCTTGCGGTCGACGTCGCTCCAGGAGTGGACGGTGACGTCCACGTGCACGTCGGGGTGCTCGGCCTCGTAGGCCTTGGCCAGCTCGTCCCAGTATTTCTGGGAGCTGTTGGCCTTGCTGTCGCCGTAGTCGGCGGCGACCAGTTTCAGCGTCACCTCGCCGGAGTCTCCGGTGAGCCCGCAGCCGCCGAGGACCGCTGTCATGCCCAGTGCGGACACCACCGCGATCGTTCCTGTCCTACGCCGCTGCACCGTGATTCCCCAACCCTGCCGACGACTCGTCGTTCACTGCTTTGCTTACGCGTTCGCTTGTTCGCTTGTTCGCTTAACGGATTAAGGTCTACACCACGGCAGTGGACTAGACCTCTCCCGGGTCAACGGGCCACACTGTCCCCGTGAGACATGTCATCGCCCTCGATGTGGGCGGCACCGGGATGAAGGCCGCCCTGGCGGGGCCGGGGGGCGAGCTGCTGCACCAGGCCCGCCGGGCCACCGGCCGCGACCGCGGGCCCGACGCCGTCGTCGCGGGCATCCTGGACTTCGCCGCCGAACTGCGCGCCTACGGTGCCGACCGGTTCGGCGAGCCCGCCCGGGCCGCCGGTGTGGCCGTCCCCGGCATCATCGACGAGGAGCACGGCACCGCCGTGTACGCGGCCAACCTCGGCTGGCGCGACGTACCGCTGCGGGCGCTGCTCGGCGACCGGCTCGGCGGTATCCCGGTCGCCCTCGGTCACGACGTGCGCACCGGCGGGCTCGCCGAGGGCCGGATCGGGGCCGGGCGGGGCGCCGACCGGTTCCTGTTCGTGCCGCTGGGCACCGGCATCGCGGGCGCCATCGGCATCGACGGTGGGGTGGAGTCGGGCGCCCACGGCTTCGCGGGCGAGATCGGCCACATCGTCGTACGGCCCGGTGGCACCCCGTGTCCGTGCGGGCAGCGCGGCTGCCTGGAGCGGTTCGCGTCCGCGTCGGCGGTCAGCCAGGCGTGGGCCGAGGCGTGCGGCGACCCGGACGCGGACGCCGCCGACTGCGCCAAGGCCGTCGAGTCGGGCGACGCCCGCGCACTCGCCGTGTGGCAGGACGCCGTGGACGCGCTCGCCGACGGGCTGGTCACCGCGCTCACTCTGCTGGACCCGCGCGTCCTGATCATCGGTGGCGGCCTCGCCGAGGCGGGGGAAACCTTGTTCACACCGCTGCGGGACGCCGTCCGGCGGCGCGTCACCTTCCAGAAGCTGCCGGAACTGGTCCCCGCGGCGCTGGGGGACACCGCCGGCTGCCTGGGTGCCGGGCTCATGGCCTGGGACCTGCTCAGCACCACTCCTACGACCGCGACTCCCCCGGAGGTAACCACCTGATGGCCCCAAGCAAGGTTCTCGCCGGTGCCCGGGTGGTACTGCCCACCGGCACCGTGGACGACGGCCGCGTGATCGTCGACGGCACGCGGATCGCGGACACGGCGCCCCCCGGGGCGGAAGTCGTCGACGTGTCCGGGCACTGGGTGGTCCCCGGCTTCGTCGACATCCACAACCACGGCGGCGGCGGCGCCTCCTTCACCGGCGGCACCCACGAGGACATCCTCAAGGGCGTTCACACCCACCGACGGCACGGCACCACCACGGTGGTCGCCTCCACCGTCACCGGCGACCTGGACTTCCTCGCCCGGCGCGCCGGTGTGCTCGCCGAGCTGGCCCAGCAGGGCGACATCGCCGGCATCCACTTCGAGGGGCCGTTCATCTCCCCGTGCCGCAAGGGCGCCCACGACGAGCAGCTGCTGCGCGACCCCGACCCGGCCGAGGTCCGCAAGCTGGTCGACGCCGCACACGGGCACGCGAAGATGGTGACGCTCGCCACCGAGCTGCCGGGCGGCCTGGACTCCGTACGGCTGCTCGCGGAGCACGGCGTGATCGCGGCGGTCGGGCACACCGACGCGACGTACGAGCAGACGCTCCAGGCCATCGACGCGGGCGCCACGGTCGCCACGCACCTGTTCAACGCGATGCCGCCGCTCGGCCACCGCGCCCCCGGTCCGATCACCGCGCTGCTGGAGGACGAGCGGATCACCGTCGAGCTGATCAACGACGGCACCCATCTGCACCCGGCCGCGCTCCGGCTGGCCTTCCACCACGCGGGCGCCGCCCGGGTCGCCTTCATCACCGACGCGATGGACGCGGCCGGCTTCGGCGACGGCCGCTACCTGCTCGGCCCGATGGAGGTCGAGGTCGCGGACGGCGTGGCCCGGCTGGTGGAGGGCGGCTCGATCGCCGGCTCCACGCTCACCCTGGACCGCGCCTTCAAGCGGGCGGCGACGGTGGACGGGCTGCCCGTCGAGGACGTCGTCGCGGCGATCTCCGCCAACCCGGCGCGGCTGCTCGGCATGGCCGACCGGGTCGGCTCCCTGGAACCCGGCAGGAACGCCGACCTGGTGGTCCTGAACGACGCCTTCGACCTGGTGGGCGTAATGCGCCGGGGCGAATGGGTGGTCGATCCCCAACTGGGCTGATCCGTCCCCGAGTCCGGGCCCGGACCGGCGACGGTGGCCGGACCGACGGTGGCCGGACCGGGGGTGGGCCCGCCGCCGTCCTTTTGGCATGATCGTGTCCCCGGAACACAACGTCCGGGGACTCACGGCAGCCGCAGCCGATCGGGGGAGGTCGACGCACGTGACCCAGGTGATCCTCACCGTCACGCTGAACACCGCTCTCGACATCACCTACCGTGTCCCGGCCCTCCGGCCCCACGCCTCCCACCGGGTCACCGCGGTGACGGAGCGCCCCGGCGGCAAGGGGCTGAACGTGGCCCGGGTGCTGGCGGCCCTCGGACACGAGGTGACGGTCACCGGCTTCGCCGGAGGCACCACCGGGGACGTCGTGCGCGAGGGGCTCACCGGCGTGCGCGGGGTGGCCGACGCGCTGGTGCCGGTCGCGGGGGCGACCCGCCGCACCATCGCCGTCGTCGACGAACGCACCGGCGACACCACCCAGCTCAACGAACCCGGCCCGGCCGTCGCCCCCGCCGAGTGGAACGCCTTCCAGGAGACCTACGAGAACCTGCTGGCCGGCGCCGCCGCGGTGGCCCTGTGCGGCAGCCTGCCGCCGGGCGTCCCGGTGAACGCCTATGCCGGGCTGGTACGCACCGCCCGCGCCGCCGGCGTCCCCGTGCTGCTGGACACCAGCGGGGAGCCGCTGCGCCGGGGGGTCGCCGCCCGCCCGGACCTGATCAAGCCGAACGCCGACGAACTGGCCGAGCTGACCGGTTCGCACGAGCCGCTGCGGGCCATCCAGGCCGCCCGGCGCCGCGGTGCCCGCTCGGTGGTCGCCTCGCTGGGCGCCGAGGGGCTGCTCGCGGTGACCCCGGAGGGCCGCTGGCGCGCCGCCCCGCCCGCCCACGTCCACGGCAACCCGACCGGCGCGGGGGACTCGGCGGTCGCGGGTCTGCTCTCCGGCCTGGTCGAGCACCTGCCCTGGCCGGACCGCCTGGCCCGCGCGGTCGCCCTGTCCGCGGCGACGGTGCTGGCACCGGTGGCGGGTGAGTTCGACCGGGGGGCGTACGAGGAGCTGCTCGGACGCGGGGTCGCGGTGACGGCGGAGGCGGCGGGCGCGGCGTGACGTGCCGGCCCGTGTCGCCCAGGGCCTGTCAGCCAGGCCCTCGTCCTTGACCCAGGACGGCCTGTCAGCCAGGCCCTAGTCCTTGACCTGGCCCTTCTTCAGGGAGAACTGGTCCAGCAGGACGTTGCACTTGTCGCCGTCGGCGCAGGAGAGCGAGATCGTGTTGGTGCCCTTGTTGAGCGTGGGCCAGGCGTAGGTCTTGGTCCAGCCCTTGGCGAAGTCGCCGTCCTCGGCGCCGGTGAAGTTGCCCAGGTTCAGCTTGCTGCCGAACTCCTTGCCGTTGACCGTCAGGGTCATCGACTGGTCCTCGCCGGCCGCGCTGTAGCCGGCGAAGAGGGTGTAGAGGCCGTCCTCGGGGATGCCGTCGACGGTCCAGGTGACCGAGGCACCGGGCTGGTTGAGATTCGCCACATAGACGCCGCCGTCCGACCGGGCGCCCTCGATCTCCGACGCCGTCACCACGTCGGGCGACAGCCGCAGCGCCTTCGCGTCCACGGCCGGGAGCTCCACCTCTTCCTCCGCGCCGTCGCTGGCCGACGGGCTCGGGCCGGTGGTGTCGGACTGGGTGGGGGCGGCGCCGCCGCCCGCCTCGTTGCCGCCCTTGTCGTCCTCCGAGCCGCTGCTCGTCATGGCCACGGCGATGCCGATGACCACCGCGGCGACGACCGCGACCGCGCCGATCAGCAGACCCTTGGTGTTGGGGCCGCGGCGCCCGCCGCCCCCGCCGTGCGCCGACTGCTGCGGGGCGGTGGGAGCACCGCCGCCGGGGAAGGTCTCCGGCGCCGCGTAGTGCGCGTTCGACCGGCCGTAGACGCCCTGCTGCTGCCCGGCGGCCTGGCCGTAGGCGGCGGTCTGGCCGGCCTGGCCCTGCGGTGCCCCGTACTGCCGCGTGCCGACGGGACGCACCCGGTTGACGGAGTTCGGGTAGCCGTAGCCACCGGACGGCGGCTGGGCCCCGTTGGCCTGCCCGTCGGCGTAGAGGTAGCCGAAGGGGTCGTCGTCCTCGGGCGTGCTCGCGCCGTTGTTGCCGGGCGTCATCCCTAGGTCTCCTAACCAGATGCGGTGCGTGTGCGGTATGGGTGTGAGAGGGCGAGCCTACCCGCTCCCACTGACCCGAAAGGGTGACTCAGACCGCATCAAGGCGCTGACCTGGTGATCATCCGGCTCGGCGATGCTGTTTGGGACGAGATCGTTTCTCGACGTACATCCGTTCGTCAGCTGACTTCAGCACTTCGTCCGCCGTCATGCCGCAGTGGGCCCACCCGATGCCGAAACTGGCGCCCACGCGGACGGCCCGCCCCTCGGCCCGGATGGGCTGGATGATCTCGTTGCGCAGCCGTACGGCGAGGTCCTGGGCGTCGGCCCGGCCGAGCCCGTTGGCGAGGATCACGAACTCGTCGCCGCCGAGCCGGGCCACCGTGTCGCCGTCGCGCACACCGCCGCTGAGCCGGCGGGCGACCTCGATGAGCACGGTGTCACCGGCGTTGTGCCCGAACCGGTCGTTGATCGACTTGAAGCCGTCCAGGTCGCAGAAGAGGACCGCGAGCCCCTTCGTGCCGTCGTCGCGGCCGTCCGCGGGGGCGACGGCGTGCACATGGTGGTCGTAGGCGCCGTACGGCTCGGTGACCGCGCCGAAGTCGAAGGTGTGG
Source organism: Streptomyces sp. NPDC058812 (assembly GCF_042744565.1). Lineage (NCBI taxonomy): Bacteria > Bacillati > Actinomycetota > Actinomycetes > Kitasatosporales > Streptomycetaceae > Streptomyces > Streptomyces sp. NPDC058812. The sequence goes on from NZ_JBHYOB010000003.1 coordinate 410,067, forward strand.
CCGCCGGAGTCGAAGACGGCGGAGTCCCCGTACGCGGCGTCCATGGCGTCCACCACGCCCGCGTGGGGCGACTGCGGGCGCCGGCAGAGCCGGGCGGCGAGGCGGGAGCGCAGCTCGGCGGAGTTCGGCAGGCCGGTGAGGGAGTCGTGGGAGGCGCGGTGGGCGAGCTGGAGCTCGCGGCGCTTGCGTTCCTCTATGTCCTCGACGTGGGTGAGCAGGAAACGCGGACCGTCGGCGGCGTCGGCGACGACGCTGTTGCGCAGCGAGACCCAGACGTAGGTGCCGTCGCGGCGGCCCAGGCGCAGCTCGGCCCGGCCGCCCTCGGCGGAGGTGCGCAGCAGGGTGCCGATGTCCTCGGGGTGGACGAGGTCGGAGAAGGCGTAGCGGCGCATCGCGGAGGCCGGGCGGCCGAGGAGGCGGCAGAGCGCGTCGTTGGTGCGCAGGATCCGGCCGTGCTGGTCGCCGCCCATCTCGGCGATGGCCATACCGGAGGGGGCGTACTCGAAGGCCTGCCGGAAGCTCTCCTCGCTGGCCCTGAGCGCCTGCTGGTCGCGCTCCAGGCGGACCAGGGCGCGCTGCATGTTGGAGCGGAGCCGGGCGTTGCTGATCGCGATGGCGGCCTGGAACGCGTACATCTGCAGAGCCTCGCGGCCCCAAGCGCCGGGGCGTCGGCCGTTGCGCGGCCGGTCCACGGACAGGACGCCGATCAGCTCGCCGCTGTTGCCACCGCCCTGCGGGCCGGGGGCGTACATCGGGGCGAAGAGCCGGTCCGAGGGGTGCCACTCGTCCTCGAAGCGGGGCGCGGGCCCGTCGGTGTACCACTGCGGGACGTCGTCGTCGTCGAGGATCCAGCCCTCGGTGTGGGGTATGAAGATCAGGTCGCCCCACTGCTCGCCCATGCCCAGGCGGCGGTCCCAGGACTCCCGGGAGCCCGCCCGGCCGGTGATGAGCGCCTCGGCGGCCTGGTTGCCGGAGAAGGCGGCGACGACGAGGTCGCCGTCGGGGCGGACCAGGTTGACGCACGCCAGCTCGTACCCGAGGGCCTGGACGACGCCGTCGGCGACGGTCTGCAGGGTGTCGGCCAGGCTGCGGGCCGTGTTCATGTCGGCCATGACCTGGTGCAGTTGACGCAGGGACGCAAGACGGACGTAGGGCTCCGACTCGGTCTCCATGCTCGCCCTCCCCCCCGAGACCTCGCAGCGAATCAAGGGTTCTCTTCGGCGCCTGTACTGATGGTGCCCTTGCAGGTTCCCCGCCACTGAATCACAGCGCGCTCCCCACTCGGTACACAGGGTCAACAATTACCGCTCCTTGTGACTCAAGTCACAGCGAAAGATGAACAATTGAGTGGTGTTTCTGCGTTTTCCCTGTGCGTTTACTGAACGCAAAGTTTGTAGGTATGCGCACGTCTCCTTCTGTGGTCCTAGGTCCCGGTTCGGACCGGGGCCCGATGCCCCGCCCGCGGCCCGCCGATTAGCGTGGCGGGGTGCCGAACACTCCTTCCCTCACGTCCCCCGCGTCCCCCACGCTCCCGTTGCCGTCGCCCGTCGCCGGGCATGCTGAGGGGGTGAGCAACGAGGAGTTCCGTGCCGCCATGTCCCGGCTGGCCTCGGGCGTGGTCCTGGTGACCGCGCAGGAGGCGCCGCTCGACCCCGACGACCCGCAGGCGCCGCGCGGCGAGGACGTCGGGATGACGGCCACGGCGTTCATGTCGGTGTCCCTGGACCCGCCGCTGGTCCTGGTCAGCCTGCGCGAGGGCTCCCGCATGGACGACCTGCTCGACGAGCAGCCCCTGTGGGCGGTCTCCGTCCTGTCCGAGAGCCAGCGGCACATCGCGGGCCGCTTCGCGATGAAGGGCCGCGTCAGCGACCGGCTCCTGTTCGCGGACATCCCCTACCTGCGGGGCGAGGCGTCCGGGGCGCCCCTGGTGGGCGGGGCCCTGGCGACCCTGGAGTGCCGTACCGAGCAGCGGGTGCCCGCCGGGGACCACACCCTGGTCATCGGCCGCGTGCTGACCGCCTCGCTGCCGAGCGCTGACGGGGGGCCGCTGGCGTACTTCAAGGGGCGGTACCGGCAGCTGGGCTGAGCCGAATTCGCTCGCCCGCGCGTGAGCCGCGTATTTAGGGTGCGCGCATGACGACCGGCACCTCGCTCCGACCCCCGCTCCGGCTGGTGGAGATCACTCCCGCGAACCTCGACGCCGCCCTCGGCATACGGGTGCTCCCCGAGCAGGAACACGCCGTCTCCCCGGTGGTGAAGTCCCTGGCCGAGGCCTACGTCCACCCCGACGCCGCCTGGCCCCGGCTGATCCTCGACGGCGACCGCCCCGTCGGCTTCCTCATGGCCTTCTTCGACATCGACTGGTACGGGGACGGCAGCGTCCGGCGCTCCGGGCTGTGGCGGCTGAACATCGCGGCCGGGGAGCAGGGCCGGGGGTACGGCCGCTTCGCCGTGGAGTCGGTGGCCCAGGAGGTCAGCCGCCGCGGCGGCAAGGAGTGCTGGGTGACCTGGCATCCGGGCCCGGACGGCCCCGAGGGCTTCTACCTGGGCCTGGGCTTCCGCCCCAACGGGGAGACCAGCGAGGGCGAGACGGTGGGGGTGCTGGAGCTGGGCTAACTAGTCCCAGCTCTTCGGGGTGCGGCCCCGCTTGGTCTGCGAGCGCTGCTTCTTCTCCCGCAGGCGGCGTTCGTTGATGCCGCGAGGGATGCGGGTCGGCCTGCGGGGCTTGGGCGGGGGCGCGGTGGCCTCGGCGAGGAGGGCGGCGAGGCGTACGACGGCGGTTTCGCGGTTGCGCCACTGGGAGCGGTGCTCGGAGGCGCGGACGGTGACGAAGCCGTCGGTCAGGCGCCCGGCCAGCCGCTCCAGGGCCCGCCCCTTCCACACCTCCGGCAGGGCCTCGGTCCTCGCCAGGTCGAAGCGCAGCTCCACCGCCGTGTCCGTGGTGTTGACGTGCTGGCCGCCGGGCCCCGAGGAGCGCGAGAAACGCCAGACGAGCTCGGCCTCGGGCAGGGAGACGGAGCCGCGGATGACATGGGGACCGGACATGCCGTCCATGTTCCCGTCCCCGGGCGGCCCACGTCACCCCAATATCCTGATCCAGGCCTCGGTAAAGAAAGTAAAGAGAGCAGGAACCTTGCGTACCCCTCTCGTCGTTCATGGGGGTAGCTGTAGCTTTCTTGCCGTACGTACACGAAGGAAGGGACTCCCAACAATGGCTGTAAGCCTGTCCAAGGGTGGCAACGTCTCGCTCACCAAGGAGGCTCCGGGCCTGACCGAAGTCACCGTGGGGCTCGGCTGGGACGTCCGTACCACCACCGGCACCGACTTCGACCTCGACGCCTCCGCGATCGCGGTCAACACGGAGGGCAAGGTCTACTCCGACGCCCACTTCGTGTTCTTCAACAACAAGCAGACGCCGGACAACACGATCGTCCACACCGGTGACAACCGCACCGGCGAGGGCGCCGGCGACGACGAGGCGATCAACGTCAACCTGGCCGGCCTCCCGGCCGACATCGAGAAGATCGTCTTCCCGGTGTCGATCTACGACGCCGAGAACCGCTCGCAGAACTTCGGCCAGGTGCGCAACGCCTACATCCGCATCCTCAACAAGGCCGGCGGTGCCGAGATCGCCCGCTACGACCTGTCCGAGGACGCGGCCACCGAGACCGCCATGGTCTTCGGCGAGCTGTACCGCAACGGCGCCGAGTGGAAGTTCCGCGCCGTCGGCCAGGGCTACGCCTCGGGCCTGGTGGGCATCGCCCAGGACTTCGGTGTGAACGTCTGACGTTCACTCGCCCGTTCGTTCCGTACGAAGGCCCCCCGGTCGTGCGCCGGGGGGCCTTCGGCGTCCCGGCGGCGGGGCCTCACGGCGACAGGACGTCACGGCAGCAGGCGCCGCTCCTTCGCCACCGCGACCGCGCCCGCGCGGGTGTCGACGCCGAGCTTGTCGTAGACGCGGCGCAGATGGGTCTTCACCGTGGCCTCGCTGATGAACAGGGCGCGGGCGATCTCCCTGTTGCCGAGTCCGGTGGCGAGCTGGGCCAGGATGTCGCGCTCGCGGTCGGTGAGGGACGGGCGCGGGCTGCGCATGTTGGCCATGACGCGGCTGGCGACCGGCCCGGACAGGGCCGTGCGGCCCTCGGCGGCGGCGTGGATGGCCGCGAAGAGTTCCTCGGGGCGCTCGGCCTTCAGCAGGTAGCCGGTCGCGCCGGCCTCGATGGCGCGGGTGATGTCGGCGTCGGTGTCGTACGTGGTCAGAACCAGGACGTGCGGGGCGGCTCCCCCGGCTCCCCCGGCTGCCTCGGCTTGTGTGAGGCGGCGGGTGGTCTCCACGCCGTCGATGCCCTCGCCGAGTTGAAGGTCCATCAGCACCACGTCCGGCGCCAGCCGCGCGGCGAGCGCGAGCGCCTCCTCGCCGGTTCCCGCCTCGCCGGCCACCTCGATGCCGGGGGCGCTGTCGAGCAGGGCGAGCAGCCCGGCGCGTACGACGACGTGGTCGTCGCAGACCAGGATGCGCACCGGGGCGGGGCCACTGCCTGCCGGATCGGTCATCGGGGGGCCTCCAGCGGGTCGGCCGGGTCGGTTCGGGGCGTTTCCAGGGGGACGGCGGCGGACAGGACGGTGCCCTCGCCGGGGGCGGACTCGACGGTCAGGGTGCCGCCGAGCTGACGCAGCCGGGCGCGCATGGCGGGCAGCCCGTGTCCGCGCACCCCGGCGGGGGCGTCGGGCAGCGCGGCCGGGTCGAAGCCGTGCCCGTCGTCGGTGACGTCCAGGACGGCCTGGTCGTCGAGGAGGGTGAGGGTGAGCGCGACGGTGGACGCGTCCGCGTGTTCCCGGACGTTGGCCAGGGCGCCCTGGGCGATGCGCAGCAGGGCCGACTGGACGCGGTCGGGCAGCGGCGGGACGCGGGCGCCGTCGTCCACGTGGACGCGCACGGTGAGGTGGTCGCCGGTCTCCCGCGCGGCCAGGGCACGCAGCGCCTCCTCCAGGCCGCCGCCGCGGGCGAGGTCGGCGGGGGCGAGGTCGTGGACGAAGCGGCGGGCCTCGGTGAGGTTGTGCTCGGCGACGGATGCGGCGCCCCGGACGTGAGTGCGGGCCTTGCCGGGGTCGGACTCCCATACCCGCTCGGCCGCCTGGAGCAGCATCCGCTGGCTGGACAGGCCCTGGGCGAGGCTGTCGTGGATCTCCATGGACAGCCGCTGGCGTTCGGCGAGGGTGCCCTCGCGGCGCTCAGAGGCGGCGAGTTCGCGGCGGGTGCGGATCAGGTCGTCGATCAGGGCACGCTGCCGGGCCGCCTGCCGTTCGGTGTGCAGGAACACGGCGGCGGCGATCGCGGCGACGGCGGGCGGTGCGAGCAGCAGGTTCGGGTCGAAGCGCCCGGCGAGCCGGAACTGCGCGGCGACGACGAACACCGTCAGGACGGTCACCAGTACGAGCGCCGCCCGGGCCGGCAGGGTGCGCAGGCCGGTGTAGAAGAGGGGCACCGCACACCAGGAGAAGCTGGGCGCGAGGACGACCAGCACCATCCACACCACGACCACCAGGCCCAGCCAGGCCAGGCGCCGCCGGGCGGGCCGCGCCCCGGGACCGCTCAGCACGGGACCGCTCAGGACGGGCCCGAGCAGGTGCAGCACGGCCAGGGCGAGGGACAGGGCGAGGATCCACGGGGTGCGGGGCTCGCCGGGGTGGCGCAGCAGGAAGCGGGCCAGGGCACCGCCGAGCAGCAGGAAGAACGCCACGTGCATGACGGCGCCGAGCCACCGGGTGTCCGGGTCGTACGGCTTCGGCATCCCACGCGCCTCCTTTGTCGCCTTCGTGTCCTACAACGTGTCGTAGGAGACCGCTGAGCTGCGCGGACACTCCCATGGTGGCCCTTCGGGGCGGCCGGCGGGTCAGCCGATCGGATGACCCCGCCGTCGCCCGTTCCGCCGCCCACGAGCATCCGGAACGGCGACCGTGCGCCCCGGTCGCGGGGCGGAGGGTGGAGAGCAGACGGGATCCCTTCCCCACCCCGAGGAGCAGACCACCATGAAGAAGACCCTCTCCCGGCGCACCCGCATCGCCACCGGCGGCGCCGTCCTCGCCGCCGTCGCCGCAGGCACCTTCGGCACGGTGGCGGCGAACGCCTCCGCCTCCGACGCGGCCCAGGACTCCGCGGTGGCCGCAGCCCCCGCCGCCGCCGAGGCCGGCAAGCGCGACACCACCACCTCCACGCATCTGACGATCGACGCCGCGACCGAGGCCGCGCAGGCGGCGCTGAAGGCCGCGAAGAAGGAAGGCCAGCGGATCACGGTCGCCGTCGTCGACCGCAACGGCAACACGATCCTCACCATGCGCGGTGACGGCGCCGGCCCGCAGTCCTACGAGTCGGCCGAGAAGAAGGCGTTCACCGCGGTCTCCTGGAACGCCCCGACCAGCGAGCTGGAGGGCCGCCTGGAGAACGCCCCGAACCTGAAGGACATCCCGGGCACCCTGTTCCTGGGCGGCGGCGTCCCGGTCACCGCCGACAAGGCGCCGATCGCCGGCATCGGCGTCGCGGGTGCCCCGTCCGGCGCCCTGGACGAGAAGTTCGCGCAGGCGGGTGCGGCGGCGATCGACTAGCGACCGCCCGCGCCTGCCCGAAGGCCCCGACAACCGGTCCCAACGGGCGTTTCACGTGAAACGCCTCATAGGATCACGACGTGCGCACCACCCGTCTGCTCGTAGCCGCCGCCACCGCCACCGCCCTCGCGGCGTGCAGCGGTGGCGGCGCGGTCGATGGCACCCCCGGCGGCTCGGGCGTGCGCGACCCGTACTTCCCGAAGGCGGGAAACGGCGGCTACGACGTCGGGCACTACGACCTGACCCTGGCCTACGACCCCGACGCCGAGCACCTCACCGGCACCGCGACGATCACCGCCCGCGCGACCCGGGACATGTCCGCCTTCAACCTCGACCTCAAGGGCCTGGACGTCGAGAAGGTCACTGTCGAGGGCCGGGACGCCCGCTTCAACCGAGCCGGACAGGAGCTGACCGTCCGCCCGGCGGACGAGCTGGACGACGGGGAGACGTTCCGCGTGACCGTCCGCTACTCCGGCGACCCGGTGACGGTGACCGACCCCGACGGCTCCGAGGAGGGCTGGCTGCCCACCGAGGACGGCGCGGTCGGGCTCGGTCAGCCGACGGGCTCGATGGCCTGGTTCCCCGGCAGCCACCACCCCTCCGACAAGGCCACGTACGACCTCGCGGTGACCGTGCCGGAGGGGCTCGGGGCGGTCTCCAACGGTGAGTTGACGGGCGAGAGGACCCGCGACGGCCGTACGACGTTCACCTGGCACACCGCCGAGCCGATGTCGAGCCACGTCGTCACGGTCGCCGTCGGCGACTGGGAGACCGACCGCTCCACCACCGACGACGGCCTGCCGGTGTACACGGCCGTCGACCCGGAGCAGGCCGACGCGAGCCGGAAGGTCCTGGGGCGGATCCCCGAGATCGTGGAGTGGGCCCAGGAGAACTTCGGCCCGTACCCCTTCTCCTCCACCGGCGCGATCGTCGACCGGGCCGAGGACGCCGGCTACGCCCTGGAGACCCAGAACCGGCCCTACTTCCCCGGCGCCCCCGACACCGTCCTGCTCGTCCACGAACTCGCCCACCAGTGGTACGGGAACTCCGTCAGCCCGAAGACCTGGCAGGACATGTGGCTCAACGAGGGCTTCGCCACCTACGCCGAGTGGCTGTGGGAGGAGGACGAGGGCGGCGACACCGCGCAGGAGACCTTCGACGCGCTCTACGACGGGACCTACTACCCCGACGAGGACGCCGGCGACTCGATCTGGGCGTTCCCGCCCGCCGACCCGCCCGACGCGGAGGACATCTCCGCGAGCCCCGTCTACCAGCGCGGCGCGATGGTCCTGCACAAGATCCGCCAGACGGTCGGCGACGACGCCTTCTGGGACCTCCTGCGGGGCTGGGCCACCGCCCACCGCCACGGCAACGCGGACACCGACGACTTCACGGCGTACGTGGAGAAGGCGGCGCCGGACGAGGACTTCACGGAGATCTGGGAGGACTGGCTCTACGGGGACGGCCGGCCGGAGAGCCCGTGAGACACCACCGTCGCCCCGGTCTCAGCCCTCGAAGGCGTCGAGCAGCCGGGCCAGGTCCGGCGGCCAGAGCGGCTCGGGGGCCTCGGCGAGTTCCTTCCGGGTCCACCACCGCCAGGTGAGGATGCCGTCCGCGGCATGGGCGGCGGCGAGATGGGGGCCGGTGGGTTCGCGACGGGGGCCGTGTGCGACGTAGATGTGCTCGTGCTGGCGGACGGGGCCCACGCTCAGGTGCGTGAAGTCGTGTTCCCAGGTGCACAGCAGGGGTCCCGGCTCCAGGTCGGTCCAGCCGGTCTCCTCGCTCACCTCGCGCAAAGCGCCCTCGCGGGGGCTCTCGTCCGCCTCCAGGCCGCCGCCGGGCATCGCCCAGTGCACGCCGACCTCGACGTTGTCGTACCGGAAGAGGAAGACCGCGCCCCCGGGGTCGAGCACGGCGACGCGGGCGGCGCGGCGCGGAGTACGCGGCGGCTCGCCCGCCGGTCCGCCCAGTGGTTTGCGCAGCACTGTGCAGGGGCGGCCCAGGCGGAAGTCCGGGCGGTGGTCGACGGCCGCGTAGCCGAGGGCGGTCCAGAAGGCGAGTCCGTCTGGGTTGGCGTCGAGGACGGCGAGCCGTACGGCGGTGCGGCCCGCGGCCCGGAAGCGGTCCTCGACGAGGGACGCGAGCCGTCTGCCGTACCCCTGCCGCCGCAGCCCCGCGTCCACCATCAGCAGCCCGATCCACGGGTCCGGGTCGGCCGGGTCCGGGTGCCGGGCGAGCGTGACCGCGACCCCGACCAGCCGGCCCGCGTCCCTGGCGAGCAGCACCTCGGCCCCCGGCCGCGCCAACTCGTCGGCCAGCGCGGCCGCCACCTGCTCCGGGCGGATGTCGTCCGGGTCCGGGAAGTCACCGCCGAGCGCGTGGAAGGCACGGTTCGAGGCGTAGAGGGCGGTGAGTTCGGTGAGGAGGGGGCCCGGGATGTCGTGGTCGGGGGTGAGCGGGAGGCGGGTGAGGATCACGGAGGGCAACCTATCCGGTTCCGGCGTCGGCGGGCCGCCGCCGGGGTCGGCCCGCACCGGCCGGCCCGCCGCCATGACACCATCACCTGCGTGCTCGACATCGGCTACGCCCTCTCCACCCGCTTCCCCGACCCCCCGCAGACGGACTACCGCCGTGCGGACGTCCGGGCGCTGCGGCACGACCTGTTCTGCGGGGACGTGTATCTCGCCGACACCAAGGCGGACCGGGAGTTGTCCACAGCCTGGGGATGGGTGCCGGTGCTCGACTTCGCCTGGGCGCTGTGCGACATCGTGGAGCGCGTCGACCGGGACCCGGCGGGTTCCCGGGCCGCCCGTCCGCAGCGGGCGGAGCTGGACTTCACCGAGTCCACCGACCGCCTGCTCTTCGAGCGCCGCTTCGGCTGGGTCGACATCGAGGCCGAGTGGCTGCCGGAGAGCGAGCCCCCGCTCTCCTTCTCCCACGCCGAACTGCGCCGGGAGTGCCGCGACTTCCTGCACGACCTGATCGCCGACCTCACCGACATGCACGACGACCTGGCGGACAACCCGGCGATCTGGACTCTCCAGGCCCGCTTCCCGCGGGTCTCCTGAGCGCCTCGGCCCCCTCTTCGCGCCGGCGCCCCGCCCTACTCCCCCGCCAGCACCCGCACCCCCAGCTCCGCCGCCAGCACCGGCGCCAGGTCCAGCAACTGGGCCGGGCTGATCACCGCCCCCGCCAGCCGGTCCACGCCCCGGGCCAGCTCCAGCGGGGCGGCGCCGCGCAGGTCGACGTCCGTGAGGGTCGCCGCGCTGAAGTCCGCCCCCTTCAGGGCGCAGTCCACGAACTCGACCCGCTCCAGGCGGGCGCCCCCGAAATCCGGCTCGACCAGGACGCAGCTCTCGAAGACGACGTCCTTGAGCCGGGCCCGGCGCAGGTTCAGGTAGTCGATCTTGCCGCCGCGGATGAGCACCCGCTCCAGGACGGCGCCGTGCAGCTGGGTGCCGCCCAGGCGGGCATCGACCAGCTCGACGTCGCGCAGAGTGGCCTCGGCGAGCTGCGTACCGACGCCCCGGACTCCGCTGAGGACCGAGTCGAGCAGCCGGGCCCGGGGCAGGGACGCCTCGTCCAGCGCGCACCCCGTGAGCGCGCAGTCCATGAAGCGGGCGCCGGCGCCGTCCTGGCCGGCGAAGTCCGTGTCCCGGAACTCCAGCCCGTCGTAGTCCCCGTCCGGTGCCAGCTCTCCTCCGTCGTACGCCTCCAGCGGCGGCAGCCGCAGCTCCGGGCGCCGTGCCGCCCGCACCTTCGTCGCACCCGTACCGCCGCCGCCCGCCGCTCTCCTCGCCATGCCCCCATGCTGCACCCCGGCACTGACAGCCCGCTCCGACCTGCGCGAACACCTTTTCTCTCGGCCGCATGTCACATTCGGCACCCCCGCGGCCGTCGTACTCGCAGACAGGCACCACACCAGGCGACCCCGACCCAGAGGGAGACCCCGAGCCATGCATCGCATCACCGTCATCGGCGGCGGCTTCGCCGGACTGACCGCGGCCATCACCGCCGCCGAGGCGGGCGCCAAGGTCACCGTCCACGAGGCCCACCACACGCTCGGCGGACGGGCCCGGACGGCCGACGGCCGGTACCGGACCAACGACGGCCCGCACGCCCTGTACAACGGCGGCCCGCACTGGGCGTGGCTCAAGCAGCGCGACCTGATCGGTCCGCTCGCGCCGCTCCCGCCGCTGGAGGGGGCCCGGCTGCGGCTGCGCCACAAGGGCGTACTGCGCCGCACCCCGCCCTTCGCCATGCTCAAGCTGCTGCGCCGGGGCGCGGGGCGGGCCCCCGTCGACACCGACTTCCTGTCCTGGGCGACCGGCGTCGCGGGTGAGGAGGCCGCCCGGGCCGCCGCCCACTACTGCGCCGTCGCCCTCTTCCACCACGACCCGGGGTCGCTGTCCGCCGCCTTCGTGCAGGAGCGGCTGCGCCGGGCCGCCAAGCTGCCGCCCGAGGCGCACTACCCGCGCGGCGGCTGGTCCGGGGTGATCGACCGGATGGCGGCCCTCGCGTGGAACCTCGGGGTCCGGGTGGAGACGCTCTCCCGCGTCGACGCGGTGCCGACCGGCTCCCCGGTCGTCGTGGCCACCTCTCTCGACGCCGCCCGCCGCCTGCTGGGCGACGCCGCGCTGACCTGGCCGAGCGGCCGTACCACCCTGATCGACCTGGCGGTACGGACCCGGCGCGGCGACGCCTTCGCGGTCTCGGACCTGGACGCGCCGGGTTGGATCGAGCGGTTCACCGCGCAGGACCGCACCCTGGCCCCGGCGGGCGAGCAGCTGATCCAGGGGCAGATCCCCATCGCGCCCGACGAGTCGAAGGCCGACGGCACCGCCCGCGCCGAGCAGTTGCTCGACCTCGGCTTCCCCGGCTGGCGCGAGCGCCTCACCTGGCGGCGCGAGGCGATCGCGAACGGCCGTACCGGCGCCGTCGACCTGCCCGGCACGACCTGGCGCGACCGGCCCGCCGTCGACCGCGGCGACGGCGTCTATCTCGCCGGTGACCAGGTCGCCGCTCCGGGGCTGCTGTCGGAGGTGTCGTTCAACAGCGCGCTGACGGCGGTGTCCCTGGCCCTCGGCCGGCGGGAGCTTGACCTCAAGCATGCTTGAGGTCGTTGGGTGGGACCCACACAGCCCGCCTCACACTGGGGGATCCCATGCGCGCCATCCGCCTGCACGCCTTCGGCCCGGCCGAGAACCTCACCCTTGAGGAGGTCGAGGATCCGCGGCCGGGCCCGGGCCAGGTCCGGATCGCCGTCCGCGCGGCGGGCGTCCACCTCCTGGACACCGCCCTGCGCGAGGGCATCCAGGGCCCGTCGCCCGAGCCTCCCGCCCTGCCCACGGTCCCCGGCCGCGAGGTGGCGGGCGTCGTCGAGTCGCTCGGGGAGGACACACCCGAGAGCCTGCTCGGCACGCGCGTCGTCGTACACCTCGGATTCGCGCCCGGCGGCTACGCCGAACTCGCCGTCGCCGACCACACCCGGCTGCACGAGATCCCCGGGAACCTGGACTTCGCCGAGGCCGTCGCCATGATCGGCACGGGGCGTACGACGATGGGGATCCTGCAGTTCGCCGACCTCGGCCCCGATGCGGTGGCCGTGGTCCCGGCCGCCGCCGGCGGTATCGGCACCCTGCTGGTGCAGTACGCCAAGAACGCCGGCGCCACGGTGATCGGTCTCGCCGGCGGCCCGGAGAAGACCGCCCGCGTCGCCGCGAACGGCGCCGACCTCGCCGTCGACTACCAGGACCCGCGATGGCCGGCCAAGGTCCGCGCCCACCTGGGCGGCGGCAGTGCCACCGTCGTCTTCGACGGCGTCGGCGGGGACGTCGCCCGCGAGGCCGTCGCCCTGCTCGGGCCCGGCGGCAGGCACCTCGTCTTCGGCTGGTCGGGCGAGGGGCTGCACGACGGCGTCCCCTACCTCGTCGACGGCGTCTCCCAGCAGGTGCTCGGCCCGGTGATGATGGAGAAGGCCGGCGGCTCCGATCCCGTACGCACCCTGGAACTGCGCGCCCTCAGCGAGGCCGCCGAGGGCCGGCTCACCCCGGCCGTGCACCGCTTCCCGCTCGCCGGGGCCGCCGCCGCGCACCGCGCGCTGGAGAACCGGGCGACGACCGGGAAGGTGGTCCTGGAGCCATGAAAGGCGGCGGGTACGACCACCTGCGCAACGGGATGCGATACGCCCCGTTTCATGGTCTTCTGGCCAGATGAGTGGCACCCGGACAGGCGAGCCGGCCGCGCCCGCGGAGGCCGACCCCCGCCGCTGGTGGGGGCTGGTGGTGATCGCCCTGGCCCAGCTGATGGTCGTCCTCGACGCGACCATCGTGAACATCGCGCTGCCCTCCGCGCAGCGCGACCTGGGCATGTCCGACGGCAACCGCCAGTGGGTGATCACCGCCTACACCCTCGCCTTCGGCGGTCTGCTGCTGCTCGGCGGCCGGGTCGCGGACCTGGTGGGGCGCAAACGCACCTTCGTCATCGGGCTGATCGGCTTCGCCGTCGCCTCCGCGATCGGCGGCGCCGCCACCACGTCGGCGATGCTCTTCGGCGCCCGCGCCCTCCAGGGCGTCTTCGCCGCCGTCCTCGCGCCGTCCGCGCTGTCCCTGCTGACGACGACCTTCACCGACCCGAAAGAACGCGGCAAGGCCTTCGGCATCTACGGCGCGCTGGCCGGCAGCGGCGCCGCCGTCGGTTTCATCGTCGGCGGCGTGCTCACGGAGTACCTGAACTGGCGCTGGTGCCTGTACGTCAACATCCCCATCGCCGTCGCCGCCGTGATCGGCGCCTTCGTCCTGCTGCACGACCGCCCCGGCCAGACCGACGCCCGCCTCGACGTACCCGGCGTGGTCCTCGGCTGCGGCGGCCTGGTCGCCCTCGTCTACGGCTTCAGCGAGGCGCAGCCACGCGGCTGGACCGACCCGCTGGTGCTGGCGCTGTTCGCCGCGGGCGTCGTACTCCTCGCGGTCTTCGTGTGGTGGCAGACCCGCGCCCCGAGCCCCCTGCTGCCGCTGCACGTCATCCGCGACCGCAACCGCGCCGGCTGCTTCCTGACGATGATGCTGGCCGTCATCGGCATGTTCGGGCTGTTCCTGTTCATGACCTACTACCTCCAGGAGATCCTCGGCTACTCGCCGGTGAAGACCGGCCTGGCGTTCCTGCCGATGACCGCCGCGATCGTCATCGGCTCCACCCAGATCTCGGCCCGGCTGCTGCGCCACGTGGGGCCGCGCATGCTGATGGTCCCCGGCATGCTCCTCGCCTCCGGCGGCATGGTGATCCTCACGCAGATGACCGTGGACTCGGCGTACGCCGCCGAGATCCTGCCCGCCCTGATCCTGATGGGCCTCGGTATGGGCCTGACCTTCATGCCGGTCTTCTCCACCGCCACCGCCGGGGTCGCCCCCAGGGACTCCGGCGTGACCTCGGCGACGGTCAACACCTCGCAGCAGGTGGGCGGCTCGATCGGCACGGCGCTGCTCAACACCATCGCCACCAGCACCAGCGCGTCCTACATCACCTCCCACGTCACCGACCCGTCCCAGCGGGAGTCGGTCGTCCGGGAGGGCATCGTCCACGGCTACACGGTCGCCATCTGGCTGGCCGCCGGCATCATGCTGCTGGCGGGCCTGGTCGCGGGCCTGATGGTGACGGCCAAGGCCCCGAAACACGGCACCCCGGCCGAACGGCCGGTGCCGGAGCCGGTGGCCTAGGGCCTGTCCGACAATTCACGTCGTCGCCCGAAGGGCGGCCTCGCGGCGTCAGGTGCGTGCTCTGGGGGTCCCCCCGGCCGGAGGCTGGGGGAGTGCCGGGCGTAGAGCCTCGTACTGGATGTACTTGGCTCTGCGCCCGGTGCGGCGAGAGTGCGTGCATGGCATCGCGAGGCAGGCGGGAACTGTCAGACAGGCCCTAGGGGGAAAGGGGGCCCCGCCGTCCGCGGGGCCCCCGCAAGCGTTCCGCGCGGGTTCGCGCGGGCGGACAGTGCCAGCTCCGTCCCGCCACGCGGTCAGTGTCAGCTCCGTCCCGCCACGCGGTCAGTGTCAGCTCCGTCCCGCCACCCGGTCCGCGATCCGCGCCAGCCGGGACGACCCGGCGCCGTGGCTCGTGCGTTCGCGCCGGTCGGCCTCGCGGTAGACGGCGTACATGCCCTGCACGCCGAGCCAGCGCAGGGGCTCCGGTTCCCAGCGGCGTACCCGGTGGTTCACCCACGGCAGGTCGGTGAGGTCGGTTCGGCCGCCCTGTCCCGAGTCCCGCTGGACCAGGTCGCACAGGGTGCGGGCGGCGAGGTTGGCGGTGGCGACGCCGGAGCCGACGTAGCCGCCCGCCCAGCCGAGGCCCGTCGAACGGTCCAGGGTGACGGTCGCGCACCAGTCGCGGGGCACGCCGAGGACGCCCGACCAGGCGTGCTCGATGCGGAGTCCGGCGAGGGACGGGAAGAAGCGGACGAGGATCTCGCGCAGCGCCTCGACCGTCGCCGCCTGCGTGGTGCCGTCGTTGTCGGTGCGGGAGCCGAAGCGGTACGGCACTCCGCGCCCGCCCAGCGCGATCCGGCCGTCGGCGGTGCGCTGGGCGTACATGTAGGCGTGCGCCATGTCGCCGAGGGTCTGCCGGTCCGCCCAGCCGACCGACTCCCACTGCGCGTCGGTCAGCGGCTCGGTGGCGATCATCGAGGAGTTCATGGGCAGCCAGGTCCGCCGCTGGCCCTTGAGCGAGGCGGTGAAGCCCTCGGTGCAACGCAGGACGTAGGGGGCGCGGACGGTGCCGTACGGGGTGACCGCGTGCCGGGGACGGATCTCCGTCACCGGCGTCGACTCGTGGATCGTCACGCCGAGGCGCTCGACGGCCGCCGCCAGGCCCTTGACCAGTTTCACCGGGTGCAGGCGGGCTCCGTGCGGCGTCCAGGAGGAGCCGACCGCGTCCGCGACCCTGATCCGCTCGGCCGTCTCCCGGGCGCCGTACAGCTCCCGGTCCTTCTCGCCGAACGCCAGCTCGGCCTCGTGGAACGCCTTCAGCCGGACCGCCTGCGCGGGCGTGCACGCCACTTCGAGCACCCCGCCCTTGTGGACGTCGGCGTCGATTCCCTCCGCCCCGGCGGCGCGGATCACCTCGTCGACGGTGTCGTTCATCGCCCGCTGGAGGCGCACCGCGGCCTCGTGGCCGTGGAGTTCCGCGTACCGGTCGCGGCCCGCGATGCCGTTGTAGAGCCAGCCGCCGTTGCGGCCGGAGGCGCCGTAGCCGCAGAACTTCTGCTCCAGGACGGTGATCCGCAGGAAGGGGGCGGCCTGCTTGAGGTAGTAGGCCGTCCACAGACCTGTGTATCCGCCTCCGACGATCACCACGTCCGCCGACGCGTCGCCGGCGAGCGGCTCGCGCACCGCCGCCGGGAGGCCGTCGTCCGCGTACCAGAAGGAGATGCCACCGTTGACGACGCCGCTGGTCGAGCTGCTCATGGCAAGGACGTTAGCCCTGGTGAACGGCGCCTGTCTCCTTCGGATTCCGTCGAATTCCCGGGACCCCGGGGACCGGCGGGGTGCCGCCGGCGCCGGATAATCCCGTGACCGCCGTGCCGCCCGCCGGTAGCGTCGGCCGACGTGATCGACGTTCCGGACGCGCTCGCCGCCTCGCAGGCGAAGTACAACGGTGCGGCGGGCCGCGCCTTCATCGACGGGCTGCCCGCGCTGGCGGCCGGCTTCCTGGACCGCTGGGAGCTGCGCCTCGACGGGCCCTCCATGCACGGCTGGGCGGCCCTGGTGCTGCCCGTCGTGCGCCGCGACGGCACACCGGCCGCGCTCAAGCTCCAGATCCTCGACGAGGAGACCGAGGGCGAGCCCGTCGCCCTGCGGCTGTGGGACGGCGACGGGGCGGTGCGGCTGCTCGACCACGACCCGGCCACCGGCACCATGCTCCTGGAGCGGCTCGACGCGGCCCGCATGCTCAGCCACGTCGAGGACTCCCGCGAGGCCGTCCTCGTCATCGCCCGGCTGCTCGCCCACCTCACCGCCACCCCCGCGCCGCCCGGCGTGCGCCGTCTCGGCGACATCGCGCGGGGCATGCTGGAGCGGACGCCGTGGGCGCTGGAGCGCATCGCGGACCCGGCGGACCGACGGCTGGTCGCCGACTGCGCCGCCGCCGTGCGGGAGGTCGCCGACGAGCCCGGCGACCGGCTGCTCCACTGGGACCTGCACTACGACAACGTCCTCGCCGCGGACCGCGCCCCCTGGCTCGCCATCGACCCCAAGCCGCTGGCCGGCGACCCCGGCTTCGACCTGCTCCCCGCCCTCGACAACCGCTACGACCCGGGCGAGACCCGGTGGCGCTTCGACGCCCTGACCGACGTCCTCGGACTGGACCGGGAGCGGGCCCGCGCCTGGTCCCTCGGCCGCGTCCTGCAGAACAGCCTGTGGAACGTGGCGGACGGCGACCCGCTGGAGGCCGAGCAGCTGGCGATCGGGCGGCTGTTGCGGACGGCGTGAACTGTCAAGGCCCGCTGAATGCACCGTGGTTGAACACCGAAAGAGATCTCGTCGACGATCTCCCCGAACCCGGTCACGTGCCCCGTACGGCCGCTTCCGCGTCCATACGCTGACGCGGGTGCGAGGACAGCGGCAGGGACAACGGCAGACGGACGAGCGCCAGGACGGCGCCCGTGGGCGGACGCCCTCGGTGCCCCGGGCGGAACGCGCGCACGGCCTGGGCCAGGCCGGCGGACCCGGTCCGCGCTCCATGCTCGCGCTCCAGCAGAGCGCCGGCAATTCGCGGGCCACGCGGGCGGTGCGGCCGGGTACGGCGAACGGCGCGACCGCGCCGGGCGGGCCGGGCCTCGGCACCGTGACGGAGGCCGCCGAGCGCGGCCTGACGCTCCCCCCGTACCTGCTGGGCCTCCAGGCCCCGGGGCTGTCCTCGACGTACGGGCTCACCGGGCACGATTTCGTCCGCACCGTCGTGGCCGGCGCCGTCGCGCGCGGCGACGGCGCGGTCGCCGAGATCGCGGCGGAACTGGCCGCGCGGCCCGAGACGTTCTACGGGCGGGGCCGCGCGTTCGCCGTCGAGGGGGGCGAGGGGCGGGGCTGGTTCGACGTGACCGTCACCATCTCCCCCGCCACCGACGAACGGCCCCCGGAGATCGAGCCGGCCGCCCTCGCGCAGGCCCGCCAGGACGCCACCAAGGTCGACGTCCACCACAACTCGGCCGCCGCGGTGGGTGCCAGTTCGGGCGGCTCGACGAGTTACGGCGCGGGCGGGACCTTCTTCGGGCTCGCCCCCGTCGCGCCGGGCCTCTACCTGGGCGGTGTGGGCATGGCGCAGGCCCAGCCCTGGCAGTCCTCCCGGGAGAGCCGCGGCCAGAAGGGCGTGGCCGAACCGCGGGTGCTGCGCAGCGAGTCGGGGTCGGTCGAGGTACCGCGCAGGGTGCGTTACGGCGTACGGATCAGGCAGCAGGACGCGGCACCCGCGCCGACCGTGTACGGCCCCGGCACGCTGACCATGCGGGTGCCGACCGAGAGCCTCGTGCCGTACGACACCGCCGCGCCGCCACCGGCTCCGCGCGTCGACGACCCGGCCCTGGCCAGGCGCGTCCGGCACGCCGGTTCCCTCGCCCCGGTCGCCGTCACCGACGACGCCGGGCCGCGCACCGAGGACGCCGGGCCGCACGCGGGCGGTGGCGGGCTGTTCGACGCGGTCGCCTCCGTGCTGCATCCCTCGCTCACCGAGCCGGGCTCCCCCGGGCGGGCCCGCCTGTACGCGGCGACCTCCACCGCGGCCGTGCTGGAGGACATGCCCCGGCTGCTGGGCAACGGCGTCGTGAGCGACGACCTGACCGGGCCGGACCCGCGTACGGCCGGCGCGTACCGGATGAGCGCCCGGATCGCCGGCCTCGCCCCGGGCTGGGCCGCCGGCGCGACCCAGCTGCGCACCCACGCCCACGCCCAGCACACGGCCGCCGACGCGGCCGGCAAGGGGCGCTCCGGCGCGATCGGCGCGGGACCGGCCGTCGGTGTCGGCGTGGCCATGAACGCCGCCGTCGCCCGGGCCGGGGCGATGCCCACCGCCGCCGCCCGCAAGGCCCGATTCACCCAGTACGAGCAGACGACGGCCCGCCGGGTGGGCGCCGAGGTCCGGGGCGACAAGGTGCTCTACCTGGCCACCGTGGACCTCACCGTGGAGGGCACCGGGACCAGTTCCGCTCAGATGCTGCTGGGCCGGACCTCCCGGGTGGCCCGCCACTCCCTGCGGATGTGGATGACCCTGCGGGCGGACGAGGCGCAGGACATGGGGCTGCCGCTGCCGCCCGGGGTGACCGCCGGCCCGCTCGTCACCAGACCGAAGCGGCGGCGGGAGGGAGCCGGGGGCGGCCAGGAGACGGAGGAGGACGTCGAGCGTCACCTGCCGTTCGGGGCGATGGGGGCGAGCGTCGCGCTCGACAGGCTGGACACCACCGGGATGATCGCGTCCATCGAGAAGATGTTCGCCGCCGACCCCCGGCTGGAGGGCTTCCTGCCCCCCTTCGGCGACAAGCGGAAGCTGGGCGTCCCCGCGGCGGAGGCCCAAGCCCAGCGGCACAACTACCAGGAGCTGGTCACCCGGCTCTCGGAGACCAACCTGAAGGCGAACAAGGACCAGTTGCTGTCCACGGGCATACCGGTGCGGCTGCGCCGCAAGAGCCGTATGCACGCCCATGACGTCCAGATACGGGTCACCGGCACGCTCGGCGACTCCGAGTACGCCGGTGACATCGAGAAGTGGCTGGTGCGCAGCCACTCCGGGGTCAGCAGCAACCTGCAGAGCGGGCGGAGCAGTTCCCGGTCGGCCGGCTGGTCGGCGATCGGCCAGGTGCGGATCGTCCCCGGCGTCCTGACGGGCTCGGCCCGCCGCGACCGCAACCACATCAGCGCCCGCCGCAACCAGGCCGGGCCCACCACACGCAGCGACGTCCTCACCAACGGCTCCGAGGACGCGAGCGTCTTCTCGGCGCCGCTGAACATGCAGGTGCAGGTCACCATGACGCACCGGCAGCGCAAGGCCCGGCGCTCGGTCCTGCCCGGCTCACCGGGGCGCGACGTGCCCGAACCCGAGCGGATCGCCCGGATGGACGTGGCGCAGCAGGACGTACGGCTGGTCACGCCGACGGAGTTCACCCTGGACGGCGAGGAGAAGCGGCGCCTCGACGACGAGGGGGCCGCGCGCGGGGCACGGCGGCGGGGGCCCGAGTGGCGGGTGGACGCCGCGGGCATCGGCGACCTGGCCGGGCTGACGCCCCGCCCGGCGAGCGGCCGGACCCTGCGGAACTGGACGCTGGTGGAGACCGTCGGATCCGGCGCACCCGTCCGGGACCTGGCCTTCGACCTGCTGGCCGGGGCGGCGGCCAGGGACAAGGGGGTCCGCGAGGACCGGGCGCTGCAGACCGAGGGGCTCGCACCCCGGCAGGCGATCGAGGAACGGCTCAGTCCGGGGGCGCTCACCGGGGCGCTGCGGCAGGCGGTGTCCTCGGGGTGGGTGGTGAAGAACCTGAAGTACCCGCGCAGGCTCGCCGCCCTGGACGGAGCGGTGGGCATACGGCTGGCGCTGACCAACCCGCGGGTGCTGCACGAGGGCTCGGGACCCGGTACGGAGACCTTCCTGCTCGGCGGTCACCAGGCCGGCGGCCAGGAGGGGCGCGGCACCACCACGACGTACCAGGGCGGGCTGATGGGCCTGCAGAACGGTGCCGAGTGGCGCACCGGGCAGGGCGCGGCGGTGACCCGGAGCAAGGGGGAGAGCACCGCCGGGGCCGTCACCGTGTCCGGCACGGTGGAGCGCAACGCCCACACCCCGCGCAAGGCCCCGCTCTACCTGGTCCGGTGCGACCTCCTGGTCACCATGGTCGCCGAGGTCAAGGTCACCGGCGGCGGCCCGTACGTGACCAAGCAGGCGCGGACGCTGCCGGGCGAGGTGGGGGTGTGGCTGACGGCGGAACAGCTGTCCTCGCAGGGGCTGAAGCTGCCGAAGTCGGCGGCCGAGGCGCTGGGGATGGAGAGCGTGCTCGCGCCCCGGCAGGACCGGACGGGGACGGGGGCGGAGGGGTCCCGGCGGGCCGGCGAGCGGCCGGCGGACCGGCAGGCCGGCGCGCCGCTGGTCCCGCCCGCCGACCCCGCCCGCACTCCCGCGCGGCCCGTGCCCGATCTCGACGCCCGCCTGCCCCTCGGTATGGGCATGATCGAGAACCTGCCGAACTTCGTGCCGCTGCTGACGGAGCTGCGCGCCGCCCTCGCCCGCCGCGACAAGGGCCTGGCGGCGGACCTGCTGCCGCACCGGCAGCTGGACGACCCCAACGACAACGTGCAGCGGCTGCTGCGCGTCCTGGACCGGGACGGCTCCGAGGGGCTCCTGTCGAGCGCCATGGACGGCGGCGTCACCGTGGAGTTGTTCGACGGCCGCAGGACGCCGTACTGGGCGGTGTTCCGGGTCCGCCGGTCGGGTCCCGGCAGGTTCGCCGAGATGGCGACCGACAAGCGGGACATGGAGTACATCACCTCGGCCACCGCCCAGCGGGCGGACTCCCAGGAGCAGGGCGGCTCGCTCGGCGCGGAGGGCGTCCTCGCCGGCTCCGCCAAACCGGACGGCGGTGCCGGGCTGCTCAAGAGCACGGGCGGGGTCGCCGGCCTCGGCGCCACCACGGCCGACTCGCAGCGCAAGGGCTCGGCCTCCCGCACCCAGGTGGGCATGAAGCTGGTCGCCGACTCCGCCTCGGGCCCGGCGAGGATGCGGGTGCCGGTCGACGCCTCGCTGGAGCTGCACTCCGCGAAGGGCCGGGTGGCTCTCGCCCAGTTGGGGCGCAAGGAGCTGACACACCGCGTGCCGAAGGACGACCTGACGGCGCTGGCCCGGCTGGAGCCCGTCACCGCCCGGCCGGCCGGCGAACGTCCGCCCGCCGCCGCGGACGCCGACCCGGCACGGCTCGGCGCCTGGCGCGACGGGGGAGTCAGGCTGCCGCTGGAGGCGCAGGTCAACGGCTTCCAGGGGGCGCCGCAGGTACGGCAGTTGGTGGACGCTGCGGTGAAGGAGGCCGGCGGCGGCCACCGCTATCGCGACAAGGGGCAGTCCGCCGCGTACACCCTCCAGGAGGCCGTCTCCACCGAGTGGATGATCTCGGCGCTGCCGCTGCTGACCAACGCGGGGGCGGAGCTGCCGCCGGTGCACGCGAGCGGGCTCCAGGGCCAGGATCTACGGGCTTCGGTGCACGCGCGGCTGCGCGCCGGCAAGGTGCTCGGCACCGGCGCCAAGATGTCGTTCGAGGCGATCGCGCCCAGCGGCCCGGAGGGCCCCAGGCCCACCCAGGAGGACGGCCAGTACTCGGCGGACCACGGGCGGGCGGGGCGCGGACTGTTCGGCGCGGGCCTGCTCAACGCCACCGAGTTCCGGCTCAACCAGGCCCTGGCCAACGCGGACAGCGCGGGCGGGGCGGCCGACATGACGGCGAACGGCTCCGGCTCGATGCCGGTGCACAAACCCAAGCAGCGGTCCGTCCTCGTCCAGTTCACGGTGGATGTGCGGGTGGTGGCGCGGGTCGTGGCACGCGGCACGCACCGGACCGGGACGGCGGTGCGGGAACTGACCCTGCCCGCGCCGGTGGTGGTCCGGATGCCCGAGCCGGTCGCCCGGCGGCTGCTCGCCGAGACGGCGGACGACAGCAGGCTCCGTGCCGACGAAGGGCGTCTCGCACCGGCCGATCCTCAGTCCTGAGGGGTGTTGCGTGCGGGGTCTTGCCTGGCGTCCCGTGCGGTGCTCTGAGTGGCGTTCCGTGCGGTGTCGCGTGCGGCGGGGTGCGCGTCCCCGGGCCGACCGCCTCCGCCCCCGTTCCCGCCCAGCGCGCCGGGCAGCTCGGTCCTGCGGCGTATCCGCAGCTTGCGGTACGTGCTCGTCAGATGGGTCTCCACGGTGCGCCTGGCCAGGTGCAGCAGGTCGGCGATCTCGGTGTTGGTACGTCCGTCGGCGGCCAGTTCGGCGATACGGCGCTCGCTGCCGGTCAGCGCCCCGGCGCCGGTCCGGGCCGTCACCGCGCCCCGGGCGCCGCTCTCGCGCAGGGCCTCCCCGGCCATGTCGAGCAGCCGCAGGGCGCCCTTGCGTTCGGCCAGCTCGGCCGCCTCGCGCAGGCAGTCGCGCGCGCGGCCGCGGTCGCCGGTGGCGGCGAGCTGACGGCCCTGGGCGATGAGCGCCGCGATCAGCTCCATGTGGGTGTCGACGGGCGCGTCCCGCAGGGTGCGTACGGCCTCCTCGGCCAGCTCCAGACCGCGCCGCCCGCCGGTCGCGGTGCCCAGCACGCGCAGGGCGCGGCCCACCGTGCGCGGGGTGTTCCACACCCGGGCCAGCCGCAGTTCCTCCGTCGCCAGGGCCAGTGCCTCCTGGCCGCCGCCCAGCGCCAGCCGGCACTCCGCGATCGCCGTCCGCCACGGGGTGACGACCGGGCTGACCACCTCGCGGGCGGTCTGGCGCCGTCCGCACTCCAGGAAGTCGTGGAGCGCGCCCGCCGGGTCGCCGATGGCGGCGCGCAGCACGCCCCGGGCGTACAGGAAGCGGTTCAGCTCCCAGTTCTCCGGCACCTCGCGCAGGTCGAACCGGCCGGCGAAGCGCCGCGCCTCGTCGGTGCGGCCGGTGTGGACCAGCGCCATCACGGTGTGGGCGTCCCGGTTGGAGGGCCCGATGCGGGACGGTGCCGGGTCCCCCGCCGCGTCGCCGGTGGCGAGCAGACGGGCGTGGTCGCCGCGGGCCCCGGCGATGTCCGCGCGGGTGTTGAGGAGCGCGTGCTGCATCGGGTGCAGCAGGGCCGGGTGCTGTCCGGCGAGGCCGCGCTCCACGAGCCGGTCCGCCTCGTCGAGTTCGTCGGCCCACTGGGCGACCGCGGCGGCCGTGCCCAGCAGGAAGGGCTCGGCGAGCGGGTCGGTGGGCTGCGCGAGCAGGGCCCGTACGCGGGTCATCGCCTCCTCGGCCGAGATCAGCGCGGCCGTCGCCGCGTACCGCACGAGCAGGGCCTGTCCGGCGGTGCCCACCAGTTCCGGGGAGTTCTCGCCGGTCTCGCACAGCCACCGGTACACCTCCTGCCGGGTCGCCAGGTCCTCGTCGGACAGCAACAGGCCGGCGGTCTGCACGGTGCGGGTCAGACCCGGGTGGCCGGACAGCCTGCCCTCCGTACGCCGCAGCACCTCCATGGCCGTACGGATCTCACCGCGGCCGGCCAGCGCGGTGCCGAGGGCGACGGCCGTACGCACCCGGTTGCGGGGATCGGCCGGCAGGTGCTGCGCCTCGGCGAGGCGCGCGATGGCCGCCGGGGTGTCGGCCGACGCGTACTCCAGGGAGCCCAGTTCGGTCAGCAGCCGCTGGCGGAGGTCGTCCGGCAGCGGCTCGTCCAGCACCCGGCGCAGATAGCCCACGGCGTCGTCGGGCCGGGCGTCGTGCACGGCGACCGTGACCGCGTCGCGCAGGACGCGCAGCGCCCAGGGCAGTCCGACGGCCGGCGTCCGCAGCAGATGCCGGGCGACCGCCTCGACCCGGTCGCCCCGGCGCAGCATCGCCTCCGCCGCCGCCCGGTGCGCCGCCTCCCGGCGGGGCCTGGGCCAGCCGGTGAGCACGGCGTCGCGCAGCAGCGGGTGCGCGTAGCGGGGGCGGCCGACGGCGTCCGGTCGCAGCAGTCCCAGCCGGGTCATCGCGGCGAGCCACCCGGCGACCCGGGCGGGATCGGCGCCGGCTGCCTCGGCGAGCAGGTCGACCGGGTCCCCGGCTCCCGCCTCGGCCGCACGCCCCCGGGAAGGACGGAGGACCTGCCCCGGCGCCGTCCGGTGCGGTGCGTCGGAGGGCTCGGGGAGGCGGCCGAACCGGGGGTACGCGACGTGCGGGGCGTACGGGACTTGCGGGTCGTAGGAGGCTTGCGGGGCGTATGAGGCGTGGGGCGGGAACTCCGTGTGTGGGGCGTATGGGTCGTGCTGCGCGTAGGAGGCGTGCTGCGCGTAGGGGGCGCGCTGCGCGTGGGGGAAGTGTTGCGCGTACTGGTCGGGCTGCGCGGGCGGGGCGGGCTGCGCGGGCGGCGCCTCCTCGGCGGGCTCGGCTTCCTGGCCGCCCTGCGCGGACCGCGTGTGCGGCGTGGGCTCCGTGGGCCGGGCGCGCCGCACGTGCTGGTCGTGTCCCGCGCGTTGCGCGTGGTCGGGCGCGGCGGCGGAGTGGCTCGGCTCCGTGCCGGGGGGTGTGAGGGCATGCCCGGCCGCCCCGCGTCCGTTCGGCAGGGCCGCCGGGTCGGGTGCCGGGTCGCCGTCCGTGCCCGGTGGCCACGCCTGTTCCAGTGCCGCGAGGCAGCGGGCCACGTCGGCCGTCGCGGAGCCGGCGCTGTTCAGCCACCAGGAGACGGCCGCCGGGTAGGTCCCGGGGTACAGCGCGGCGCAGGTGTCGGGCAGGGGCGGGGCGCCGTCGGATGCGGGGCCGTCCTGCCGCGGGATGCCGCCGAGGTCGTCGAGCAGGGCGTGCAGGAGCAGCGGGCTGCCGGCGCCGGCCCGTACGCACTCCCGCGTCCAGCGCGGTCCGGCCGTGGGAAAGGCGGCGCGGACCAGCCCGGCCGCCGCCGCGTCGCTGAGCGGGGCGAGGGTGTGGGTGCGCACGAGGGAGGGAGACAGGGCCTGCGTCAGTCCGGCGGGCCGCGGTTCGATGTCGTACTGGCTGCGCTCGGTGGCCACCAGCAGTACCGGTAATCGGTCGACGCGCCGGGCCGCCTCGACCAGCCAGCGCCGCGAGGGGTCGTCGGCCAGGTGGACGTCGTCCACGGCCACCAGCAGCGGGCCCTCGTCCGCGTACGAGCGCAGCAGCCGCCACAGCCGGGCCGCGCTGCCGCGGTCGTCGCCGCCCGGCGCCAGGTCGGTGAACTCCGGTACCGGGCCGAGGAGGTGGAGGACCGTGGCGAAGGGAACGCCGGTGTCCTCGGGTGAGCAGCGTGCCCGCAGCACCCGCAGGCCGAGGTCCGCGGCGTGCCGGGTGGCGGCCTCGAGTACGGCGGTGCGGCCGGTGCCGGTGGCCCCGCGCAGCAGGACGAGGCCGCCGGTGCCGGCCCGGGCGCGCTCGGTCTCGGCCCTGAGCAGCTCCAGGGCGTCGTCGCGTTCGCGGAGCGGTCCGGTCATCGGTGCCTCCTGTGGTGGATGGTGCTGCTGCCCCGGCATGTGAGACGTAGGAACGCGGACGCGGGTGGTGTGAGGTGGCCCACGAACAGCGACGGCATCCCGTGGCCCGGGCGGTGGCTGTGTCGAGGCTCACGGTGGTGCGCGCCCGGCGCCACGGACTCGCGCGCCCTTGCGCAAGACCCTCCTGACCTGCTGGAACGTCCGCCCGGCGGCCCGTTCGAGAGGGTCCCCGCGCTGGTCTCGTGGTGTACCTCGTGGTGCTCCACGATTGCGCAGCCCCAGCCGTCACAGAAGTGTGGAACACGCTCATCCGCTACCGGCCTGCGCCGAACGGCGGGCTCGTGAACAGGGGGGAAACGGTTGCTCAACTCACCCCGGACCACCACCACAGCCACCCTCGGCGCCGGCGGATCCGTCGGCGTCGCCGACCGGCGCGTCCCGGTGGCGGTGTCCGCTCCGGACCCGATCAGCCGCGAGGGCGCGGTCAGCCAGTTGCGCCGCCACCCGGAGATCGACCTGCGCGAGGAGTCCGGCCCCGGCACCGTGGCCCTGCTCATCGAGGACGCGCTCGACGAGGCGGCGCTCGCCCGGCTGCGCCGGATCGTGCGCAGCGAGGGCGCGCGTGCCGTGCTCGTGGTCGGCGCGATCCGCGAGAGCGAACTGCTGGACGTCGTCGAGTGCGGCGTCGGCGCCATCGTCTGGCGGCACGAGGCCACCGCCCACCGGCTGGTGCAGGCGGTACTGGCCGCGTCCCGCGGCGACGGCGACCTGCCCGCCGACCTGCTCGGCCGGCTCATCAGCCAGGTGGGCACCCTGCACCGGGGCGCGGCGGGTCGCCCCGGCGCCCCCTCGCTGGGTCTCGCACCCCGTGAGGTGGACGTCCTGCGACTGGTCGCCGAGGGCCTCGACACCGGAGAGATCGCCGGCAAGCTGTCCTACTCCGAACGGACCGTCAAGAACGTCATGCACGGACTCACCACGCGACTCCATCTGCGCAACCGTGCGCACGCCGTGGCCTATGCCCTGCGGGAAGGCTACATCTGACCGAACGGGCAATCGAAGGCGGCCCCTCGGGGCCGCGCGGGCAGGCCGGCCTGCCCGGCCGCCGTCCCCGGCGCGCCTGCGGGCGGGGCGGCACCCGGGGGACGATCGGTGACGGACGGCGGCGGGCGAGACGGCGGGGCGGGAGCGCGAGAGTGATCCACGAGGTGGACGAGGTCCTCAAGAGCCTCCTCGGCGGTGGCGCGCTGACGGGCTCGGGCATCGACGTGTCCTTCGAGGCACCTACCCGTGACTGGGCGGCCCGGCGCAACGCCCCCGTGGTCAACGCCTATTTGTACGACATCCGTGAGGACGTGGCCCGGCGTCAGAGCGGGCACATGTCGGTGCGCGACGAACGGGACATCGAGGTGCGCCGCCGCCGGCCGCCGCGCTGGTTCCGGCTGTCGTACCTGGTGACGGCCTGGACGAAGACCCCGCAGGACGAACACCGGCTGCTGTCCGCCGTGCTGGCGACCCTGCTGCCGCGCGAGGTCCTATCGCCCTCCGAACTCCCCGCCTCATTGCGGGCGCTGGGGCTGTCGATGCCGCTGACGGTGGCCGGCACCCAGACGGAGTCCCGCTCCCTCGCCGAGATCTGGTCCGCCCTCGGCGGCGAACTGAAACCGTCCCTGGACCTGGTGGTGACCGCTCCCTTCCCCGCCTTCCCGGAGTACGACGCCGGGCCCCCGGTCACCGAGGGTGCGCTGGTCCGGGTGCGCGAACTGCCCGGCGAACCAGCGCAGTCCAGCGAGCGTGCCCACCGGCCCCACCAGGTGGCCGCCGCCCGCGCCGCCCGCAAGAACGCGACCTCTCACAAGGACGCGACCTCTCGCAAGGACGCGGTGAACGGCCGCACGGAGCAGCGGTGAGCGCCCCTACCGAGGAGGCGGCGACAGCCGCCCCGGGCTCCCCGGCGTCCGACCCGTCCGACCCGTCCGACCCGTCCGGCCCACCCGAATCGCACGACTCGCACGCCGATCCCGCGAACGCCCTGCTCACCCACCTCGCCGCCCTGCGGGAACGGGTGACCGCGCTGGTCGAACACCGCGCCGCCACCGACCCCACGGCCGACGACCCGCTGCGCGGCCTGTACCTGTCCGACGACGCCGTACGCCACCTGCTGCGCACCTGGCCGTCCGCCGACACCGCCGCTGCCGCTGCCGCTGCCACCGAAGCCACCGCTGCCGCCCCGCCGCACGCGGCCGCCGACGACCCGGCCGGTCCCGGCGACCGGCTGGCGCTGCTGGCCGGGGGGACGGGGCTGACCGAGCTGGACACCGCCGTCCTGCTCATCGCGCTCGCCCCCGACGTCGACCGCACCTTCGAGCCGCTCTACGGCTACCTCAACGACGACGTGAGCCGCCGCCGCGCCACCGTGGGACTCGCCCTCGACCTGTGCGGGGTGCCCGCCCACCTGGCGGAGGTCCGGGCCCGCTTCCACGCCTCGGCACCTCTGCGCGCGCTCGGACTGCTGGAGGTCGAGGAGCCCGAACGGCCCTTCCTCACCCGCTCGTTGCGGGTCCCGGACCGGCTGGCCGGCCATCTGCTCGGCGACGACACCCCGGACGCCGCGCTCCTCGGCCGGCTGCACCCGATGCCGGACCCGCTGCCCGCGGGCGCCGACGCCGAGGACTTCACGCGCCGCCTGGCCGCACGTCTGCACGACGGCCCGCTCACCGTCTACCTGCGCGAACAGCGCGAGGGTGACGGCCTGGCCGCCCTCGCCTCCGTCCTGCGCGCCGTGGGCCTCGACGCGCTGTGCTGCTCAGGACCCGAGGACGACCTCTCCACCGTTCCCGAGCTGCTGCGCGAGGCACGCCTCAGCGGCCGGGCCGTCGTGGTGTCCGGCCTGCCCGGCCAACCAGGCCCGTTGGTACGGGCGCTGACCGCGGCGACGGACGTGACCGTACTGCTGACGGACCCCCGCCCCTACGACCCGCACTGGGCACCCCACGACCCGCTGGTCCTGGACGCGCCGGGCCGCCGGGCCGGCGGAGCCGCCGCCTGGCAGGCCGCGCTGGGTCCCGACGCCGACGGGTTCGACCTGGCCACCGCCGTGGCCCCCTATCGCCTCGGCGGCGACCGGATCCAGCGGGCCGCGCACGCCGCCCGCGCCCTCGCCGCCTTCGACGGCGGCCCGGTCACCGCCGACCACGTCCGGCTGGCGGCCCGCCGGCAGTCGGCCTCCGGCCTGGAGAGCCATGCCCGGCGGATCCGTCCCGACGTGGACTGGCGGGACCTGGTCCTGCCCGAAGCTCCCCTCGTCCAGCTGCGCGAACTCGCCCTGCGCGCCCGCCACCGCGACCGCGTCCTCGGCGACTGGCGGCTCAGCGCGGGCGGTGGACGCGGCCGGGGCGTCCTCGGCCTGTTCGCGGGCGAGTCCGGCACCGGCAAGACCCTGTCGGCGGAGGTGGTGGCGGCCGACCTGGGCCTCGACCTCTACGTGGTCCAGCTGTCGTCGATCGTGGACAAGTACGTCGGCGAGACCGAGAAGAACCTCGAACGGATCTTCACGGAGGCCGACCGCACCGACGCCGTGCTCCTCTTCGACGAGGCGGACGCCGTCTTCGGCAAGCGCTCCGAGGTCAAGGACTCGCACGACCGGTACGCCAACATGGAGAGCGCCTACCTGCTCCAGCGGCTGGAGTCCTTCGACGGCATCGCCCTGCTCACCACCAACCTGCGCGCCAACATCGACGAGGCGTTCACCCGGCGCCTGGACCTGGTGGTCGACTTCCCGTTCCCGGACACCGGTCAGCGGCTCGCGCTGTGGCGGCACGGCCTGTCGCACGTCCCGTCCGCCGACGGCATCGACCCGGCCCCACTGGCCCGGGACTTCGAGCTGGCCGGCGGGTCGATCCGCAGTGCGGTGGTCACCGCCGCCTACCTCGCCGCCGGACGCGGCGACCACGTGACGGCGGGCGACCTCCTGGAGGGCGCCCGCCGTGAGTACCGCAAGGCCGGGCGGCTGGTGCCCGGCGAAGGCGGCTGGTGACCGTCAGTCCTGCTTCACCGGGACGATCTTCCACTCCTGGTCGTCGGTGTTGGTGCAGTTGTAGATCGTCAGCCGGGCGAAGAGACCGCCGCCGTTGGTGTTGGACACGTCCAGGCACTTGTTGTCGCTGACGAAATTGCGGATCCAGTAGTCGCCGCTGGGCTGCTTGTCGATCCACCAGAGCTGGTTGTCGCCGGTCGTGCCGTCGCAGTGGAACTCGGCGACGGGCGTCGTGATGGGCCGGGCGCCGAACTCGCCCAGATCCATGCAGAGCTCGTCCTTGACGTTCCGGATCTGGAAGAGAGCCGCCCCGCCGGGACCGCCCTTCTCGACCTTCACCTCAAGGTCCCAGATCTGGTTGTCCCCGTCGGTATCGTCGCAGACGGCCTGCTGGACGGGGCCGTTGATCTCCCCCTTCCCACGCCCGGGGAGTTCGGCGCACATGCCGGTGGTGGCGTTGCGCAGCAGGACGTTCTCGGCGGGCACCACGGGCTTCTTCTTCGCGGGCTTCTTGGGCTCCCCGCCGCCACCACCGCCGCCGCCGTCGCCACCGCCCCCGCCGCCTCCATCGTTCTTGGCCTCCTCCGAGGCCGGCTGTTCGGGTGCCTTCGGCACCTCGGGGGCCGACTCGGCCGCGCTGGGCAGCGTCTCCGGACCGGCGCTGGCACTGGGACTGGGCGCGAGCGCGCTACCCGCCTGCTCGATCTGATCCGTGGCACTGGTACGGACCTGCGGCTTGTACGCGATCCAGATCATCACGAACGCGATCGTCAACGCCAGCGCGATACCGAAGAACGCCGCCAGCCAGCCCGGCAGGAACCCACGCTGCACATACGTCCCCTCGACCTCCGTCGGCTCCACCCCCGACCGACGCACCGCCAACGTGTACGGCCGCTCCTCCTTCGACCCGAACCAGATGATCTGCCGCGGCTTCAGCGTCGTCTCCACGAACGCCGCCCGACCCGGCTCGATCTGCACATTCCCCGGCCGGATCTCGTACGACAGATGATCCCCGGTATCACTACCCGCGACCGACGCCGTCACCTTCGTATTACCGAGGTTGTCCACCGCCAGCCGCGGCCGCCCCCGGAACCGCCCCTTCACCGTCGGCGGCACCAACTCCGCCCGCACCTCAGCGAACGCGGTGATCGTCAGGTTCCCCTCCGGAACCGTCACCGCATCCGGATGCTCCGTCGGCGTGATCCGCACCGCATACGGATTCGGCCCCGCAGCCGCGTCAGGCGTCCGCGGCGGCGCGAACGTCAACTCGACCGTGCCGGTCGTCCCCGGATACAGCCGTAGCGTGGGCGGCTCCACCGTCGTCCAGGGCGCCACATCCCCGACGGGCTCGAACCGGTACTCGTCGACGACATCACCGGTATTGCGCACCCTCAGCCGCACACGCGTGCTGCTGCCGGGGTCGACGGTGGCGGACGCGGGCTCCAGGGAAGTCCAAAGGCTCACACGCCGACGCTACGCGTGTTCCGATACGCCGTCAGGAGCCATGGGGGCAGACCCGGTTGCCCCTCCGGGCGCGGTCACACGGTGAAACGGACGGCCTCCAGCTGAAGCTTCTTACCCATCTCACTGCCGAAGTACCGCCAGTTCGCGGGCTCGGCGCAGCCCTGGTTCAGCCAGCCCCTGTTCTGCACGTGGGTGTTCGCGCAGACGGCGCCTTCGACGGTCTTGATGGTGAAGCCCTCGAGGGCCGAGAGCGCCTCCTTGGTGCTCCCGAGATACATGTCCTTGCCGTCGGCGGCACTCGCCCACTTGTCGCCGGTCGGCCAGCCCTCGACGACGTGGGCTCCGTTGCCGCTGGTGCCCCCGGTCCCGGACACGGCGATGTTGAGGGCCTTGATGGGCAGGTCCTTGCCGACCGTGCCGGCTTCGGCGCCGTCGCACACCGGCTCCTGCCAGCCCTGGTCCGCCACATAGGCGCGGTAGCAGATGTGCCGGCCCTCACTGCGCGCGGCGATCTCCCTCACGGCAGTGGCAGCGGTCCGGGGTTTCGGCGGCTCGGCCTTCTTCGACTCGCTGCCGCCCTTCCCCTCGCCGCCCTTGTCTCCGCCGCCGTCACCCTTGGATTCCTCGGAGGCGGGCTGCTGTTGGGGCGTCTCGGCGGGGGCCGACTCGGCCGCGCTGGGCAGCGTCTCCGGACCGGCGCTGGCACTGGGACTGGGCGCGAGCGCGCTGCCCGCCTGCTCGATCTGATCAGTGGCACTGGTACGGACCTGCGGCTTGTACGCGATCCAGATCATCACGAACGCGATCGTCAACGCCAGCGCGATACCGAAGAACGCCGCCAGCCAGCCCGGCAGGAACCCACGCTGGACATACGTACCCTCGACCTCCGTCGGCTCCACCCCCGACCGACGCACCGCCAACGTGTACGGCCGCTCCTCCTTCGACCCGAACCAGATGATCTGCCGCGGCTTCAGCGTCGTCTCCACGAACGCCGCCCGACCCGGCTCGATCTGCACATTCCCCGGCCGGATCTCGTACGACAGATGATCCCCGGTATCACTACCCGCGACCGACGCCGTCACCTTCGTATTACCGAGGTTGTCCACCACCAGCCGCGGCCGCCCCCGGAACCGCCCCTTCACCGTCGGCGGCACCAACTCCGCCCGCACCTCAGCGAACGGCGTGATCGTCAGGTTCCCCTCCGGAACCGTCACCGCGTCCGGATGCTCCGTCGGCGTGATCCGCACCGCATACGGATTCGGCCCCGCGGCCGCGTCAGGCGTCCGCGGCGGCGCGAACGTCAACTCGACCGTGCCGGTCGTCCCCGGATACAGCCGTAGCGTCGGCGGCTCCACCGTCGTCCAGGGCGCCACATCCCCGACAGGCTCGAACCGGTACTCGTCCACCACGTCACCGGTATTGCGCACCCTCAGCCGCACACGCGTACTGCTGCCGGGGTCCACCGTCGCGGACGCGGGCTCCAGGGAAGTCCACAGGCTCACGCCATGACGCTACGAGTTCACCGGTGGCCCGGCAGGGGCCACCGGGGCAGCATCGCCGGGCCGGGAGGGCAGATCCTCGGTGTCCCGCACGGGATCAGTCCCGGAGTTCGTTGACCCGCGGCGGCTTGTTGCTCGTCCCGAAGCCCCGGAGGGTGAGCTTCGAGAGGCCGGACATGTGCTGGAACTGCGTGGACGTCACTTGGAACCGGGCGTTGCCCGCGTTGGGGTCCTTGTACGTGACGATGTCGGTCGCGGCGTCGTAACCGTCGAAGAGCACGGCGTGAGTGGTCGGCCGCATGCCGCTCAGCGGCTCCCCGGTGAGGTCGACCACGTCCGCGCCCCGGGTGTCGGCCGGGTACCGGCTACGCACACCGGCGTAGCTCGGCACCTTCGCGAGCTTCAGCGTCGTGGTCACGTCGCTGTGTTCCTGTCCTCGGTCCAGCTCCAGCGGCGTGCCGCCCAGCAACTCGCTCACCTCGTCGCCCGGTTCCCCGATCATCGTCACCAACTGCCGGGCGCGCTTGTGGGCCTGGCTGTAGGCCTCGCGTACCCCGGCGAATCCGGCGCTGCCGTTGGTGAAGTCCAGCTTGTCGACCGAGGCGTCGCTCTTCAGCGCCCGGCGGGCGAGGCCGGAGACCGCGTCCCGGGAGATCGCGGTGCCGCCGTTCGGGGCGTGCTGGCTCCAGTTGTCCAACCGCTCCACCATGTTCTCCAGCCCCTCCGCCATCATCGTCACGGCGAGCCTGCGGCCGTCCACACGGTTTCCCTGTGCTCTCTCCTTCCTCATGCGGTCGTCACGGTCCTCCGTGGACGGATAGGCCCGCATGGCGACGGAGAGGTACTTGATGGGCAGGCCGTGGTGCTGAGCGATGGCCTCCAGCACGTAGAGCCAGCAGGAGGGGCCCTGCTGCTTGGCGAGGTCGGTGACGCGCTGCACCGTGGCCCCGCCTCCGCCCGTGCTGCGCTGGACAGCCATGTCCGAGCCGTCCGCCTGCTCCGCGACGCTCCGCTGGGCGACGACGGACGGGGCGGTGCCGGCCCCGGACATGAAGGCGTCGCTGTCGGTGTCCGCCGCCCGCTCGGAGCCCTGCCCGGGGTCCGTGACGGTGAGGCCGGCACCGTGGTTGTTGCCCGTCTCGGGGATGCCCTTGATGTTCTTGTCGAGGTGGCTGGCCTCGTGGACGAGGGTCTTCGTGTCGGCCTTCGGACCGAGGAAGATGTGCTTGCCGACCGTCATGGCCTCGGCGCCCAGGGCCGCGGTGGCGCGCTGGGCTATCGGGTTGTCGTGCACGCGCCCCTCGGAGAGCCGGTCGTTCCGGAAGAACGGCTTCGCCTTGGCGAGGAAGGCCCCGGGGAGCGAAGTGCTCGGCGTGTTCCTGGCGGCGTCGAGGAGGCTGCGCTGAGCCGTCGGGCCGGTGTCCTCCACACCTCCGTGCCCACAACCGGGCCCGTGCTCGTGCGGGGCTTCCCGGCGTTGCACGGTCGGCGCCGCGTGCCCGCACCCCGGGCCGTGCTGGTGCCGCTCCGCCTCGACGGACCGGGCCACGGCCGCGTTCCCGGCCAAGCGCTGGAGGGTCAGCATCCGCTGGACGGGCGCGCTCGGCGCGGCCACCTGGCGGGTCGCCGGGTCCCGCTCGTCGGACGATCGGCTCCGCGTTCCGTGCGCGCGCACGACGCTCCCTTCGACACCGGACGGTTGACCACCCAGCCTTACCGGAACGCCCCCGCCTCCGGCAGGTCCGCGAGGGCAGCCTCGCGGGCAGTCCGGGCGGGCACCGGGAATCGCCGGCCGACCCCGCCGACCGACCCCGCCGACCGGTCCCGCCGACCGGCCCTACCCGCCCCCGGTGAACCGCCGCGCCTCGGACGCCGGCATCCGGATCACCACCGGGACCGGCAGCACGCCGTCCCGGACACCGACGGCCACCGCGCCCCGCACCCCCTGCGTGTGCCGTCGCCGCACCCGCGCCACGGCCCGGAACTCCAGGGTGAACTGCACGAGCGCCGAGGTCTCCTTGGGCTTCTGGAGCGGGACCGTGCCGGCCGCGTTGCCCACCGTTCCGGCCGCGCCGCCCTCGCTGCCGACCCCGCCGGGCGCGTTGGTCAGGCCCGACTGCTCGACCCGCACCGGCCCGCCGCCGCCCGAGAAGCCCGCCGAACGACCGTGCCGCGCCGCCTGCCGGTGCTCCACGCCCGCGGGACGGGGGCCCTCCGGGCCGCTCTGGGCCACCGTCTCGAAGGTCATCGGCTCGCTCTCGCCCAGCGGCCGGGCGTCGAGCAGCCGCGCGTGCAGCTCGCAGTCGACGTCGCGGCCCTCGGCGCCGGAGACGTGCACCGGCGGCAGCTCGGCCCCGGCGGACACCAGTAGCGGCAGGGCGGCCAGCAGCCACTCGGTGGAGACCGCCTCGCCGTGCGCGTAGTGCGCGGCGCTCCCCTTGCCGAGGCCGGTGCCCGCGTCGGCGCTCGCCATCGCCCGGCCGATCAGCGCCCGCACCTGCGGCGCACCCCGGAACCCGTCGGCCTGCGCCTCCATCGGCAGCCTCGCCCCCGCCGCCCGCCACGCGCCCAGCGCGGCCGGGTGGGCACCGCTCCCGCCCGGCGCGATCTCCGGCCGCCGCCCCGGGAGGCGCTCCTCGGGTACCGGAGTCACGTTGGCCAGGGCCGCCAGGTCCTTCTCCAGGGCGCGGTGCACCAGGGCGCCGCCGAGATCGACGCGGGCCACCTGCCCGTCGGCGGACCGCAGTTCCAGCTCGGCCGTGACCGGGACGCGCACCTTCACCGAGGGCGCCTCGCCCACGATGGCCCGCAGCCCGGTCTGGCCACGCTCGGCGACGGCCCGGCTGGTGGCCGCGGACCGGCCGGCCGCCGGCCCGAGAACCCCGGCGCTCCGGTCGGCGGTCGCCTCCCCGGACGCCTCGGAGCCGGTGAGCACGAGGCCCATGCCGTCGGAGCTGCTCTCCTGGTGGGTCCTCGTACGCTGCGCGGCCGCCACGGTCGCGTACTCCATCTCGCGGTCGCCGCCCGACGGCCCGACGATCTCACCGGCACCGGTCCGCCGGATGTGGAACACGGCCAGGTACGGCTTGGCACGGCGGCCGGGCCGACTGCTGTTGCGCAGCAGTTCCACGGGTACGCCGCCGTCCATGGCCCCGGCGAGCAGGCCGGTGGCGCCGGCCCGGTCCAGGACGCGCAGCAGCCGCTGCACGTTGTCGAAGCGGTCGTCGAGCCGGTGCGACGGCAGCAGGTCCTCCGCCAGGCTCCGGTCCTTCACCGCCGAGCGCAGCCGCTTCAGGAGGGGGACGAAGTCGGGCAGTTCGTCGATCAGGCCGAAGCCGATGGGCATGCCCTTGGCGTGCCCGGGCAGGGGCGTGGGGGCCGCCGGGGTGGCCGCGGGGGTGTCCGTCTCCCGCCGGTCCCTGCCTTCCTCCTGGCCCGCGCCGGTCTCGATCGCCTTGCCTTTGCCCTTGCCCTCACTCTCGCTTCTGCCTTCGCCCTTGCCGTCGCTCCTGCCTTCGCCTTTGCCACCGTTCTTCTCCGCCGCCGGGCCGGGCGTGCCGAACAGACCGTCCGGCCCCATCTGCGCGAGCGTTTCCTCCTGCTCCTTCGCCCGTTCCTCCGGGTCGCGCAGCCCCGCCGCCGCCAGTTGGGCCCCGGTGAGCCACAGGCCGACGCTGCCGGGGACCGTCCGCTGACCGGCCGCCGTGTAGGGGCCCCGGCCGTTGACGGCGACCTCGGCGACCATGCTGACGGCCAGGTCGCACTGGACGAGGTAGAGCGGGCGGCTGCGCGGGGCGACGGCGTTGCGTTCCACCGTGCCGCTCAGCGTCGCGCTCTCGGCGTCGGTCGAGGCCTTGGTGTTGCGGTAGGCCGGGGTCTCCCACATCGACCAGCCCTGGCCCGTCTCCATCGCCCGGGCGTTGGCCGAGTACGTCCTGCTCCTGGTCCGCGCCCGCTGTCCGGAGCCCTGGTGGCCGCCGAGCGCCATGTTCTCCATGCCCGCGCCGGTACTCCGGTGCCGTACCCGGGGGTTGGTGAGGGCGAAGCGGGTGCCGACCGCGCCGTCCAGCGCGGCGAGCCGCCTGGGATGGCGCAGGCCCGCCACCACCCAGCCCGAGCTGACGCCCTGCCGCAGTGCCGCCGTGACGGCCTGCGGGCCGAACCGGTCCTCGACCGCCAGGCGCGGCGCCAGGCCCTCCGCCTCGAAGGCGGTGTCGCCGGGCTTGTCGGTACGGCCCCCGCGCGCGGCCTGGGCGAGCAGCATGAAGGCCAGGTCGCGGATCTCCTTGGCGTCCCCGACGGTCTCCACGAAGTCCCAGTCCCGCAGACCGCGGCCCGCGGGCCGGGTGGTCAGGTCGGTGACGCCGGTGGCGTCGAGTTTGCCGATCCGGCCCTGACGCGCCGCGGCCCGGCGCCGGTTCAGCCCCTCGTACGCCTCGTCGTCCAGGGTGGTCGCGGTCGGGGCGCTCAGCCGCACGTCCTGGCCCTGCTCGCTCAGCTCGCGCAGGGGGTTGTCCTCGGCGGTGCGGTCGTCCGAACTGGCGATCACCTCGGCCGCCGGAGTGTGCCGTCCTGGACGTCCGGGGGTGAGGGCCCGCTTCGCGGTGCGCTCCCGGCTGGTCATGGTGACGTTCACGCCGAGCCACAACCGGGTGGCGAACGTGCTGGTCGACACGTCACCGCTGTTCAGCGAGTCGGTACGGGTCACCGGGCCGCCCTGGGCGCTGCGGCTGCTCTCCACCGCCGCCTCGGCGGCCACCTGCGCGGACAGCGCGCCGGGCACCAGAGTGCCCTGGACAGCACCCTGGACGCCCGCCTTCCGGGCGGACACACCGCCGGTCTGACCGCTCGACCCCACACCGGCGCTGCTGCGCACCAGCCAGTCGGGGGTGTCGCCGAGATAGGTGACCGGACCGATCCGGCCCCGGACGCGGACCTGTACGTCGTCCGACCTCAGCCCGGACTTGCGGCGCAGCCGCACGGGCACCCCGGTGGACAGCAACTGGTCCTTGTTGGCCCGCAGGTTGGTCTCGGACAGGACGGTCAGCAGTTCCCGGTAGTTGCGCCGCTGGGCCTCGGCGTCCGTGCGGTTCGCGGCACCGCCCGCTGCGGCCCGGCCGGTGGCGGCCTCGCCGAACGGCGGCAGGTAGCCGGCCAGCCGGGGGCTGGACGCGAACAGCCGCTCCAGCGTCTCGATCAGGGGGCGGGTGTCGAGGTGGGTGAGAGCGGCGCTGGAGCCCATCGCGTCGAACGGCAGATGGCGTTCGACCTTGCGCGGGCTGCCGTCGGCGTTCAGTTCGGGGGTGCCGTCGGCCTTCGTACGGTCCGCCTTGGTGAACAGTTCGCCGGGTTCCGTGCCGGCGGGCAGCGGCAGCCCCAGGTGCTGGGCCTCCTCGGCCCGCATGCTGATCCAGGCGTCGACGGTGTGCCGGGCCGAGCGGCCGGCGGGGGTGACGGTGTGCCCCGGCGCGGCGGGCCCGGTGCCCTCGACGGTCAGCAGGATCCGGCCCAGGTAAAGCGCCTTGGTGCCGCGCACCTCGGCGCCCTGGCGGGTGGCCGCCGCCTGGTCGGCCGAGGAGAACCGCATCCGCCGGAAGCTGACGCCGGGCATCGTCTTGAGGCGTACGGACGGCCCCGCGCCCGGAGCGCCGAAACCGACGGCGGGGCCGGCCCCCGCCATGCCGCTCATGCCCTTGCCCATGGAGGCGCCCATGCCGTGCTGTGTCTGCTGATGGGTGCGCAGCTGGGTCTGCCCGGCCTTCCACGCGGGGGTCAGGGAGACGATGTCGGCACGCATCCGGTAGGCGCTCTCGGCTCCGGCGGCGCCGGCCGACAGGTCCTCGCTCGCCACCCAGCCGGTCAGCAGGCGCGGCAGGTCCTGGAGGATCGTCGCGGCGCTGGTGGCCTCGTAGAGCCGGGTGCGGTCGGCGGAGTCCGGGGGCGCCGCCTGGGGGTGCAGGGTGGCGTTCACCTTGTCGAACAGGCCCCCGCCGCCGGCGTGCGGGGCGCCCCGGTCCTCCACGCCGACGACCGCCATCGAGGTGGCCTGCCGTACGCCCTTGCGCTGCTCCTCGGAGAGGCCGGAGCCGGGGGCGGGGGCGGGCCGCTCGGTGCCGAGGGGCACGAGGTGTTCCCGCGGCACGCGCATGGTGAGGGTGCCGTCGGCCTCCACGACCCGCGCGGTGCCGTAGGGGCCCTGCGGTCTGATCCGCACGGTGTAGCGCACGTGCCGCAGCGCCCGGACCGTGCCGCCGGAGCTGCGCAGGGTGCGCGGCTCGGCCACCGTCCTGGTGTTGTGCGCGTCGTGGTCGCTGCGCAGCCCGAGGCCGCCCGCGAGCTGCGCGCCGCCCCAGACGCCGGGCACGGGCGTCGGGACCAGGACCGTACCGGAGCCGCTGAGGCCGATCTGCTTCGAGCGGGCGGTGTCGGTCACCACGGTGGCGGACGAGGAGTGCTGCTGGTCCACCTTCGTGTCGTCGTCCCGGGCCGCCCGGTCGGCCGACGCCCGGTCGTTCGACAGGACGGGCGAGGCGGCGTCGGGGTTCTCGAACACGGAGGGCTCCGGCGCGGCGTGCCCCGGGTCCGGCCGGACGGAGACCGTGACGTCGTACGCGCCCTCGCTCCCCCGCACGGTGAAGACCCGGCCGCGGCCGTAGAAGGTCTCCGGCCGCCCCGCCAGCTCCCGCTCCACCGTGGCCACGTCGCGGTCCGCCCCGCCCGGTATCGCGGCGATCGCCCGGCCCACCGCCTCGTGGCCGGTCAGCCCCGACGCGGTGGAGAGCCCCGCCGACGTCATGTCCGTCAGATACGGGGGCAGCACCAGCGGTGGATGCTTCGGGGCGTTGCCGGGTCTCGCGATCTCCGGCCCCGTGCCGCGGCCGGTGACGGGCGGGTTGCGCCGGGCGCCCCGGACCGGACGGCGGCGCGGCGGGGTCCGGACGGCCGCCGTCCGCTCCCCTGTTCCGCCCTCCTCCTCCACGATCGGGGCCAGCGGCGCCCGCGCCACCACGAGCGGGCCGCCGACGGCGTCCGGCGGGCGCGGGGCGGGACGGTTGCCGATGAGGAGGGAGGCGGCGGCGTTTCCGGCGCTGCCCTGGATGGCCAGCAGCTCCCGCGGGCCGAGCGCGGCCCCGGAGCCGGGCGCCGGCGACGGCCCGCCTGCCTGTCCGCCGTACGACTCCCGCGCACCGGCCCTGCCCGCGTCGGCGGACCTGACCGGCGGGGGCACC
The DNA here is from genome assembly GCF_042744565.1 of Streptomyces sp. NPDC058812. NCBI lineage: Bacteria > Bacillati > Actinomycetota > Actinomycetes > Kitasatosporales > Streptomycetaceae > Streptomyces > Streptomyces sp. NPDC058812. The sequence continues at coordinate 450,031 of NZ_JBHYOB010000003.1, forward strand.
GCCGCCGCGCGGCCCGGCACGCCGCCGTCCGGGCCGGGCTTCTCCTGTCGTCCCCGCATCGCACGCCCCTGCCCGACGAGGCGTCGGCCCCGTCCCTCGTCGCCGGCCGTCGAGAACCGGCGCGGGCTCGGCGTGGTGCGGAGCCCGGCCAGGCCGGGAGGCTAACGCATGAACGGGGGCCGGCCACAGGGTGAAGATCGAACGAAGGCTTCCCCGACAGGCGGTGCCGGACGGGGTTTCGGGGCTCCCACCAGCGGTCGGACACCCCGGCCTGCCCCAACGGGCACAGCCGGGGGCAAGGTCGGTGCCCCCACTCCGGCACCCCAGGGCGTTTCGGGGGGAGCAACGCGCGCGCGAGGGTGAGGGGCGTCCTGTCTCGTACCCCGAGGAGAGCAGAGCATGCCGTCCTACCTGTCGCCCGGCGTCTACGTCGAGGAGGTGGCCAGCGGCTCGCGCCCGATCGAGGGAGTGGGCACCTCGGTGGCGGCCTTCGTCGGCCTCGCGCCGACCGGCCCGCTGAACGAGCCCACGCTGGTGACCAACTGGACGCAGTACGTCGCGGCCTTCGGTGACTTCACCGACGGGTACTACCTGGCGCACTCCGTCTACGGGTTCTTCAACAACGGCGGCAGCGCCGCGTACGTCGTCCGCGTCGGCGGCTCCGCCGAGGACGCCGCCGCCGGTTCGGACGGGACGTCCGCTCCCGCCGCCGTGACGGGCACCGCCGCCCCGGCCGCGCTGCCGGCCGCCGAGCCGAAGCAGCTCGGCACGTTCGCCGTGACGGCCAACGCCGCCGGTCAGCACGGCCCGTTGTCCGTCGAGGTCGCCGACCCCGAGGGCGAGGGCCCCGCCGAGCGCTTCAAGCTGATCGTCAAGGACGGCGACAAGCCGGTCGAGACGTTCGACGTGAGCGCCAAGAAGGGCAACCGCTCCTACGTCGTCACCCAGGTGAAGGAGCGCTCCAAGCTCATCACCGTGACGGAGGCCGCGCCCACCGCGCAGCTGGCCCGCCCGGAGAACCAGAGCCTGACCCTGCCGGCGCCGCCGGCCGCCGCCCCCGCCGCCCCGGTCGAGAAGGGCGAGAGCTCGCACCCCGGCCCGGCCCACTACCTCGGCGACTCCGCGGACCGCACCGGCTTCGGCGGGCTGGAGGCCATCGACGAGATCTCCATGGTCGCGGTGCCCGACCTGATGGCCGCCTACCAGCGCGGCGCGATCGACCTGGAGGCCGTCAAGGCCGTCCAGCTCGGCCTCATCGCGCACTGCGAGCTGATGGGCGACCGCGTCGCCATCATCGACCCGCCGCCCGGCCAGAACGCCCGACAGATACGCGTCTGGCGCCAGGAGACGGCCGGTTACGACTCCAAGTACGCGGCTCTGTACTACCCCTGGATCAAGTCCTTCGACCCGGCCTCCGGCCAGTCCCGCCTGATCCCGCCGAGCGGCCACGTCGCCGGTATCTGGGCCCGCAACGACACCGAGCGCGGCGTCCACAAGGCCCCCGCCAACGAGGTCGTCCGCGGCGCCGTCGACCTGGAGCTGCAGATCACCCGCGGCGAGCAGGACCTGCTCAACCCGATCGGCGTCAACTGCATCCGCTCCTTCCCCGGCCGCGGCATCCGCGTCTGGGGTGCCCGCACCCTCTCCTCCGACCCGGCGTGGCGCTACCTGAACATCCGCCGGTACTTCAACTACCTGGAGGAGTCGATCCTGATCGGCACCCAGTGGGTGGTGTTCGAGCCGAACGACCACAACCTCTGGGCCCGCATCCGCCGCAACGTCTCGGCGTTCCTGGTCAACGAGTGGCGCAGCGGCGCCCTCTTCGGCCAGAGCCCGGCGGAGGCCTACTACGTCAAGTGCGACGAGGAGACCAACCCGCCGGAGTCCGTCGACCTCGGCCGGGTCATCTGCGAGATCGGCATCGCGCCGGTCAAGCCCGCCGAGTTCGTGATCTTCCGACTGGCCCAGTTCTCCAGCGGCAGCGGGGAGCTGGAGGAGTAGGACACGCGTCCTCCCCCCTCTCCGGCTCCTCCCTCCCCCCCCCGCCTCTCCCAGATCACTAGAAGGACAGCGAACACATGGCTCTCATGCCGGGTGACTCCCTCACAGCGAACAACTTCGGGCTCCAGATCGACGGTGTGATGGTCGAGTACCTCGCCGAGGTCAACGGCCTCACCCTCGAACAGGACGTCATCAAGTACCCGCAGAACAACAGCACCACCGGCAAGCACGAGACGGCCGTGCTCCCCGGCAACAAGAAGGACGGGCAGTGCACCGTCGTGCGGGGCATGACCCAGTCGTCGTCGTTCACCCAGTGGATCAACGATTCCATGAACGGCCGGATGTCCACGGCGCGGAAGAACGCCTCCATCATCCTGATGGACTCCGAGGACACCCCGGTCAAGCGCTACAACCTGCGCAACGCCTGGTGCAGCAAGATCGACGCCAGCGCGGTGAAGGCCGGCGACACCTCCGCGCTGACCGAGACGGTCACCATCGTGTTCGAAGAACTGGTCATCGAATAATGCGGCGTGCGGCTGTCGGGGCGCCCGCCGCGGCCCCCGAGGACCCCCAGACCGCGGCGGCGGGAGCGGACTTCCCCCGTTCGGCTCCCGCCGTCGCACCCACGGAGACACCTGCCGAAGCGGCACCGCGGCAGCAGCTGCGCACCGAGTTCCCCTTCGAACTGCCGCGCGGCTACGTCGACGACTCGGGCACGGTCCACCGGGACGGTGTGATGCGCCTGTCGACGGCGCGGGACGAACTGATCCCGCTGCGCGACGTGCGGGTGCAGGAGAACCCGGCGTACCTGTCGGTGGTGCTGCTCGGCCGGGTCATCACCCGGCTGGGCACGCTGACGATGGTGCACGACGGGATCGTGGAGAACATGTTCGCCTCCGACCTGGCGTTCCTCCAGGACTTCTACCGTCAGATCAACGCGGAGGGCCACACCCGCGCGGCCGTTCAGTGCCCGCACTGCACGGAGCCCTTCGAGGTGGAACTCGGCGGGAGCCGCCTGGGGGAATCGTGACGTACGCGACCGACCGGCTGCACGAGGAGATCGCGTACGTCGCCTACCACTTCCACTGGAGCCTGGAGGCGATCCTGGATCTGGAGCACCAGGACCGCCGCCGGTACACGGACCAGATCGCGTCGCTCGTGACGCGTGGCGCGGCGGAGGGCTGATCGGTGGGATTCCTGGACCGGCTGCGAGGCCGTCGTGTCGGACTGCGGGACGGCGTCGGCGGGGGCGTCGACGGGGGCGTCGCCGGGGGCGGCGTCGCCAGGGGCGGAGACACGCCCCCGGCCGGGGCCGCCGGCTCGGACCCGGGCGGGAGTACGGCGAGTACGTCGCACACGGCCGGACCCGCGCCCGTGGCCGTCGCCGCCTGGACGGGCCTGCCGCCGATCCAGCGGGCGACGGGGGACGCGCGTACGGGAGTCGCGGACGCCGGGTTCGGCGGTCGGCTGCCGACGTGGCAGAACCCGTCGTTCACGGGGGCGCCGTCCCCCGCGGTGCTGAACCCGGCGGCCGGCAGCGGCATGCTGTCGGGCACGTTCGGCGAGTCGGCGCCACCGATCGCGGGGCCCGGACACCCCGTGCGGTCGCTGCCGTCGGCGTCGCCGGCCGGCGCGGCTCCGGTGCAGCGGATGCCGGTCGCGCCGCTGCGGGCGATACCGGCGGCGACGGCGCCGTCCGCGCCCACGGCTCCAGGGCCGACCGCTTCGCCTGCGACGGTTCCTGGTGCCGCGTCCGCGACACCGGCCGCGCCGGTCCAACGGGCGCGCCCCGCCGGACCGTCGCCGTCCGCGACACCGGCCCAGCCCTCCCGTGGGGTACGCGTGTCACCGGTGCCGTCCGCCGCGCCACGCCCCCGGCAGTCCCTGACCAAGGCCCCGTCCGGGTCGGCGGCCGTGCAGCGCCGGGCCCTGCCCGCGAGCCGCCGGACCACCACCACCCTGCCGGACTCCCCGGGAGCGGCACCGTCGTCGCCGGACGGTGACCGAGGGGAACCCGGCGCGGCCCCGGGCCCGGTCACCTCCCCTGCCGCCCGCCCGCCCGGCTCCGGGGCGGCCACGGCCGCGGCGCGGACGGGTGCCACACCCACGGCGCCGACGGGTGCCACGGCCACCGGTGCTCCGGTGCAACGGGCGGCCCGACCGCACCAGCAGCCGCCGACCGGCACCGACACCCCGACGACGATCCCGTCCGGGGGCGACGCCACAACCGGCCTCCCGGTACAGCGCGCGGTACTCCGCCCCGACCCCGCCCCGACCACCGGCGCCCGGCGCTCCGCCCCGACGTCCACACCCACTGCTTCCGGCGACGGCACGGCAACCGGCACCCCGGTGCAGCGCACAACGCCACGCTCCGGCCCCGCACCGACCGCCGGTCCCCGGCGCTCCGCCCCGACGTCCACACCCACTGCTTCCGGCGACGACACGACACCCACACCCACCCCCGCCGCTCCCGGCGCCGGCCCGGCAGCCGGCGCCCCGGTGCAGCGCACAACGCCACGCTCCGGCCCCGCACCGACCGCCGGTCCCCGGCACACCACCCCGACGTCCACACCCACTGCTTCCGGCGACGACACGACACCCACACCCACCCCCGCCGCTTCCAGCGCCGGCCCAGCGACCGGCACCCCGGTGCAGCGCACAACGCCACGCTCCGGCCCCGCACCGACCGCCGGTCCCCGGCACACCACCCCGACCTCCACCTCCACTGCTTCCGGCGACGGCACGGCAGCCGGTACCCCGGTGCAGCGCGCGGTGCAGCGGCCCGGCCAGGCACCGGCCCCCCGCACCGGCCACACCCGCGGGACCGAGCCCGGCAGTGGCCGCCGGACCCCCTCGCCGGACGCCCCGGGCGCGCCGGTACAGCGCGCCGTACCTCAGCCCGGCCCCACCGCGGCCACCCGCGCCACCACCCGGCCCGGCCCCACCCCGCCCGGCAACCGGGCAACGCCCGCACCCGGCGCCGACCCGGCGACCGGCACGCCGGTGCGGCGGTCCGTACCGCGGCCCGGCTCCGCGCCGAGCGGCGCGACCGGCGAGCCTCCGGTCCAGCGGTCGGTGCCCCAGTCCTCCACCGGCACGCCTCGCAGCACCCCCGCGCCCGACGCCGCCCCCATCACCGGCCGTTCGGCCACCACAGCCGACGGCGCCACCAGCGACCTCCCGGTACAGCGAGCAGCGGCCCAGCCCACCGCTGGCACGCCCGGCACCGGCACCTCGCGCACCGGCCGGACACCGCCTGCGTCGCCGTCGTCGCCTGCATCGTCGACGACGGGTGCCACCCCGCCCGCCGGCCGTCCGGCGCCCCCAGTCGCAGGCAGTGCGACGACCGGCGCCCCGGTCCAACGGGTCATGCCTCCGCTCAACCGCCCCTCCGCAACCGCCGACCGGGCACCGGCCGCACCCGACCGCGCCGCGGCCTCCGGCACCCCGGTCCAGCGAGCGGTCTCTGCGCCCGGCCGCGCCCCCGCGAGCCCCGGGAAGCACGACGCCGGTCCCGGCGACACGGCACCCGGCAGCGCCTCCCGGACCAACGCGGCACCCCGCAGCAGCGCCCCCCGAACAGACACGGCACCCGGCACCCCGGCCCACCCGGCGTCCACGCCCCCGCCGGTCCAGCGAGCGGCGGCCCGGACCAACCCCGTACCGGCCCCGGGCAACGGCGCGGGCAAGCCCACCGCGCCCCGACCCGCCGACACCGACCTGCCGTCAGGCAGCCCCGCGGGCAAGGGAAGCGCCCCGGGCGCCCCCGGAGCCGCCACCTCACGCGGCACCAGCGGCGCGACCGACGCACAGCGGCCCTCGTCACCTCCCGCCGCCCCCGGCCGCCCCACCACCCCGACCGGCGCGCAGCCCCCTGTCCAACGGCAGGCGACGCCCCCCGCCCAGCCGAAGACGCCGCACCCCACGCAGTCTTCGCAAGCCACGCGGTCCACGCGGCCCTCACCGGTCCGCCGCGCCCACGACACCCCCACCCCGGCCGCCCCCGGCACCGCACCGCTCCCGCCCACCGGCCCGTCCCCCGCGACCTCGCGCTCGGCGCCGCCTCCGGTGCAGCGCTCCACCGACCGGTCGACCGAGGCACCGAACGCGGCCGCCACCGGCCCGACTTCCCCCACCGGCCCGGCGTCCGCCGCCCACCGCGCCGCCCCCGCCGACTCCGCGCCGCCTGCCGTCCAGCGGTCACTCCCGGGGAACGCCGGACCGGCCGCCGCCGTGCCGCTCTCCCGGCCAGGGATCGAGAAGCCGGCCGCACCCGACCCCACACACCCGGTGCAGCGCAGCGCCACGACGCCCCGCCCGGGGCTCGGCGCCTCCACCTCGTCCAGGCCGGCCAGCGCCGTACGCCCGCCCACGGAACCCGCTGCCGCCCCGCACGCACACCCGGCCCCCGGCCCGGCACCGTCCGCACCCGCGCCGGTCCAGCGAGCGGCGGCCCCGCGCCGCTCACCACTCGGCGCTCCCCTCCACGCCCCGCCGACCGACACCACGCCACTCGCCGCGCAGTCACCCGCACCGGCACCGGCCTCCAGCACCCTCGGCACCGAAGGCCGTACGCCGCCGCCGGTCCAGCGGTCCACAGCGCCGACCACCACCCCCACCTCAGCGGTCCCGCCCTTCGCCAAGGCCGCCCCGCCGTCACCCCTGCCGCCCCCGCACCGCGCCACAGCCACCAGTACGGCCGCTCCCGTACCGGCGACCCCGGGCACTCCCTCCCCCTCCCCCGCGCCCACCGCGCTTCAACCGACTCCCCCCGTCCAGCGCTCCACCCGGCCCACGCCCACCAAGGCCGTACCCCTGCGCCGGCCCACGCCCCCGGGGGCCACCGCCGCCGCGACCCCGCTCCCCGTGGCCCCCCTCACGCCTCCTCCCACACCGTCACCGCCCGGCCCACCGCACCCCGTCAGCGCACCCGCGGCACCGGCGGCGGACGCCGACGCCTCCTCCGCGCCCACCGTCCAACGCCTCTTCGGGCGCCGCACCGCCACCGGTGCCCTCGCCGCCCACGCGGCGGCCACCGTGTCCTCGGCCCTGAACCACCTGCTGCCCCCGACGCCCCAGCACGCCCCGGCCGACCCGCCGCCTCCCTACAGTCCGCCGGAGACCCAGAGCGCGTCACCGCCCGGCAACCCGCCCCCGTACTCGTCGAGTCAGGCCGCCCCGGCGCAGGATGGCCCGCCCCCCGCGTACACGGCGGTTCCGGCCGGCGGGTTCGACCCGCGCGAACTCACCGAGTTCCAGCTGGACGAACTGGTGCACCGGATCGTCGGCCGCGTCACCCGCCACGTCCGCACCGAACTGCGCATGGACCGCGAGCGGATCGGCAGACTCCGCGACCCCCGCCACTGACCGGCCCACCGCTCCCTCCGCGCACCTGACGCACCTGACACACCCGACAGAAAGGCCCACCCCCGATGCCCCGCCAGGACCCGGGCTCCACCATCTGGTTCACCCTCACCATCGACGGCGAGAGCCTCGGATACTGGAACGGGTGCGAAGGCCTGTCGTCCCAGGTGGAGATCGAGCAGCGCCAGGAGGGCGGCAACAACGGGTTCGTGTGGCAACTGCCCACCCGGGTGTCCTTCTCCAACATCCGGCTGACCCGCCCCCTCACCCCGGACACGGCCAAGGTCGCCAAGTGGATCTCCTCCGTCCAGACGGGGATCAAGCGGCCGACCGCGCAGATCTCCGCCCTGCGCGCGGACGGGTCACTGGTCGCCCGCTGGGGGCTGATCGACGTACTGCCCGTCAGCTGGCAGGGCCCCAGCCTCGACCCCGGCAACCCGGCCGTGGCGAACGAGGTTCTGGAAATCACCCACCACGGCTTCACCGACTGACGGCGCTGCGGAGCAGAGAGGAAGACCCATGGCAAAGAGCGGCAAGGGCGCCGGCAAGAGCCTCGTACGCGCCAACCTCGCCATCCACGAGCCCCCTACCGGCACGACCACCACACCCGGTGCGCTGATGCGTACGTTCGGCTTCGAGTTCAACCCGGCCCAGCTGTCCCTCACCCAGCGGACCCAGTGGACGGCGACCCCGACGGCGGCCGTGCGGAAGGCCGCGAAGCCGCAGTTCATGGGTGCCGAGCCGCGGGAGATGACCCTGGAGATCTTCCTGGACTCCTCCACCAAGCCGGGCGGCAACACGGTGCTGAAGAAGGTCGAGTCGCTGCTGCGCTGCTGCGAGGTGACCGCCAAGAGCCTCGCCTCCGACCAGCCGTCGCCGCCCTGGGTGGTCTTCGAGTGGGGGTCGTTCTCCACGGCCCGGTTCACCGCGTACGTCGCGTCCATCGAGGCGTCGTACACCCTCTTCGGCACCACCGGCATCCCCATCCGGGCCACCTGCCAGGTGCACCTGGTCGAGATCCCCGGCCCGACCCGGGGCCAGAACCCCACCTCCGGCGCACTCACCGCACAGCGCGTGCACCGGGTCGTCGCGGGCGACTCGCTCCAGTCGCTGGCCTGGCGGGAGTACGGCAGCGCGGGCGCGTGGCGGGCGATCGCCGAGGCCAACGGCATCGACGACCCGTCCCGCCTGCCGACCGGCACCGAACTCATGCTGCCCGCCGCCGAGGAGGTGCCGCACTGATGGTGCGTCCCGCGTTCTCCAGCATCGTCCAGGTCCGGATCGGCGCCGCGAAGCTGCCCGACGACATCGCCCTGATGCTCGTCGACGGCTGGGTCGACCAGGGCATCGGCGTGCCCGCGGCCTTCCGCCTCACCTTCCGCGACCCCGACCATCTGGTCCTCGGCAAGCTGAACGTGCAGTTCGGCACCAGGGTGGTCATCACCCCGGTGGCCGACGGCCAGGGCGTCGGCAAACCCCTGCTGACCGGCGAGGTCACCGCCATGGAGGCCGACTACGACGGCACCGGCAGCTACACCGTGATCCGCGGCTACGACTTCGGGCACCGCATGATGCGCCAGCGCCGCGTGGCCGCGTACCGCAACCAGAAGGCCTCCGACATCGCCCGCAAACTCGCCGCCATGGACGGCCTGTCCATCGGCCGGATCCAGCCGACGAAGGGCGCGTACGGGTTCATCAGCCAGTCCAACGTCACCGACTGGGACTTCCTGGCCCGGCTCGCCGACGAGAACAACATGGTGATGTCCGTGGACGCCAAGGGGAAGTTCCGGTTCGTCAAGCCGAACCCGTCGGCCGGCGCGCCCTCCCCGAAGACGGACGGCGACAAGAGCGCCTTCGTCCTCCAGGCCCGCCACGACATCATGCGGCTGCGGGCCGCGGTGACCGCCGCCGACCAGGTCGGCAAGGTCGAGTCGCGCGGCTGGAACGTCACCACCAAGAAGAAGATCACCGAACTCGCGCCCGCGCAGACCGACCCGGGCGTCACCATCGGCTCCACGCCGGGCGAGGCCGCCGGCAAGTTCAAGGCCGCCAAACTCGTCGAGACGGCCAACCCCTACGACAAGCAGGACGAGGTCCGGCACGCGGCGCAGGCCCTCGCCGCCGACGTCACGTCCTCCTTCGCCGAGCTGGAGGTCGCGGTGAAGGGCAGCCCCGACCTGCGGCCCGGCGTGCCCGTGGCGCTCAGCGACGTCGGCAAGCCCTTCGAGGGCAAGTACACCGTCACCTCCGTACGCCACCACTTCGGCGACAGCGAGGGTTACCAGTCCTGGATCACGGTCAGCGGACGCCAGTGGCGTTCCCTGTACGGGCTGGCCTCGGGCGGCGGCGGTGGCGTGGACCCCGCGAGCGCGGCCCGGCTGCCCAGCGTCGCCAACGCCATCGTCACCGACGTACAGGACCCCCTCAAGCAGGGCAGGGTCAAGCTCCAGTTCCCGTGGTTGGACGACACCTACGTCAGCGACTGGGCGCGCAGCGTGCAACTGGGCGGCGTGGGCGGCGGCGGCGTCTTCCCCATGGACGTCGGCGACGAGGTGCTGGTGGCCTTCGACCGGGGAGCGCTGGACCACCCGTTCGTGATCGGCGGGCTCTACAACGGCCGGGACGTGCCGACCAAGGTCGACGTCCCGCTGCACGACGGCCTGAAGAAGAAGGCCGTCCGGCACACCCTGTCCGACCGCCAGGGCAACCGCGTCGACCTGCTCAGCCAGCGCACCGGCGGACGCAAACAGGGCGTCCGGATCGCCAGCGGGAACGACAGGCTGACCATCAACCTCGACCGCACCAAGACCGAGATCACCGTCGACAGCGCGGGCTCGGTCAGCATCACCGGCAGCCGCTCGGTGTCGGTGGAGGCGGGCATGAACCTCACGCTGGAAGGCCGCCGCTCGGTGACGATCAGAAGCGGCGGGCCGCTCACCATGGAGGGCAAGGGCATCGTCAACCTCAAGTCGCTGGGCGGCGTGGTCGCGGTGAACGCGCTGGGCGGCGCCCTGAACCTGACGTCGACCGGTGCCGCGACCCTCACCGCCACGGGCCTGGCGACGATCACGGCGGCCAACACGAAGATCACCGGCGCCAAGCTCGACCTGTACGGCGGCTTCTTCGTCAACGAGATCAAGTACCCCTTCGGATGACCGGACGACCGCGCCGGCGCCCCGGGGTCGTCGGCACAAGGAAACGGGAAAGGCAGGAGGCCCCCTGATGGCCGAACAGTTCGTCGGCTCCGGCTGGTCGTTCCCCCTGCGCATCGGACCCACCGGCGGCATCGCCCTGGTCAGCGGTGAACGGGAGATCGAGGAGGCCATGCAGCTGGTCCTGGCCACCGCCCCGGGCGAGCGGCCGATGCGGCCCGAGTTCGGCTGCGCCATCCACGACCTCGTCTTCGCCCCGGTCAACGAGCAGACCGCCGGGCGGATCCAGCACGAGGTGTACACCAGCCTGGACCGCTGGGAGCCGCGCATCGAGGTCCACGAGGTCGAGGTCACCGCCGGTGACGACCAGAGCGTCCTCTACATCGACGTGCGCTACTCGATCCGCGGCACCAACAACCCGCGCAGCCTGGTCTTCCCGTTCTACGTCATCCCCTCCCACGACGAGCCGGACCTCCCCGACGGTCCTGCCGGGCCCGCGGGCCTCCCGGGCTCTCCCGAAAGCGATCGCTGATGTCCCTGCCCTCCCCCAACCTCGACGACCGCCGCTTCCAGCAGTTCGTCGACGACGCCAAGCGCTACATCCAGCAGCGCGCCCCGGAGTGGACCGACCACAACGTCTCCGACCCCGGCGTCACCCTCGTCGAGACGGTCGCCCACATGGCCGACCAGATCGTCTACCGGCTCAACCGGGTCCCGGAGAAGAACCACCTCGCCTTCCTCGACCTGGTCGGCATCACCCTCTTCCCGCCGTCCGCCGCCCGCACGGACGTCACCTTCTGGCTGTCCGCGCCGCAGGAGGACGCGATCCTCGTCCCGGTCGGCACCGAGGTCGCCACCCTGCGCACCGAACGGGACGAGGCCGTCGTCTTCGCCACCGAGCGCGACCTGACCGTCGTACCGTGCGAACTCGGCCGCCTGGTGGTGCAGCACAGCGGCGAAGCCGTCACCGACCGGACCACGGACCTCGCCGAGGGCAAGGACCTGCTGTGCTTCTCGGAGGCCCCGGCCCCCGGCGACTGCATGCTCATCGGCCTCACCAACGCGACCCCGCACTGCGCGCTCGCCCTGGAACTCGACAGCCGCGTCGACGGCGTCGGCGTCGACCCCCGGCAGCCGCCGCTCGCCTGGGAGGCCTGGACCGAGGACGGCTGGCAGCCCTGCGAGGTCGACCGGGACGGCACCGGCGGCCTCAACCGCCCCGGCGACATCGTCCTCCACATACCCGGCGGCCACGTCCTGTCCCGCAACGGCGGCCACGAGGCCGGCTGGATCCGCTGCCGGGTCACCGAGCCCCTGCCCGGCCAGCCGTTCTACACGACGTCACCGACCATCCACTCCGCCGAGGCGTACACCATCGGCGGCACCACCGGCACCGTCCACGCCGAGACCGTCCACGACGAGGCCCTCGGCGAGTCCACCGGCCTGCCCGGCCAGCGCCTGCGGCTCGAACACGCCCCCGTCGTCGCCGACGACCCGCCCGTCCTCCTCCAGACCGCCACCGGCGACGGCTGGCAGGACTGGCACGTCGTCCCGCACTTCGCGGGCTCCGGCCCCGACGACCACCACATCACCCTCGACGCCGCCACCGGCCAGATCGCCTTCGGCCCCGCCGTCCGCGAACCCGACGGCACCCTGCGCCAGTACGGCACCGTCGCCCCCAAGGGCGCCGTCATCCGCGCCCGCCGCTACCGCACCGGCGGCGGCAGGGCCGGCAACGTGGCCCGCGGCGCCGTACAGGTGCTGCGCACGTCCATCCCGTACGTCTCCGAGGTCGTCAACCGCGAGGCCGCCCGCGGCGGCGTCGACGGCGAGACCGTCGAGGAGGCGAAGCTCCGGGCGCCGATCACCCTCCGCGCCCAGGAACGCGCCGTCACCCTGCGCGACTACGAGGAACTCGCCCGCCGCGCCGCCCCCGAGACCGCCCGCATCACCTGCCTGGAGGGCAAGGAGGGCGAGCACGGCGCCTACGCCGTCCGCGTCCTGGTCGTCCCCCAGGCCGTTCCCGACCCCGGCGGCCGGCTCCGCTTCGAACAACTCGTCCCCGGCGACGCCCTCCTGGGCCGTATCACCCGCCACCTCGACGAACGCCGCCTCATCGGCACCCGCCTCGCCGTCGGCCCGCCCTACTACCAGGGCGTCACCGTCGTCGCCACGGTCCACGCCTTCCGCGGCGTCGACACCGACCGCGTACGCCGCCAGGCCCACGACGCGCTCTACCGCCACCTCGACCCGCTCACCGGCGGCACGGACGGCAAGGGCTGGCCCTTCGGCCGCCCCGTGCAGACCGGCGAGGTCTTCGCCGTGCTCCAGCGCGTCCCCGGCGTGGAACTCGTCGACGACGTCGTCCTGCACCCCGCCGACCCCCTCACCGGCAAACGCGGCGACCCCACCGACCGCATCGACCTCGAACCCCCGTCCCTGGTCTTCTCCTTCGACCACCGGGTCCGAGTGATCGGGGACGGCGCGTGACGGCCGCGTCCCACCGGGGTTCCGTCGACGGTCTCGGCTCCTCGCTGCCCATCGGCTCGATGCTGCCGGCCATCTTCGCCGACGACGACCTCGCCCAGCGCTTCGTCGGCGGCCTCGACGACGTCATCGCCCCGATCCTGAACGTCCTGGACTGCCTGGACACGTACTTCGACCCGGCCCTCACCCCGGCCGACTTCGCCCAGTGGCTCGGCACCTGGGTAGGCGCCGAGACCGACGGCACCGAACCCGAGGACCGGCTGCGCGCCGCCGTCGCCGCCGCCGCCCGCCTGCACCGCGTACGCGGCACCCGGCGCGGCCTGTCCGAGGCGGTACGGCTGGCGTTCGGCGTCGAGCCCGACATCACCGAGAGCGGCGGCGCCGAATGGAACGCCCGCCCTCTCGGCCCGTTCCCCGGCACCCCGCGCCCGCGCCTCCACGTCGCCCTCCGGCTGCCCGACCCGTCCCCGGCGGACACCCACCGCCTGGACACCCTCGTGGCCGCCGCCCGCCCCGCCCACATGCCCTACACGGTCGAAGTGACCGCCTCCGAAAGGACCCCGGAGAGATGACCACGCAGAACTGCGCCGAGTGCGGAACCCGCGCGGAACCGGGCCAGTCCTTCTGCGACGCGTGCGGTGCCGTCCTCCGCTGGGACCAGGCCGGCACCCGCACCGCGCAGCCCGCGGCCTCCTCGTCCGACCAGGGCCCCGGCTGGGACGCGTTCTCCCGCCCCGGCCCCGGCGGTACGGGCGTACCCCCCGCCCGGCACGGCCGCGCGACGCCCGCCACCGGCGGCCCGGACGACGACGACACCGAGGAGACCCCGGCGGTGCCCCACCCACGCCACCCGGCGGACACACCCGGGGCCGGGAGCGTTCCCGGTGCGGCAGGTACCGCGGGCGCCGCAGGTGCGGCAGGTACCGCAGGTACCGCAGGTACGGCAGGTACGGCAGGTACGGCAGCTACCGCGGGGGCAGCGGGCGCCGCCGGTACCGCGGAAGCGGGGGGCGCCACAGGCCCCACAGGTTCCACGGGCTCGGCCGCGACCTCCGGTACCGGCGGCTCCCCCAACGGCACAGCAACGACCGGGCCGACGGGCGCCCACGGAAGCACGGGCGACCCCGGAAGCACGGACACCCCCGGAGACACGAGCACCTCGGGAGGCACGGCGACCACCGGAAGCACAGACCCCACCGGAAGCACAGGCACCGCCGGAGGCTCCCGCACCCCCCGAGGCCCCCGCACCTCCGACGTGGACGAGACCGCCCCCACCACCCCGATGGCGTCCGCGCCGGCCCCGAACGCCCTCACCGACACGATGTCCGACCGCGCCCGCTCCCTCCTCGTCCCCGTCGCGGACCCGGAGGCCCACGGCCCGACCCCGCCCCCCGCCGTCGCCCCCGTCCTGCCCGGCCGCCCCGACGCGGACCGGCCCCAGGTCCGCGCCCCCGGCCACCAGCCGGACATCGCCAACGGCCCGCCCTGCCCGTGGTGTTCCACCCCCAACCGCCCCGACCGCCACTACTGCGCGCGCTGTGCGATGCCCCTGGACCGCACCGGCGAGGACACCACCGCGCCCGCCCCCTGGTGGCGCCGCCTCTTCGGCGGCCGGCGCCGCGAGACCCCCTGGGCCGGCGACCGCCCCCGCCTCCGCCGCGTCTTCGACCGCATCGGCACCTGGATCACCGTCCTGGTCGTCATCACCCTGGTGGTCCTCGGCTTCGTCTACATCCCCGACGGCGTCCAGGCCACCCGCGACCACTTCGCCAAGCGCGCCCCGGTCTCCCCGGACCGGATCACGGCCTCGCGCTCCTTCACCGGCCACAAGCCGGAACTCCTCATCGACAAGCTCAGCAACACCTGGTGGGGCCCGGGCATCTCGCAGTCCGGCCAGGGCGAGTGGATCGAGGTCAGCTTCACCGAACCGACCCGGCTGCTGGACCTGATCATCACCCCGGGCACCTCCACCAAGCCCGACCAGCTCAACCAGTCGGCCCTGCCGCACCGGGTGAAGGCGACGATCACGACGAAGGACGGCAAGACCACGACCCGCGACCTCACCTTGGACCAGGGCGCCGGCGGCCAGCGACGCCCCTTCCGCGTCGGCGAGGTCACCAAGGTCCGCTTCACCATCGAGTCGGCCCACGCGGCCTCCGCGAAAAAGCAGGTGGCCATCGCGGAGATCGAGTTCTTCGGCCCGTCGAGCGCCAACCGCGCCTGACCCACGCCCCGGTACACAGGGGGAACGTCCTCCGCCCGGCTCCGGCGGAGGACGTTTCCACCGAATGGACGCCACGCCGCGCGCCCCCGGGCGGCCCGCCGGAGTCTGAGGCCATGCCCTCAGCCCGAGCGATATCCACCGCTGCCCTGCTGGCCACCGCCACCCTGCTCTCCTGCTCCCTGACGGCCTGCGCGCCGACGGCACAGGACGGCGGCCGGGGCGGTGACGGCGGCGGCGCGGCAACCGACGCACCGGACGCAGACCGCTTCCGGAAGCAGTCCCTGAACTGGAAGGACTGCCCGGCCCCCTCCCCCGTCCAGGGCGGCGGCGAGGCCCCCGCACCCCTCCCCGACGGCACCCGGTGGCAGTGCACCACCATGCGGGCGCCACTGGACTGGAAGAACCCCTCCGGGGAGTCGATCGGCATAGAACTGATCCGGGCCCGCGCCGGCGGCGACACCGACGACCGGATCGGCTCGCTGCTCTTCAACTTCGGCGGCCCCGGCGGCTCCGGAGTCACCACCCTGCCCGCCCTCGCCCCCGACTACGAGAAGCTCCGCTCCCGCTACGACCTGGTGAGCTTCGACCCGCGCGGCGTCGGCAACAGCCGCGGCGTGCGCTGCCTGGACCCCGAGGCCGCCGAAGAGGCCGAGGAGCAGGTCGACGAGACACCGGACGACGGCGGCGACGAGACCGACGCGCTGATGGAGCTCAACAAGCTGATGGCCGCGGCGTGCGAGAAGAACTCCGGCGACGTCCTCCCGTACGTCGGCACCACCGAGGCCGCCCGCGACATGGACCTGATGCGGCACCTCCTCGGCGACGAGAAGCTCCACTACTTCGGGATCTCGTACGGCACCCAACTCGGCGGCGTGTACGCCCACCTGTTCCCCGAACACGTCGGCCGGGCCGTCCTGGACGGCGTCGTCGACCCCACCCACGACATGATGGAGGAGGCCCTCGGACAGGCCGCCGGATTCCAGCTCGCCTTCGAGCACTTCGCCGAATGGTGCGTCGAGCAGCGCTGCACGCTCGGCGAGGACGTGGAGGCGATCGTGGACACCGCCGTGGAGCTCGAGGCGGACCTGGACGAGACTCCGCTGCCCACCTCGGACGGCAGCGACCTGGACGGCGACGAGGTGCTCGCCGCCATCTCCGGTTCGCTCTACAGCCAGTCCTTCTGGCCCGCGCTCCTGGTCGGCCTGGAAGCGGTGACCGGCGGTGACGGCGACGTCCTGGCGGACCTGGCGGAGGCACTCGGCCAGCACGGCGCCGGCGGCGACAGCGACGACGGCACCACGGACGAGGGCACGGACGACCCCACGGACGAAAGCAACGAGAACGACGCCTTCAGGGCCATCACCTGCGACGACTCCAGCGACCGCTACACCGTGGCCGACGTGGAGCGGAAGATGCCCGAGTTCGTCGAGGCGTCACCCCTGTTCGGGCCGGGCCTGGCGTGGAGCGCGCTCTCCTGCGCCGGTTGGCCGGTGCCCGGAGAGGCCCACCACCCCGAGGTGAGCGCACCGGGAGCGGCGCCGATCATGCTGGTCGGGAACACCGGCGACCCCGCCACCCCCTACCAGGGCGCCGCCCGCATGGCCGAGGAGCTCGGCAAGGGCGTCGGCTTCGAGCTGACCTACCGCGGCGAGGGCCACGGCGCCTTCGACTCCGGCAACGCGTGCGTGCGCGACGCCGTCCACGCCTACCTGCTCGGCGGAGAACTCCCGAAGCCCGGCGCGGTCTGCGAACCGGAGCCCCTGCCGGAAGGCAAGTGACCCCCGGCCCCGCGATGGCCCGAAGGCCCGCCGTCCACTGGACGGCGGGCCTTCGCTCTCACTTCCGAGCCCCCTGTCGGATTCGAACCGACGACCTTCGCTTTACAAGAGCGGCGCTCTGACCAGCTGAGCTAAGGAGGCATCGCGCGGCGGCGCGCGCGGAGGCTGCTCCACTGTACACAGAGCCGGTGAACGATGGGGTTCGAAAATTTCGGCGAAGTTCACAGGTCCGCAGGTACTGACAGACCAGGTGAACGCCAGGTACCGTCCTGTGCCAGTTCACCCGTGTGGACTACACCACACCACCTTCCTACAACGGATCGTCCGGCACGTTCCTGCCGGTAGAAGGGGGCCCATCACCATGGCCACTGTTACGTTCGACAAGGCGACCCGCATTTACCCGGGTTCCACGAAGCCCGCCGTCGACGGTCTCGACATCGACATCGAGGACGGCGAGTTCCTCGTCCTGGTCGGCCCCTCCGGCTGTGGCAAGTCCACCTCGCTCCGCATGCTCGCGGGGCTCGAGGACGTGAACGGCGGCGCCATCCGCATCGGCGACCGCGACGTCACGCACCTGCCACCGAAGGACCGGGACATCGCCATGGTGTTCCAGAACTACGCGCTGTACCCGCACATGACGGTCGCCGACAACATGGGCTTCGCGCTCAAGATCGCCGGCGTCAACAAGGCGGAGATCCGGCAGAAGGTCGAGGAGGCCGCGAAGATCCTCGACCTCACCGAGTACCTCGACCGCAAGCCGAAGGCGCTCTCCGGCGGTCAGCGCCAGCGTGTGGCGATGGGCCGCGCGATCGTGCGTGAGCCGCAGGTGTTCCTCATGGACGAGCCGCTGTCCAACCTGGACGCCAAGCTGCGTGTCTCCACCCGTACGCAGATCGCCTCGCTCCAGCGCCGCCTGGGCATCACCACCGTCTACGTCACCCACGACCAGGTCGAGGCCATGACGATGGGCGACCGCGTGGCGGTCCTCAAGGACGGTCTGCTCCAGCAGGTCGACTCCCCGCGCAACATGTACGACAAGCCCGCCAACCTCTTCGTCGCCGGCTTCATCGGCTCCCCGGCCATGAACCTGGTCGAGGTCCCGATCACCGACGGCGGCGTGAAGTTCGGCAACAGCGTGGTGCCGATCAGCCGCGAGGCCCTGGCGGCCGCCTCCGACAGGGGCGACCGCACGGTCACCGTCGGCGTCCGCCCGGAGCACTTCGACGTGGTGGAGCTGAACGGCGGCGTCTCCAAGACCCTGTCCAAGGACGCCGAGGACGCCCCGGCGGGCATGGCGGTCTCCGTGAACGTCGTGGAGGAGACCGGCGCCGACGGCTACATCTACGGCACGGTCGAGGTCGGCGGCGAGAGCAAGGACCTGGTGGTCCGCGTCAGCAGCCGCGCGGTGCCCGAGAAGGGCGCGACCGTGCACGTCGTGCCGCGCCCGGGCGAGGCCCACGTCTTCTCGTCCTCCACGGGCGAGCGCCTCACCGACTGAGGACCCGCACGCCGGGAAACCGGGCGCCGGGAAACCCCACACTGAGAAACCACGCGACCGGGTGAATTCGCCCGCGTTGACGCGAAGAGCCCCGCGGCCTGCTGCGGGGCTCTTCGCGTTGTCGACAAATACCCCGACACAACGGACGTTTCGAGCAGTAGGCGTCAACGCTCTACCCATTTCCCGCCCCCTCTTCATCCCCCATCCGGGTGACTAAATGTCGCCAAATCATTACCGGGCGCTACCCTCACTCGCGTGAAGCACTCCGTGAAGCACTCCACCACCCGACAGACGCGACGCGGCCCGGGCCCCGCCCACCGGATCGGCCGCTCTCTCGCCTTCGTCCTGCCCGTCGTCCTGGTGCTCTCCGGGACCCTCGCCGTCACCCGGGTCAACTGGTCGGGCGATCCGGCCGACTCGGTGCTCGCCGCGTCGGAGGCATCGTCCTCCAAGGCCTCGTCCAAGGCCGCCGCCCGCGCGCCGCACGAGGTGCTGCGCGACCGGCTGCTGACCGAGCTGCAGGAGGAGGATCCGGGCGTCGCCCTCACCCACCTCCAGCAGGCCGTGAACGAGCGCCCGTCGCTGGCCGGCCACTGCGCGTCCATCGCCCGCGCCCTCGGCCGCGCCGCGGTCAAGGTGTACGGGCCGACGCGCGCCCAGTCGTACGCGCGCCCCGTCTGCGACACCGCCTTCGCCTCGGGCGTGCTGGCCGCGCACGGCTGAGCACCCTTTCGGGGGCCGGTGGGCCGCCGCGTACAGTTCGGGCATGACCGATCCGAGCGCCGCGTCCCGCCGCCCCGTTCAAGCCGTCGTCCTGGCCGGCGGACAGGGTTCCCGGCTGCGTCCCTACACCGACGACCGGCCCAAGCCGATGGTGGAGATCCCGGGCACGGGGACTCCGATCATCGGCCATCAGCTCGCCTGGCTGGCCGAGGAGGGCGTGACGGACGTCGTGGTCTCCTGCGGTCATCTGGCCGAAGTGCTGCAGAAGTGGCTGGAGACCGCCGACCTGCCGCTCTCCGTCACCACCGTCGTCGAGACGGAGCCGCTGGGCCGCGGCGGCGGCCTCAAGTACGCCGCCGCGCACCTGCCCCACCCGGACCGGCCCTGGTACGCCACCAACGGCGACATCTGGACCCGTTTCTCGCTGCGCGACATGGCCGACTTCCACGCCGAGCGGGACGCCGTCGCGACCCTCGCCCTGGCTCGCCCGCGGCTGCCGTGGGGCGCCGTGCAGACGGACGGCTTCGGTCACATCACCGACTTCATCGAGGCACCGCCGTCGACCTTCGAGATCAACGCCGGTGTGTACGTCTTCTCGCCCGCCTTCGCCGCGATGCTGCCGGAGCGCGGCGACCACGAGCGGACGACGTTCCCGAGGCTGGCCCGTGAGCGCCGGCTGGCCGGTTTCCCGATCCCGCAGGGCTCCTACTGGCGCGCGATCGACACCGCCAAGGACCTGACGGAGGCGGCACGGGAACTGGCGGCCCTGGGCGGCCGCTGAGCGCCCCGGTACGCCGATACGCCGAAGGGGCCCCGCACGTCACCCGTGCGGGGCCCCTTCGGCGTACGGAGGGCCGCGTGAGCCCTGTGGGCCGGCTAGCCCAGGAGACCGCCCACGAGGCGGCTGCCAGGCTCTCCGGTGGTGGAGGAGGAGCCGCCGCCGTCGTCCCCGCTTCCGGTGCCGCCGGTCGAGCCGCTGCCGCCGCCGGTCGCGGTGCCGCCGGAGGTGGGCCCCGCCGTGGTGCTCGGCGCCTGGCCGGCCGGGGAGGACTGCTGCGGCGGTGCCTGGCCCGTGGTGCCCTGGGTCTGGCTGGGCGTGCCGCCGGTGGCGGTGCCGCTGTCGCGGGTCGCTCCCGGGGCGGTCGCGGCGTCCTTGGAGGGGGTGGCCGCGCCGCTGGTGGCGCCCTGGGTGGGTGAGGCGGAGGCCGAGGGGGTCTTCGGCTTCCGGGTGCCGGGCTCCTGCGGGAGCGGGGTGCCGGGCAGTTCGTTGCGCGGGGCCTCGCCGGGGCCGGGGACGACCACGCGGTCGGCGTCCCGGACGGCACCGCCGAGCAGCGAGCCGACGAGGAAGGTGACGCCGACGACGAGGAAGGTGACGAGGGCGCCGCGGCGCAGGACGTAGCGGCGCAGGTCCCAGATGTCGGCGCGGGGGCCGAGCCGGCGCCAGGCACTGCCGGCGAGCCGGCCGTCCACGGAGTAGACGGGAGCACCCGCGATGATCAGCGGGGACCAGGCGGCGAGGTAGATGATGTCGGGCGCGTCGTAGACGGGGACGCTCTTCCAGCTGACGGTGACGAGCAGCGCGGCGGACAGGCCCGCGCCGATGACGGCGCCGACGCGCTGCCAGCAGCCCAGGACGGTCAGCACGCCCACGATCACCTGGAGGAAGGCGATGACGAGCCCGGCGCCGACGGGGTGGGCGAGGGCGAACTGACGCAGCGGCTCGGCGACGTCCCAGGGGTGCAGGGTGTTGAGCCACTTGACCATGGAGCCGCGTTCGCCGCCGTCGAAGTAGACGGGGTCGCAGAGCTTGCCCATGCCGGCGTAGATGGAGATGAAGCCGAGGAAGACGCGCAGCGGCAGCAGCACGACGCCGAGGTTCATCCGGCGGCCGGGGAAGTAGGCGTGCCGCGCCGGGTCGTCGGCGTGCCGCCTGGCGCGCGGCTCGGCCTGCTCCGTGCCGTCGTCGTAGCCGTCGGGACCGGGGCCGGAGCCGAAGTCCTCGCCGGTGTAGGCGGGTTCGTCGTAGGCGCTGCCGACGGTGCGCATGGCGGGCAGCAGCCGGGTGCCGTCGGGGGCGGGGCCGCGCTGGGCGCCGACGAGCGGGGTCTCGAGGGTCTGGGTGGCGGGTCCGTCGTCGTAGCCGTCATAGCCGTCGTAGCCCGGGACGCCCCCGTCGATGTCGACGCGGGGGATGACCTGCGTGGCTCCGGCGTCGGCGACCGGGTCCTCGGCGTGGTGGCCGGCTCCGGCCCGCACCGCCTGGAGCAGCCGGTGTGCGCCGGTGTCGTCCGGGTCGGACCGCCCGCTCCACACGAGGGCGCGGCGGCGGGCGGCGGCCGGGACGGCGGGATCCACGGCCCCTGCGACGGGCATGCGGGCGGTGTCCTGGGTGGCGCTCAAGTGCCGCGCGATCCGCGGGGATTGGGTCTGCCGCGCGGAGGTACCGAACTGCACGCGGAAGCTCGCGTGATTGACGATGACCTGGGCCGGATCGCTCGGCACCTTCACCATGCTCAGCGCGGGAGCGTCGTCGATTCCCGACGAGCGGTCCCCCGTGGGTGTGCGGGGTGTTCTGGTGTCCACACTCATCTAACCGAGTGATGTGTCGTTAGGACACTGCCTTGACCGCCCCGAACTGTCCGGACCGCGTCAAGCCTGCCCGGACCGCCCGGAACACCCCCTATGGGGGACCGAGTCGAACACCCGCTCCCCCTCCGGACTCAGCTCCGCCGCCGCGCCCCGCCTCGTACAGCACGATCCCCGCGGCCACACCAGCGACACCTCTCTCTGCCGCACTCGCACGCTGCGCGGCTTCGCACGGCTGCGCCGGCCTCCGACCGGCGGCGCCACCCCCGCACCGGCCAGAGGGCTCGCACCCCGCACCGACCGACGTCAGCTGCGCCGCCGCGCCGCCTCGTACAGCACGATCCCCGCGGCCACACCGGCGTTCAGGGACTCGGCGCCACCGGGCATCGGGATCCGCACCCGGTAGTCGCACGTCTCCCCGACCAGCCGCGAGAGCCCCTTGCCCTCGCTGCCGACCACGATGACCACGGGGCCGTCGAGGGCCGCCAGCTCGCCGAGTTCGGCCTCGCCGTCGGCGGCGAGGCCCACCACGGTGATCCCGGCCTTCTGGTACGACTCCAGTGCCCGCGTGAGGTTGGTGGCGCGGGCGACCGGCGTGCGGGCGGCCGTACCGGCGGACGTCTTCCACGCGCCCGCCGTCATGCCGGCCGCGCGCCGCTCGGGCACGACGACGCCGTGGCCGCCGAAGGCGGAGACGGAGCGGACGACGGCACCGAGGTTGCGCGGGTCGGTCACGCCGTCGAGGGCGACGATCAGCGGGTCCGCGCCCTCGTCGTGGGCGGCGGCGACCAGGTCCTCGGGGTGCGCGTACTCGTACGGCGGGACCTGGAGGACGAGACCCTGGTGGTTGAGCCCGTTGGTCATCCGGTCCAGCTCGGGACGCGGCGCCTCCATCAGGTTGATGCCGCCGCGCTCGGCCGCGAGCTGGAGCGCCTCGCGCACCCGCTCGTCGTTGTCGATGAACTGCTGGACGTAGAGGGTCGAGGCGGGCACACCATCGCGCAGCGCCTCGAAGACGGGGTTGCGGCCGACGACCAGCTCGGACGTCGACCGTCCGCCCCCGCGCCGCTGCGGGGTGCGTCCCGTGGCGCGGCGCGCCTTGGCGTTGGCGGCACGCTGCTTGGCGTGCCCCTTGCGCATCTCGGCGGGAGGCGTCGGCCCCTTGCCTTCCAGGCCCCGGCGTCGCTTGCCGCCGCTGCCGACCTGCGCGCCCTTCTTGCCGGACATGCGGCGGTTGTTCGCGGCCATGAGTTACCTGTCTCCGCTCTCTACGGGAGTGTGCGTAATGCTTGCGTCTTATGCAGTGTGCCGCCCGGAGGGCCGGGCGGCACAATCGATCTACGGGACCGGACGTCGCCGGTCGGCCGGGTCAGCGGGGGCCGAGGCTCCAGCGGGGCCCCTGCGGGCCGTCCTCGATGACCAGACCGGACTGACCGAGCTGGTCACGGATGGCATCCGCGGTGGACCAGTCCTTGCGCGCCCGCGCGGCCTCGCGCTGGTCCAGGACGAGGCGTACGAGGCTGTCGACGACGTGCCGCAGATCCTCGCCCTGCTCCTGCTCCCCGGCCCAGTGCGGGGCCAGCGGGTCGAGGCCGAGCACCCCGAGCATCGCACGGACCTCGGCGAGGTGGGCGACCGCGGCGTCCTTGTCGTCGGCGGCCAGGGCGCTGTTGCCCTGCCGGACGGTGGTGTGCACGATGGCCAGCGCCTGCGGCACACCCAGGTCGTCGTCCATCGCCTCGGCGAAGGCGGGCGGCACCTCGGCGGCGGGCTCGACGGCCTGGCCGGCCAGCTCGGTGACCCGCTGCACGAAGCCCTCGATGCGCGCGTACGCCGACTCGGCCTCGCGCAGGGACTCCTCGCTGTACTCGATGGTGGAGCGGTAGTGCGGCGTGCCCAGGTAGTACCGCAGCACGACCGGGCGCCACTGCTTCACCATCTCGCTCACGAGCACGCTGTTGCCGAGCGACTTCGACATCTTCTCGCCGCTCATGGTGACCCAGGCGTTGTGCACCCAGTACCGCGCGAAGGCGTCACCGAAGCCCTTGGCCTGGGCGATCTCGTTCTCGTGGTGCGGGAAGATGAGATCGATCCCGCCCCCGTGGATGTCGAACTCCTCGCCCAGGTACTTGTGCGCCATGGCGGAGCACTCCAGGTGCCACCCCGGGCGCCCCCGCCCCCACGGCGTCTCCCAGCTCGGCTCCCCGGGCTTGGCCGACTTCCACATGGCGAAGTCCCGCGGGTCCCGCTTGCCGCTCTCGCCCTCGCCCGAGGGCTGGCGCAGCTCGTCGAGGTCCTGGTTGGACAGCGACAGGTACCCCGGCAGGGACCGTACGTCGAAGTAGACGTTGCCCTCGGCCTCGTAGGCGTGCCCGCGCTCGATGAGGCCGCGCATCATCTCGACCATCTCGGTGATGTGGCCGGTGGCGCGGGGCTCGTACGTCGGCGGAAGGCAGCCGAGGGCGTCGTAGGCGTCGTTGAACGCCCGCTCGTTCTCGTACCCGATGGACCACCAGGGGCGGTTCTGGTCCGCCGCCTTCTTGATGATCTTGTCGTCGATGTCGGTGACGTTGCGGATGAACGTGACGTCGTAGCCGCGGTACGCGAACCAGCGGCGCATGATGTCGAAGTTCAGCCCCGACCGGATGTGCCCGATGTGCGGGGCGGCCTGCACGGTGGCACCGCACAGGTAGATCGAGACGCAGCCCGGCGTGAGGGGGGCGAAGTCACGAATCTGCCGGGCGCTGGTGTCGTACAGGCGAATAGTCACGACTCCAGGGTAGTAGGCGACGGACAGTGCCACGGGCGCACGTGCCCGCTTGTTACCGCGTCTTGCCCGACCGAGCCGGCGAGACAAGGCCAGCCTCTCGCCCGACCGAGCCCGTGAGACAAGCCCGACCTCTTGCCCGACCGAGTCGGGTGGTGGGTGGGCATAGGCCGGGGTCCAGGGGCGGAGCCCCTGGCGGGGTGCGGGGCGGGGCCCCGCGCGGCCCGCCCGACGCCGGCGCGACACACCCCCGGCCCAGGACACACCCCACCCCGCTCACCTAGACCCGCACGACCAACGCCGTAGCCACCGCCATCAGCCCTTCCCCCCGCCCGGGAAACCCCAGCCCGTCCGTCGTCGCCCCGGACACCGACACCGGCGCCCCCACCGCCTCCGACAACACCTTCTGGGCCTCGTCCCGCCGCTTACCGATCTTCGGCCTCGGCCCGACCACCTGCACCGCGACGTTGCCGATCCGGAACCCCGCCGCCCGCACGATCCGCGCCGCCTCCGCCAGCAGCGTCACCCCGGACGCCCCGGACCACTCCGGCCGTCCGGTACCGAAGTGCTGCCCCAGGTCCCCGACCCCCGCCGCGGAGAACAGCGCGTTGCACGCCGCGTGCGCGACGACGTCCGCGTCGGAGTGCCCGGCCAGCCCGGCCCCCTCGCCCTCCCACTTCAGCCCGGCGCACCACAGTTCGCGCCCGTCCTCGAAGGCGTGGATGTCCGTACCGATCCCGACCTGCGGCAGCGGAGGCAGCGCGGGCAGCCCGTCCGTCTCAGAACCCATCGTTCAGCCTCCTGCGCGCCAGCACGGCCTCCGCCAGCACCAGATCGAGCGGCCGCGTCACCTTGAACGCCTCCTCGTGCCCCGGCACCACCACCACCGTGAGCCCGAGCTGCTCGACCATGCTCGCGTCGTCGGTGACGTTGTCGGTCACCGTCTCGTGGGCGCGCACCAGCGTCCCCCGGTCGAACCCCTGCGGCGTCTGCACCGCGCGCAACCGCGCCCGCTCCGGTGTCGCCACGACCGGTTCCGGCTCACCCGGCACGGCGGCGGGCTCCACCTGCTTGACCGTGTCGGCGAGCGGCAGCGCGGGCACCACGGCGGGCGCGCCGTCCCGTACGGCCTCGATCACCGCGTCCACCGTGTCGACCGGCACCAGCGGCCGGGCCGCGTCGTGCACGAGGACGATGTCGTGCTCGGGCGGCAGGGCCTCAAGACCCAGCCGTACGGACTCCTGCCGCGACTCGCCGCCCGGCACGACGAGGAAGTCCGTCCTCTCCGGCAGCGCGTGCGCGTCGAGCAGGCTCTTGACCTCGGCGGCTCCGTCGGGCGGGGCCACGACGACGACCAGCGAGACCGCGCGGGAGGCGGCCATCGCCCGGACCGCGTGGATGAGCATGGGCGTGCCGCCCAGCGCGCGGAGGGCTTTCGGAGCGCCCGGTCCGAGCCGGACGCCCCGGCCGGCGGCCGGAATCACGGCCGCGGTCCGGGTGTTCGCACGGGTGACGGGGGGCATCTGGGCGGGCGAGGGACGCGATTCGTCAGACATCGGTTCCTGTCAGGTTTGTGTGCTCGACCTAGTTGGGTATGGCCTCACCGTGCCGGGCGCGACGCCTTGACCGGACCCTTCCGTGACCCTGGTCGAGCCAGCATCCCGGGTCCGGCACGCCAGGACCACGCCAGGCCGGGGGAAGTCCCCCGGGGTGATCGTACGAGGACTCGATCCGGGTACGAACATGCCGCAGCGCCCGGCGACAGCAAGGATGTCATCGGGCACCGCGGCATTTCAGTGCGCTGAACCGAGCGGGCAGCGGTCTGGGCCTCGCCTCAGAGGCTCAGGAGGCGAGCACCTCGTCGAGCAGGGCCTCCGCCTTGTCCTCGTTGGTGTTCTCCGCAAGAGCCAGCTCGCTCACCAGGATCTGGCGGGCCTTGGCGAGCATGCGCTTCTCACCGGCGGAGAGTCCGCGCTCGCGCTCACGGCGCCACAGATCGCGTACGACTTCCGCGACCTTGATGACGTCGCCGGAGGCGAGCTTCTCCAGGTTTGCCTTGTAACGACGCGACCAGTTCGTGGGCTCCTCGGCGTACGGCGCGCGCAGCACCTCGAAGACCCGGTCCAGCCCGTCCTGACCAACCACATCACGCACGCCGACGAACTCCGCATTGTCCGCTGGCACACGTACCGTCAGGTCACCCTGGGCGACCTTCAGCACCAAGTAGGTCTTGTCCACGCCTTTGATCTGGCGAGTTTCGATAGCCTCGATCAGCGCGGCCCCGTGATGGGGATAGACCACGGTGTCGCCAACCTTGAACGTCATGTGACAGGTACCCCTTCCGTGGCTATCCAGGGTAACACGGATACGGCGTCTTCTGAATGGCGTTTTCGCAGGTCAGGGCATATCTCGGGGCTTGACAACAGCAACAGGAACGTGCTGCGCCGCGCGAGCGGAAGAAAGTATTCGCAGGTCGGAGCAGCTCTTCAGGGCGCACGAAACGCGCACGTCACACGCACTCGGAGGCCCTCCCGCCTGCCCGAAACTCCCTATATGTCCGATTCCAGGCGTGCGACTTCCGCTACTCCGTTCGGTGACCGGGGCGGGCTTCCGGACGAATCCGGAATTGATCACGAGGTGCCCCGACCGACCCTCCGATGATCAATTTCCTGGCCGCCCGCGCATTCCCTCACGGAAAATTCGCGCGCCGATCGACGACCGGTATGACAGCCGGCTTCTTATGTGAATGACGGACGAGTACGAGCCACAAAACGAGGCGGGAACCGGCCCCGGAACGAGCGCGCCGCGCACCCCGTCCGCGCGCCGGTCCTGCCGCCTGCCGGGCGAAGCCGGGCGTCTTGGGGGAGGGTCGGGTGCGGCGGCCCGGGGACGGCTCGGTAGCCTGAAGCCGCTGACAGACACTTAGGGCGGCTTTATCCGTTGCCGCCACCTCGCTCGAGTCCAAGGAGTTGCCGCCGCCGTGAGCAGCAGCCTTCGACGCGGTGCCCTCGCCGCCGCCGCCATCGCGTTCTCGATCGCCTCGCTCGCCGCGTGCGGTGCCGGTCACAACGCCCAGACGCTGGAGATCAAGCCGGACAACGCTGCGACGACCGTCGGTGACATCCAGATCCAGAACGCGATCGTCATCACGCAGCCCGACCTCGAGTCGACCGGCCCGGCCGTGGTCTCCGCCACCCTGTTCAACAACGGCAGGACGGACCAGACCCTCGAGTCCATCACCGTCGCCGGCACCGGCAAGTCCGCCGAGCTGAAGCCCGCCAAGGGCGAGAAGGGCGGCAACGGCGGCCTGACCGTGCCGGCCGGCGGTTCCCTGGTCCTCGGCGGCGAGGACAACGCCTCCGCCGTCCTGCCCAGCAGCCGCGAGGCCATCCAGGACGGCAACGCGCAGGAGATCACCTTCACCTTCAGCAAGACCGGCGAGGTGAGCCTGCGCGCCTTCGTCGTCCCCGCCGAGAGCTACTTCTCCAAGTGGGGCCCGAGCGACGTCCCGGCGGCCCCCGGCGCGTCGGCGGAGCCGTCGCAGGAGACCTCCGGCGAGCCGTCCGACGGCCAGACCTCCGGCACCCCGGCCGACGGCACGACGGACCCCGCGACCGGCGAGTCCGCCGAGGCCGGGGACGGCACCGAGGGCGGGACCGGCGCCGGTACGGCGACGGACGGCACCTCGCAGGAGACCGGCACCGACGCCGGCCACTGAGCACCGTACGACGAAGGGCGGGACCTCTCCGGGAGGTCCCGCCCTTCGTCGTACCGCCTGCCGTCGAGGGCGCCGGCGACGCGCCCGGGCGCTCTACGGCTCGAACTTGTAGCCGAGCCCGCGCACCGTCACCAGGTACCGCGGCGCGCCCGGGTCGGGCTCGATCTTGGCGCGCAGCCGCTTGACGTGGACGTCGAGGGTCTTGGTGTCACCGACGTAGTCGGCACCCCAGACCCGGTCGATCAGCTGCATGCGGGTCAGCACGCGGCCGGCGTTGCGCAGCAGCATCTCCAGCAGGTCGAACTCCTTCAGCGGCAGGTCGACCTTGGTGCCGCCCACGGTCACGACGTGCCGGTCGACGTCCATGCGCACGGGGCCGGCCTCCAGCGCGGCGGGGGTGACCTCCTCCGGCTCGCCGCGGCGGCGCAGTACCGCGCGGATGCGGGCGACCAGCTCGCGGGAGGAGAAGGGCTTGGTGACGTAGTCGTCGGCCCCTATCTCCAGCCCGACGACCTTGTCGATCTCGCTGTCCTTGGCGGTCACCATGATCACGGGGACGTTGGAGCGGCCGCGCAGCTGACGGCAGACCTCGGTGCCCGGCAGGCCGGGCAGCATCAGGTCGAGGAGGACGAGATCGGCGCCGTTGCGCTCGAACTCGTCGAGTCCGTCGGGGCCGGTGGTCGCGACGGCGACCTCGAAGCCCTCCTTGCGGAGCATGTACGACAGGACGTCGGAGAAGGACTCCTCGTCCTCGACGACGAGCACACGGGTCACGGAAGGACCTCCGGAGCGGGAAGCGTTTCGTACGGGGAAGTATGGGGGGATGAGGGGGACCGCTCGGTCTCGGCGCTGAGTCCGGCGCGGTCGGGGCGCCGCTGTGCGCGGTCGCGGGCGGGGCCCGACTCCGGCAGTCGCAGCGTAAAGGTGGAGCCCTGGCCTTCGGCACTCCACACCGTGACCTCCCCGCCGTGCGAGGCGGCCACGTGCTTGACGATCGCGAGACCCAGGCCGGTGCCTCCGGTGGCCCGCGAGCGGGCCGGGTCGACGCGGTAGAAGCGCTCGAACACGCGCTCCTTGTCCTTCTCGGAGATGCCGATGCCCTGGTCGGTCACGGCGATCTCGATCTGATCGCCGCCGGGGGCGTTGACGCGGCGGGCGGCTATGCCGACGCGGGTGCGGGCGGGCGAGTAGTTGACGGCGTTCTCGACGAGGTTGCCGAGGGCGGCGGCGAGCTGGCCGCGGTTGCCGCGTACGTGCAGATCCGCCGTTCCTCCGGCGGCCATGGTGATCTGCTTGGTGCCGGCCGCGTGCCGGCAGCGGTCGATGGCCTCGGCGACCAGCTCGTCCACCCGGACGGGCTCGGCGTCGTCGAGGGGGTCGTCGTTCTGGACCCGGGACAGGTCGATGAGTTCCTGCACCAGGTTGGTCAGCCGGGTCGCCTCGATCTGCATGCGCCCGGCGAACCGCTCCACGGCCTCCGGATCGTCCGAGGCGTCCATGACGGCCTCGGACAGCAGCGAGAGCGCGCCCACCGGCGTCTTCAGCTCATGGCTCACATTGGCGACGAAGTCGCGGCGTACGGCCTCGATACGGCGGGCCTCGGTGAGGTCCTCGACCAGCAGCAGCACCAGCCGCGACCCGAGGGGCGCCACGCGTGCGGACACGGCGAGGGCCTCCCCCCGCCCGGTGCCCCGCCTCGGCAGATCCAGCTCGACCTGCCGTATCTCCCCGTCCCGCCGGGTGTCCCGGGCCATCTGCAGCATGGGCTCGACGGCGAGCTTGCCACCCCGGACCAGGCCGAGGGCGTACGCCGCCGAGCTGGCCTTGACCACCGCGTCGGCCTCGTCGAGGACGACCGCGGAGGAGCGGAGTACCGACAGGACGGTGTCCACGCCGGGCGGCAGCACGGGGTCCGTGTGGAGCGAGGTGCGCGTGGGGCGCTTCTGCTCTCGCTCGCTCCAGCGGAACGCCAGCATGGCGATGACGCCGGTGAGTACTCCGGCGATCGCTGCCGCTGCGGCGACCGCCGCGTTCACGTCCATGCGTCCAGGTTAGGCATGCCGAACGGCCCCGCCCCAGCCATCGGACTGCGACCTCGAACACTCGTCGCCCAGAGTTCACCTTGGAGCCAGGGATGGTTCATTTGTGATGCCGGAAACGGACGCGTACAGGCCGGAACGTGTAAGCGTGGGGGCACGGCAAGGGGTGCGAGCCGGTGACGAGCCAGCGCAAGCAGGCGCGAGCCGGTGCGAGCCCCACAAACGGACGTACGAGAGGGAACCCTGATGCGGGACGCGTACCACGAGGAACTGGATTCGATCGGCGACGGTCTGGTGGAGATGGCCCGGCTGGTCGGGTCGGCGATCGGGCGCGCCACGACCGCGATCCTCGACTCCGACCTGAAGCTGGCCGAGAACGTGATCGAGGGCGACCAGAAGGTCGACGAGCTCCACCACGAACTGGAGGCCCGGGCGATAGCCCTGCTGGCCCGGCAGCAGCCGGTGGCGACGGACCTGCGCATCGTCGTCACCTCGCTGCGGATGTCGGCCGACCTGGAGCGCTCGGGCGACCTGGCCCAGCACGTGGCCAAGCTGGCCCGACTGCGCTACCCGGAGCGCGCGGTCCCGAGCGACCTGCACGCGACCATCCTGGAGATGGGCCAGCTCGCGCAGCGCCTGATGGCGAAGGCGGCCGAGGTGATCATCACCAAGGACGTCGACCTCGCCCTCCAGCTGGAGCAGGACGACGACGCGATGGACCTCCTGCACCGCACCCTCTTCCAGCACCTGATGGACGACCGCTGGAAGCACGGCATCGAGACGGCCGTCGACGTCACCCTCCTCGGCCGCTACTACGAGCGCTACGCCGACCACGCCGTCTCGGTCGCCAAGCGCGTGGTCTACCTGGTCACCGGCGAGCACGTGGGCGACCTCCAGGCGGACATCCAGCCGACGACGCAGGTCGACGGGCCCGACGGGGCCTGACGCGGACCTGGGCGGGGAACCGGGCGGGGTGCTGGTCGGGGAACCGGGCGGGGAGCGCCCGGCGTGGGGCAGGGGCGCGCACGATCGCCCCAGTGCGCCGTTGATGCGACGGCCACTGGGGGCGTGCAATGGGCCCAGGCACCAGCCTCTAGGAGGAACCCATGGCCGATTCCCCCAGCACCAAGCCCGCCCCCACCCAGGAACGCCGGACCGAGCAGCCCCCCGAGCCCCGCAGCCTGCCCCTGATCGCCGCGTGCGGCTGCGGCTCGGGCTGCGGCTGCGGCTGCCAGTCGGGAAACCCGTGCCAGTGCGGCTGACGCACCAGCAGTGCTACGGCGGCCGGGTTCGCCCCGGCCGCCGTACGGGCGCACCCTGGAAGAAAGACCCTGAAGGGGGTGCGAAGCCATGGCTCACTTCATGGACGTGCACCACGGTATGCACGGCATCACCGCGGACCAGCTCGACAAGGCCCACCAGGCGGACCTCGCCATCGAGAAGGACGAGGACGTCCACTTCGAACACGCGTGGGCGGACCCGGACTCCGGGGCGGTCTACTGCCTCTCCGAGGCCCCTTCGGCCGACGCCGTCCAGCGCGTCCACGAACGCGCTGGCCACAAGGCCGACGAGATCCACGAGGTCCCACTGACGGTCTAGCCCTTCTCTCTCCCCTCCCGGGTACCGCGCCGTCCGACTTGAGTACGGGTACTCAGGCCCGGACCCCCGCCCCCGTCCGACCCTGGAACGCAGGACGACGACCAAGGGGAGACGACACCCGATGAAGCCCAGCCGGACCAGCCCGATACGCACCCTCGCCCGCCTGACCGTCGCCAACCGCGCCTCGGCGGTCTACCTCGCCCTGGTCGGCGGCGCGATGACCGTCGCCGCGCTGGAACCCCTCTTCGCGACCGACCCGGACACGTCCCTCATCTGGGTCTGGCCGGCCCTGTTCACCTTCCCGGCCTTCGGCTTCGTCGCCTGGCTCGGCGAAGCGGGCTGGGGCGGCGACGCGCCCACCTGGTTCTTCATCGGCGGCATCGTGCTCGCGGCCCTGGTCCAGTCACTGGCCCTGGGCACGGCCTGGGACGCCCTGCGGGGCCGCCGGGAGCGCCGGGGGCGTCTGACGACGGCGGGCTGACGCGGGGGTGTCGGCCGGAGCCGCCCAGGAAAAACCTGCCGACGCCCGCCGCGCCACCCCTAATGTGCCGTGCATGACAGAGCGACGTTCCATCCTCAGCGGCTCGACGTTCGAAGAACAGATCGGCTACGCCCGTGCCGTGGTCGACGGCGACTGGGTGCACGTCTCGGGCACCACCGGCTTCGACTACGCCACGATGACGATCTCCGAGGACGTGGTGGAGCAGGCCGAGCAGTGCCTGCGCAACATCGAGGCCGCGCTGACCGAGGCGAAGCGCACCTTCGCCGACGTGGTCCGGGTCCGCTACCTGCTCCCCGACCGAACCGACTTCGAGCCCTGCTGGCCGACATTGCGCCGCGCCTTCGGCGAGATCCGCCCGGCGGCAACCATGCTCGTCTGCGGCCTGGCCGACCCCCGCATGAAGATCGAGGTCGAGGTCTACGCACGCCGGGCAGAGGCCGTAACAGGCCGGTAGCCGCTCGGCCGCAGTTATAGGGATACAGTTTATAGAAACGTACCCCTATAACTTGAGGCGGGAATGAAGAAGCCCGTCGACATGTTCGACCGCGACTACGAGTGGTCGGCTCTGACCCGGTTCATCACCGACACCCAGCCCGGCGCGACCTTGGGTGTGGTCTCCGGTCGGAGACGACAGGGCAAGACCTTCCTGCTCGAGGCGGCCTGCGAAGCGGCAGGCGGGTTCTACTTCGGCGCAACGGAGGCTGCCGACGCCGAGTCCCTGCGCCGACTCAGCACTGCCCTCACCGCACACGCCCGGCCGGCCAGCCCGTACCACTTCGCCGACTGGCACGAAGCGGTGGACGCGCTGTTGGCTCTGGGCGGCGCCCAGCCAGTGCCAGTTGTGATCGACGAGTTTCCCTACCTGGCCAAGGCCAACCCGGAGCTGCCGTCGATCATCCAGAACGCGTTCCGGCCGCTCCGGGAACAGCGCACCGGCTCCCGGGCCCGCCTGCTGCTCTGCGGTTCCGCACTGTCGTTCATGGGCGGGCTGCTGTCCGGAAACGCGCCGCTGCGCGGCCGGGCGGGCCTCGAACTCGTGGTCCGCCCCCTGGACCATCGGCTGGCCGCGGACTTCTGGGGCATCACGGATCCACGACTCGCCCTGCAAGTACACGCGATTCTCGGAGGAACCCCCGCCTATCGCAGGGAGTTCGCGCGGGGCGACAGCCCGTCCGGCCCGGACGACTTCGACGACTGGGTCGTCCGCACCGTGCTGAATCCGGAGACCCCGCTCTTCCGCGAAGCCCGCTACCTACTGGCCGAGGAACCCGACCTGCGCGACACCGCGCTCTACCTGTCGGTACTCGGTGCGGTCGCGGAGGGCAACACCACGCGTGGCGGCATGGCCGGATACCTGGAACGCAAGGCCACCGACATCGCCCACCCGATCAACGTCCTGGAAGACGCGGGCCTACTCCAGCGCGAGGCGGACGCGTTCCGCACCAACCGCTCCACCTACCGCATCGCCGAACCCCTGATCGCCTTCTACCACGCGGTGATGCGGCCGGTCTGGCCTCAACTCGAACGCCCCGGCAACGCCGCGCGGGTCTGGCAGGCCAGCCGCCGCCGCTACGTCGCCAACGTCCTCGGCCCCCACTTCGAACAGGTCTGCCGCGAGTGGGCACTGCACCACGCCGACCCCGACCTGTTCGGAGGCCTCCCCGCACACGTCGGCCAGGGCGTCGTCAGCGATCCGTCCGCGCGTACGTCGCACGAGGTCGACGTCGCCGTCATCGGAGTAGCCGACGGAACGAAACCTCCGCTGCTGGCGATCGGCGAGGCCAAGTGGAACGACACGATGGGCATCGCCCACATCGACCGACTCCGCCGCATCCGGGACGTCATCACCCGCACCAGCCGTTACGACACCAGCCGCACCCAACTCCTCTGCTTCAGCGGCGCCGGCTTCGACGACAAGGCCCGCCACGCCGCCACCACCTCACCGGACGTCCAACTCATCGATCTGCGGGCGCTGTACAGCGGCGACGGGGTCTGACCGAACCTCCCGCAGCTGCCGCTAGGCTCCCCGCATGAGCAGCGACGAAGCCCTCTTCGCGTCCATCGAACCGTCAGAAGCAGCGCCGGCGGAGCCCGCCGATGCTGAGCCGTTGGCTGACGCCAGTGCCGAGGCACCTCAGCGAGTGCGGCCAACGCCTCACAAGTCGAAGCTCGTTGAGCTGCTCAAGAACCCAAAGCTTCCGGAGGACGACAGGTTCGCGGTCGAGGAATCGATAGAGCGATACAAGTCATGGGTCGGCGACATGGCGAGTATCGACGCCACCGGCAACGAACTCGTGCGGCAACTGGTTGACCTGACCAACGACTACAAGAAGAGCGTGGAGCTCGCTCTCATCTGGGACAGCGGAGAGGATTTCCTGTTCCGGCAACGGGGTCAGCTGAAGATCGACAACTCAATCATTGAAGAGTTCTTGCCGTGGTTGATCGATCCGCGGGTGATCCCTGCCTTGGCTGATCAGGATTTGTATGCCGGACCGGCCGGAGCTTTTGCTGCCGCCTACTTCTCCAGTTCCCTCACGGCCCCGGCCGATGCCATCTCCATGGAAGTCAGGAAGAAAGACCAGGACTTCACCCTGAGCAGGCGTGCCTACCTGAAGGCATCGTTCAAGTCAAACTTCCCCGCTGAAGCCACCTCCAGCATGGACGTATGGCTGGCCTACGTGGCCGCCGAATGCAAAACCAATCTGGACAAAACGATGTTCCAGGAGGCGAGTGCGACTTCTCATGACCTCAAGGTGGCTGTACCAGCAGCTCGTTACTACTTGATCTGCGAGTACCTGGACATGACGCCTATCAGTACTGCGGGTACAGATATTGACGAAGTATTGATCCTGCGCGGGAAGAGGCTGGGCTCTCACAAGAGGAAAGCGTACTCGTCAGCCGCAAACAGGAAGCGACTCAGGTCGGAGTATGTCGATTACATCGAGGCCAATCCGATCAGGTATGATGTCGTGCAGCGATTTGTCGACCACTTGAGATCCCTGTTCGAGGCCAAAGATCCCAACGAAGAAGATGTCGTCACCAAGGGATATTTCTAGAAAGTTGGAGAATGGACGTCGAGGAGATCTTCAGCGCGGTTCGGAGGCGTGAATTCGACCGCAGCTTCATCGGGCAGGCCGATCTCGACGTGCTCGTGCGGGAGCGGCGCAGTGCGCTCCCCTGGCGCGGCCAGTTCACCCCGGGCCTGGTGAGCAAGCTCCTCGACGCCTACTATCCCGGCTCCGGAATGGTAGTCGATCCGTTCCTGGGCAGCGGTACGACTGTCCTGGAATGCATTCGGAAGGGTATCCCGTCTGCTGGTGTCGAGATCAATCCCGCGGCGTTGGAGCTGTCCGGCATCCTGGAGATCGCGTCACTGCCGCACGATCAGCGACTACGGATCGTGCAGGAAGCCTCGTCATACCTGGACAAGGTTGCCGACGCAGGTCAGGACACACTCTTCGGTAGCTCGACAGGCATCGAAGACGTCATCGAAGACGTCGTTGAATATCTGCTTGATGGCCATCGCGGTGCCGTCGACAAGAACATCGAGCGCATCTTTTCCACCACCCTCCTGCTGAGCATGGGGGACAAGAAGGAAGCAGACGCGAAGAAGGTCAAGAAATCCTGGAATCAGGTGCGAGACCTGATCACGGATTTCCCTTCCGCCTCGGTCCCCTCCCAGGTAATCGCCGGCGACGCCCGCAGGGTCCCCCTCGGTGATGGGTGCGCAGGCCTTGTGGTCACCTCCCCCCCGTACATCAACGTGTTCAACTACCACCAGAACTACCGCCCTGCGGTGGAAAACATCGGCTGGAATGTCCTGCCTGCCGCCAGAACCGAAATCGGGTCCAACCGAAAGAATCGCCAGAACCGATTCCTGACAGTCATCCAGTACTGCGTCGACATGATGCAGGCGCTCTGCGAGATGGAGCGGTTGGTTTTCGAGGCAGGGAACGTCGTCCTGGTCGTGGGCCGGGAGTCCAGGGTGCGTGGCGTCGCGTTCTCCAACTCCGAAATCGTGGCCGCTCTGGCTGAAGGGCTTCCCAACCTGCGGTTCGCGCGATGGCAGGAGCGAAAATTCACCAACAGGTTCGGCGCTGTGATCTACGAGGATGTTCTGTCTTTCGAGGTGGACAAAAAAACATCCATCGTTCCTAGCGGGGCGAAGTTGGATGAATTCTCTCGCGAGGTAGCACGCCACGTATTGACAGAGGCGCTGGAGCAATCGGCGGATGACGTGCGGAAGGATCTGCAGAGCGCCGTCGAGAGCGTGACGAAAGTCGAAGCGTCGCCAGAATTGAGTCTGCTGAAGGTCTGAGAACGCTTGAGCCCCCGCGCCGCGAAGTAGCCGCGGTGCGGGGGCTCAGTGCTGTGGGCCTACTTCTTCTTGCCCTGGGTTTCCACCGCCCGTATTTTGGCGCTGATCAACGGGGGCTGCACCGCAACTGACCTGTGCTCGGGCGGTTGTTGGTGGTCGTTGTCTGTCGTTACTTGTTGACCTCGGAGGTTCCAGACAGGCTCCAGCTCCCTGACTACTCAGGTATCTCTCTGAGCGGCCTGGTACGCCTCGTATTGAGACCAGGCACGTTTGAGCGTCTCGACAGCCGCGTCGATGGCGCCGCGCTCTTCGAGGTAGTCAAGCTGGCCCTGCTTTCCCTTGTCGGAGGGCCAGTCGGGGTCATGGGAGACGTCCCGCGCGAGATCTCCAATGGCAGTGCGGTGATCGGCGTGAATCTTCAACCATGCGGTGAAGGTCTTCGGCTTGGGCATATCGGCATCCTTCCGCCGACGCGTCCGGGCTAACCCACGGGCCTGGTCCGCGTGAGGCTTGTCTTGTCGCTTGTCGGCCCGCAGGTCAGAGCCTGTTCCGGCTCACCCGCAGCGCGGTCCTCTCTCAGCACGACAAGCGCCAAGACAAGCGACAAGGGCGTCAGCAGTGCAGGCGCCCGGCGGAGAAGGGCGCCGGATGCGGCCTGCGGCAAGGGGAGGTCCTAGGGCTGTCCATCGATGACATCGACTTCGGCAGCGGCACCCTGCACGTGGTGCAGCGACTCAAGCTGAGCCTGAGCAAGGCGGTGTTCGCACCTCGAAGGGCGGCAAGCTCCGTGACGTGCCTCTACCCGACCCCGTGGCAGAGGCGCTCCAGGAGCGCATCAAGCGGTTCCCGCCCGTGGAGATCAAGCTCCCGTGGGTGCGGGCGAACGGCCAGCCGGTGGCCCGGCGGCTCATCTTCACGGACCGAACGGTGGGAGAGCATCAGGACACTCGCGGAGTACCTCGGGCACTCCGACCCGGGGCTGACGCTCAAGGTGTACGCGCACCTCATGCCGAGCAGTCGGGACCGGGCCCGTAAGGCTCTCGGCAGGGCACTCAGGCCGCCGCAAGATCACGAGGGCGGAGGTTCCAGGGAGGTTCCAGAGCACGGAAAAGCCTCCCACTCCGCGCCGCATGCGCAGGTGGGAGGCATGATCACAGAAGCTACTTCTTCTTGCCCTGGTTCTTCACGGCCTCGATCGCGGCCTTCGCCGCCTCCGGGTCCAGGTACGTGCCGCCCGGGTTCAGGGGCTTGAACTCGGCGTCCAGTTCGTAGGAGAGCGGGATGCCGGTCGGGATGTTCAGGCCCGCGATGTCGGCGTCGGAGATGCCGTCGAGGTGCTTGACCAGGGCGCGGAGCGAGTTGCCGTGCGCCGCGACCAGGACCGTGCGGCCGGTGAGGAGGTCGGGGACGATCGCGTCGAACCAGTACGGGAGCATGCGGACGACGACGTCCTTGAGGCACTCCGTCTGGGGGCGCAGCTCCGGCGGCAGGGTCGCGTAGCGGGCGTCGTCGAACTGGGAGTACTCGGCGTCGCGGTCCAGCGCGGGCGGCGGGGTGTCGTAGGAGCGGCGCCACAGCATGAACTGCTCCTCGCCGAACTCGGCGAGGGTCTGGGCCTTGTCCTTGCCCTGGAGGGCGCCGTAGTGGCGCTCGTTCAGGCGCCAGTGGCGGTGGACGGGGATCCAGTGGCGGTCGGCGGCCTCCAGCGCGAGCTGGGCCGTGCGGATCGCGCGCTTCTGGACGGACGTGTGGACCACGTCGGGCAGCAGGCCGGCGTCCTTGAGCAGCTCGCCGCCGCGCGTCGCCTCCTTCTCGCCCTTCGGAGTGAGGTTGACGTCCACCCAGCCGGTGAACAGGTTCTTCTCGTTCCACTCGCTCTCGCCGTGGCGGAGGAGGATCAGCTTGTACGGTGCGTCGGCCATGGCTCCGAGCGTAATCGAACCCCGTGATACCCCGCGCGGTGCGCCCGGTGGGCGGACGGTTGACGAGAAGTGTTAATTGGCTGGCCTCCCGCGGCCCCGTGCTCGTAAGTTGTGCTCGCCGCCAGAGGCACTTACAGCCAGCCGCTTGTCGTTCACGGGGGTCCCCATGTCAGTCGCCGGAGTGAGACGTGCCGCGCGCGAGTCCGTCTCCGGGCTTCCCCGCGAGTTCTGGTGGCTGTGGACCAGCACCCTGGTCAACCGGCTCGGCGCCTTCGTCGCCACCTTCATGGCGCTGTACCTGACCATCGACCGCGGGTACTCCGCCTCGTACGCCGGACTGGTGGCCGCTCTGCACGGGCTCGGCGGGGTCGTGTCCTCGCTCGGCGCCGGGGTGATGACCGACCGGCTCGGGCGGCGGCCCACGCTGCTGGTCGCCCAGGTCTCCACCGCGCTGTCCGTCGCGCTGCTCGGCTTCGTGCGGGACCCGGTCGCCATCGCGGCCGTCGCCTTCCTGGTGGGCATGGCGAGCAACGCCTCCCGGCCGGCCGTGCAGGCGATGATGGCGGACATCGTGCGGCCCGAGGACCGTATCCGGGCCTTCTCGCTCAACTACTGGGCCATCAACCTCGGCTTCGCGATCTCCTCCATGGCGGCCGGGTTCATCGCCGAGGTCAGCTACCTCGCCGGGTTCCTGATCGAGGCGGGGATGACCATGGCGTGCGCCGTCCTCATCTTCGTCAAGCTGCCCGAGTCCCGGCCGGAGCGGACGCCCGGGAAGGGCGGGGCCGCCGACGTCTCCGCGGCGAGCGAGCCCGCCGTCTCCCTCGGGACCGTCCTGCGCGACGGGCGCTACATGAGCGTCGTCGGGCTGTCCTTCCTCATCGCCCTGATCTTCCAGCAGGCCTACGTGGGACTGCCGGTGGCCATGGGCGAGGCAGGGTTCACGCCGGCCGACTTCGGCATGGCGATCGCCGTCAACGGCGTCCTGATCGTCGTACTGCAGATTCCCGTCACCCGGTTCATCGAGCACCGGGATCCGCGGCTGCTGCTCGTCCTCTCGTCCCTGCTGGCCGGGTACGGCTTCGGGCTCACCGCCTTCGCCGGGTCGGTCGGTGTCTTCGCCCTCACCGTGTGCGTGTGGACGCTGGCCGAGATCGTCAACGCGCCGACCCAGACCGGGCTCGTCGTCCGCCTCTCCCCCGTGCACGGGCGCGGGCGCTACCAGGGCATGTACACCATGTCCTGGGCGGTCGCCGCCCTCGTCGCCCCGCTGATGTCCGGTTTCGTCATCGACCACTGGGGCGCCGAGTGGCTGTGGGGCATCTGCGCGGTCGTCGGCACGGTGGCGGCGGTGGGGTACTGGGCGCTCATGCAGGGGCTGCCGGAGGAGGAGACGTTCACCTCCGGAGCCCCGGAGGACTCCGGAACCCCGGAGAGCACCGGACCGCCCGAGGCCGCCGAGGCACCCGCAGCCGCCGAGGCACCCGCGGCCCCCGCGCCCGCCAAGCCCGAGGTCAGCGCGGCCTGACGGTCGTCCGGGGTCACCGCCGCGCCCCGACCTCACGGAACCTCACGGGTGCATCCGCGCCCCCTTCAGCACCTTGTCCACCGCGTTCTTCGGGCCGTACACCGCGAGGCCGACCAGATCCAGTCCGGCCGTGGGCACGGCCCGTACCGCCGCCCGGTTGTCGCGGTCGTTGCCGGTGGTGAAGAGGTCGGACGTGAAGAGTGCGCGGGGCAGGGAACGGGAGAGCACGCGCGCGTGGGCGTTCGTCAGCGTCTCCTTGGTGCCCTCGAAGACCAGTACCGGCTGGCGGAACATCGGCAGGTAGCCGACCGCGTCGGCGTCCTCGTACGGCTCCCCGATCACCTCGGGGAACCGCGCGCCCAGGCCGCTGACCAGGAAGGCGGTGACGTTCAGGCGCTGCCAGGTCTCCAGGTCCTCGCGGAGCAGGACGGCGATCTTGGTGTCGAAGCGGACGGGGGCGTCGGAGGCCGCGGGGGCCGCGTCGTGCGTGCTCATACGGTGAGACTGCCGGTCGGCGTACGGCCGGGTCTTGTACGTTTTTTGCATGGCCGACCAGGACCGGCGGACCGTCTCCGCCTGGCGCCCCCTCGTCCCGGGCGTCGTCGAGGTCTTCCACGCCCACTTCACCGAGTACGCCTACCCGATGCACGTCCACGACGCGTGGACGCTGCTCATCGTCGACGACGGGGCCGTACGGTACGACCTGGACCGGCACGAGCACGGCACCCCGCACGACACGGTGTCGCTGCTGCCGCCGCACGTGCCGCACAACGGCTCCCCCGCCACCCCGGACGGCTTCCGCAAGCGCGTCCTGTACCTGGACGCCTCCCGGCTGGGGGACGAGCTGATCGGACCGGCCGTCGACGGCCCCGACCTGCGTGATCCCGTGCTGCGGCGGCGGGTCGGGCAGCTGCACTCCGCGCTCGCCCTGCCCGGTGACGAGCTGGAGGCGGAGAGCCGGCTGACGCTGATCGGCGAGCGGCTGCACGAGCATCTGCTGCCCCGCCGCGGGGAGCGCCCGGAGCGGCGGGACCCCGTCCTCGCCCGCCGGCTGCGTGAGCTGCTCGACGAACGGGTCGTCCAGGGGATCGGCCTGGCGGAGGCGGCCGCGCTCGTGCCCGCCCATCCGGCCCATCTGGTACGGGCGTTCAGCGGCGCCTACGGCATCGCGCCGCACCAGTACCTGATGTCCCGCCGCGTCGGCCGGGCCCGGCGCCTGCTGCTGGCGGGGCGCACCCCGGCCGACGTGGCCACCGCGACCGGGTTCTACGACCAGGCGCATCTGACCCGGCATTTCAAGCGGCTGGTGGGGGTCACGCCCGGGCGCTACCGCGTCGGCGGAGGAGCGGCCTGAGAGGACGCGTCAGTCCCCGGTGCGCTCGATCAGGTGCTGGAACGCCTCCAGGTTCCGCGTCGACTCCCCGCGCGAGGTCCGCCACTCGTGCTCCTTGCGGATGGCGGACGCGAAGCCCAGCTCCAGCAGGGTGTTGAAGGCGCCGTCGGCGGCTTCCAGGACCTGGCCGAGGAGGCGGTCGATCTCGTCGGGGGTGACGGTGGCGAGGGAGAGTTTCGCGCTGACGTAGATGTCGCCGAGGCGGTCGACGGCGTAACCGACGCCGTAGAGCTTGAGGTTGCGCTCCAGGAGCCAGCGGTGGACGGCGGGTTCGTTCTCGTCGGGGTGGCGGATGACGAACGCGTTGAGGGAGAGGGAGTGCCGGCCGAGGAGGAGCGAGACGGTCGTCGACAGCTTGCGGGTCCCCGGGAGCTTCACGACGTAGTTGCCGGGCTCGGGGCTCTCCCACTCCACCTCGGCGTCCTTCAGGGCGTCCTCGACGACCTGTGCCGCCTTCTGTGCTGCCTCAGCCATGGTGGGAGCGTACGCGACGGCGGTGGGAGTGGATCGCGGCCGTGTAGGCGTCGGCCGTGGCGGCGGCGGCGTTGTCCCAGCCGAAGGACTGGGCGTGCCGGGCGGCGGCGTCGCCCATCCGGGGCGTCAGCTCCGGGTTGTCGGCGAAATCGCGCAGCACGCGCGCGTACGCGGCGGGATCGTGGCCCTCGACGAGGCGGCCGGTGTGCCCGTCGCGCACGGCGACCGGGAGGCCGCCGACCGCGGCGGCGAGCACGGGCGTACCCGCCGCCTGGGCCTCGATGGCGACCAGGCCGAAGGACTCGCTGTAGGACGGCATGACCAGCACGGACGCGGCCCGGAACCAGTCGGCGAGCTGCTCCTGCCCGACGGGCGGGCGGAACCGTACGACGTCCGCGATGCCGAGCCGCGCGGCGAGTTTCTGCAGGCCCTCCGGCTTGGCGAGGCCGCTGCCGCTGGGGCCGCCGACGACGGGGACGACGATGCGGGAGCGCAGCTCCGGGCGTTCGTCGAGGAGTACGGCCACGGCGCGCAGCAGTACGTCGGGTGCCTTCAGCGGCTGTATGCGGCCGGCGAAGAGCGGGATCAGCGCGTCCTGCGGCAGGCCGAGGCGGGCGCGGGCGGCGGCGCGGGCGGACGTGACGTCCCCGGGGCCCGGGTCGGAGCCCTTGGGGAAGGGGCGGAAGCGGTCGAGGTTCACGCCGGGGTGGACGACGGCGACCTTGGCCGGGTCGGCGGCGTAGTGCCGGACCAGCTCGTCGGCCTCCTCGGCGGTGTTGGCGATCAGGCGGTCGGAGGCGGCGACGATCTGCGTCTCTCCGATGACGCGGGCGGCCGGTTCGGGGGTGTCGCCGTCGGCCAGGTTGGCGTTCTTGACCTTGGCCATGGTGTGCATGGCGTGCACCAGGGGGGCGCCCCAGCGCTGGGCGGCGAGCCAGCCGACGTGGCCGGAGAGCCAGTAGTGGGAGTGGACCAGGTCGTAGTAGCCGGGGCGGTGGCCGGCCCAGGCCTGCATGACGCCGTGCGTGAAGGCACACAGCTGGGCCGGCAGCTCCTCCTTGGCCAGGCCCTCGTACGGTCCGGCGTCGACGTGACGGACGAGGACGCCCGGAGCCAGTTCGACGGTGGGCGGGAGCGCGGCGGTGGTCGCGCGCGTGAAGATCTCGACCTCGATGTTGATCGCGGCGAGGCGCTGCGCCAGCTCCACGATGTAGACGTTCATGCCGCCGGCGTCGCCGGTGCCGGGCTGGTGGAGCGGCGAGGTGTGCACGGAGAGCATGGCGACGCGACGGGGCCTGCGCAGCAGCCGGAGCCGCGGGGAGGCCGCCGATGAACGACGCCCGAGCCTGCTGACGTACTGGCTCACGAGCCGTCCTCCTCGCTGCGGGCATGCCGGTCGGAGGACACGCGCCGCCCTCCACGGGGTGGAAACACCGGATGGCGGTGCTCCATTTCCGGTTTCCCGACCTTTGCCGAATCATTACCGCCGATCGCTCAACCGTTCGAGCGCTGGTTGCGTCAAAGAGAGCGGGCCGAGCCGCATACCCTCGTACGCATGCCCTCCCGCGCCACCCCCCGCCCTGTGGGCACCGTCACGCGCGGGACGACGAATCCGAACCGGCTGCGCCGCATGGACCGCTGGATCGCGGCCACCCACGGTGCCGAGCTGCGCCGCGCCGCCGATCCCGTCGCCGTCGACCTCGGCTACGGCGCCGCCCCCTGGACGGCCGTCGAACTGCTGCACCGCCTGCGCACGGTCGCGCCGCACGCGCGCGTGGTGGGCGTCGAGATCGACCCGGCCCGGGTTGCGGCGGCCGAGCCGTACGCGCGCGCGGGGCTCGCCTTCCGGCACGGCGGCTTCGAGGTCCCCGTCCCCCGGCCCCCGCTGCTGATCCGCGCGGCGAACGTGCTGCGCCAGTACGACGAGGACGAGGTGGCCGCCGTCTGGCAGCGGTTGTGCGCGCGGCTCGCGCCGGCGTCGGGGCGGTCCCGCGGCGGGCTCCTGGTCGAGGGGACCTGCGACGAGATCGGGCGCCGGCACGTATGGGTGGCGCTCGGACCCGAGGGGCCGCGCACGGTCACCTTGGCGACCCGGCTAGGCTCCCTGGACCGCCCCTCCGACCTGGCGGAGCGGCTGCCGAAGGCGCTGATCCACCGCAACGTCCCCGGCGAGCCCGTGCACGCCTTCCTGCGCGACTTCGACCGCGCCTGGGCCGCCGCCGCGCCCTACGCCTCCTACGGCGCCCGCCAGCGCTGGATGCGGGCCGTGCGGGACCTGACGGCCGACTGGCCGGTGACGGACGGGCCGGTGCGGTGGCGGCAGGGCGAAGTGACGGTGCGGTGGGCGGCGTTGGCGCCACGCGCGTGAATCCTCGGCCGTGGACCGTGGACCGTGAACCGTGAACCGTGGACCGCAGGCCGGGAACGATCTCGGTGCGGCGTTCGTCACACAGCGGGGAATCGCCGTACGGCGCGGCAGAAGGGGGAGCAGGAGGAAAGCACGACCTCTGTCGCTTTCCACGCCGGCATGGCACGATCCCCCAGGCGACCTATGTTACTGACGGTTAATCAGTTTGGGGGCGAGGTATGCGTACGGGGAAGCATGGCTTGATGACCGCTGCCGTGACCGTGGTCTGCGCGGTCACGGTGCTCGCGG
This sequence comes from Streptomyces sp. NPDC058812, assembly GCF_042744565.1. Classification (NCBI taxonomy): domain Bacteria; kingdom Bacillati; phylum Actinomycetota; class Actinomycetes; order Kitasatosporales; family Streptomycetaceae; genus Streptomyces; species Streptomyces sp. NPDC058812. Next base: position 494,763 of record NZ_JBHYOB010000003.1, read on the forward strand.
CACCGGGCACGGCGTTCGCGGTTCCCGGGCCCACACCCTCACCCGGCACCCCGAGCGCCTCACCGTCCCCGGCCGCCACACCCGGCAAGGACCTGGAAGCCGTACGCAAGAAGCTCGACAAGCTCTACCGTGCGGCGGCCTCCGCCACGGACGAGTACAACGCCGCCGAGGAGAAGGCGGACAAGCAGTCCGCCGAGATCGTCGAACTGGCCAAGAAGATCGTCAAGGGCCAGGAGAAGCTCGACGGGCTGAAGGAGCGCGCGGGTGCCGCGGCCCGCTCCCAGTACCGCACCGGCGGCCTGCCCGACGAGGCCAAGCTGCTCCTGAGCGACGACCCCGAGGAGTTCCTCGACGGCACCGGCCGGGTCACCCAGGGCCAGCGCGCGACCAAGGGCCTGCTCGGCGAGATGACGCGCACCCAGGAGGACCTGAAGGCCTACGCGGCGGACGCCTCCGCCCAGTTCAAGAAGCTGGAGGCGAACCGCAAGGCCAGGGCCACCGCCCAGAAGAAGATCGAGAAGCAGATCGCGGCGGCCGAGAAGCTGGAGTCCGAGCTGGAGAAGGAGGAGAAGGAGCGCCTCGCCCGGCTGGAGCGGGAGGCCCAGGCCAAGGCCCAGACCGCCTGGCTCGACTCCGGCATCCTCAAGGATCTCGACACCAAGGCGACCGAGCGGGGCAGGAAGGCCGTCGAGTACGCCACCGCCCAGATCGGAAAGCCGTACCAGTGGGGCGCCGAGGGCCCGAAGGCCTACGACTGCTCCGGCCTGACCTCACAGGCCTGGGTATCGGCCGGGCAGTCGATACCGCGCACCTCGCAGCAGCAGTGGAAGCAGCTCAAGCGCGTCGACATCAAGGACATGCGCCCCGGCGACCTGATCATCTACTTCGACGACGCCAGCCACGTCGGCATGTACGTCGGCGACGGCTCCGTCGTGCACGCCCCGCGCCCGGGGCGCTCGATCACGATCGCCGGGGCGGGCACGATGCCGATCCTCGGCGTCGTGCGTCCGGACACGAGCACGGGCACGGGCGCGACACCCCAGGAGTGACGCGGGCCACGCCCTTCGCACCGGGCCGTGAAACGGGCCACGTGACCCAGTCCACGCCCGGTGCCCCACCCCGCGTGACGTTCGTCATCCCCGGCCCCCGGTCGACGTGTCCAACTGCGGTACGGAACGCGGCATATGACAGTGGCCGAGGGCCGACCGGCGTGTTCTGGACCATTCCGCAGCGGCACCGTCACCCGCTATGGTCCCCGTCGGTGGGTCGAGGTCCCTCGCCCCGCCATGCCCTCGGGGGGAGGGAAGGAAACCAAGACGATGCCCGTACCCGTACCGCGGCAGAGGGCGATCCCGGCCGCGGAGTGTGGTCAGGCGCCCGCCGCGTCCCCGGACCGCGGCCCTTCCACGGAACAGGCCCCGCCCGGGACGAACCCGGCCGAAAACCCCACCACTCGGCGAGAGAACCCCACGGAGAAGCGCGAGAAGACCACGAACGAGACCACGGACCAGCACGGGAGCACCGCCCCCACCAACCTGACGCTGCTGCTGATCGAGGACGATCCGGGCGGCTCGCCGATCGTGCCCGACCTGCTCGACCAGGCCGGCAAGCCGATCCGCGTGCGCACGGCCCGCAACCTCACCGAGGCCGAGCGCCTGCTGACCGACGACGTCCAGTGCATCCTGCTGGACCTCGCCCTGTCGGCACCCGCCCCGGCCCGCGCGAGCGCCGACGGCAGCGGGGACGGTGACGGGAGCGGTGACGACGAGCTGGCGGTGCTCAGGCACGTGCTGGAGCTCGCGCCCCGGCACGCCGTACTCGCGCTGACCTCATCCAGCGACGCCGAGCGCGGCGCGGAGGCCGTGGCGGTCGGCGCCCAGGACTACCTGTTCCGCGACGAGCTCGACAGCCGGCTGCTGAGCCGGGCGATCCGCTACGCCGTGGAGCGCAAGCGGTCCGACTCGGCGGAGCGGCGCCTGGCCGAGGGCCGGCTGCGCGCCCAGGAGAACCGTCGTCTGGAGCGCGGCCTGCTGCCGACCCCGCTGCTGGCCGGCTCCTCGCTGCGCTTCGCCGCCCGCTACCGCCCGGGGCGCTCGCGTGCCCTGCTCGGCGGCGACTTCTACGACGTCGTCCGCACCCCGGACGGCACCGTGCACGCCATGATCGGCGACGTCTGCGGGCACGGCCCGGACGAGGCGGCGCTCGGCGTGGAGCTGCGGATCGCCTGGCGCGCGCTGACCCTGGCCGGTCTCTGCGGCGACGAGCTGCTCGGCACGCTTCAGCAGGTGCTGGAGCACGAGCGCTCGGACGACGAGATCTTCGCGACCCTGTGCGCCGTGGACATCGCCCCGGACGGCCGCCGCGCCGGCCTGTGCCTGGCCGGGCACCCGTCGCCCCTGATCGCCGGTCCGGGAACGCCCGCACGGCTGCTGCCCTACGACAACAACGGCCCGGCGCTGGGGCTGCTGCCGGGCGCCCGCTGGCCGCGCACGCAGGTGGAGCTGGGCGCCGAGTGGAGCCTGATGCTCTACACCGACGGCCTGATCGAGGGCCACGTCGGCGAGGGCCGGGAGCGGCTCGGCCAGGACGGCATGGTGGAGATGGTCCGCCGTCAGTTCGCCGAGGGGCTGCAGGGCGAGCAGTTGCTGCGGGCGACCGTCAACGAGGTCCGCGAGCTCAACGGCGGCGAACTGGCGGACGACGTGGCAGTGGTCCTGCTGGACCGGACGGCCTGAGCGGGGCGGACGCGACGCCCGCGGTACGGATGGACCGCCGTATGTACGCGTCGCCGTACGGATGACCGTCGCGCCCCGCCTGCCGGTCTGTTGTGGCTGGTCGCGCGGTTCCCCGCGCCCCTGTGGGGCGCGGGGGCGCTTCAGCGGCCGCCGTTGTACGGGCCGTAGGGGCCGTCGCTGCTGGAGCCGCGGCTGCTGCTGCGGCCGCCGCCCGGCAGGCCGCGCAGCGCGGGCCGTACGTCGACCATGTACACGATCGTCGCGATGAGCCCGATGATCGGCAGGAACGACAGGATGTTGAAGATCAGGTTCACCACGAAGGCGATCCCGAGGATGATCAGCCAGAACGGCTTGGTCTTCTTGTCCGCCGCGCGGTAGGCGTCCTCACGGCGCATGGCGGCGTCGATCAACGCGAAGCCGCTGAAAAGGATCAGGGCGATGCTCAGCAGCCACATGAAGCCTGCGAACCCCTGCATCAGCACAACGTCCACCACCAGACTCGGATCGTCTCTACGCGGTCACCGTACCCGGAGAACGGGCCGGACACCCCAAGGGTGCCCGGCCCGTACCGTACTCGTGGTACCCGTCGCCGGTTACTTGGCGGGCGGCGTCGTCTTCTTCGCGGTGCCGTTGGTGCTCTTCCTGGCCGGAGCCTTGCGCGGGGCGGGGGCCTTCTTCGCAGCGGCGGTCTTGTCCTCCGTGACCTCGACCGGCTCGGACTTGGCGGGCTTGGCCGGCTCGACGGCCACGGCGAACTCCTCCACCTCCTCGGCGATGTCCTCGATGCCGTCGGCGGCCTGGCCGCGCCAGGTGCGGACCGCGTGCTCGCCGCGCTCGGCGACCTTCTCGTAGGTCTCCCGGGCCTTGACGGCGTACTCGGCGGCGACGCCGACCGAGCGCAGCGCGAGGTCCTGGGCGCTCTCGCCGAGCTTCTTGAGGTCGGTGTCGAGGGAGCCGAGGAGCTCGTTGGCCTTGGCCTGGAGGGTCCCCTGCGTCTCCTTGACGCGGGCCGTCGCCTTCTCCTGGACGGCCTTCGGGTCGGTGTTGCGGACGGCCTCGATACGGGACGGCGCCTCGGCGCGCAGCTGCTCCACCAGCACCGGCACCTTCTTGGCCTGCTGGAAGGCGAGGTCGGCGGTGCCGGCGGCGAAGTAGAGCGGGGTGGGGTCGCTGAGGGTCTTGCGCAGGTCGTCGGTGATGGCCATGGTGATGGTCCTCCGGTATTGCGTTCGGCTGAGGGTTTTGTGGTGGTCCCGCGCCCGGCCGGCTACTCGCTCCCGCTCATCCGGCCGTCTGCTGCGGGCCGGCGTCACTGCCGCCGGTCGTACGGGGGCCGAGGCCCGGTATGGAGGCCCCGCCTTCGGCGGCGTCGCCCGCCGTCGCGTCCTGAGCCGGCACCTCGTCGTCGGCGTCGGCGCCGAATCCGTTCTCCTTGCGGAAGGACTCGTAGATCTGGAGCAGCACCTGCTTCTGCCGCTCGTTCAGCGAGGGATCGGCGAGGATGACCGCACGCGTCTCCACGTCGTCCCGGTCGCGCTCCGCGTCGAGGATCCCCGCGCGCACGTACAGCGTCTCGGCGGAGATCCGCAGCGCCTTGGCGACCTGCTGGAGCACCTCCGCGCTCGGCTTGCGCAGCCCGCGCTCGATCTGGCTCAGGTACGGATTGGACACGCCCGCGGCATCGGCGAGCTGCCGCAGCGACAGCTGCGCGTTGCGCCGCTGCTCGCGCAGGTACTCACCGAGATTGCCGACGTTGAGCGATGCCATGCCTCCACGATGCCCCACGCTGCTAACTATTGCAAGCATGCGCTTGCAATAGTGTGCCTCGGGGCGTCGGACAGTGCGCCTGGGGTGCCGGACCGTGCGCCTCCGGGCGCACGCTCACACCGTCTCGCAGCGTCTGCGAAGCAGTTCCGCACCGTCGCCTTCGAGTTCGTCGCAGTACGTCGCGCGTCCGGTCATGGCCATCACCAGGGCCAGGGTGGGGCCGGACACGAGCGGCCCCGAACCGGTCGCGAACGGGCCGTCGTCCGCGACGAGCCTCAGCCCGTCGACGCGCCCCTTGGCGAGGACCACGAGATCCGACCCCCGGTAGTACTCGGCCAGCCGGGTGACGACCTCGACCGGGTGGTCGCGGCGGATGCCCAGCGGACGCCGGATGTCCTCTCCGTGCACGACCGTCTCGCCCAGCATGGCCACGGCAGGCAGCGGAGGCTTGGTGGTGCTCGGGACGACGCGCCGGAAGCGCTCAAGGGTCTCGGCCGGGGTCGTGCCCAACTGCTCGGCCAGCCGCACGGCCACCTGCTTGTCGAAGTCGAACCGGCAACGGATCACCCCCGCCATCCAGCGCACGGCGTTGAGGCTCGCGCCCGCGGTGAGGTGGGCGAGCACCTCACGCACCGTCAGGCCCGCGCAGAGCGACGGCGTTCCCCACCGCTCGTCGGCCATGTCCCCGAGATCGGCCGCCAACGCGGCTCGCTCGGCGCGGATCAGGGACCAGACCCCGGCCCCGCGGCCGCGGGACGCTGTCACTGCCGGATCAGTCATACGGAGGTCTCCCGTCACGGGGACCCGTCCGGGACAGGACGGCCCCTACCCACCTTTTTGTGCGTACTTGGCAGCGCGCCTCCCTCGGCCGAAGCTGAAGGGGCGGGTGATCGTCAGGAGGCCGCGCGGGTGGTGGCCTCCGGCCCGGCCAGCCTGTCCAGGCGCCGGTGGCCCCAGTCGGAGAGAGGAGAGAGGGCCTCGGCCAGGTCGCGGCCGAACGCGGTCAGGGAGTACTCCGTCTTCAGCGGAAGCACGTCGTACACCCGCCGGTCCACCAGTCCGTCCGCCTCCATCTCGCGCAGCGCCTGGGTCAGCACCTTCTCGGTGAGGCCGGGCACCCGACGGCGCAGTTCGGCCGGCCGCCGCGGGCCGGGCTCCAGCAGCCACAGCAGCGTCGTCTTCCACTTGCCCTCGATCACGGCGATCGCGGCGGTCACTCCGCAGACGTTCGGATCCTGACGCCGGTGCGCCATGCCGTGCCCCTTTCCTCAGCAATTGCTCTTTATATTACGGGAGTTGAACATGTCCGTGCACACCGACCAGTCTGCCGCCGCCGATCAGTCTGCCGCCACCGTCACCGTTCTCGGCCTCGGTCCGATGGGCCGGGCGCTGGCCGAGGCGTTCGTGGCCGCCGGGCTGCGCACCACCGTCTGGAACCGCACGCCCGGCCGGGACGCCGACCTGGTCGCCCGGGGCGCGGTCTCGGCGCGCTCCGCGACGGAGGCGGTCGCCGCCTCCCCGCTGACCGTCGTCTGCGTGGTGAACTACGACGCCTCGGACGCCGTACTGCGCCAGGACGCCGTCGCCGCCGCCCTCAAGGGCCGTACGGTCGTGAACCTGAGCGCCGACACCCCCGAGCGGGCCCGGGACACGGCCGAGTGGGCCGGCCGGCACGGCGTCCGCTACCTGGACGGCGCGATCATGACGCCGACCCCGACCATCGGCACGGACGACGCGGTGTTCCTGCACAGCGGCCCCGAGGAGCTGTACCGGGAGCACCGGCCCGTGCTGGCGGCGCTCGGCGGCACCCACACCCACCTCGGCGAGGACGCCGGGCGGGCCGCGGCCTACGACATCGCGCTGCTCGACATCTTCTGGACGGCGATGGCGGGCTACGCGCACGCCCTCGCCGTGGCCCGGGCGGAGGGCGTCACCGGCGCGGAACTCGCCCCCTTCGCCCAGGGCATCGCCGCGATCCTGCCGCCGCTGTTCGCCGAGTTCGCCGCCGACACCGACACCGGTTCGTACTCGGGCGACCTGAACCCGATCACCTCGGCCGCGTCGACCATGGCGCACGTGGTCCACGCCTCCGAGGCGCACGGCATCGACGCGAGCGTGATGCGCGTGATCGAGGGGCAGGCCCGGCGGGTCATCGCGCTCGGGCACGGCACGGACGGGTTCACCCGCGTCGCCGACGTGATCGGCCGCCGCTGACCCGCGCGCGGAACATCAGAAGGGCAGGGGCCGCCCGTGCACCACGTCCAGCCCGGACACCGCACGGGTGAGCACCACGTACAGCCGGTGCAGGCCCCGCCCCCCGGCGCCCTCCGCCTCCGCGATCGCGGCCGGTTCGACGGCGACGACGTGGTCGTACTCCAGTCCCTTGACGACACTCGCGGGCACCACGGCCACCCGGGCGCCCAGCGCCTCCGGTCCCGCCGCCGCGATCCCGGCGGCGTCGAGGGCGTCCCGCATCCGGGGCACGTCCGCGTCGGCGGCGACGACACCGACGGAGCCCTCCCGGGCGAGAGCGTCCCGTACGGCGTCGACGACCGCGCTCCCGACCTCCCCCGGCGCGGCGGGGCGCATCGTCAGCTCGCCGTCCCCGCGCAGGGAACGGGCCGCCGGTACGTCCACGTCCAGCCGCGCCAGCAGCCGGTTGGCGAGGCCGACCACCGCCTGCGGCACCCGGAATCCGGTGGTCAGCGGCGTGACGGGCGCGTCCGGCCGGCCCAGGTGGGCGAGGGTGGTCCGCCACGACCGCGCCGCCCACGGCGTGGTCCCCTGGGCCAGGTCGCCGAGGACGGTGAGCGATCCGAAGGCGGCCCGGCGGGCGATGGCCCGGCACTCCATCGGGGAGAGGTCCTGGGCCTCGTCGACGACGATGTGCCCGTAGCCCTCGGGGTGTTCGAGGAGCCCGGCGACCTCGTCGAGGAGGACCAGGTCGGCGGCGGACCAGCGGGCCGACCGCCACGACCGCGGCGCACCGGCCGCCGTCCACAGGACCGCCTTCCGCTCGTCGTCGTCCAGCAGTCCGTCGGCGGCCCGCGCCAGCGCGTCGGGGTCGCCGAGCAGCCGCGCGACGACCTCCTCGGGACGCACCCGGGGCCAGACGGCGTCGAGGTACGCGCCGACCGGCCGGGACCGTTCGATCCGGCGTACCCAGGCGCCCGTCCGCGGCCCGGCGCGCCGCTCGGCCAGGTCCTGGACGTACCGCACGATCCGGGCCCGCACCCGCTCCCGCCCGACGGTGTACGGCGGTTCCTCGTCCCGCACGTCCGCCACGATCCGGGCCAGTTCGTCGGCCGGGACCCGCCAGCGGTAGGAGCCGTCCGGTACGGCGAGGGAGTCGGCGGCGCCGGGGGCCACGCGCGCGTACAGGGCGCGGCGCAGCACCTCCGCCATCCGGGCGTCGTGCTTGACGGCGGCGGCCCGCTCGTCGTCGGCTCCGGTGACGGGGTGCCGCGCGATCTCCTGGGGGAGCGTCGACTGCCGTACGCCGGTCTCGCCGAGGGCGGGCAGTACCTCGGCGATGTAGGAGAGGAAGGTGGGGTTGGGGCCGAGGATCAGCAGTCCGCCGCGCCGGATGCGCTGCGGGTGGGTGTAGAGCAGGTACGCGGCCCGGTGCAGTCCGACGGCGGTCTTTCCCGTGCCCGGGGCGCCCTGGACGCAGACCGTGGCGGTGAGGTCCGCGCGGACGAGGTCGTCCTGCTCGGGCTGGATGGTGGCGGCGATGTCCCGCATGGGGCCGACGCGGGGCCGTTCGATCTCGCGGGCGACGATGTCGCTCGTACGGGACTCGCCCCGGCCGAGGTGCTCGTCCTCCAGACCGGTGAGGTCGGCCGAGTCCCCGCGGCTGCCGGGCGCCCACCCGAAACGGCGGCGGACGGCGACACCGCGCGGGTCGCCGGCGGTGGCCTGGTAGAAGGCCCGGGAGACGGGGGCGCGCCAGTCGACGACGAGGGGCGGGGCGGCGGGGTCCTCGGTGATCCGCAACCGGCCGACGTGCAGTCCGGCGCCGCCTCCGCCGGCGTCGGCGTCCTGAGCCGCGGCGAAGTCCAGCCGTCCGAAGAACAGCGGCCCCTCGGGCAGTTCGCGCAGCGCCTTGGCCCGGCTGCGCAGCCGGTGTCCGAGCACCTCGGCGTCGGCACCGGAGGCGGAGACGTCCTCGCCGGTGACCACGTGTTCCCGGGCGCCGTCGACCATGGCGGCGAGAGCGGTACGGCAGTGGTCGTGGTGGGCGCGTTCCTGGGCGAGGGCGTGCTGGAGGGCGGAGTCGGGTGACGTCATTCCATCGAGCGTACCCGAATAGCATTACCGAGTTACATTTTTTACTCAGTCGCGGGATGAGCCGGGTTCCGGCCGGCGAGCCCCGGCAGCCCCGCCGCCAGCCTGCCGAACGCCCGCTCCGCCGCCGCCACGGCATCACTCCGCACGTCCGCCACGCCCTCCCCGCCCGCGATCCGGCGCCAGTTCTCCTGCGCGAGGATCCGCTGCACGGCGATGATCTGCCCGGCGGCCAGCCTGGCCTCCAGGTCGCCGCCGAGGGCCTCGGCGAGCGCGGACTCCGACCGCTCCAGGTGCGTGTGCAGCCGGGCCACGAGGGCGGGGGTGCCGTAGAGCAGCGTGTGGAAGGCGAGTACGTCGGGATGGTCGCTGAGCCCGGTCACCGGGTCGGACCGCTCCAGCCCCGCCAGGAAGTGCCGGCGCAGCGCGGGGAGCGGCGCCGGCCCCTCCCCCGCCACCCGTGCCGCCTCGCCCTCGTGGTCGGCGATGCGGCGCAGGACGAGGTCCTCCTTCGCCGGGAAGTACCGGAAGAGCGTCGGCTTGGACACCTCGGCCGCGGCGGCCACCTCGGCGACGGACACCGCGTCGAACCCCTTCTCCACGAAGAGGCCGATGGCGATGTCCGACAACGACTGGATCGTCCGCTGCTTCTTGCGCTCACGCAGGCCGGTCTCCACCATGCGACGACCCTACGCCGGGACCGCCGGCCCCGGCTCAGGCGTCTGCCGGGACCAGGGCCGCCCGTGGCCCCCCGTGGTCTGCGTGCGGCAGCGCGCGGGCGAGGTAGGGACTGGCCATGGGCTTGTCCGGCAGGCCCAGGGCCGCCGTGGCCTCGGCCAGCGTCATCGCGTAGGTCTGGACGGCGCGACTGACGTTGGGTGCCTCCAGGCCGGCGCCCGTCACCAGGCGGTGGAGGTCGACGTAGGCGGAGCGGACGGTCTCGATCCACCGGTACACCCGCCAGTCGTCGTGCCAGTCGCAGGCGCAGTCGGGCGGCAGCCGGCGCTCCCACCGCCGGAACATGCGGTCGCGGATCTCCGGCCGCGTCGGCGTGAGGTGCATGTGGCGGACGAGGTCGTACAGGGGGTCGCCCACCATGGCCATCTCCCAGTCGATGAGCGTCAGGCCCCCGTCCGGGCGGCGCACCAGGTTCCACGGGTTGAGGTCACCGTGCAGCAGTACGGGCCTGCGCCGGCTCAGGGTGTGCCGGGTGAGGATCTCGGCCAGCCGCACGTTGTCCGGCAGACCCAGTTCGCGGGCCAGTTCCATCGTGGCCCTGGGCAGCTCGCTCACCATGCGCACCAGCTCGCCGCGCAGCCAGGGATAGAAGGCGGCCCCGTTCAGCGGGTCCAGCTCTCCGCACTCGACCTCGGCCAGTTCGCCCAACTGGTCCACGAGGTCGTCCGCCTCGTGCGGGCGCAGCCCGTGCTCGGGATGCTCCGGGGGGCGGAAGCCACCGGCCGGCCCTTCGTAGGAGTGGATGGTGAACTGCTCGCGCAGCCCGCTGGTGCCCAGGGCCAGCACCCGCGGAGCCCGTACGCGTGCCCTGGAGCGTTCGATCGCCGTCAGCACGGCGTGCTCGCTGAGGAACCGGCGCTCCAGGGGTTCGGCGGCGCCCACCTTGCGGCGGACCATGACGGGGAAGCCGACGCCCTCGACGTGCACGGCCGTGTTCAGATGCGCGGTTCCCTTGAAGACCCGGTCGGCGGCGGCCGTGCCCTCCTCCAGCAGCGCCCGGCTGACCGCCCGGGCGGGGAAGTCACCGCGGATGCGGACCCTTCGGTCGCGCTCCCACACGATCTGGAAGGGGGGCCGCCCCCGGCTGGGCCGGACGCCGTGCGACTCGTTCCACCGGAAGAGGATGCGTTCGATGGCCGGCTCGTCCGGCACGCTCCTCAGACGCAACGGTTCCTCCGCCGCCACCAGCGCCCGGCGCACCGCCCGGGTCGCGGCGGCCAGGTCCCGCTGGTCGAAGCGGTCGCCGAGCGACTTCGCGGCCCGCATGACGTCCGGGTAGACGGACTGGGCCCGCTCGAACGCGACGTAGTGCCTCAGGTCCCGGTCCAGGCCGTTGACGGCCTTGCCGCGCCGCTCCCCCATCACCTTGCGCCACGCCTCGATGACCTCCGGCCACTGGTACTCGGGGTAGCGCATGCGCACCAGGTGGGTGGCGAGGTCGTGGAGGGGGTCGCCGTAACTGGCCAGTTCCCAGTCGACGCAGGTCAGTGGGGGGTTCCCGCCGTAGGAGACGATCACGTTGTCCCGGTGCAGGTCCGTGTGGAGCAGGCTGAACGGGCGGCTGACGAGGGTGGGCACCCTTTCGGCGAACCGGACCAGGGCGTCCTCCGGAATGCCCAGCATGGCGAACAGGCCGCCGAACTCCGCCCGGTTGCGCTGCCTGATCTGCTCCTCGGCCGCGAACGCCAGCGCTCTGAGGAACGCGCTGCCGTCCCGGCCGGACCGGGGCCAGTGGACCGGCAGCGGAGGCAGGTGCTGCCTGCGCACCCGCGTCATGTCGGCGAGCAGCCCCGCCAGCGCGACGATCAGGTCGTGGTCGACGGGCGTGTCGCCCGGGCAGACGCTCGACAGGGGCACGCCATCGACGTAGCTGAGGACGACGACGTCACGGTGCTTGGCCAGACAGCGCGGGACGTTGTGCAGCACTCCCCAGATCCGGTTGAGCAGGTCGGATTCGTCCTGCCAGGTCCGGATCACCACCGGCAGGGCGGACGGGACGCGTTTGCGGACGGTGACCGGCGCGCCGTTCTCGGCGGCGACCAGCCGCGAGTCCTCGGCGGTGAGGGGGCGCACCATGTAGTTGAGGTTGTGGTGACCCCGTCCGAACCGCCCCAGTGCCGTCGCGTGAGCGAGGAACCGGTCGAACGCCTCGTCCGCCGCCCGCTCCAGTGCCGGCTTGCCAAGCGGGGACGGACGACTCACGGAGGCTCCAGGAGGGGCTTGCGACGCGCCAGGTCTTCATGCTGCGACGAAGAAAGTGGGCACACAGTACAGCCAGGACAGCGGCCCGCTGGAAGTACTCCAGTATTCGGAACGCACTTGAGCAACTCGGGTGACCGGAACGGGCGAATCGACCCCGCCACCCGGACCCCGGACACCCGTCGCACGGGATCGGCCGGCGGTCCCGCCCCGAGAACGTCCTGACGTCGTGATTCAGGCGTGACCGCGCACCCGGCCGTCCTCCCACAGCAGTTTCAGTACCGGCTCCAGTGAGTACACGACCGTTTCCGCGCCGGCCTGTCTCAGGAGCTTCGCCTTCTCGTCGTCGCGGGCGTAGCCCAGGAACGGCACCCCGGCCCGCCGGGCGGCGGTCAGGTCGGACGTGGTGTCACCGACCATCAGGGCCTGCCCGGGGGCGGCGCCCATCGCTTGGAGGGCCCGGTTCAGGCAGTACGGGTCGGGCTTGAGCAGGTGCAGATCCCGGGTGCGGCCGTAGATGTGGGGGGCGAAGCAGTCCAGCAGGCCCCGCGTGGTGAGGTACTCGCCCACCACACGCGGCGAGTTGTTGGTCGTGACCGCCAGTCCGACACCCAGCGCGGCCCAGGTCCGGATCAGGGGGTCCGCGTACGCCGTCGGCCGCGCGGTGGGCACGGCGCGCAGCTCCTCACGGGTCAGCCGTTCCTCGAAGTCGGCCGCGAGGTCGCTGCGGTGACGCCTGCGGTCGACCGCTCCCAGCAGGACGTGCGGATCCGGATGGACCTGCTCCTCCTCGCTCAGCAGCTCCTTGAGGCCCAACCGCTCCAGCCAGTCCACGAGTTCGCCCGCGACCCGGTCCGCGGAGTAGCCCGCGAACAGCCTGCAGACGGGGCCGTCGAAGTCCCACAGGACGAACCGGGCGCCCAGGACCAGATCCCTCAGCCCATCGGCCTGCTCGGCCACCGGTTCCGTCTGATCCGTATCAGAAGTCACTAGGAGAGTGTCATGTCCGAGGTGATGGTTTCCCAGAGGGCGTCGAACCACTTCTGTGATTCCTCCACGAACACCGCGTCCCGGTGACCCGCCCGCTTCAGGAAGGAGAACAGCAGCGACTGGGAGCCGAGGGCGTCGTACATCTCCAGTGTCCTGCTCTCGTACTCCTCCTCGCGCCGGGTGAGCATGTAGTAGCCGAGGAGCGCCTCGTCGCCGTTGAGCAGGTAGAGCTTCATCGGCGGGGTGAAGGGCAGTGCGCGGAAGGCGATGTGCACGTCGACGCGGTGGGTGGAGCGTACGGCGTGCAGGTTGTGCTGGAGCACCCGGGCCTGGGCGTTGCGCATCTGGAGCCAACGCTGGTGGACCGGGTCGTCCTCCGCGTCCTCGACCAGGACGGGGAAGGCCAGTTCGATGTCCCTCGACGGCATCAGGACGCGGAATTCGATGGACTCCGGGTGGATGCGGCCCTCGTGGATCAGGCGGAGCGGCTCACTCAGAGCCAGCATCAATGTCTCCGAGGTGTGGCACACGACGTCGACCCGCACCCGCGGTGCCGAGAACGCCTCCGCCAGCCGCGGCCCGAGCGCCACCATCGTCGGCTGCGGCTCGCCCCGGGGCGTGGCCGGCTCGGCGATGCGGGGCGGGCTGCCCTTGCTGACGTTGGTGAGCAGGCCGTCCTCCTGGAGCGCCCGCAGGGCCTGGCGGACGGTGCCGCGCTCCACCTTGAACTCGTCGGCCAGCTCGGCCTGGGTGGGCAGGCGGTCGCCCGCCTTGAGGTCTCCCCCGCGGATCCGTTCCCGCAGGATCTCGGCGATCTCCTGGGACGAGAGCCTTCTGCTGCCGTTCACGGACACGTTCTCCTGAGTCACGACCAAACGCTACAACTTCGGCCTACCTACAGGGAGTTGTTTGAAACTTGTTTATAGATAGTAGCCAAGTGGGGACAACATAGTCAGAGTTGGTTGCCAACTTGGTCTAGTTGGCGGAAGTTTCCCGTCCCAAACTTCCGAAGGGGGAAAGACCATGCCCGTTCTCGCCCTTGTCTCCGCGGTCCTCGTCGTCGCCTTCGAGCAGATCGTCCAGTGGAAGTACGGCGCCTCCGGCATCGTCGGCCTGCTCCTGCTCACCATCGGCATCAAGGCCAAGAGCCCGTCCGTCAGCTCCGTCGGAGCGGTGGTGCTGGCCCTGCTGGTCGCGGGCCCCGCGCTGTGACCGGGAGGTGATCAGGTGATGAGCCACGTCGTGAGCTACGTGGTCAGCTACGTGGTGAGCACCAGCTCCGAACTGATCGTCTCCCACAGCGCGTCGAACCACAGCCGCGACTGCTTCACGAACACCCCGTCGCGCAGGCCACCGCCCTGCTCGAAGGCGAACAGCGTCGAGCGGATGCCCTCCGCGTCGTACATCTCCATCGGCTCGTGGTCGATCTCCTGCTCGCGCCGGCTGAGGGTGTAGTACGCGAAGAGGGCCTCCGCGCCGTTGAGCACGTACAGCTTCACCGGCGGCGTGAAGGGCAGCGCGCGGAAGGTTACCCGCACGTCGATGCCGTGCGTGGCCCGCAGGCCCAGCAGGTTGTGCTGGAGCACCTGGCCCTGGGCGTTGCGCATGGCCAGCCACCGCTCGTGCACCGGGTCGCCGGCCCCGCGCCCGGCCACCGCCACCGGGAAGGCCAGGTCGATGTTCCGGCTCGGCAGCAGGACCCGGACGTCGATCTTGGCCGGTTTCAGTCGCCCCGCGTGGATGTGGCGCAGCGGTTCGCCGATGGCGAGGGTGAGGGAGACCGAGGTCAGGCACAGGGCGTCGATCTCGACGTGCGGGGCGGCGAAGGCCTCGGCGATCCGGGGCGCGAGGGCGGCCGTGGTGGGCATCGGCGGCGCCGCGGGCCCCGTCAGGGCGCCGTGGAGGTCGGGCGCGACGGTCGCGGGGCTCCCCTTGGACACGTTGGTGAGCAGACGTTCCGACTGCAGGATGCGCAGGGCCTGGCGGACGGCGCCGCGCTCCACGCCGAACTCGTCGGCCAACTGGGCCTGGGTGGGCATGCGCTGGCCCGGCTGCAGCCGACCGGACCTGATCCGGGCGCGCAGTTCGTCGGCCACCTCGCGGTGTGTTCTCTGTGGCCGCTGCGGTCTCTTCCGCCCATTGACGGGGGCATGTTCCGGCTCCACGACCAAACACTACAACTTCTCGCCATCTTTAGGCAGTTCGCGGAAAGGTGGTTATGAGACGGGCCCAAGCGGAGATAAGTACAGTGAAGTTGGCAGCCAACTTGAGCAACGTGGTCGGACCTTCAGGGGGTTGGCCACCACGGTGACAGGGGGTCAACCATGCCGCTCATCGCCATCGTCGTCGCCGCTCTGGCCATCGGGTTCGAGCAGCTCGTGCAATGGAAGTACGGGCCCATGGGCATCATCGCGTTCGTCGCGCTGTCCATCGGCATCAAGGCGAAGAACACCCTGATCGGCGGTGTGGGCGCGGTGATCCTCGTGATGCTGCTCGCCCAGTCCGGCTGAACCGACGTACTGCTGTCCGGGCCCCCTTCCGGAGGGGAGCCGGGAGCCCGGGCAGTCAGTCAGCACGACGCACGACAACCACAACTGAACAACGGCACAACAACCACAACCGAAGAGCAAGCGCTACGGATGCGCACACCCACCCGTCACCGGCAGAAGGGAGCCGCCTCAGAACATGTCCGGGCACCAAGGCCGCCTGGACGTACGCAGCAGGGCGTCGGCCACACGGGCGGCGCCCGCTCGTTCTTCCCGGACCCGGCCGAGCGCGGCCAGCCGCACCGCCGACTCGTCGCCCAGCCACAGCGCCGCCAGCTCGGCCACGTCGAGCACGAGGTGGGCGCTCTCGGTGGTCGGCGCGCAGGACGCCCCGTCCGCTCCCGCCTCCAGCCGCCACCGCCCGCCGGTCAGCCCTCCCCGGTCCGCGACCTCCAGCACCAGCGAGCCCTGCCCCTCGTACGTCCGCGCCTCCAGCGCCCGTACGACATCCAGGATGCGCACCCACAGCCAGTCCGCCTGCGTGCTGATCCTGGCCGCCCGCGGGTCCGGCAGGAGGTGCGGGAGCAGGTCGTCGGGGGCCCGCCAGCCGCTCTTCACCGTGGTGATCCAGTCGATCGAGCACAGGTAGCGCCACAGGGCGCGCTCGGCGTCCGGCGTCACGGCCAACAGCCAGTCGACGGTCGCCGTGTTCAGCGGCTGCTTGGCGTCGCCCCATTTGTCGTCGGACCTGTACGAGGCCATGCCCTCGACCTCGCCGTCCGCCGAGCGGTACACGGCGTAGAAGGGCTCGGTCCACGGTGAACCGTCCGTGCTCACGACCCCGGTCCGGGTCTGCCACCACAGCTCGGGCCGGCTCACCGCGCCTGGCTGGGCCCGGCGCAGCCGCTCGTGCAGTTCGGGGCCGAGCTTGCGGACGTCCTCGCCGTCCACGAGGTCGATCCGGCCGCCGTCCTCCGGGGCCGCCCAGCGCGCGTCGAGACCGGCGCGCGGCACGTCGACCGTCCACTCGGTCATGGTGGTGGCGGGGCCGAAGCCGTAGCGGCCGTAGATCGGGTACTCGGCCGCGATCAGTGTCGCGACGACGTCGCCCCGGTCCTTCGCCGCCGCCAGGTCCTGCGCCATCATGCGGGTGAGTACGCCGCGTCGGCGGTGGGTGGCGGTGACGGTGACGTTGGAGACCGCGTCGGCCTGCACGAGCGCGCCGCCCACGGCGGTGACCTGCTGGTCGAAGGACCGGAAGGTCCCCACACAGCGGTCGCCGTCGAAGGCGCCGAGCAGCCGGCCTGGCACGAATTGGTTGCGCCGGGCCTCCAACTGCTCCGCGGCGACGGCGGGCGGCATGAGGAATCCGGTGTTCAGGGCCCGGTTCCAGTCGGGGAACTCGGCCTCGGTGATGGGACGTACGTCGATGTCGGTGCGGCGGGTCATGCGCTCACGGTAGGTCGGCGACCGCACCGGCGTCGCGCGGATTTGCCCGCCCCGACGTCCCGGAAGCCGCCCGCCCCGGCCCCTCGGAAGGGCGCGCGCTCTCCGGGAGCCGCCCGGTCTCGGCAGGCCGCCCGATCTCGAAACGGGCCGCCCGCTCTCAGAAGGCCGCCCGGACCTCCCCCACCTCGCGTCCGCCGCCCAGCAGGGGCGCACGGCCGATGCGGTCGACCACCGGCCCCTCCACGCCCAGCAGCGTCAGCGCGCGGGCCAGGACCGGGCCCAGGGCCCGCGTCGCTCCGTCCTCGACCTTGAAGGCCAGGGCGCGGCCGTCCGGCAGGGCCACCGCCTGGACGGCCTCCGCACCCATCTTGGAGAGCGCGCCGGGCACCTCGCGCATCAGCCAGGTGTCGGCGCGGCGGGTACCGGCGACGTACTCGGGGTGGGCGCGCATCGCGTCGGCGACCCGGCGCTCCGCCGAACCCGGCTCGGCACCGGCGAAGGAGCGGAAGGCGCGGGCCAGCCCGACCAGGCTGACCGCCATCAGCGGCGCTCCGCACCCGTCCGTGCCGACGGCGGCGACCGGCTCGCCCGCGGCGTCCTCCACAACCCTGTGGATGATCCGCTGGAGCGGGTGCTCGGGGTCGAGGTACGACTCCAGCGGCCAGCCCCGCCGCGCGCAGACGGCCAGCATCGCGGTGTGCTTGCCGGAGCAGTTCATGGTGATCCGGTCGGGCGCCGCGCCCGACACCAGGTACGCGTCCCGCTCCTCAGCGTCCAGGGGCAGGTCGGGCGGGCACTGGAGCAGGGCCGGGTCCAGTCCGTACTCGTCCAGCATCCTGCGGACCAGGCCGCGGTGGAAGGGCTCCCCGGAATGGCTCGCGGCGGCCAGCGCCAGCCGCTCCCCCGCGAGGTCCAGGCCGGCCCGCAGGACGCCCGCCGCCTGCATCGGCTTGTTCGAGGAGCGCGGGAAGACCGGCGCCGTCACCTCCCCCAGCGCCAGCTCCACGGCACCGTCGGCGCCCAGCACGACCAGGCTGCCCCGGTGCCGCCCTTCGACGAAACCGGACCGGACGACCTCGGCGAGGACGGGCGGTACGACGGGCGAGAGGGCGGACGTGGGCGCGGGCTGGGACGGCTGGGCCGTCGGGGGAGGGAACGGTTGCGACGCGGGCATCGGCGGTGGCCTTCCGGACGGACGGCCCGCCGCGGCGACGGCCCGGGATCGCCGGGCCCCGGAGGGCGGCTCCGGAAGCCGTCCCTCGTGTCACACGAGCAGGTCGTCGACTTGTGCTTCCCCCTCACGGTACCGGCGTGCGATCTCCGCGCTGCAGTCGTCGGCCGTGCGCTGCAGCCGCTGCCGCCGACGGGAGACCTGTTGCTCGTAGCGCACGAGCCGGCCCATTCCGGCGGTCAGTTCGACGTCGGTGCGGGCCGTCAGGTCGGACAGCTCGACCTCGCCGAGCATCTCCGCGGCCAGCCGCCGGCACTCCTCGCTCCGCGGAGTGCCGAGCGTCACGTGCCGGGCGGAGGAACGCTGCCGGGCCGGTGCGTCGGTCAGGATCTCCGACAGCCGCTCGACCACGGACCCCTTCGCCGCGGTGGTCACCACGGACGCCGGCCGGCGCCGCGCCAACTCCGCCCGCAGAATGTCGATACGGCCCTGCAGCAGCCGCCGTACGTAGCTCAGGTCGGCCTCCTCGCGCTGCGCGTCCCGGCGCAGCGTGCGCAGCTCCGGCAGGCTCAGCGCGATCAGGTCGTGCCCCGGCGGATCCGCGGGCAGCTCCGGGCTGTCCGTGCGCTGTACGGGCGGCCGGGGCGCCTCCAGGCCACCCGGATATGTCAACGCGACAGTCCCAAGCGGCTGCCCCGTACTCGGTGTGCTCATATGCCTCTACCGTCCCCTCGACCGGCCTCTGGGGAGCATCGTGCCACCCCAAGTGGCCGCTATGTGACCGAGTGCCCACGATCGGCCCCGAACGGCCCCAGATGGGGGGGTTAGGGAGCGAAAAAAACCCCGGTACGGGCCCGTGTGCCCACACCCTAGGGGCGCACGGCATCATGACGGGATGCGTGCAGTGGTACAGCGGGTGGACGGCGCGAACGTCGTCGTGAACGGCGAGACCGTGGGAGCGATCGACGGCGAGGGCCTGTGCGTCCTGGTCGGCGTCACCCACGAAGACACCAAGGAGAAGGCGGCGCAGCTGGCCCGCAAGCTCTGGTCGGTGCGGATCCTGCACGACGAGAAGTCGTGCAGCGACATCGACGCACCGCTGCTGGTGATCAGCCAGTTCACCCTTTACGGCGACGCCCGCAAGGGCCGCCGCCCCACCTGGAACGCCGCCGCGCCCGGCGACGTGGCCGAGCCGCTCGTCGACGAGGTCGTCGCGCGACTGCGCGCGCTGGGCGCGACCGTGGCGACGGGCCGTTTCGGCGCACAGATGCGGGTGTCGCTGACGAACGACGGCCCGTTCACGGTGATCGTCGAGGTCTGAGGCCCCGGGCTCCTCCCGGGGCCCCGGGCTCTCAGGGTTCTACGACCGTCTCCTGGGCCGCAGCCGTGGCCTCCGCCATCAGGCGGGCGTCCACCGGGACGTTCCGCTTCACCAGGGCGAGGGCGACCGGGCCCAGCTCGTGGTGGCGTACGGACGTGGTGACGAAGCCGATCTTCCGGCCGTCGGGACCGTCGTCGGCGAGGCGCACCTCGGCCCCGTTCGGCGGCAGGTGGACCTCGCTGCCGTCCAGGTGCAGGAAGACCAGGCGGCGCGGCGGCTTGCCGAGGTTGTGCACCCGGGCGACGGTCTCCTGCCCCCGGTAGCAGCCCTTCTGCAGATGGACGGCCGTCCCGATCCAGCCCAGCTCGTGCGGGATGGTCCGGTGGTCGGTCTCGAAACCGAGGCGGGGACGGTGCTGCTCGACTCGCAGCGCCTCGTGCGCGAGGATCCCGGCCGCCGGACCGGCCCGGTCGGCGAACGCCTCCAGCCCCTCGCGCGGCAGGAAGAGATCACGGCCGTACGGCGTCTCCCGGACGGCGGCGCCCTCGGGGACCTCGGTGATCGAGCCGGCCGGCAGGTGCACGACCGCGGTGTCGGCGGTGCGGTCGGCGACCTCGACCCGGTAGAAGAACTTCATCGACTCCAGGTAGGCGATCAGCGCCTCCTGGCTGCCGGGCTCCACGTGGGCCCAGACGGTCGTGCCGTCGTCGACGAGGTACAGGGCGTGTTCGATGTGGCCGTTCGCGGAGAGGATCAGCGCCTCGGTGGCCTCGCCGGCCCGCAGGTCGCTGACGTGCTGGGTGAGCAGCAGGTGCAGCCAGCTCAGCCGGTCGTCGCCGGTGACGGTGACGACGCCGCGGTGGGAGAGGTCGACGAAGCCGGTGCCGTCGGCGAGGGCACGCTGCTCGCGGAACAGGTCGCCGTAGTGGGCGGCGACGCCTTCGTCCACGCCCTCGGCTGGGACGGCGCCGGGCAGGGACAGCAGGGGGCTCTTCATACGCCCTAGCCTACGACTCGGTGGTTGAGCCCTTCAGGGAACAGTCCTTGCACCGCCCGAAGATCGCGAAGTGCTTCAGGTCGGTGTCGAAGCCGAACTGCTCCCGCAGCTTGGCGGTGAACTCGGCGGCCACCGACAGATCGGCCTCGATCACGTTGGTGCAGTCCCGGCAGACCAGGTGGATGTGGTGGTGCCGGTCGGCGAGATGGTAGGTGGGCGCACCGTGCCCGAGGTGGGCATGGCTGACCAGCCCCAGCTCCTCCAGGAGCTCCAGCGTGCGGTAGACGGTGGAAATGTTGACCCCCGACGCCGTCTTCCTCACTTCGCCGAGGATGTCGTCGGGGGTCGCGTGCTCAAGGGTGTCCACGGCTTCGAGGACCAGCTGCCGCTGCGGGGTCAGCCGGTAGCCGCGCTGCCTGAGGTCGCTCTTCCAGTCGGTGCTCACCACACCCACGAGTCTAGGACCTCTTGGGCGGGGGCCTACTTGAAGAAGGCGATCCCGTCGTCGGGCATGTCATCGGGCAGGGCCTTGGCCCAGCGCTCGACGTCCTCCGGGGTGACGACCTTCTTCAGGTGCGCCGACATGTAGGGGCGCAGCTCGACCTCGGGGGTCTGCTTCTCGCCCACCCACATCAGGTCGCTCTTGACATAGCCGTACAGCCGCTTGCCGCCGGTGTAGGGCCGCGAGGCCGCCGTGCGGGCCACCGCGTCCGTGACCAGGTCGATCTGGGGCTTCTGGTCGGCCAGTTCGCCGTACCAGATCTCGATGACGCCGTCGTCGCGAGTCATCGTGACCTCGACCCTGCGGTTCGCGTCGATGCGCCAGAAGCCGTGCTCGGACTCCAGCGGGCGGACCTTGTTCCCGTCCTGGTCCAGGACCCAGCTGTGGGACCGGTACTCCAGGAAGTCCCGGCCGTCGTGGCTGAAGGAGACCTCCTGCCCGAAGTTGCACTTCTCGGCGCCCGGGAAGTCGTGCACGCCCGCGCCCGCCCAGTCGCCCAGCAGGAAGGCGAGGGGGACGAGGTCCTTGTGGAGGTCGGACGGGATCTCGATCATGAGCGGTACTTCCTGGCGTCGGTGATCAGCGCTGGCCCTGGTACAGCTTCTTCACGGTCAGACCGGCGAAGGCGAGGACGCCGACGCAGACCAGGACCAGCAGGGCTTCGAAGAAGATCTCCACGGGGTGCTCCTTGAGCGGGGGGCATACGACAGGGCCGCCCCCAGCTTACGCGGCCCCTCCGGACGCTTCCCGTCGGACTCCGCCCACGAAGGCGGCCCACGCGGGCGCGGTGAAGAGGAGCGCTCCGCGGGAGGGGTCCTTGCTGTCCCGGACGGGGACGAGGGAGGGGAGGTTGGGGGCGACCTCGACGCAGTTGCCGCCGTCCTGGTTGCTGTAGCTGCTCTTGCGCCACGTGATGTCGTTCAGGTCGATGGCTCGCATGACGCTTCCTCCAACATCCGCCCGATGAACTGCCGCGACCGGTCCGGGGAAAGGGCCAGATCGCGTACCCGATCGTATCGGAGCTGGAGCTGCTCGACAGGCGTGGTTTCCTGGACGAGTTCACCCGAGTAACCCGTCTCGACCCAGGCGACGGTCCGGCCCGCGGGGCCCCGCAGGAACATGGCGTCGGTGTTCGTCAGCCCGTGCAGCCCCGCCGCCCAGGGCAGCACCTGGACGATGACGTTGGGGCGCTCCCCCATCGCGGCGAGATGGCGCAATTGCGCCTGCCACTCGCCCCGGTCGCGCAGAGGGCTGCGCAGCACCGTCTCGGAGAGGATCGCGCGGAACTGCGGCCCGCCGGGCGCCAGCAGCAGCTCACGGCGTCCCACGCGGGCCGCCACCTGGGTGTCCAGCTCCGCTCCGGCCAGCCCGCCCTCCTTGAGCAGCTCGGCCGCGTACTCGGGCGTCTGGAGCAGGCCGGGGACGATGCTGGGCGAGTACTGCCACATACTCACCGCCTCGGCCTCCAGCACCATGTAGCGGCGGTACCGCTCCCTGAACTGCGTCGGGTCGGCCATCGCCAGCTCCCACAGGGTCAGCAGCAGCGGCGGCGTGCCGTAGTACTGGTCGAGCGCCTGGGCCACCTCCGGGCCGCCCAGGGTGTGGCCGTTCTCCAGCTTGCCGAACTGGGACGCGTCCCAGCCCACCACCTCGGCCAGGGCCCGCAGGCTCACGCCTCTCTCCGCGCGCAGCAGCCGCAGCTCCTCGGCGAACCGCTGCCTCGGTTCCTGGCTCCGCCCCGTGATCGCGATCCTCTGCGGCACCGCACCCCTCCCGGCTGTGGAATTTGTGGAATTTGAGCCGCCCGCTGTGGAACTTGGGGCCGTTTCGGGCTTGGCGACCCCCGGCGTGGGTCATGCTCGTAACTGCCCACCACTACGCAGAGTAGGGCAACTGTCGCATTCCGTACAGACGTTGACGTAAGGGAGCGGACCCGTGAGAACAGAACCGGCCACCTACGAGCCCGGCACCGTGCTCTACGACACCGCCGCCGCCAAGGTCGGTGAGTACCGGGGCCGCAGCGGGGCGCGCGTGATGCTCCGGCCCCTCGGTGGCGGCCGGGAGTGGGAGGCGGAGCCGGCCGCGTTGCGCCCGGCGACCGACCGCGAGCGCCTCGGGGCGAGCCTGCGTGCCGCGAACGAGCGCACGCTCGCCACACCCCCGGCCCCCGGCGACCCGGGCAGGCCGCCCGCGCCGGTCCCCGGCTGCGACGCCTGCGCCCGGCTGACCGGCCGGCGGGAGGCCGCGCGGGCGGCGTTCGACCACAGCGCGGTGACGGACGCGAACGTCCTGCTGCGCCAGCACCAGCGCGAGGAGCACAAGGCATGACGTACGACGGCGGACTGCCCTACGAGGAGTGCGGGCGGGCGCAGCGGCTCTCGCCCCGACGGGACCGCACACCCCTCTCCCCCGGCTTCGCGATGCCCCCGTTCCATCCGGGCCACCCACCTCGGCCCGCGCCGAAGCCCGCACCGGGGCGCGGGTCCGGGTCCCGGCCCCGGCCGTACGTCAGGCTGGACGGCGCCACCGTCAGCGGCCTGCTCACCGTCCTCTGCGTCGCGACGCTGCTGGCGACGATCACCTTCGCGGTCTGACGCCGCCCGCGCGGGCTACGCTTCCGGCATGGCGAAGAAGCTCGTGATCAAGGTGACGGCGGGGGCGGACGCGCCCGAGCGGTGTTCTCAGGCGTTCACGGTGGCGGCGGTGGCCGTGGCCAGCGGGGTCGACGTGTCGCTGTGGCTGACCGGCGAGTCCGCCTGGTTCGCGGTGCCGGGACGCGCGGCCGAGTTCGAGTTGCCGCACGCCGCGCCGCTGCCCGACCTGCTCGACTCGGTCCTCGCGGGCGGCCGGGTGACCCTGTGCACCCAGTGCGCGGCCCGCCGCGACCTCACCGAGAAGGACGTCATCGAGGGCGTACGCATCGCGGGCGCGCAGGTCTTCGTCCAGGAGGCGCTGGCCGACGACACGCAGGCCCTCGTCTACTGAGTCCTGCTGAAAAGCGTGAGCAGATGACGGAAAAGTGTCCTCGGGGCGCTCATCCGAGCGCCCCGAGGACAGCTGAGGGCGAAATGCTCGCGTTCTCCAAGGCGGACGGGCCCGCTCGGCACGCGCCCGGTCACGTAGCGTCCGTACGGGCGCGCGCCGCGCGGGGCCGTCAGCGGAGCAGCAGGGACTGCAGAGCCACGGTCTGCTGGAAGGGCACCGCCTCGGCCCCGCCCTTGCGGCTCTGCAGGACGACGGCCAGCACGTCACCGGCGCCGAGGTATGCCTGGCGGACGTGTTCGGTGCCGTAGGGCTCGGGTTCGGTGTACAGGGAGTACGACAGGTCGTCGACCTGTGCCTCCCTCGGGAAACCGTCGTCGGGGACGGTCTCTTCCGCACCGCGCACGGCGTAACCAGGGCCGCTGTACGACGCGAGATGACGGCTGCGCAACTCGTCCACAACGGCCGCGGTGTCGAACTGCAGCAGGTAGACACGGGTGTGGGTGCCGTCATCGGTGGTCCAACCGCGAGCGGCGATGTGGCGCAGCCCGTGGTCGACGAGTTTCTGCCGCAGTTCGTCGTGTTCCGCGGTGTCCCGGTACTCCTTCAGGAAGACGTCCGTCGCGAGCCAGCCGTCCGTGCCGTGCAACTCCTTGTCGGCCTTCGCTCCCTCGGGCGCCGGCAGCACGAGGGAACGCAGATCGGCGTAGTGGGCACCTGCCCTGTTGGCTTCGGCGAACGGTCCGGGGCTGCCGGACGGCAGCGGCGGCCTGGTGAGTGCGGGGTAGGACCATCGCCCGTCCGACTGCGTCGCCAGCCCGGGTACGTCCGTCCGCTCCGTCCGTGTGATGCCGTACGCCGTCGCCGACCCGACGGCGGCGAACACGGCGACGGCCGCGGTCCAGCGCAGCACGGCGCGCAGCGCACGGCGGTCCTTCGTCGCCACCGGGGGCGTCCTCGCCGGATCGGTGTCCCGGAAGACGGGCGGAGCGTCGGGCATGGGCGGCAGGGCGGGTGGGACCGGACGAGCAGCCTGCTCCGTCTGCTCGGTCTGCTCGGTCACACCGCCTCCCCGGGCTCCGCGATGCGGTCGAGCTGCTCGGTCAGCAGCGCGGCGACACTCTTGGCGCCGAACGGCCGCACTCCCTCGCCCGTGGCGGAGACCAGCACGTCGCCTCGATAGGCGGCGCAGAACATCATGTCGAGTCCTTCGTCCGAGTCAGCGGGCAAGCGGTAGCACCGGGCGTCCTTGTGGCCCTCGATGCGCGGTCCCGCCCGGAAGACGTCCAGGGCTTCGAAGAACGCTTTCTGGTCGGCCGCCCCGGAACGCACGGCTGCCCGGTCCTTCATCCGGGTCAACACCACGGTCAGGGAGAGGGCGCCCATCTGTTCGCCGTCGTGAATGCCCCCGGTGCTGGCGTAACTGCGCATGGCCACGCCCGTGATGTGCCGGCGTTCGATCTCCTTCTCCACTTCCCTGCGCTGCGATCGGGGCAGGCCGCTCAGCGACTCCTTGCTCAGAGCGGTCGCCTGGGCGCCGCTCAACGCGACGTCCGCCCCGAATTCCCCGAGGTCGGGCCCACGCGTCCAGCCGTCGGGCCGGTACGGCACGAGGGCCCGGGCCAGTCCGGTGGCTCCGGCCGACGGCTGCTTGCTGTCCGCCGCGGCCTCGGGGAACGCCCATACGGGCGCCCCCGCGTCCCGGGCAGCGTCCTTGACCGTGTCGACCGTGTACCCGACGGCACCGACGGCCGTCGCGACCAGCAGCCCGCCCGCGACGACACCGGCCCACCGCCCGCGACCCGCCCGCTTCTCGCTCACAACCGCTCCATCTGCCGCTCGGCCAGATCCATGATCAGCTTCTTGTCGATCCGCTTCGTTCCGGTCACCCAGACCTCCATCTGGATGTCGCCGCGCCAAGCGTGCGCCTCGGCCTTGTACACCGGCGCAGAGCCCGGCTCGGCCTCGGGGCGGTTGTGCACGAACGCCTCGCCGTCACCGGTGCCGGGAATCCCCCATCGATCGGTGTCCTCCTCCCGGGCCCATCCGGCCCAGTGCCGGCCGTTGTCGCTGGCCTCGTCGGCCGACATGACCTCTTCCTGACGGAACTGGATCAGGCGGATCTCCACGCTGTAGTCGTCCCCGACATCCCAGCCGGTGACGGCCGCGCGGCGGAACTCGTCAAGGATGTACTGCGAGAACTGCTCGTCCGGCCTTCCGAAGGTTCCGGTGTAGGTCGCGAGGTCCATCCACCCGTCGACGCTCTCCAGCCACTCGGCCTCCCGCGCCCCCTGCGGCTTCTTCAGCAACAGCTCACGCAGGTCACCGTCGGTCCGTACCCTGCGGTCCTGGTCGGCGGGCAGCGGTTCCGGTGCCTTCCCGGCGCTGCGCGCGAGCGTGGCCTGCGACAGCGGCGGCAGCTTCGTCGGCTCCCGGTCCGCCTGCACGAGCACTCCCGCGCAGGTACCGGCGACCAGACCCAACACGGCGGCGGCAGTGATGAGCAGGGCCGTACGCCCGCGCCGCCGGCGTCGTCCCGCCCCCTCTACGGTCCGGGACGGACCCGCGCCGCCGATCGGCGGCGTGCGGACCTCCGATGGCGTCGGCACGGCCGGTGCCGCGGGTCTAGCTGGTTCCTCTTCCATGATGTCCCCCACAGAACGTGAAGTGCGCGTTCCGTATGCGCGCACCCAGGAGACCCACAGCCGACGACCGGGGTTGCGGCGATGTTGATCACGATTCGGCCCCGACGCCGTGCACCGGGTGCGCGGCCCGGGCGCGACACGCAGGCGCCGCTACCGGGAGTGCGGGCGTTTCTTTCCGTCCAGTTCGTCCCACCACTCGTCGGACTTCGGGTCGCCGGAGGGGTCGTCCCACCAGCGGTCGTCGGGGCCGCGGCGGTTGGCGACCATCGCGGCGAGCGGGGGGATGACCATGGCGACCACGCACATGCCGACGGCCGCGGGGACCGACCAGAGGCGGACGACGCCCCAGGCCAGGACGAACAGGGCGATGCAGACGCCCATCATCACGAAGTAGCGATGCCGCCGCCGCGCGTACATACGTCCCAGGGTAGGTCCGGACACGCCGAAGGGCCGCACCCCGGGCGTCCAACCCGTGGGGCGCGGCCCTTCGGCCGTCGCTTGCCGCTGCCGCGTGCCGCCTGCCGTCAGACGGCGATCGCGACCTCCGCCAGTCCGCCCTGCTGGGCGACGACCGTGCGGTCGGCGCTGGCGCCCGGGACGAGCGCCCGTACGGTCCAGGTGCCCTCGGCCGCGTAGAAGCGGAACTGGCCCGTCGCGGAGGTCGGGACCTCCGCCGTGAACTCTCCGGTGGAGTCCAGCAGCCGGACGTAGCCCGTCACCGGCTCGCCGTCGCGGGTCACGTGACCCTGGATCGTGGTCTCACCGGGCTTGATCGTCGAGGCGTCGGGGCCGCCGGCCTTCGCTCCGCACATGTCGTACTCCTGAGGGTTGAGGGGGCGGACTTACTTGTTGGCGCCGAGCTCGATCGGCACGCCGACGAGGGAGCCGTACTCGGTCCAGGAGCCGTCGTAGTTCTTGACGTTCTCCACGCCCAGCAGCTCGTGCAGGACGAACCAGGTCAGGGCCGAGCGCTCACCGATGCGGCAGTAGGCGATGGTGTCCTTGGCCAGGTCGACCTGCTCGTCGGTGTAGAGCTGCTTGAGCTCGTCGTCCGACTTGAAGGTGCCGTCGTCGTTGGCGTTCTTCGACCACGGGATGTTGCGGGCGGACGGGACGTGGCCCGGGCGCTGCGACTGCTCCTGGGGGAGGTGGGCCGGGGCGAGCAGCTTGCCGGAGAACTCGTCGGGCGACCGGACGTCGACCAGGTTCTGCGCGCCGATCGCCTTGACGACGTCGTCGCGGAAGGCGCGGATGGAGGTGTCCTGCGGCTTGGCCTTGTACTCGGTGGCCGGACGCTCGGGCACGTCGGTGCCGTCGACCAGCTCGCGGGCGTCCAGCTCCCACTTCTTGCGGCCGCCGTCGAGGAGCTTGACGTTCTCATGGCCGTACAGCTTGAAGTACCAGTAGGCGTAGGACGCGAACCAGTTGTTGTTGCCGCCGTAGAGGACCACCAGCGTGTCGTTGGCGATGCCCTTCGCGGAGAGGAGCTTCTCGAAGCCCTCCTGGTCGACGAAGTCACGGCGGACCGGGTCCTGGAGGTCCTGGGTCCAGTCGATCCGGATCGCGTTCTTGATGTGGTTCTTCTCGTAGGCGGACGTGTCCTCGTCCACCTCGACGATCGCGATGTTGGGGTCGTCCAGGTGGTCCTGGACCCAGTCGGCGTCGACCAGGACGTCGCTGCGGCTCATGATTTCTCCTCCGGGGCAGTTGCGGCGGGGCGTGCGGTGAGAGGGGTGCGCGCGCTCGGGCGTGCGGCGGCGCGCGGATGCCCTGGGCAGGGCGGGTGAGGGGGACGGACGGCGGCGGCGCCGTCCGCTCAGAAGGTGCGACAGAGCATGGCGGCAACGCGGCACAGGTCCACTGCCCGCCGCTTCGTGAGATCCGCCTGTCGCTTCATGGGTACCGATCGTAGGGACGGATACCGGGCCATGTCACCGGCGTGTCGCATCATGAGACGGGATCGTCCGCGATGTGGGATCGAAGAAGGGGCGGGACTTCGCCGCATGTCCCCCCGGGCCGGGGTGCCCGCCGTCGCATCTACGGTACGGACGACACCGTCTCGCCTGTCGGACGCTTACCCGGCCAGCTCGACGTTCGAACCCTTCACCGTGATCTCGACGCCGTCCTTCGCCGCCTCGACCTTGTCCAGCTCGATGCCGCCCGGCAGTTCGTCGATGGTCTGCTGGAAGTCGGTGATGGCCCGGATCCGGGACTCCGCGAACTGCTTGCCGCCGATCTCCGGCAGGCCGTCGGCGACGACCTCCACGTCGTTGTCCTTGACCGTGACCGAGCTGAGCACCTCGACCGGCTCGGGCACTTCGACACCGAGCACCGTGGCCTGGAGCGACACCTTGATCTTGCCGTTGCCGCCGTCGGAGAGGCCGACGACCTTGGCGGTGATGCCGGGCGCGATGTCCGTGGGCTCGGACTTGGTGGCCTTCATCAGCTCGTCGTAGCCGACGGTCGCGGTGCCGGTGGCGGTGGCCGCGGTGGCGGAGCTGTAGTCGCCGGAGAACTCGACGCCCTTCATGTTCGCGCGCAGGTGGTCGATACGGATCTTCTCGCCGCCGTTGCCGGTGGACGCCTCGTAGTCGTCGATCCCGATCTCGACGTCGTCCAGCTCGCCGCCGGCGACCTGGGTGAGGAACGGGAAGCCGTTGATGGAGACGTCGGGTGTCGAGGACAGGTTCTCGGTGCTCCGCAGCTTGTCCGCCGCCTCGTCCTCGGCGAAGTTGACCGCCACACGGTCCGCGATCACGAAGAGCCCGCCCAGGATCACGACGACGATCAGCAGTATTCGCAGTGCACGCATGCGATGTTCCCCAACCATGGGCGGTCAACGACGGCGGTCCCCGACGACCGGCGGCCGTCCAGCGCGAGGGTAACGCGGCCGGGCGGGGCCGCCGGGGTTTTGTCGATCACCTGTGACAGGGGTGCCCGGGGGGCGGGAAGCCGGCTCGGCGGCGTCCAGCCCGGGCGGCGGATCAGGCGAGGGCCCTGCCGAGCACGTACACCGCCGGTGCCGCAGCCGCGAGCGGCAGGGCCACGCCCGCTGTGAAGTGGACGAACCGGGAGGGGTAGTCGTAGGCCGCCACCCGGTGGCCGATCAGCGCGCACACCGCCGCGCCCGCCCCGAGCAGCGCCCCCGACGTCCCGTAGTCCGTCATCGAGCCGGCCGCGATCCCCGCACCGGCCGCCGCGAGCAGCGCGACGACCACGGACGCCTGCGTCGGCAGCGGCAGGGCACGGGCCACGACGGCCACGGCCACCGCGATCGCGCCGACCGTCACCGCGTCCGCGTCGGCGGCGAGGTACCCGCCCGCGACGATCGCCAGGGCCGCCGCGGCGACGGTCGCGATCAGGCCGTACATCCGCTCGTCGGGGTCGGCGTGCGAACGCAGTTGCAGTACGAGGGACAGCAGCACCCACACCCCGAGCGTGCCGAGGATCGCCGCCGGGGAGCGGTCGGACACCAGCATCGCCGCGTCGGCGGCGAGCGCGCCCGCGAAGCCCAGCGCGATGCCCTGCCGGGCGGGCCACATGCCGTTCAGGCGGAACCAGCCCGCCGCGGTGACGGCCTGGAGGGCGACGAGCGGGACGAGCAGGGCGTACGTACCGAACGCCGCTCCGCCCGCCAGCAGCAGCCCGAGCAGCGCCGTGAGCCCGGCCGGCTGTATCCCCGGGTCGATGATCGGCGAGCGCCCCTCCGCGCGGGCGCGCTGCGCGTCGGTGACTCGCGTGTTCCCGGCGAGGGTGGAGGGGCCGTAGCCGGGCGCGTCGGAGGAGGGGGCGGGCTCAGCGTCAGCGACGGGGGAGGCGGGTTCGTAGGGCTGGGGGTGAGGGTGGGGCTGGGGGGCGTACGCCTGCGGCTGTGACGGGTACGGCTGGGGCTGCGCGTGCGACTGGGGCTGCGCGTACGGCTGGGGCTGCGCGTACTGCTGGGGCTGGGGCTGCGCGTGCGGCGCGTAGGGGCCGGTCGGTCCGTACGGCGTGCCCGCCGGCTCCTGGTACCCGTTCGGGGCCTGCGGCGGCAGGTACGCCGTCTCCTCCGCGGAGACCGGCGGCCGCACCTGGGTCTCCCAGGTCTGCCCCTGCCACTGCTGCGTGTACTGGCCGGCGTTCGGGTCCTCGTAACCCTGCCCGCCCTGATACGCCTGCTGCCCCTGGGGCTGCTGGTGCGCGGGCCACGCCTGGGCGTCGTACTCCGACTGCCCCTGCTGCCCCTGCTGCCATCCGTCGTGTCCCTCGTACGGCTGATTCTGCCCGTACGGCTGATGCGGCTGGTTGGTCATCGCTCACCCTCCTGCGAACGGCGGGAGGACCTCGACCGTGCCGCCGTCGGCCAGCCGTACCGTCTCATGCCCGCGCGTGCCCACGGGGTCGCCGTCGACGAGGAACGAGCAGCGCAGCAGTACACGCGTGAGTTCGCCGGGGTGCCGCTCGCGCACCGCGCCGAGCGCGTCGGCGAGCGTGGCCGCCTCGTACGGCTCCTCGGCCACTCCTGCCGCGGCCTTCGCGGCGGCCCAGTAGCGCACCGTGACCTTTGCCATCTGGATCCTTCGTCGCCGGTGCCGATCGGCGTCCGTGTCGATCGGCGGTGAACACCGTCAGGCTAGCCCGCCCGGGACACGGCCCAGTCGCCGATCCGGCACAGCAGGCCCTCGTCCGACGCGTGCTCGGCGTGGCCCATGCCGGGCTCCAGCCAGAGTTCGCCGTGGTCACCGGCCGCCTCGGCCAGCATCCGGGGGTGGTCGACGGGAAAATAACCGTCCCGGTCGCCGTGCACGACGAGAAGGGGCGTCGGCGCGATCCGCGGCACCGCCTCCACCGGCGACAGCGGCACCGGGTCCCAGTCCCGGTGATGGATACGGGTGCGCATGCCGTAGCGGCCCACCAGGCGCCCGGCGGGCCGCATCACCAGCCAGTGCAGTCGGCGCATGGGCGCCGTACCCCGGTAGTACCAGCGGGCGGGGGCGCTCACCGACACGACGGCGTCCGTGCGGGCGTCCCTGTCACCGCCGTCACCGCCGTCACCCTCACCGCCGTACAGCGCGGCGTGCCGCAGCACCACCGAGCCGCCCATGGAGAAGCCGACGGTCACCACGCGCGCGTGCCCGAAACCGCGCGCCCAGGTGACCGCCGCCGCCAGGTCGAGCACCTCCCGGTCACCGACGGTGGAACGTCCGCCGGAGGCACCGTGGCCCCGGAAGGAGAACGTGACCACGGCGCCGTAGCGCCCGAACGCCTCCGCGATCCGCCGTACGTGGGGCCGGTCGGCGTCGCCGGTGAAACCGTGCGCGACGACGAACACCAGGTCAGAGTCGTCGCGACCACTCACGCCCGGCTCGTACACGGCGTCGATCCGGACCCCGTCGGACGCGTGCAGGAAGGTGCGTGCGGGGGTGCGGCGCGGCGCCCCCCGGGACGTCTCGGAATGCGGACGGACGGTGGAACGCGCCACATCACCTGCCGGTCGGTTGCTCATGTCGGCTATTCTGCTGGGCAGAGGACTCGGGCAACGTAGCCCCCGGGTCCTTTTGTGCTTCCGGGAGCGCCGCCGGGCAGTCGTCGGGCGTTCACCTCCCGGACTCGCAGCGGGCCCCACGGGCACGGGATCCGCACCTGTACGAAGCAGTGCCGTAAACGTCCTCGCAGGGACCGAGGAGGAACCAGACGTTATGGGCGAGCGAACCGTGCACGACCGTAAGACGACCCAGGCAGGTGGGGCGCGATGAGTTCTCTGCTGCTCCTGACCAACGCCCTCCAGCCGTCGACGGAGGTGCTTCCCGCCCTCGGCCTGCTGCTGCACAACGTCCGTGTCGCGCCGGCGGAGGGCCCCGCCCTCGTCGACACTCCCGGCGCCGACGTCATCCTCGTCGACGGACGCCGTGATCTCCCACAGGTCCGCAGCCTGTGCCAGCTGCTGCGTTCCACCGGGCTCAGCTGTCCGCTCGTCCTCGTCGTCACCGAGGGCGGCCTCGCCGCCGTCACCGCCGACTGGGGCATCGACGACGTGCTGCTGGACACCGCCGGCCCGGCGGAGGTCGAGGCCCGGCTGCGGCTGGCCATGGGCCGCCAGCAGATCGTCGGCGACGACTCCCCCATGGAGATCCGCAACGGCGACCTGTCCGTGGACGAGGCGACGTACTCCGCCAAGCTCAAGGGCCGGATCCTGGACCTCACCTTCAAGGAGTTCGAGCTGCTCAAGTACCTCGCCCAGCACCCGGGCCGGGTCTTCACCCGCGCCCAGCTGCTCCAGGAGGTCTGGGGCTACGACTACTTCGGCGGCACCCGCACGGTCGACGTGCACGTACGGCGGTTGCGCGCCAAGCTCGGCCCCGAGCACGAGTCGCTGATCGGCACCGTCCGCAACGTCGGCTACCGCTTCGTCACCCCGGAGAAGCCCGAGAAGGGGGAGCGCGCGGAGGACGCCAGGGCGAAGGCCGGGCCCCGGACGGAGGCGCAGGCGGACACCGCGGTGGAGGCGACGTCAACGAAGGTGTGATACGCCCTGCCCAGGGCGGATCCATCCGCGTAGACTCCGCGCGTGGCCAAGGTGACTCGGGATGATGTGGCGCGACTGGCGGGAACTTCCACCGCCGTCGTCAGCTATGTCATCAACAACGGACCCCGGCCGGTCGCCCCGGCCACGCGCGAGCGTGTCCTCGCCGCGATCAAGGAACTGGGGTACCGGCCGGACCGGGTCGCCCAGGCGATGGCGTCGCGGCGCACGGACCTCATAGGCCTGATCGTGCCGGACGCGCGCCAGCCCTTCTTCGCGGAGATGGCGCACGCGGTCGAGTGGGCCGCCTCGGAGCGCGGGAAAATGGTGCTCGTCGGCAACTCCGACTACGTCGGCGAGCGCGAGGTCCACTACCTGCGCGCCTTCCTCGGCATGCGCGTCTCCGGCCTGATCCTGGTCAGCCACGCCCTGAACGACCTGGCCGCCGCCGAGATCGAGGCCTGGGACGCCCGGGTCGTCCTGCTGCACGAGCGCCCCGAGGCCATCGACGACGTCGCCGTCGTCACCGACGACCTGGGCGGCGCCCAGCTCGCCGTACGCCACCTGCTGGAGCACGGTTACGAGTACGTCGCCTGTATGGGTGGCACCGCCGAGACCCCGTCCGTCGGCGACCCGGTCTCCGACCACGTCGAGGGCTGGAGGCGCGCGATGAAGGAGGCCGGACTCTCCACCGAGGGCCGGCTCTTCGAGGCGCCGTACAACCGCTACGACGCGTACCGCGTGGGGCTGGAGCTCCTCTCCGGCCCGCAGCGTCCGCCCGCGATCTTCTGCTCCACCGACGACCAGGCGATCGGCCTGCTGCGCGCGGCCCGTGAGCTGCGCATCGACGTGCCCGGCGAGCTGGCGGTGGCCGGCTTCGACGACATCAAGGAGGCCGATCTGGCGGACCCGCCGCTGACGACGGTCGCCTCGGACCGGTCGGCGATGGCGCGGGAGGCGGTGGACCTGGTCCTGGACGACGGTCTGCGGGTGGCGGGCTCGCGGCGGGAGCGGCTGAAGGTCTTCCCGTCGCGCCTGGTGGTCCGGCAGTCCTGCGGCTGCGAGTAGCAGCTTCGCCGCACGGCTTTATATCGGGCATACGAGGTTCTGCCGGGCTTCTCAGGCAGCACTCAGGCCGCTCTCATACGGGGGCGGGAAGCTCATGAACATGACCGAGAGCCTCCGCCGCAACGGCGAGTACGAGCACGCGCAAGAGAACCCGTACGAGAATCCGTACCAGGGCGCCCAGCAGCACGCCTCCTCTCCCGTCAACCCCGAGTGGCCGCCCCCGCCGGCACAGCCGCCCGCCGCCTCCTTCCAGGACGGACAGCCCGAGCAGCCGCACAAGAAGCGCGCGTCCCGTCGTCGCGGCCCCGTAGCCCTGCTCGCGGCCGTGGCGATCGTCGCGGCGGCCGTCGGCGGCGGCACCGCGTACGGCATCCAGGAGCTGACCGGCAGCGACACCGTCGCTTCCAGCGCCACCAGCACCAACGTGGTGCCCGCCGGCCA
Organism: Streptomyces sp. NPDC058812; assembly: GCF_042744565.1. Taxonomy (NCBI): domain Bacteria; kingdom Bacillati; phylum Actinomycetota; class Actinomycetes; order Kitasatosporales; family Streptomycetaceae; genus Streptomyces; species Streptomyces sp. NPDC058812. Next base: position 529,043 of record NZ_JBHYOB010000003.1, read on the forward strand.
GAAGGGCACGGTCGCCGGGGTCGCCGAGGCGGTCAGCCCGAGCATCGTCGAGATCAGCGCCACCTCGAACGCCGGTTCCTCCACCGGTTCCGGCGTGGTCATCACCGGCGACGGCGAGATCATCACCAACAACCACGTCGTCTCCGGCGCCTCGTCCGTCAAGGTCACGACCAGCGACGGCAAGCAGTACACCGCCCAGGTCGTCGGCACCGACAGCAGCAAGGACCTGGCGCTGATAAAGCTGGAGAACGCCTCGGGCCTGAAGGCCGCGACCCTCGGGGACTCCGACGGCGTCGGGGTCGGCGACCAGGTCGTCGCGATCGGCTCCCCGGAAGGCCTTACCGGCACCGTGACCAGCGGCATCGTCTCCGCCCTGGACCGTGACGTGACCGTCTCGACCGACGAGGGCCAGCAGCAACAGCAACAGCGGCAGGGGGGCGGCTGGCCGTTCGAGTTCGGTGGTCAGGAGTTCAACGGCGACACCGGCTCGTCCACGACGACGTACAAGGCGATCCAGACCGACGCGTCCCTCAACCCGGGCAACTCCGGCGGCGCGCTGATCGACATGAACGGCAACATCATCGGCATCAACTCCGCGATGTACTCGTCGGCCGAGTCCTCCGCCGGCGCGGGCAGCGTCGGCCTCGGCTTCGCCATCCCGATCAACACGGTGAAGGCCGACCTGCCCAAGCTGCGAGCGGGCGCCGACGGCTGAGCGGTCGGCCCGAGGCCGATGCGAACATGCGACGCTGAAGGCGTTGGCAGCCGTCACCCGACACCGCATCCGAGAATGCCGAGGAATCCGAGCCCATGAGCCCCGCAGAAGGCGACCGCGACCGTGACACCCAGCGCATCCTGATCGTCGACGACGAGCCGGCGGTCCGCGAAGCCCTCCAGCGCAGTCTCGCCTTCGAGGGGTACGACACCGAGGTCGCCGTCGACGGCGCCGACGCCCTGGAGAAGGCGGCGGCGTACCGGCCCGACCTGGTCGTCCTCGACATCCAGATGCCCCGCATGGACGGCCTGACCGCCGCCCGGCGCATCCGCGGCGCGGGCGACCTGACCCCGATCCTGATGCTCACGGCCCGCGACACGGTCGGCGACCGGGTGACCGGCCTGGACGCCGGCGCCGACGACTACCTGGTCAAGCCCTTCGAACTGGACGAGCTCTTCGCCCGTATCCGCGCCCTGCTGCGCCGCAGCTCCTACGCGCCGGCGGTGGATGCCACCGCCGACAACGAGGACACCCTCACCTTCGCCGACCTGACCATGGACCTGGCGACGCGGGAGGTCGTGCGGGCCGGGCGGCCGGTGGAACTGACCCGCACCGAGTTCACCCTCCTTGAGATGTTCATGGCACACCCACGCCAGGTCCTCACCAGGGAGCAGATCCTCAAGGCGGTCTGGGGCTTCGACTTCGAGCCGTCGTCCAACTCCCTCGACGTGTACGTCATGTACCTGCGCCGCAAGACCGAGGCGGGCGGGGAGCCGCGCCTAGTCCACACGGTCCGCGGCGTCGGCTACGTGCTTCGGCAGGGCGGCGCGGAGTGAGAGGGCTGGTCCGCCGCGTCCGGGCGCTGCCCATCCGGGCCCGGCTGTCTCTTCTGGTGGCAGCGGCCGTGGCGTTCGCGGTGGCAGCGGTTTCGGTGACCTGCTGGTTCCTGGTGCGCGATCAGCTGTACGACCAGCTCGACGATCAGTTGCGCAGCGAGCAGGTCTCGAGAGGGCTGCTGAACAGCATGCTGCGCAACTGCCAGTCGGAGGCCCCGGAGGAACTCCCCCAGGTACCGAACGCTCCCGTCGTCACCATCCTGTACTCCGACGGCTCGACCTGCGTCAATCCTGGAAACGAGGAGGTCCGCGTGCAGGACGCGGACGTGGATGTAGCCGACGGCCGGGCGAGGGATGCCCTGCACACCGCGACGACCACCGACGGCACCACCATGCGCGTCTACACCCAGCGGGTTTACGACGCGGGGACCGGGCAGGTTCAACCGGGCATCGCCGTCTCCATCGCCAAACCGGTCGCGGACGTCACCAAGCCCTTGTCTTCGCTGGTCTGGATCCTCCTCATCGTCAGCGGCATCGGAGTCATCGGAGCCGGTGCCTCTGGCCTCGCCGTGGCCCGTGCCGGGCTGCGCCCGGTCGATGAACTCACCGAGGCGGTGGAACACGTGGCCCGTACCGAGGACTTGGCCATCCGCATCCCCATCGAGGGCGGCGAGGACGAGATCGCCCGTCTCTCCCGCTCCTTCAACAGCATGACGTCCTCCCTGGCCAGCTCCCGCGACCTGCAACAGCAGCTCATCGCCGACGCGGGCCACGAACTCCGCACCCCCCTCACCTCCCTCCGCACCAACATCGAACTCCTCTCCCGCAGCGAGGAGACCGGCCGCCCGATCCCCGAGGCCGACCGCAAGGCACTCCTCGCCTCGGTCAAGGCCCAGATGACGGAGCTGGCCGCGCTGATCGGCGACCTCCAGGAACTCTCCCGCCCCGACACCGGCCAGCACGAGGGCCGCACCCGCATCCTCGCCTGGCACGACGTCGTCGAGTCGGCCCTGCGCCGCGCCCGCCTGCGCGGCCCCGAGCTGACGATCACGGCGGACGTACAACCCTGGTACGTACGGGCGGAACCGGCGGCCCTGGAACGCGCGGTCGTCAACATCCTGGACAACGCGGTGAAGTTCAGCCCCGAGTCCGGCACCGTCGACGTACGCCTCGCCGACGGCGTCCTCACCGTCCGCGACCACGGCCCCGGCATCCCCGCCGAGGAACTCCCCCACGTCTTCGACCGCTTCTGGCGCTCCCCGAGCGCACGCGCCCTGCCCGGCTCGGGCCTCGGCCTGTCGATCGTGGCCCGGACGGTGCAGCAGGCGGGCGGCACCGTGAGCCTGACTCCGGCCGAGACCGGTGGCGGCGGAACAGTGGCGACCGTTCGGCTGCCGGGGGCGCCGGTACCGCCGCCGGAGGCGGACGCGGCCGGCGGGGGTCAGTGGTAGCCGAGCATGCCGGGGGCATCGATGTCGACGGTGAGGAAGCCCGGTGGGTAGAGATCCTCCCGCCCGGTCAGGATGATCGACATGCCCCCCGAGTCCAGGTGCGGCGTCGCCACGTAGAGCGCGTGACACGTATCCGCACCACCCCAGCCGTCCCGCACCATCCCGCCGACAGTATTGGCCGCGACCTGACCGAGCGGATCGACGTGCAGGCCCGGAAGTGCCATCAGCGCGCCTCCGACGTTCGCCTCGCTCTCCTCGGCCTTCATGAGGCACAGCGCCGGGAGGTGCAGCCAGTCACCCGGCGTATGAGCGACATTGTCGGCGAGGCGATGGAGGGCCTCGTGGCCATGGGCGAGTGCCAGGGCCGCACCCGCGTCGAGAATGATCACGCGGCGCGCTCCCCGAGGACCCGGGTCTTGTCCGCCGCCATCGCATAGATGTTGGCCAGGACGTTCGGTCCGTTCTCGAACTCCTCATCGCTGAGTGTGCAGCCCAGCCGTTCACGCAGCACCGCGCGCGTGGCCGCCACCCGCTCCGCGATCTGCTCCGCCGTCGGCTGCTCCGAGGCCAGCTGCTCGACGAGCTGGCCGAGGGTCATGCCTCGCTCCTTGGCGACCTGCGCGAGGTGGTCACGGGCCTGGCGTGACACCTGAATGGTCGTGTTCTCTGCCATGACCCCACCATAGTCGCGCCACAGCCAGGAGGCCGCCGTCCGTCGCTTCGTTCACCCGAAGGTGCCTACGACCCTCGCCCCGCGTGACTCCGCCCAGCTCGGCCCGAGTGGCTATGCCCTCAGCCTGGCCACGAATGCCCCCCACGACATCGCCCCGAAGACCAGCACCCGCCCGTCCGGCATCTTGCTGTCGCGCACGGGGACGAGGCCGGGGTGACCGTCGGCGACCTCGACGCAGTTCGTGCCGCCCCCGTCGCTGTAGGAGGACTTGCGCCAGGTCGCGGCGGTGAGGTCAGGGAGTCGGTTCATGATCTGCGCTCCTCCAGAAGGCCCTTGATGAACGCCATCGACTCCACCGGAGTCAGAGCCGCGTCCCTGACCAGATCGTAGGACAAGCGAAAGGACAGGACCTTGTCCGGATCGTCGATCAACTCACCGAAGCCGTTGCCTTCCACGTAGGCAACGGGGTCGCCGACCCGTTGCCACAGGAGCCAGAGATGGCTGTCCATGAGGTCGTGCACACCAGCCGTGTAGGGCAATACCTGAAGCGCGACCGTGGGCAGTTCTGCCGCGTTCACCAGATGCGAGAGCTGGTCCCTCCACACCTTCCTATCCGGAACAGGTCGCCGCAACGCCCCTTCGTCCAATATCACGCGGATACTCGGCGCCGGTTGTCGATGCAGCAGCTCCTGCCGCCCCAGGCGCAAAGCGACCTGCTCCTCGACTGCCTCGCTGTTGCCTGCCGTTGTCCGGGCTCCTGACAACACTGCCCGGGCGTAGTCCTCGGTCTGCAACAGGCCCGGGACCCGGAGCTGGAACAGCCACATCACCCGAGCCGTCGCTTCCAGTTCCATGAACGCCTTGTACTTGTCCTTGATGACCTCCTGGCGCGCGTCGCGCCACAAGCGGACCAGCAGGTCGCCGGTGCCGTGATACCTGTCGAGGTCCTCCATGACCGCCCGTTTGGAGAGCCGTTCCCCTTTCTCCAAGCGGTACAGATAGCTCTTGTCGTACGAGGTCTCCTCAGCCAGCTGCCCCAGTGACTTGCCCGCCTTGTCACGCAGCATCCGGAGCGTCTCACCCAGCTCCGCACGTCTCGATTGCCCGTCCCCGAGCGGGTGTTCGCCCACCTCGCTCCTCCCGTTGTCTGCCAGCCAGGCAACACCTGACCCCTTTCGCAGCGTACGCGCGACCAGTGACGATCGAGGCACGAAACGTAATCACCGCTGGTCGCTGGTATCGAAGGGACAAGCCATGCCCACTCCCCCGCTCCGCCTCCTCCCCTGGACCACCCCCGAAGGCAAGCCTTGCTATCTGAGCACCGACGGCGGGGACAGCCGGCTCTCGCGGCTCGCCGATGACATCGAGGAGGCCCAGGTGGACTCGGGTGAGAAAGTACTCGCGGGTGCCAGGGCCGTACTCGCCGACCGGAAGGCGGGGGAGCGGGCGGTGCGGTTCGCGCTGGTCAGGGCGACGGAGGCCCTCGCGGATCTGCTCCGTATCGCGGTCAGCCGGGGCGAACGGGTCGCCGATGGTGGCAGTCGACTGCGGTGACACTTACCGGCCAACTGTCCGCGCCGCGCCCATATGAGCGCGGCGCGAACATCACATGCCGATGTGTACTCGCTTCGGCAGGGTCGGCTACCGCACCACCGTGATGCGGTCGGCCGCCGGCGGGGTGATCGGGTCGGTCGCCGACGAGTTGGCCGTCAGGTACTGCTCCAGCGCCGTCAGGTCGTCCGCGCCGACCAGTTCGTTCGCGCCCTCGCCCAGCGTGGGGAAGCCGTCTCCGCCACCCGCGAGGAAGCTGTTCGACGCGACGCGGTAGGTGGCCGCCGGGTCGATGGGGGCGCCGTTCAGGCGGATGGAGTCCGTGACCACGCGGTCCGCGCCGGTCTTGGTCAGGTCCAGGGTGTAGGTGAAGCCGGACGAGACCTGGAGGATCTTCGGGGCCGCCTCGTTCGGGCCGCTCACCTGCTCCTTGAGGACCTGGATCAGCTGGGCGCCCGTGTAGTCCTTGAGGTTCACGGTGTTGGCGAAGGGCTGGACGGTGAAGCCCTCGGCGTACGTGACGACGCCGTCGCCCTCGCCGCCCGTGGAGGTGTAGGTGAGGGGGGCGCGGATGCCGCCCGGGTTCATCAGGGCCAGGTCGGTCTCCGGGTCCTGGGTCCTGCCGTAGGCCAGCTGCGCGTCGGCGATCAGGTCGCCGAGCGGGGACTCGGTGCCGTCCCGGTTGATGTCGCCGGAGACGTAGCCGATGGGGCGGTTGCCGATCGGGGCGGCGAGGGTGCTCCACCTGTCGATCAGGCGGGTCATGTCCGGCGCCTTCGGGACGTCCCGTGTCACCACGTGGTTCGCGGACTTCACGGCCGTACGGGCGATGTCACCCGTCGCGCGGTCGTAGGTCAGCGTCGTGTCCGTGTACAGGCGGCCGAAGGACGCGGCCGACGTGACCATGCGGGGCTTGCCCGCCGGGTCGGGGATCGTGCAGACGTACGCCGCGTGGGTGTGGCCGGTGACCAGCGCGTCCACCTCGGGCGTGACGTTCTTCGCGATGTCGGCGATCGGGCCGGATATGCCGTCGCCGGCGCCCGGGGAGTCGCAGTCGTAGTTGTAGGAGGACGAGGCCGGGAAGCCGCCCTCGTGGACCAGGGCCACGATCGACTTCACGCCTTGGCGCTGGAGCACCTTGGCGTACTTGTCGATCGTCTCGACCTCGTCCTTGAAGGAGAGGCCCTTGACGCCCTCCGCCGAGACGATGTCCGGGGTGCCCTCCAGGGTCACGCCGATGAAACCGACCTTGACGCCCTTCTGCTTCCACACCCAGTAGGGCTTCAGGATGGGCTTCTTCGTCTTCTCGTCCAGGACGTTGGCCGCCAGGTACGGGAAGTCGGCGCCCTCGAACTCCTTGTCCGTGTAGCAGCCCTCGGTGGGGTGGCAGCCGCCGTTCTGGAGGCGGGCCAGTTCCCTGGCGCCCTCGTCGAACTCGTGGTTGCCGACGCTGGTCACGTCCAGGTCGAGCTTGTTCAGCGCCTCGATCGTCGGCTCGTCGTGGAAGAGGCCGGAAAGGAGGGGGGACGCGCCGACCATGTCGCCGCCTGCGGCGGTGATGGAGTAGCGGTTGCCCTCGCGGGCCTCGCGGAGGTGCGTGGCGAGGTATTCGATGCCGCCCGCGTCGACCGTCTTCGTCGTGCCGTCCGGCTGGAGTTCCGTGACCCGGCCGGAGGAGCCGGCCGGGGGCTCCAGGTTGCCGTGCAGGTCGTTGAAGGAGAGGAGCTGGACATCCTGGTAGCGGCCGTGGCCATGACCATGGCCGTGACCGCCGTTGCCGCGGTGGCTCTCGCCCGCGTTCGCCGACGCCGGAAGTGCCGCGGCGGCGAGCGCGCCGGCGGTGACGACCGTGGCGGCGACGGCGAGAAGACGGTTCGTACGGCGTCCGCGGCGCGGTTGGTACGACTGTGCTGTGGCTGGCATGCGCCCCCCTGTGGGTGTGCGTGAGCGCGAGCCGCTGAGGAGACGGCTCGTCGGCGCAGCAGCCTAGAGTCAACGCGCGTAGCGCGACAGGGGGTGACGGGTTACATCCTGGTGTACCTCCCCCGACGGCCCAACTGCCCCGACTGCCGCCGCTTTGCCGCACCCGCCCCTTACCCTCGTACGCATGACCAGCGACGACACCGTGCAGCCCGGCCGCCCCCGCTCGATCGAGACCCTCGCCGAACTCGCCCCGGAGCAGACCGACGCCGTGCTCGCCCTGCTCACCGAGGCCGCACGCAACGACGGGCAGCAGGCCGTGTCCGAACAGGGACGGCTGCAACTGCGCGGCCCCGCACGGGAGGGCATCGCGCACCTGCTGCTCAGCGTGAACGGCGGCGAACTCGTCGGCTACGCCCAGCTGGAGGGCACCGACCCGATCGAGCCCCCGGCCGCCGAACTGGTCGTCCACCCCTCGCACCGGGGCCAGGGGCACGGGCGGGCGCTGGGTTCCGCGCTGCTCGCGGCCTCCGGCAAGCGGCTGCGGATCTGGGCGCACGGCGGCCACTCCGCCGCCCGGCATCTCGCGCAGGTGCTCGGTCTGACGCTGTTCCGTGAACTGCGTCAGATGCGCCGCCCGTTGGCCGGCCTGGAGCTGCCGGACCCGCGGCTCCCCGAGGGCGTGACCGTACGGACCTTCGTGCCGGGACAGGACGACACCGCCTGGCTCGCGGTGAACGCGGCCGCCTTCGCCCACCACCCCGAGCAGGGCTCCCTCACCCAGCGGGACCTCGACGACCGCAAGGCCGAGACGTGGTTCGACCCGGCGGGGTTCTTCCTGGCCGAGCGGGACGGCGAGCTGATCGGCTTCCACTGGACCAAGGTGCACGCCGAGGAGCGGCTCGGTGAGGTGTACGTCCTCGGTATCCGCCCCGACACCCAGGGCGGCGGCCTCGGCAAGGCCCTGACCACCGTCGGCCTGCGGCACCTGGCGGAGCAGGGACTCCCGACGGCGATGCTGTACGTCGACGCCGACAACAAGGCGGCGGTGTCCGTCTACGAGCGCCTGGGCTTCGCCACCCACGAGACGGACCTGATGTACCGCACGGAGACGTGAGGCGGCCCGGCCCCGAGCCGGCCCGCCGAACCGGCCCAGTCCCGAGCCGACCCGCCGAACCACCCGCCAAGCCGCCCCGCTAAGCCGGTCCGCCAACCCCGCGCGACCGCCTCCCCCAGCGCCCCAAGCGGCTCCGGCCCGCACACCCCCCACACCACGGCCGCCGCCGCCAGCAGCGCCGCCCACCGGTCGTGCGCCGCCGGCCACCGCGGGTCGTCGGGCGGTACGAACAACGCCCAGCTCTCCGGCGCCAGCAGCGGCACGAGGACCGCCGCGAGCAGCAGGGCCGCCGCGACGGACGGCCCCGGACGCGCCTCGTCCGTCAGCCGTACCGCCGTCGCAGCACCGGCGAGCGCCAGTACGCCCAGCACCGCCGCCTCCACGGTGATGTCACCGGCCGGGGGCCGGGACGCCGAGGGGGCGAGCAGCAGTACGGCCGTCCACCACAGCGCGGCGAGCGGTGCGACCATGGCCACCCGCAGCGCCTGCCGCAGCGGGCGCCGGGTCGGGACGGGCGCGGTGAGGTCCCGGGCCGGGTCGTCCAGCAGGAAGGCCAGGCCGAGCGCGCCGACCAGGGCGACGCCCCGCAGGAGGATGAGCGTCTCCCAGGAGGTCGGTTCCGCGCCGACGGCGTCCGGCGTCGCGGCGAGCAGCAGCCCGAGAATCCCGGCCGCCGCCAGGCCACGCCACGGCAACGTGCGCCACACCGGGCCGACGAGGGCCGGTGTCACTCCTCGCACGAGTCCGCCTTCTGCGGCCCGGCCACACCCAGCAGTTCGGCGGCCCGGGCCGTCGTGACGCCCGGCGAGGTCAGCTCGTCCCAGTGCGCCTTCACCTGCTCGCCGACACCGGCGGGCGGGTCCTCCAGCAGACGCCGTACGACGTCCGTCTGCCCCTCCGTCATGGACAGCGGGTCGGTGGGCGACAGGACGACCGCGGAGCCCTGCACACTGTCGTCGACGCGGACCCGGCGCAGGGCGTTCATCGGGTCGTCCTGCCAGCTCAGGGACAGCCACATGAGGGTGACCATCCGCCCGTCGCAGATCTCGCTCCCCGCCTCCTCGGTGCCCGCGACGAGGACGGCGGCGACGGCGCTGGAGAACTCGGGAACCCGGTTGCCGCCCCAGGAGGTGCCCACGGTCACCTGGTGGGCGTCGGTGAGCGCGGGGATCGCGGCGTCGCCTTCCATCCCGTACCGGGCGTCGATCCGCTGCCGTACGACGAGCCGCCGGTCGTGCGCGGAGCCGCCCGTGAGGGACTGGACCCGGTCCACGACCCCGGCCCAGGTGCCGGTGCGGGGCTCCCACTCGGGGAAGGCGCAGTACGTCGACCGGCCGTGCTCGACGCAGGTCAGGTCGGGGCGTACCGAGGCGCGTTCGCGGGCCGCGGTCAGTTCCGGCGACGGCGCCGCGCCTCCGGCCTGCATGACGCCGCCCGTCACCGCCAGGGCGAGGGTCAGGACGACACCCGCCCGGACGGCCAGGTGCCGCGCTCCGGCGACGAGCACCGCGAGGAAGGCCGCGCACAGGGCCGCACCCGCCAGGTAGAGGGCGTGCCAGGCGGCGGGCCGTCCCAGCAGGTCGGAGGGCAGGGTGTTGGGGCTGACGTCGGCGACGACCGGCGCCAGCCAGGACAGCCCGCTCGCGCCACCCGGCGCCGTACCGAGAACGAGCGTGAACAGCAGCAGGACCAGCACCAGCGGCGCGGCGGGCGCGGACGGGATCACCCGGGCCAGCAGCACCCCGAAGGCCCCGAACAGCAGTACCGTCAGCGGTCCGACGAGCAGCTCGGCCGGCGAACCGTGCCCGACCGCGCCCGGCTTGAACGCCTCCCAGGCGAACTGACCGGCCACGCACACCGCGGTGAGCAGGACGGCCGGTACGACGGACAGCGCGTGGGCCACCGTACGGCGCCAGGGCGTCATCCCCAGCACCGCGAAGTGGTTCTCGGTGCCGTGCCGTCCGGAGCGCAGGGCGGCGAGGTTGGCGGACAGCAGGACGGCGAGGCCGACGAGCATCGGCATGCTCTGGGTGGCGCGGTCGACGTCCTGCAACGCCGGATAGCCGTCCCAGGAGCTTCGCGTACGCCAGACGATCCACGCGACGTACGCCGCGAAGGCGATGACGACGGGGACGCTCAGCAGCAACCGGCGCGCCTCGAACCGGGCCAGGGCGAGCACGGCCCGCGCGCCGCCGCGCGGCCCGGTCTCCACTGCGGGCGGGGACACCGTGAGTACGGCGCTCATGCCGACACCTCCGCGTCGGCACCGTCGAGGGTGAGCAGGTAGCCGTCCTCCAGGGTAGGTTCGACCAACTCCGCTCCGGCGGGCGGATCACCCACGTTCCGGAATGACCCGGTCCCGGTACGCCACCCGGCCTTCGCGCCCGCATCCCGCTCCGTACTGCTCCACACGCGCCCGGCGGCCCGCGCGGTCAGCTCGGCCGGGGTCCCGTCGAACCTCACGGCGCCGGCGGCCATGACGACCACCCGGTGGCAGAGCATCGCCACGTCCTCGGTCTGGTGGGTGGACAGCAGCACGGTCCGCCCGTCGCCCGCCCCGGCGACCAGCTCCCGGAACCGCATGCGCTGTTCCGGATCCAGTCCGACGGTCGGCTCGTCGAGCACCAGGAACCCGGGGTCCCCCACCAACGCGGCCGCGAGCGCCACCCGCTGCCGCATGCCCCCGGACAGCTTCTTGATCCTCCGCCCGCGCACGTCCCCCAGATCGACCTCCTCCAGCACCCGCCGCACCTCACGGTGCCGGGCGCCACGGTCCGCCAGTTCCTTCAGGATCGCGACGTAGTCGACGAACTCGAAGGCGGTGAAGTCCGGATGGAAGCCGGGCGTCTGCGGCAGGTACCCGAGCCGCCGCCGCACCTCCTGCCGCCCGCTCGCGGTCCCGGGGTCGTGCCCGAGCACGGTGAAGGCCCCCCGGTCGGCGGGCACGGCGGTGGCGAGCACGCGCAGCAACGTGGTCTTCCCGGCGCCGTTGGGCCCGAGCAGCCCGGTGACGCCCGGAGTCAGCCGCAGCGACACGTCGTCGAGGGCGCGGGTGCGGCCGTAATGGAGGCTGAGCCCGGAGGCGGAAACGGTGGGGTGGTTCATACGGCGCTCCCGTACAGGAAAGGGACAAGGAAGAAGGCAGGACTCACGCGGCACCCCGCGGAAAGACGTCGAACCGGTCGCGGAACAGGAACAGCAGCCCGGCACCCAGCACGACCACCACCCCGGACACGCCCTGCCCGGCCGCCGTGAACGGCGCCAGCGGACTGTCCTCGGCCGCGCGCGCCGCGTCCGCGGCCAGCAGCACGGCCACCCACGCCCCCGCGACCACGGACGGCGCGAGAACCGGACCCAGCCGGGGCGTCAGCGCGAGCCCGGTCGCGGTGAGGGCGAGCCCGGGCAGCAGCCAGGCCAGGACACGCAGCCCGTACCCCGGCAGGGCGAGCGTCGCCAGCCCGTTCACCCCGAGCGCGACGGCCAGCACGGCGACCGTACGAATCATCAGCAGCCGGAAGCCGTGCATCGGCGAGACGACGGCCATCTCGTACGTCGGATCCAGCGCGGGCCCGTAGGCGAGCGCCACCCCGGCCAGCGGCAGCAGCGGAGCGAAGGCGAGGAACAGGGTGGGCGTGCGGGCGGCGCCGGCCGTGAGGGCGACGGCGAAGGTCATCAGCAGCACGGCGACGACCGCGCCGAGCCAGGACCGGCGCAGTACGGGGGTGGCCGCGAGCAGCCGCGCGGTGCCGTCACCGACGCCGCACCGCACCAGCAGCCCTTCGAACCAGCCCGGCCGGGGCGCGTCCAGCTCCGCGTCGAGCCGCTCCCACCCCGCCTCCAGAGCGGCGGCGTCACTCACCTCGGCGAGTACACCGCGGCAGTGCGCGCAGGCGGTCAGGTGGGCGTCGGCGGACCACAGCGCGGGCGCCGCCAGTCCGCCCCGGGCGTAGGCCCGCAGGTCGTCCTCGTCCACGTGCCAGGTCTCCCGGCGACGGCTGTCCTCGTCACTCATGCCAGCGCCTCCCGCAGTTGCCGGCGGGCACGCATCGCCCGCGTCTTGACCGTGCCCGGCGGGATGCCGAGCAGGACGGCCGCCTCACGGGTGGTCAGCCCGTCGATGACGGTGGCCTGGAGCACCGCGCGCAGCTCCGGTGAGAGCCGCACGAGGGCGCCGGCGAGATCGCCGTGCTCGACACCGGCGAGCACCCGCTCCTCGGCGGAGGCCTCGTCGCGGTGCCGCAACCGGGCCAGCGCCTGCCGCAGCCGCCCCCGGGCGCCGTCGCCGCGCAGCACGTCGACCAGCCGCCGCGACCCGATCCGCCACAGCCATCCCGCCACGTCGCCCTCCTCCCGGTAGCGCGCACTGCCGCGCCACACCGCGAGGAAGGTCTCCTGTACGACGTCGTCGACGACACCGGCGTCGGCGCAGCGGCCGCGCAGGCGCGCGGTCAGCCAGGGGGCGTACCTGCGGTACAGCTCCTCGAAGGCACGCCGGTCGGCATCGGACGCGACGGCCCGCAGCAGCTCCCCGTCGCTTCTCGTTTCGCTCACATCTCCTCATCGGACGAGCCCGGCCAATCGGTTCACACGATCGCAGGCGGAAACGCTGGACAGGGGGGTGGGCCGGACCCGCGCGGCCGCCTCGGGCACCCCCGCCCGCACCACCGCCGGAGGCCCGCCGCTATCCCACACGTCATGTCCTCGTAACCATCGATTCAGACAGCCTTGCGACGCTCACCGAATGAAGCCGACCGTGCCACCAGGAGCAGAGCATCCCGCGCCGTCCGACGCGCCTGTCCTGCGCGCGGCGCGGAAGAATGGGTTCATGAGGCAGCCGAACACCCAGGCAGAGGTCCAGCACACGCAGCCCTCCGTGGGCTCCATCGCCGCGCACCGCCCGCACACCGTGGCCGCCACCGTCTCCGACCTGGAACCCGACATCGACGCGGACCTCGACGCGTACGAGGAGTCGGAGGAGTCCCAGGCCGGCGGCGCCCGGCTCCCGCAGGGCCGCTTCCTCGACCGCGAACGCAGCTGGCTCGCGTTCAACGAACGCGTGCTCGAACTGGCCGAGGACCCGGGCACCCCCCTCCTGGAGCGCGCCAACTTCCTCGCGATCTTCGCCAGCAACCTGGACGAGTTCTTCATGGTCCGCGTCGCCGGCCTCAAGCGCCGCATCGCGACCGGCGTCGCCACCCGCTCCGCCTCCGGCCTCCAGCCCCGCGAGGTCCTGGAGATGATCTGGGCCCGCTCCCGCGAACTCATGGCCCGGCACGCCGCCTGCTTCCACGAGGACGTCGCCCCCGCCCTCGCCGAGGAGGGCATCCACCTGGTCCGCTGGAGCGAACTCGCGGAGAAGGAGCAGGCCCGCCTCTTCACCCTCTTCCGGCACCAGATCTTCCCGGTCCTCACCCCCCTCGCGGTCGATCCGGCCCACCCCTTCCCGTACATCTCGGGCCTCTCCCTCAACCTCGCGGTCGTCGTCCGCAACCCGGTGACCGGCCACCGCCACTTCGCGCGGGTCAAGGTCCCCCCGCTGCTCTCCCGCTTCCTTGAGGCCTCCCCGGGCCGCTACGTCCCCATCGAGGACGTCATCGCCGCCCACCTCGAAGAGCTGTTCCCCGGCATGGAGGTCCTGGAGCACCACGCCTTCCGCCTCACCCGCAACGAGGACCTGGAGGTGGAGGAGGACGACGCGGAGAACCTCCTCCAGGCCCTCGAAAAGGAACTCATGCGGCGCCGCTTCGGCCCGCCCGTACGCCTGGAGGTCGAGGAGTCCGTCGACCGCGAGGTCCTCGATCTCCTCGTCCGCGAGCTGAAGATCGGCGAGGCGGAGGTCTACCCGCTCCCCGGCCCCCTCGACCTCACGGGCCTCTTCCGCATCGCCGGCATCGACCGCCCCGAGCTGAAGTATCCGAAGTTCGTCGCCGGCACCCACCGCGATCTGGCCGAGGTCGAGTCCGCGTCCGCGCCGGACATCTTCGCCGCCCTCCGCAGCCGCGACGTGCTGCTCCACCACCCGTACGACTCCTTCTCCACCTCCGTCCAGGCCTTCCTGGAGCAGGCCGCGGCCGACCCGGACGTCCTCGCGATCAAGCAGACGCTGTACCGGACGTCCGGCGACTCCCCGATAGTCGACGCGCTCATCGACGCGGCCGAGTCCGGCAAGCAGGTCCTCGTCCTGGTCGAGATCAAGGCCCGCTTCGACGAGCACGCGAACATCAAGTGGGCCCGCAAGCTGGAGGAGGCCGGCTGCCACGTCGTCTACGGACTGGTCGGCCTCAAGACGCACTGCAAGCTGTCGCTCGTCGTCCGCCAGGAGGGCGAGACGCTACGCCGCTACAGCCACGTCGGCACCGGCAACTACCACCCGAAGACGGCCCGCCTCTACGAGGACCTCGGCCTGCTCACCGCGGACCCGCAGGTCGGCGCCGACCTCTCCGACCTGTTCAACCGCCTCTCCGGCTACTCCCGGCGCGAGACCTACCGCCGTCTCCTCGTCGCGCCCAAGTCGCTGCGCGACGGCCTGGTCTCCCGCATACACAAGGAGATACAGCACCACCGCGCCGGCCGCCCCGCCTCCATCCGCATCAAGGTCAACTCGATGGTCGACGAGGCCGTGATCGACGCCTGCTACCGCGCGTCCCAGGCCGGCGTCCCGGTCGACGTGTGGGTGCGCGGCATCTGCGCGCTGCGCCCGGGGGTGACGGGCATGTCGGAGAACATCCGGGTCCGTTCGGTCCTCGGCCGCTTCCTCGAACACTCGCGGGTCTTCGCCTTCGGCAACGGCGGCGAGCCGGAGGTCTGGTTCGGCAGCGCCGACATGATGCACCGCAACCTCGACCGCCGGATAGAGGCCCTGGTCCGGGTCACCGACCCGGCCCACCGGGCGGCCCTCAACCGGATGCTGGAAACCGGGATGTCCGACGGCACCGCCTCCTGGCACCTCGGCCCGGACGGCGAGTGGACCCGGCACGCGACCGACGCGGACGGCCAGCCCCTGCGCAACATCCAGGAGATGCTCATAGACGCCCGGAGGCGCCGGCGTGGCACAGCGACACCTTGACCCGACGGACCCCACCGCCACGGCCACGGCCGCTGCCGGCCCGCCGGTACCCGCGGACACGGACGCCCTCGCGGGCTACCTGCGGGCGCAGGCCACGGAGTTCCTCCGCGCCCTGCGCCAGCACCGTGAATCGGGCACGGGCGCACACGGTGGGAACGGCGCGCACGGCGCGCGCCGCTCGGACAGAGCGACCCCGGCCGCGGCCCCCGTGGACGCGGCCCGCGCCCTGCGCCGCGCTGCCCGCCGTCTCAGCGGCACCCTGCACACCTTCCAGCCCCTGCTGGACGCCGACTGGGCGGAGAGCATGCGCCCCGAGCTGGCGTGGCTGTCCGGCACGCTGGCGATGGAGCACGCGTACGCGTCCCGCCTGGAACGCCTGCTCCAGGCCCTGCACCGGCTGTCCGGTTCGTCGGCGTTCCCGGCCCAGCAGACGGCCGACCGGGCCACCGCCGCCGTGTCCGCCGCCCACCCGGCGCCCCCGGAGCGCGGCAGCCTCACCGTGGGCGCGGCCAAGGCGGGCGCGCTGCTCGACCGCCAGCTGACCCTGGCCCGCACCCGGGCGCACTCCACCGCCCTCCAGGCCCTGGGCAGCAGCCGCTTCCACGCCGTCGCCGACAAGGTCGCCTTACTGGCGAGCGAGGTCCCGCTGAGGGCCACCGGCCCCGCCACGCCCGGGGCCCCGGCCACCACGTCCAACGCCGCGTCCCCCACCGACCTCCGCCCCTTGGCCGCCGCCGCGGAGAACCGCCTCACCGACGCCGTGGCCGCACTGCCCCTCGTCACCGCGGGGAGCCCGTACAACGCGGAGGCGCTGATCCACGGCCTCTCCCCGGACCCCGTCGCCCACCCCCAGGACGCCCCGTGGCACCAGGTCCGGCTGCTGCTGCGCCTGCACCGGTACGCACTGGAAGTACTGGCCGGCGAGGAGGCCGAGGTCTCCGAGGACGTACGCCTCCTGGCCGCCGGCGAGGCCCTGAACCGCCACCGCGACGCCGCGGAGGCCGCCGCGGCCGCGGCCCAGGCCGCCCGTACGCCACGCATCGCGCCCGCGACGGCGTACGCGCTCGGCGTGCTCCACGCCGACCAGCGGCATGAGGTGGAGGCGGCGAGGTACGCGTTCCAGCACAGCTGGCGCAAGGAACCCATCAGGCTGCCGTAGGACAGGAGGCGTGAGCGCACGTGAGTCCCGCAGACGACACCACCGTCCGCGCGGCCGGCTGCGTGCTGTGGCGGCGCTCCCCGGTCGACGGCGAGCTGGAGCTCTGCCTCGTCCACCGCCCGAAGTACGACGACTGGTCGCACCCGAAGGGCAAGCTCGAGCCCGGCGAGGACCCGCTCGCGGGCGCCCTGCGCGAGGTCGCGGAGGAGACGGGGTACGCCGCCGCACCGGGCGCCGAGCTGCCCACCGTCCGCTACCTCGCGAACGGCCGCCCCAAGGAGGTCCGGTACTGGACGGCCGCGGCCACCACCGGCGTTTTCGCCCCGTCCGACGAGGTCGACCGCATCCTGTGGCTGGAGCCCGCGGCAGCCCGCGCCCGCCTCACCCAGCCGCGCGACCGGACCCTCGTCGACGCCCTGCTCGCGACGGATCCGCTCGGGACCGCTCCGTGTCCTTGACGTAAGCGTTCCGTGACCTCACCGCACCGTCCACAGGGGTTCACCCCCCGTTCATTTATGCCCTTCGGCGGCTTCACCTGTTCTGCCTAATTTCGGCCTTACCGATACGGGGCGCTTCCCGAAAACGCGCCCGTGTCGCCCAGTCTTGATCGTCTTCAACGCCACTCCTCGCACGCCGCCGGATTCAGGACGGCGGCTCCTGGAAGGAACTCCCTCAGTGAAGCTTCAGCGCATGAACCGGCGGGCCCTCGCTCTCGGTGCTCTCGCCGTCTCCGGCGCCCTGGCCCTCACGGCGTGCGGCTCCGACGACACCGGCGGCAACAGCACCGGCGGTGACGCCAGCGCCACCGCCAACAGCAACATCAAGTGCGACGACGCCAAGGGCCAGCTCCAGGCCTCCGGCTCCTCCGCCCAGAAGAACGCGATCGACGCCTGGGTCAAGCAGTACGTCTCGGCCTGCCGGGATGTACAGATCAACTACAACCCGACCGGCTCCGGCGCGGGCATCACCGCGTTCCTCCAGGGCCAGACCGCCTTCGCCGGCTCGGACTCGGCGCTGAAGCCCGACGAGATCGAGCAGTCCAAGAAGGTCTGCAAGGACGGCCAGGCCATCGACCTGCCGATGGTCGGCGGCCCGATCGCCGTGGGCTTCAACGTCCCCGGCGTCGACACGCTCGTCCTGGACGCCCCGACGCTCGCCAAGATCTTCGACAGCAAGATCAGCAACTGGAACGACCCGGCGATCGCCAAGCTCAACCCCGAGGCCAAGCTGCCCGACCTCAAGATCCAGGCCTTCCACCGCTCGGACGAGTCCGGCACCACGGACAACTTCACCAAGTACCTGAAGGACGCCGCGCCGGACGACTGGAAGTACGAGGGCGGCAAGTCCTGGGAGGCCAAGGGCGGCCAGTCCGCCCCCGGCTCCTCCGGCCTCGCCCAGCAGGTGAAGCAGGTCTCGGGCTCCATCTCGTACTTCGAGCTGTCGTACGCCAAGGACGGCATGAAGACCGTCGACATCAAGACCGAGGCCGCCGAGCCGGTCAAGGCCACCGTCGACAACGCCACCGCGGCCATCGGCGCCGCCAAGGTCGTCGGCACCGGCAAGGACCTCGCGCTGGAGCTGGACTACACGCCCAGCGCCGACGGCGCCTACCCGCTCGTCCTGGTGACGTACGAGGTCGTCTGCGACAAGGGCAACAAGGCCGAGAGCCTGCCCGCCACCAAGTCCTTCCTGAACTACATGGCCTCGGAGGACGGCCAGGGCCTGCTGAAGGAGGCCGGCTACGCCCCGATGCCCACCGAGATCATCACCAAGGTCCGCGAGAACATCTCGGGCCTGAGCTGACCCGAGTGCGGTCCGGTCTCCCCGCGGGGGCCGGACCGCACCGTCCGGTGCACCGCCGCCAGGAGCCCCCGAGACGGGGTGCCTCCGCCCGAGCCGCCGCGTACGACGGCTCCGCAGACCGGAGAACCCGATGGACATAACCACTGATCCCCAGAAGCCCGCACCAGCACCCGTACCGCACCAGCCCCCCGGGAAGGACGCCAAGCGCGCCGCACGCGGCGCCACCCGCCCCGGCGACCGGATCTTCCTCGGGCTCTCCCGCGGTTCCGGCATCTTCGTACTGGTCATCATGGCCGCCATCGCGGCCTTCCTGACCTACCGCGCCTCGATCGCGATCAGCAAGAACGAGGCCAACTTCCTCACCACCCTCGAGTGGAACCCCACCGGCACGCCGCCGGAGTTCGGCATCGCGGTCCTGGCCTTCGGCACCGTCGTGTCGTCGGTCATCGCCATGGTCATCGCGGTCCCGATCGCGGTCGGCATCGCCCTGTTCATCACGCACTACGCGCCGCGCAAGCTGGGCGGCGCGATCGGGTACGTGATCGACCTGCTCGCCGCCGTGCCCTCGATCGTCTACGGCCTGTGGGGCGCGCTCGTCCTCGTGCCGCACATGGAGGGGCTCTTCGGCTGGCTGGACGAGTACCTCGGCTGGACCGGCGTATTCGAGTGGAACCAGGGCGCGCCGCGCTCGCTGTTCACCGTGGGCATCCTGCTCGCGATCATGATCCTGCCGATCGTCACCAACGTCAGCCGTGAGGTCTTCCGGCAGGTCCCGCGCATGCACGAGGAGGCCGCCCTGGCCCTCGGCGCCACGCGCTGGGAGGTCATCCGCATGTCGGTGCTGCCCTTCGGCCGCTCCGGCGTCATCTCCGCCTCGATGCTCGGGCTCGGCCGCGCGCTCGGCGAGACGATGGCCGTGGCGATGGTGCTCTCCTCGAGCTTCGAGATCAACTTCAGCCTGCTCGACACGGGCGGCGGCACCTTCGCCCAGAACATCGCCAGCAAGTTCAACGAGGCGACCGTGATGGGCCGTGACGCGCTGATCGCCTCCGGTCTCGTCCTCTTCGTCATCACCCTGCTGGTCAACGGTGCGGCCCGGATAATCATCGGACGCCGCAAGGAGTACTCGGGGGCCAACGCATGAGCCACGCAACCCTTACCCCCAAGAGCCGCAGCTCCCTGCGCGGCGCCACGCTGCCCAAGTGGTTCCTCTGGGCGGTCGCCGCCGGCTCGATCGCGGCCGGCCTGGGCATCAGCGCCGCGGCCGGGCTGAACAGCAGCATCCAGTGGGCCCTGATCGCCGCGGTCCTCTTCGTCCTGGGCACGTACGCCATCTCGGCGCGCGTCGAGGGCGGGCGCCAGGCCAAGGACCGGGTGGCGACCAGCATGGTGTGGGTCGCGTTCATCGTGGCCGTGATCCCGCTGGCCTCCCTGGTCTGGGCGACCGTCAAGCGCGGTGTGAAGGTCCTCGACGGCTACTTCCTCACCCACTCGATGGGCGTGGTCGCCGACGCCGAGGTGGGCGGCGGCATCTACCACGCCATCCTCGGCACCCTGGAGCAGGTCGGCATCGCCACCCTGATCTCCGTGCCGGTCGGTGTGCTGACCGCGATCTACCTGGTCGAGTACGGGAGCGGCAAGCTCGCCAAGGCCGTCACCTTCTTCGTCGACGTCATGACGGGCATCCCGTCGATCGTCGCCGGTCTGTTCATCCTCAGTACGTGGATCCTGATGCTGGACATGGGTCCGTCCGGCTTCGCCGGCTCGCTCGCCCTGTCGATCCTGATGATCCCGGTGGTCGTCCGCTCCACCGAGGAGATGCTCAAGCTCGTCCCGAACGAGCTGCGCGAGGCGTCCCTGGCGCTCGGCGTGCCGAAGTGGCGCACGATCCTGAAGGTGGTCCTGCCGACGTCGGTCGGCGGCATCACCACCGGCGTCATGCTGGCGGTCGCCCGCATCACCGGTGAGACGGCCCCCGTGCTGCTGCTGGTCTGGGGAACGGACTTCATCAACGCGAACCCGTTCCAGGACCCGCAGGAGTCGCTGCCGATGTACATCTATCTGCAGTTCGCCAACAGCGGCGGCTACGGCGCGGCCTACGACCGTGCGTGGGCGGCGGCACTGACGCTCATCGCCTTCATCATGATCCTCAACCTCGCGGCCCGCGGCATCGCCCGCTGGAAGGCCCCGAAGACGGGTCGCTGACGCGGCCAGAGCAACAACAGTCAGCGCCCCGGACACGCGAAAGAAGAAGTGATACCCATGGCCAAGCGCATAGATGTCAGCGGCCTCAACGCCTACTACAGCTCCTTCCTGGCCATCGAGGACATCTCGATGACCGTGGAGCCCCGCTCGGTGACGGCCTTCATCGGCCCCTCCGGCTGCGGCAAGTCCACGTTCCTGCGCACGCTCAACCGCATGCACGAGGTCACGCCGGGCGGCCGGGTCGAGGGCAAGGTCATGCTCGACGACGAGAACCTCTACGGCGCGGGCATCGACCCGGTGGCCGTGCGGCGCGAGGTCGGCATGGTCTTCCAGCGGCCGAACCCGTTCCCGACCATGTCGGTGTACGACAACGTCGCGGCGGGTCTGCGCCTGAACGGCAAGTACAAGAAGTCGGAACTGGACGACGTCGTCGAGAAGTCCCTGCGCGGCGCGAACCTCTGGAACGAGGTCAAGGACCGCCTGAACAAGCCGGGCTCCGGCCTCTCCGGCGGTCAGCAGCAGCGCCTGTGCATCGCCCGCGCCATCGCGGTCGAGCCGAACGTCCTCCTGATGGACGAGCCCTGCTCCGCCCTGGACCCGATCTCCACCCTCGCCATCGAGGACCTGATCGGCGAGCTGAAGGAGCGCTTCACGATCGTCATCGTGACGCACAACATGCAGCAGGCGGCGCGCGTCTCGGACCGTACGGCGTTCTTCAACCTGGCGGCGGTCGGTCAGCCCGGCAAGCTGATCGAGATCGACGAGACGGAGCGCATCTTCTCCAACCCGTCGGTCCAGGCCACGGAGGACTACATCTCGGGCCGCTTCGGCTAGGCCCGAACCCGATCCCCTCGCGGTGCTGCATGGCGGTGCCACCGCGAGGAGCACAAGGGCCCGCCCCCCGGTTCGGGGGGCGGGCCCATCGCTTCGCCCGCGCGCTGCTGCGGGCAGTCGCGCCGCGCTGCTGCGGGCAGTCGCGCCGCGCTGCTGCGGGCAGTCGCGCCGCGCTGCTGCGGGCAGTCGTGCCGCTGGGGCGGCACGGGTGGGCGCAGCGGCACCCCGCAACGCCGGGCCGCGCACCCACCCCGCCCGGCACCCGCGCCGGCCACCGCTACAGAAACGCCAGGTTAACGACCCAGAAGGAACACGCCGCCACCGCCGCAGCCGCCGGCATCGTGATGAACCACCCCATGATGATGTTCTTGGCGACCCCCCACCGCACGGCGTTCACCCGCTTCGTGGCCCCCACGCCCATGATCGCCGAAGTGATCACATGGGTCGTCGAGATCGGCGCGTGGAACAGGAACGCCGACCCGAACATGATCGACGCCCCCGTCGTCTCCGCGGCGAACCCCTGCGGCGGATCCAGCTCGATGATCTTCCGCCCCAGCGTCCGCATGATCCGCCAGCCACCCGCGTACGTCCCCGCGGACAGCATCAGCGCACAGGCGATCTTCACCCACACCGGAATGGGATCGCCGTAGTCCTCGACATCGGCGATGACCAGCGCCATCACCACGATGCCCATCGTCTTCTGCGCGTCCTGCAGCCCGTGCCCCAGCGCCATACCCGCCGCGGACACCGTCTGCGCGATCCGGAAGCCCCGCTTCGCCTTGTGCGGATTGGCCCGCCGGAAGATCCACATGATGGCGGTCATCACCAGATATCCGGCGAGCAGTCCGACCACCGGCGACACGAACATGGGGATGACGATCTTGTCGACGACCCCGTGCCAGTACACGGTCGTGCTGCCGGCCAGCGCGGCCCCGACCATGCCGCCGAACAACGCGTGGGAGGACGAGGACGGCAGACCGAAGTACCAGGTGATGAGGTTCCAGACGATGGCGCCCACGAGCGCCGCGAAGAGGATCCCCATCCCCTTCGAACCCTCTGGGGTCTCGATCACCCCCTCACTGACGGTCTTGGCGACCCCGGATCCCATGAACGCGCCGGCGAGGTTCATGACGGCGGCCATCGCGAGCGCCGCCCGGGGCGTCAGCGCGCGCGTCGACACGGACGTCGCGATCGCGTTCGCCGAGTCGTGGAAACCGTTGGTGTACGTGAAGAAGAGCGCGACCCCGATGGTCACGACCAGAGCGAAGGTGTCCATGAAGAGGTCAGGACTCCTTGACCGCGATGGTCTCCACCGTGTTAGCCACGTGCTCGAAGGCGTCGGCCGCCTCTTCCAGAACGTCCACGATCTGCTTCAGCTTCAGCACCTCGATGGCTTCGTACTTGCCGTTGAAGAGGTGGGCGAGCAGCTTGCGGTGGACCTGGTCGGCCTGGTTCTCCAGCCGGTTGACCTCGATCCAGTACTCGGTGAGGTTGTCCATGGTGCGCAGGTTCGGCATCGCCTCGGCCGTCAGCTCGGCGGCCCGCGCCAGCACCTCGATCTGCTGGTCGACGCCCTTGGGCAGTTCCTCGACGTTGTAGAGGACGACCAGGTCGACGGCCTCCTCCATGAAGTCCATGATGTCGTCGAGGGACGATGCGAGGTTGTAGATGTCCTCGCGGTCGAAGGGCGTGATGAAGGAGGAGTTCAGCTGGTGGAAGATCGCGTGGGTCGCGTCGTCACCTGCGTGTTCGGCGGCCCGCATACGCTCTGCGATCTCGGCCCGGGCGGATGCGTCCGCCCCGAGCAGTTCCATCAGGAGCTTGGAGCCCGTGACGATGTTGTCCGCGGAGGCGGCGAACATGTCGTAGAAGCTCGTCTCCCTGGGGGTCAGACGAAAGCGCACGTGGGGTCCTCGGGGTGCATCGGTTTCGGTCAGGCTGATGCTAGGCGCATCATCCGGCCACGGCTAACGGGCCGTCCCCCAGTGTCGCCCATCAGGCACAGTGATGAGCAGGGGGGCGACGCCAGGGGCTCCGTCAAGGCCCCTCTACCCCGCAAAGTTCGTTACCATATACCCGCTAGGGGTATATGCCCGCTATCTGCCCGAACTCTTCCCACCCTGCCCACTCTGCCCCACAACAGGAGGACGCGATGACGACCACCGAGGCCGGCGCAGGTGCGCCCTCCCCCGCCGTGGACGCGGTGGAGACGGACGGGACGGACGTCGTGACCGACCACGACCGCGGCGTGCACGGCTACCACAAGCAGAAGGACGAGCACCTCAAGCGCCTGCGCCGCATCGAGGGCCAGGTCCGCGGCCTCCAGCGGATGGTCGACGAGGACGTCTACTGCATCGACATACTCACCCAGGTCTCCGCCTCCACGAAGGCCCTGCAGTCCTTCGCACTGCAACTCCTGGAGGAGCACCTGCGCCACTGCGTCGCCGACGCGGCCGTCAAGGGCGGCGCCGAGATCGACGCGAAGGTGGAGGAGGCGACGAAGGCGATCGGCCGCCTCCTGCGCACATGACCCCGAACCGGTAGGACCGGCCGACCGCCCGCGAGCCCGGCCGGCCCCCTACCGGTCGGCCCCGGCCCCTCGTTCCTCGGCCACCCGCAGCACCTCGTCGATGCTCTCCAGGCTGAGCCGCTCCCGGGCGGCCGAGGCCGCGATGATCAGTTCGCCGCACAGCTCGATCTCGGCGAGGGCCACGTGGTCCTGAACCGTCGTACCGCCGACCGGAGCCACGCGCGTCACCTCGTCTCTGCCGTCACCGACTTCCTAGAGTAGGGAGCGGCCTACACACCGCGCATGGCACGGAAGGGCTAGTTCTTGCCGCCCGGCCCCTCACCCGACGCCTCGTCCGCCCCCTCGCCCGACGCCGCCGGCTCCCCCGGCTCCGCGGCGATCTTGCCGGCGTAGATGTCCCGGTCCTCCGGCAGCCGTACGCGCACGGCGGCGCCGAAATCGTAGAGCAGCGTCGTCGAGGCGACGGCCACGGTGCCCTCGTCCCGCCCGTTGGCGAAGCTGAAGCGGTGCCGGACCTTGCGGATACGGCCCTCGTCGTCGAGGTAGGCGTCGAACGGCACCTCGGCGGTGGCGAACCCCTTCGCCGCCGCGGCCAGCGCCTGCCTGTTCCCGTCCGACGCGCCACGCGCCGCCCTGGCCAGGTCCGCGGTCCCCCGGTAGTGCCGCACCGCGGTCCCCGCGACCTCCGTCCGCCCCACGTACGTCGCGGTCCGCGTACCGAGCAGCACCTCGGCGGCGGCGAGGGGGTCCGTCGCCCCGCCGGTCACCAGGTTCCCGTCGGACAGCGAGGCGGTCTCCACCCGCACCCACTTGTCGTCGGGCACGCCGGCCCCGCGGTTCTTCATGAACAGGGCACCCGGTGCGAGCAGTTCGGTGATCGGCCGGTGCTCACTCGACCCCGCCGGGTCCTGCGGCAGCCGGACCTTCAGCCGCCCGAGCCGCCCCTCGAAGTCGTACACACCCTCGCCCCGGATGGTCACCCGCGTCCCGCCGCTGGCCATCTCCATCGCGGTACGGGCCTTGGCGCTCCCGGCGGCCACCAGCCGGTCGGCCGCCCGGTGCAGCACGGCGACCGGGTCGCCGCCGCCCGCGCCCTGGACGGCGGCCCCCTGACCGGAACACCCGCTCCCGGCCAGACACACACAGATCACGCCCCCGGCGAGGACGAGCCCCCCGCCCACCCTCCCCTTCCGCCGCTCCCTCTCCCACCCGACCATCGCCACCTACCCAGCCGTCACACGCGTTGCGGACCCCCTGCCGTCCCGGTTAACGAGGGGCAGGCGACCCCGGTAACGTTGTGGGCGTGGCGCAGCAGGAAGGTCTGGAAGCTCCCCAGGAAATCCCGGAACACCTCACGACGACGGTCGAACAGGGCCCCTTCTGCCTGGCCCGCTGCACCTGCGGCTGGCGAGGCCCGGCCCGCAGAGCGAGAAGCCAGGCCCGCACGGACGCGAAGACCCACGCCCCGACCTGACCGCCGGCACCTACCCGAAGAACCGAGGGCACCCTGAGTACGGGCGCCCTCGGTCAGTACGGACTGTCTCAGGCGGCGAGGTCGCGCTCCCCCGCCTCGGCACTCTCCTTGCGCGCCCCCGGAATCACGGCGTCGCGCCCGGCGGCGTCCCCTCGCCCCCGCGCGCTGACCAGCCACCCCACCCGGGGCGACCGCTCGACGGCGCGGGTCAACGGCGTCAGCAGGGCCATGGCGACCGGCGACAGCAGCAGCGCGACCGCCGTACCGAGAGCGAAGCCGCCCACGACGTCCGTCGGGTAGTGCACGCCCATGTAGACCCGGATGAACCCGCCGAACACGGCCAGCACGATCGCGACGAGCCCGAACTTCCGGTTGGCGACGAACAGGGCGACGGCCAGGGCCATGCACAGCGTGGCGTGATCGCTCACGAAGGAGAAGTCGTCCTTCCCCGCGACGAGCACCTCCAGCCCGTCATGGGACTTGAACGGCCGCGGCCGTTCGACGAAACCCCTTATCGGTACGTTGACCAGCACCGCGACACCGGCCGCGAGCGGCGCCCACACCAGTGCCGCCACGTTCGAGGCCGCGTCCTCGCCGCCCCGCCGCCGCACGGACCACCAGCACCACAGCACCAGCAGCACGATCGCGAACAGCAGTCCGTACTCACCCACGAACTCCATGACCCGGTCGAACCAGTGCGGTGCGTCCTTGGCCAGGCCGTTGATGTCATAGAGCAGCTCGACGTCGGGGTTCGACCCGGATTCGGCGAGTCCAGCCATGGTGCTGCGGCCCCTTCGTCATGTCCTCCGGCGCACCGAACGCACGCCTCTTCTGCCACCCCCGTGGTCGTAGATCCGCCGGTTCCTTCTCATCCCGCACACCTACACGTCAACAGGAACGCACGGTCCCCGTTGATACGTTCCACGCTCCACCGAATGATCACGCAGACGTTATCGAAGAGAAACACGTCGCCGCAGCTCAGGGCATGGATTCACGCTGCGTCCAAACCATGGCATTCACACCGTCGTGGGCAGCGCTTTCGCGCCATCCTCGGTCACCCGGGTGGCCCCGAAGTAATCAGGGGTGTCGATCGGGTCGAACCGGATCACAGCACCCGTCCGCGGCGCGTCGATCATGTATCCGCCGCCGACATAGATCCCCACATGCCGGATGGCCCGGGAGTTGGTGAGATCGTCCGAGAAGAACACCAGGTCACCGGGCATCAACTCGTCCCGCGACGGATGCGGACCCGCGTTGTACTGGTCGTTCGCGACCCGCGGCAGCTTGATCCCCACACTCTCGTACGCCGCCTTCGTCAGCCCCGAGCAGTCGAACCGCCCACCCTGCTCGGGCGTCCCGTTCCCGCCCCACAGATAGAGCGTGCCGAGCTTCTTCTGCGCGTAGGCGATGGCCCCGGCGGCCTGCTCGGACGGATCGACCCGCGTCTCGGGGGCCGCGAAGCTCTTCTCCAGGGTCGTGATCACCTTGACGTAGTTCTGGGTCTCCTTGTACGGCGGCACACCCTGGTACTTGATCACCGCGTAAGCCCCCGCGTTGTAGGAGGCCAGCATGTTCTCGGTCGGATTCCCGGGCACGTCCTTCACGTACGACGCGAGGGAGCAGTCGTACGACGCCGCCGACGGGATGGCGTCCTCCGGGTCCCACACGTCCCGGTCCCCGTCCCCGTCCCCGTCGATCCCGTGGGTGGCCCACGTCCCGGGGATGAACTGCGCTATGCCCTGCGCCGCCGCGTGGCTCTGCGCCCTCGGGTTGAAGCCGCTCTCCTGGTAGAGCTGGGCGGCGAGCAGGGCGGGGTTGATGGCGGGGCAGAGATTGCCCCACTTCTGCACGAGCGGCTGGTACGCCGCGGGCACCGACCCCTTGGCGAGCTTCTTGGCCCCGCCACCGGCGCCGCCCGCAAGGTTTCCGGCGACGAGGTAGACGCCCACGACGAGCAGCATCACGAAGCCCAACCCGCCCGCGACCGCGACACCGGCCCCGACCCACATCTTGCGCATGGCCCAACTCTCCCCGATGCCGAAGCCGTTCAATAACACTTTCCGGCCATGTCGGCGGATCAAACTCCAACCGTCGTCACGACGGATCGTCAGAAGTGGGAAGCCTTCGCGCTCGGCGCCCGGGCGGGCGAGTTCGATCACTTCGCAGAAGGGCCCAACGACGCAACCACACGACAGGTTGCGCTCCAGCCTCATTGCCCGGCGTAACGGGACGTGATACACAGAGTGACCATACGACTCTTTGCATACCGGTCCGCACCACCCTGTTAGTGCCAGGCGCGGACCGGTGGCAAGCTATTCGCACGAAACCCGCCAATCAATGACGCCAAGTCGACATACGACGGCGCCATTGTCGGCGACAATGAGGCCTGACCTCTGCACGTCCGCAGAGGGTGCGGAACTACCCAACAGGGGCGGTGACTTACATGCTCTTTGCGGCCGACGAGGGAGACATCAACACCATCATCGGGGGGATCGCTCCGGACTGGGGCCCCTTCGGCAGCCTGGGCAACGAGGCCAAGATCATGATCGAGGTGGTGATGGCCGTCGCGATTCTGCTCTGCCTCGGCATCGCCATCTGGGGCGCCGCCAAGCAGCGCATCGGTGCCACCGCGCTCCGCGACACCTTCAGCGCGGAACAGGGCAAGGGCCTCATCGTCGCGGGCCTGACGGGCGTGTTCATCATCGGCTCGCTCGGCACGCTCTTCACCATCGTGTACGGAATGGCCGTGTAGCCCGGCGCGCATCCGTTCCTCCCCTCCATCCCACCCGCCCGTCGTGCCAACCGGCTGAGGTTGCGTTTCCCTGATGTCGAGTCACCACACCGCGCCCGCGCGGGAACCAGCACGGCTACCGTCGTACTTCTACGGCAGGCACGACGTCGAGGGGGCGTACGCGGCATGAGTCTCGGAGACGACCACCAGTCCCCCGGCGGTTACGGCGGCACGGGTCAGACACGGACACGGCTGCCCGACGGTGACGCCGACGGCTACGGCGGCCCCCGTCGCGGCGGCCGCTCGTCGTCCCGGAGCCTGGTCACCGTGGTCGGCGTAGTCGTCCTCCTCATCGCCGCGATCGCCTTCGCGAACCGTGGAGGAGACGATTCCGCAACCTCGGACGACACGGCCGCGGACAAGCCGAAGGCCTCGTCGACGGCGCCGTCCGGGACGAAGCCGGTGCAGTCGGGCTTCGCCCGGGATGCGCAGGGGGCGCAGAGCGCGGCGGCGAACTATGCGGTGGCGCTGGGTTCTGACGGCATGTTCGACAGGGCCAAGCGGCAGGACATCATCGACACCGTCTATGCGCCCGAGATCGCCGCGACCCGACAGACAGAGCTGGACGGCGCGTACTCGAGCCAGAAGTTCCTGGCGAACATCGGCCTCGACAAGAACGGCAAGGCGCCGGCCGGCCAGACCTTTGTCTCGCGGATCATCCCGGTCGGCACCAAGGTGACGGCGTCCAGCCCCGACAAGGCCACTGTCGAGGTTTGGTACACGTCACTTTTCGGGCTGTCCGGTGGCGACTCGACCAACCCGGTGACCGAGAGTTGGTACACCACCACGTACCAGCTGACGTGGACCAACAGCGACTGGAAAGTCATCGACTTCCAGCAGAAGGACGGACCAGTGCCCGTCGGTCGCGATCAGAGGGCCTCCACCGCCGACGACATGACGAAGGCCGTCGAGGAGTACGGAGGGTTCACGTATGCGCGCTAACCACCGCCTCCTCAAGGTCACAGCCGCGGTTGCCGCCGTACAGGCCGCCACGGTGCTGCTGGCTACCCGCGCCTTCGCCGCCCCCACGCCGTCGCCGACGGACACCGACGATCCCTGTGACCTCATCCGCGGCCCCGCCAAGGACTACTGCGAACGAGGCGAAGGCGGCGGCTCCACCGGAGGTGGCGGTGGCGGTGGCGGAACCCTCAACTCCCCCACCTCCGCCCTGGACCCCCTCTCCTCCCTCGCCAAGGGCTGCGCCGACGCCGCGTCCTGGACCATCGACAAGCTCAGCGCCGCCGTCCAGGACACGGCGAACGTCGACTTCACGAACCCGACGTTCCTCCAGCAGTACGCCGTCGTCTTCGCGGCGTCGACGATCCTCACGCTCCTCCTCTGGCTCCTCGCGGTGGCGAAGCGTGCCGTGCGCGGCGTCCCCCTCACCACCGCGCTCTCCGAGGCCATCGGGTTCCTCTGGCTCACCGTCCTGGCGTCGGCCTTCACGCCGCTGATCCTCTACACGGTCGTATCGGCGACCGACGGCGTCACCGACGTACTCGCCAAGGCGACCGGCGAGCAGACGGACACCTTCTTCGGCACGTTCTCCGCCGCCCTGGAGAAGGGCGAGGACATCGGCGGCGGACCGATCATGCTGATCGTCGTCTCCCTGGTGTCGATCCTCGCCGCCGGCGTGCTCTGGCTGGAACTCGTCATCCGCGCCGCCCTGCTCTACGTCGGCGCCCTGCTCGGCACCGTCGTCTACGCCGGCCTGGTCGACAAGAACCTGTGGGGTCACGTCCGCCGCTGGGCCGGGATCATGATCGCGGTCATCCTCGTGAAGCCCGTCATCGTGATCGTGCTCGGGCTCGCCGGGGCGCTCTCCGCCGACGACGGGCCGGACGCCTTCTCGGCCGTCGTCTCCGGCCTCGCCATCATCCTGCTCGCCATCTTCGCGTCCGCGATGATCTACCGCTTCGTCCCCGGCTTCGGCGACGAGATCGCGAACGGCCGCAACAACCGCATCATGCAGGGCGCCGAGGGCAAGGCCGCGGCCGTGATCAGCTCCCCGGCGAACCTGGTCGCCCAGGGCATCAGAACCCACAGCACCCGCCACAACGGCGACGGCGGAGGCGGCGGCGGCCAGTCCACCTCCTCCGCCGCGTCCCGTCCCTCGAACCCCGCCTCCGGCGGCGTCGCCGCGCACAGCTCGCGCCCCTCGAACGGAGGCGGCGGAAATGTCCCCTCCGCCGCACCCGCACCCCGCTCCGGCAGCCCGGTGAACACCCCCCACGCCAGCAACACCCGTAACAGCAAAAACAGCACAGGAGGTGACGGGCGTTGACGACCGAGTCCCACGTGTCCCATCCGGTCACGCCCCGCCGTACGTATCTGATCGGCCGCGCCCGGCCGAACGCGATCGTCGGCCGCAACCGCGAGACCGGTGAGATCGCGCTGATCGTCGTCGGCGCGTTCCTCGGCATGATGTGCGGGCTCCTCGTCCCCGTCCTGACCCTGCGCATCGTGCTGCTCTGCGGCTTCCCCATGCTCGCGCTGGCGGCCGTCTACGTGCCGTACAAGCACCGCACGTTCTACAAGTGGTTCGAGATCAACCGCAGCTACAAGCGGACGCTGCGCAGCGGCACCACCTACCGCTCCGGCGTCGTCGAGGCCGGCACCCGGCTCGACGGGCGGGAGGTCGAGGTCGGCCCGCCGCCCGGCATCGGCCGCATCACCTGGCTGGCGGCGCCCTTCGGGCCGGACGAGATCGCCGTACTGCTGCACGCCGACCGCAAGACGGTGACGGCCGCGATCGAGATCGAGGGCCCCGGCGTCGGCCTGCGCGACTCCGAGGACCAGGAGGCCCTCGTCGACCGCTTCGGCACCCTCCTCAAGCACGTGGCCAACGGCGACGGCTTCGTCACCCGCATCCAGATGCTCGCCCGCACCCTCCCGGCCGACCCCGACGCGCACGCCAAGGACGTCGCCCAGCGCGGCGACGACAAGGCGCTGCCGTGGCTGCAGCAGTCGTACGACCAGCTCCAGTCCATGGTGTCCACCAGCAGCGAGCAGCACCGCGCCTACCTCATCGCCTGCATGCACTACACGCGCGAGCTGGCGGCCGAGGCCAACGCCATGGCACGTGCCGCCCGGCCACAGAACGGGCGCAAGCTGGACCGGGACGCGGGCCTCGCGGTCGTGATGGCGCGCGAGCTGACCGACATCTGCTCGCGCCTGCAGGAGGCGGACATCCGCGTACGCCAGCCCCTCGGCCAGGGCCGGCTCTCCTCCCTCATCCACGCCATGTACGACCCGGACCACCCCATCGACCACATCCAGGCGATGACCAAGCGCAACGCCTGGCCGGCCGAGCTGGACGCCATGGAGCCCACCTACCTCCAGGCCAAGACCCGCGAGTCCTCCACCCGTGCCCCCTGGTGCCACGCCACCGCCTGGGTCAAGGAGTGGCCGATGACCCCGGTCGGCGTGAACTTCCTCGCGCCGCTCCTGGTCCACACCCCGGACGTCATCCGCACGGTCGCCGTGACGATGGACCTCGAACCCACCGAGGTCGCCATCGAGCGCATGCTGACGGAGAAGACGAACGACGAGGCCGAGGCCTCCCGCGCCGCCAAGATGAACCGGACCGTCGACCCCCGCGACATCGCCGCCCACGGCCGGCTGGACCAGCGGGGCGAGGACCTCGCCAGCGGCGCGGCCGGCGTCAACCTGGTCGGCTACATCACGGTCTCCTCCCGCTCCCCCGAGGCACTGGCCCGCGACAAGCGGACGATAAGGGCCTCGGCCGGAAAGTCGTACCTGAAGCTGGAGTGGTGCGACCGTGAGCACCACCGCGCCTTCGTGAACACACTTCCGTTCGCCACCGGCATCCGAAGGTAGGGGCTGAGCCTGATGCGGGACCCGCTGACCGTCCTCACCGAAGCCTTCACGTCCTTCCTCTTCGGGAAGGTGGAGACGACCCGCCTCCCCGTCCGCACCTCCACGGGCCAGGCACAGGCCGTCTACCTGCCGACCGCCGCGCCCGGCCTCGGCGACTCCGGCGTGATCATCGGCCGCGAGGTCTACTCCGGCAAGGGCTACATCTACGACCCCTTCCAGCTGTACGGCCAGCAGCTCCCCGCCCCGCACTGGCTGGTGCTCGGGGAGTCGGGAAACGGCAAGTCGGCCCTGGAGAAGACGTACGTCCTGCGCCAGCTCCGCTTCCGCGACCGCCAGGTCGTCGTCCTGGACGCCCAGGGCGAGGACGGGGCCGGTGAATGGAACCTCATCGCGCAGAAGCTGGGTATAACGCCGATCCGGCTGGACCCGATGGCGGCACTCGACCAGGGCATCCGGCTCAACCCCCTCGACCCGGCGATCACGACGACCGGGCAGCTGGCCCTGCTCCGCACGATCATCGAGGTCGCGATGGGGCACGGCCTGGACGAGCGCTCCGGCTTCGCGCTCAAGGTCGCGCACGCCTACGTCAACGAGACCATCGTCGAACGCCAGCCGGTCCTCACCGACATCGTCGAGCAGCTCCGCCACCCCGAGCCGGAGTCCGCCGAGGCGATGAACGTCGCCATAGACGACGTACGGGCGTGGGGCCTGGACGTGGCACTCGTCCTCGACCGCCTCGTCGACGGTGACCTGCGCGGCATGTTCGACGGCCCGACGACGGTCGGCATCGACCTCGACGCCCCCCTCATCGTCTTCGACCTCTCCCACATCGACCGCAACTCCATCGCCATGCCGATCCTCATGGCCATCGTGGGGGTCTGGCTGGAGCACACCTGGATCCGGCCGGACCGGAAGAAGCGCATCTTCCTGGTCGAGGAGGCTTGGCACATCATCAACAGCCCCTTCGTGGCACAGCTGTTCCAGCGGCTGCTGAAGTTCGGGCGACGGCTGGGTCTGTCGTTCGTGGCGGTGGTGCACCACCTGTCGGACGTCGTCGACGGGGCGGCGGCCAGAGAGGCGGCGGCCATCCTGAAAATGGCCTCCACCCGGACCATCTACGCCCAGAAGGCCGACGAGGCGCGGGCCACGGGGCGCGTACTGGGCCTGCCACGCTGGGCCGTGGAGATCATCCCCTCCCTCACCCCCGGCATCGCGGTGTGGGACGTCAACGGCAACGTCCAGGTGGTCAAACACCTGATCACGGAGACCGAGCGCCCCCTGGTCTTCACCGACCGCGCGATGACCGAGTCGTCCGCCGACTTCAACGACGACGCCCTGCGCGCCGCCGAACTGGAGGCGGAGGAAAGGGCGGCGGCCTTCATGGAACAGCACATCGGCGACGCGTCCGAATCGACGGTGGCGTAGGAAGACGGGAGGAACCGGACGCATGAGACCGGACGGACCGGGCGGACCGGACGACCACCGCGGCCGGCGGCCGGCCCAGCAGGGCGGCATCCCCGACGGCCTGCTGCTCGGCATACTCGCCTTCCTCCTCGGCATGACCCTGCTGGTGTGGACGGCGACCGGCCTGTCCGCGCTCTTCGCCCACGGCTCGTGGCCCTCCGGCGTCACCTTCACCGGCACACCCCTGGCCATGCGCCACCTGATCTCCGAGCCCCACGACATCCCCGGCGCCTGGCCGGACACCCCCGAGACGGCCCTCTCCGGGTACGGGCTGTTCTGGGGACTGTTCATCGGCCAGGTGATGGTGCTGGTCGTCCTGACGGTGTTCGTGATGGGAACGGTCGCCCGCTGGCGCGCGGTGCGGCAGCGGCGGCGCGTGGAGGCGACGGCGGCGCCCGTGCACGAGCCGGAGCCGACGCGGGAGCAAGTGCTGGAGCAGGTGCACGAGGTACCGATCCCCAGGGCACCGGAGCAGACGGCCCCGGAGCCGGAGCAGACGGTACGGGAGCGGGAGCAGCCGGTCCGGGAGCCGGAGCAGACGGTCCCGGAGGCTGAGCCCCTCACTTCTGTGGCCGACGGCAAACGAGTGGGTGGCTGGGAAACAAACCGCGCCGAGGGCGCGGTGCACTACGGCCCGCCGGACACCCGCCGCTCAACCGCCGCCCAGACCCTGCGGGACGCGGAAGGCCCCGCCCTCGTCATCACCTCGAACCCGGCCCTCTGGGCGGACACCAAGGACGCCCGCGCGAAACTCGGCCCCGTCCACCTCTACGACCCGAACCACCTCTGCGACACCCCCGCCCGTTTCCACTGGTCCCCCACCGCGGGCTGCGAGGACCGGCAGACGGCCACGATCAGAGCGGCCGCCCTCCTCGCCCCGGTCCGCCCCACCGCCCGGCTCGACCAGGCGGTCAGCGACACCGCCGAGTTGCTCCTGCGCAGCTACCTCCACGCCGCCGCCGTCGACGGCCGCACCGTCCGCCACGTCCACCGCTGGTCCCAGGGCCTCCAGGTCCAGGACGCCGTACGCATCCTCCGTACCAACCCCAAAGCCGCCCCCGGCTCCGCGGGGGAACTCGAAGGCGCCCTCACCGCCCACCCCGAACGCCGGGACATGGCGCAGCAACTGACCACCCGTGCGCTGACCACCCTCTCGACGGTCAACATCCGCGAGGCGTGCACTCCCAACCGAAATGATGCCCTCGCCTTGGATTCCTTCATCCACGAACAGGGAACGCTTTACGTGGTGGGTGAATCCATCGAAGACCCCCGGACGAGCCCGGGCGCGATGCCGCTGCTGACGGCGCTCGTCTCAAGCGTGGTCGAGCGCGGCCGGCGCATGGCCGAACGGTCATCCTCCGGTCGCCTCGACCCACCACTGACGCTCGTCCTGGACGACGTCGCGGCCGTGGCTCCGCTGCCCCAGCTCCCCGAGCTGCTGGCCACCGGGGCGGACCGGGGCCTGCCGACCCTGGCCCTGCTCCGGTCCCGCGAGCAGGGCCGGGCCCGCTGGCCCCACGACGAACTCCCGGTGTAGCGGCGGCCTCGGCACCGCCTCAGCGCTCCAGCACGAACTCCAGCTCGTAGTCACCGGGCCCGCCCACCAGCGGCACCGTCCGTCCGCTCGGCGCGAACCCCGCCTTCCGGTAGGCGCCCTGCGCCCGCTCGTTGTCCGGATGCACGATGAGCCGCACCCGCTCCAGGCCGCTCGCCCACGCCCACTCCAGCCCGGCGTCGAACAACGCCTTGGTCAGCCCGCTGCCCCGCCATTCGGGCCGCACGAACACACCGACCACGTGCCCCTGCCGCCGATCCACGGAGAACCCGGCCCAGTCCGTCGTCCCGGCCTCCTCCACCAGCAGCGTCAGCGTGCCGAGCCACATCCCTCCGGGCACCTCCGCGACGATCTGCCGCGCCCCGGACGCACCCTCCGCGGCTCCGGCCGTCCGCTCCTGCCAGAAGGAGTTCGGGCGGGCCGCGGCGGTGTCGTACGTCTCCAGGTAGGCGAGGTGCGCGAGCGGATCCCGCAGCGCACGCAGCCGCAGCTCCTTCACGGCGGGCCATTCGTCGGCGCGTATGGAGCGGATCACGTAGTCACCGGGGGCCGTGGCACTCATGCGGGCCACCGTAATACCCGGGTACTACGCCCCTCACCTGATATACGGCCTCCGGGCGGACGCCCCCTCGCCCGCCGGGCCGCGATCATGGTCGGATGGACCCCGTGAAGCCCGTGCCGGAAGACCGAGCGGCCGAACCCCTCACCGAGTACGTCCAGCGCGTCAACCGGCGGGTCCGCGCCTTCGACCGTCGCCGTCCCCTCGTGTGGGACCTGCACCTCACCGGTCTGTGGGTGCTGGCCGCCCTGATCGACGCCTCCGGCGGCTGGCGCAACGTCGCCCACGACCCCGACGTTCCCGTCGGCCTCGTCCTCGCGCTCAGCCTCGCCCTCTCCGTCCCCCTCCTCTGGCGCCGCAGCCACCCCCAGGTCGCGCTCCTCGTCACCCTGCCCGCGGCCCTGGTGAACGCCTGGTCGGGCGCCGCCCTCCAAGCGGCCCTGCTCCAACTGCTCCTCGTCCACCACATCGCCCTGCGCCTGCCGCTGCGCAACCTCTGGTGGGCGGTGCTCCTGGTGATCGCCCCGACCTGTGTCACGGTCGCCCGCTACGGGGACGGCGCCGGCTCCTGGAACCAGCAGGTCGGCTCGCAACTCCTCTCCGTCGGCGTGGCCGCCCTCATCGGCATCACCGTCCGCACCCGGCGGGACTACACCGAGGCCCTGGAGGACCGCGCCCGCCGCCTGGAGACGGAACGCGACCAGCAGGGCCGCCTCGCCGCCGCCGCGGAACGCGCCCGCATAGCCCGGGAGATGCACGACATCATCGGCCACAACCTCTCGGTCATCACCGGCCTCGCCGACGGCGGTCGCTACGCCGCCGCCAAGTCCCCCGAACGCGCCGCCCAGGCCTTGGACGCCATCTCCACCACCAGCCGCCAGGCCCTGGGCGAACTACGCCGCCTCCTCGACGTCCTGCGCGAGGAGGAGCGGAACGGCACCCAGGCGGCCGAACTGGCCCCGCAGCCCTCCCTCACCGACCTCGACCAACTCCTCGACGGCGTCCGCAGGGCCGGCCTCCCCGTCCGCACGACCGTCCAGGGCCAGGCCACCCTCCCGGAGGGCCGCCAGCTCACGGTCTACCGAGTCATCCAGGAAGCCCTCACCAACACCCTCAAACACGCCGGCCCCGACGCCACCGCACACATCGACCTCTCCTACGAGACCGGCGGCGCCGTCGCTCTCACCGTCACCGACACCGGCCACGGCGGCCCGGCCTCCGCTCCCTCCGAGGGCCGCGGCCTGCCCGGCATGCGCGAGCGAACGTCCCTGTACGGCGGCACACTTGAGGCCGGCCCACGTCCACGCCCCGAGCGGGGCTGGCGCGTCCACCTGCACCTACCGGAGGAACCCCCGCAGTGACCACCGTCCTCATCGCCGACGACCAGCCGCTCCAGCGCTTCGGCTTCCGGATGCTCCTGGAGAGCCAGGACGACATGACGGTCGTGGGCGAGGCGGCCAACGGCGCCGAAGCCGCCCGCATGACGGCCGAGCTCCATCCCGACGTAGTCCTCATGGACGTCCGCATGCCCGGCCTGGACGGCATCGAGGCGACCCGCCGCATCGTCGCGGGCGGCGGCCGCACCCGCGTCCTGATCCTCACGACCTTCGACCTCGACGAATACGCCTACTCCGGCCTGCGCGCCGGTGCCTCCGGTTTCCTCGTCAAGGATGCCCAGCCGGAGGAACTGCTCTCCGGCATCCGTGCCGTGGCCACGGGCGACGCGGTGGTGGCCCCGAGCCTGACCCGTCGTCTGCTCGACGCGTACGTCCACCATCTGCCGGCCGCCACCGCCCCGGACACCTCCCCCGATCCGCGCCTGGCCGCTCTCACCGACCGCGAGACCGAGATCCTGCGGGTGATAGGCCAGGGCTGGACCAACACGGAGATAGCGGAGCGCCTCCACCTCGCCGAGTCCACGGTCAAGACCCATGTGGGCCGCATCCTGTCCAAGACCGGCTCAAGGGACCGCGTCCAGGCGGTCATCCTGGCGTACGACACGAAATTGGTGGGGTAAACGGCAGAAAACGGCGGTGAACGCAGAAAACCCCGCACCGTTCCCGGTGCGGGGTTTCCTCGCAATGATTGTTCGGCGGCGTCCTACTCTCCCACAGGGTCCCCCCTGCAGTACCATCGGCGCTGTAAGGCTTAGCTTCCGGGTTCGAAATGTAACCGGGCGTTTCCCCTACGCTATGACCACCGAAACACTATGAAACAGACAACCAGCACACCCCCGTGGCAATAGGGGCGGGTTGTTCGTGGTTTCAGAACCAACACAGTGGACGCGAGCAACTGAGGACAAGCCCTCGGCCTATTAGTACCGGTCACCTCCACACCTTGCGGTGCTTC